>CAUQQF010000004.1:0-137731 GCA_963520375.1 uncultured Flavobacteriaceae bacterium | reverse complement strand
TGCAAAAGTATAAAGTTTTTTTGAACTGACAAAATTTTTTTAAACTTTTTTTAAAATGTTTTTTTGAATCACTCATTTTCAACTAAAAAAAACTTCTACTCTCATGAACACCCCTCTGTGGATGATTCAGATTGCAAAAATAGAAAACTTAATATTACTAAACAAGTTCTTTTGAAAGTTTTTTGCAATAATTCAAATAACCCGCTGATTTATAATATGAAAAAGTTAAGGTTGATTTAGCTTTAATTTAAAAAACTTATTTTTTATTGGTTATTTCGTTCCTTTTAGAATAGATTTTGGGAGCAAAATAAAATATAATTGCAATAAATTCGGCTCTAAAATGAGATGATGAATAGTTTTTGTTTCAAAATTTGCAGGAATTATTTTCTAAAATTTGATGAAAATAATTTTTGTCAGCATAATATATAAGTATAAAGAATGTATTTTATTTCATAAATAGATTGGCTGCACAGAAAAATATAGTGGAATAATAAATCTGTTCTTCATCATTCGTATTAAAATGAAGTTCTAATTTTAAATTATGTTTGAATGTGTAGATAATATTAGTGTCTGCAATAAATTTATCATTCCAATATATTCTATCAATATGCAAAAAAGAAAAACAACTCTATTTTGTTTTTTTGATTCAATATGAAACTTTCATAGAAAAAATACGCTTTCCTATAAAAAGGTATCTCTAAATTCTGATAAGCAATTTTCGTTCCCAGCCAAAACAAAGATTCTACTTTTTAAAATTACAATAAAGAAATAAGCAATTTTCATTGCTTATTTAAATTCAATCGTATATGTTCCTGTGGATTGTGTTTTTCCTTTTTCAGCTTTCACATGTTTTTTGACCATTGTGATGGCGTTATTTATCGCATTACGAGACCTCAGCCCTCCCACTCTTTGGGCAGAAATCACCCTTCCATTCGCATCTACTACATAAGAAATCGTGATAGAGCCTTTTTCTTTCACGCTATGGGCAGGAAGTTTTCCTTTATAATTATTAGTTCCTGGAATTCCTGAAATCAATTTCCTATCAACGCCTATTTTGCTTTCCTTTACGACTTCTTTTTTGGCTTCAGCCTCTTTTTTAGCGTTGGCTTCTTTTGTCTTGGCTGTTTTTGCATCAGCGATTTCCTTTTTTGTTTCTTTTTTCTTAGGCTCTTCTTTTTTTACTTCTTCATTAGTCGCTGGTTCTTTTGATGCAGCCACTTCTTCTTTCACGGGTTCAGCTGGCTTTTCTATAGGAACTTCCTGTTTTTTAGGAGCTTCCGAAGGCTGAGGTGGAAGTGGCTGTACATTTTGCACTTCATCCACCATAGGCAGATCCAATGAAATGTTTTGAGCCAAAGAATCTCGGAATTCTAAATCCTCTTCTATCGAAACATTTTTGGTCAATTCATCTTTTTCTCTTTGTTTTTTATTTATAGGGATAATGTGCAGCACTCCTACAAATAGAATGCTGATAACTGCTGTCAATCCTATGCTTTTTACCTTGTTCATCTTAATTCATGTTTTTGATTTCTTCTATGATTTCCAGAAATTTATTTTCTCCCATTTTCAGTGACAATTCTATTCTATATGTCAGTGAACCTAAAATCAATTTAAATATATAAATAAGTCCTCCTAACATAGCTCCGATGCTCACTGGGAAAAACGAAGTATAAAAACGCTCATCAGACAAATCTGAAAAACCTTCTGAAAAAAAGAAAATGATAGAAATACCCGTTCCTAGAACTCCCAAGAACAAAACCACCCTCGCCCAAAGACTGAATTTAAACAGGTTTTTTCGCAGTTGGATGATTTCTGTTTCTCTCTGATTGACTATTGTGACAAACATCTCCAGCGAAGATTTGTCTATTTTTTCTAATCCTTTTCTTATGATTCTGGCTTCTGGAGAAGAAATTCTTTTGCATAAATCCTTTGCAGAATCAAGGCGGTGGTCATACAGACAGTCTGCTATATTATCCAAAAAATCATCTTCTTCTGTATCCATCGATTTTAGTGATAGATATTTCTCAAAAAACGAATACAAAACGACCACTGCAAGGACAAACATAGCCACCACAAAAAAACTAGTAACCATCTGTCCGCTAAAGAGCAATTCCCAAAGTGAAATTTGATTTCCCTTCTCCATATATTTTAATTTTTGACAAAGATAAAGGTTTTTCCTTTGAATAACGCTAATATGACTCTATTTTGTATCACGATGTACAATTAAAAAAACAGACTATTCCGAAAAATAGTCTGTTTCTAGATAAAAATTAGTTATTAAAATGAATATGATATCGTCAGTTTATAATTTCTATTTCTACCTGGGTTAATCTGGAAAGTAGCCTGATATGGCTCATCCGCAGAATCATTAGAATACAAATCATTGCTAGAAAGAGCATTGTTGTAATATGTTTTGTTCAAAATATTTTCTACATTCAGCCCTATTCTGATGTTATTCTTCGCCTGATAATAGATTACACCATTTAGTAGAGTGTATGCAGGAAGAATTTGGTCATTCTTCTCAGTTCTATATGTTTTATCAGTATAGAACACTCCTAAACCAACCCCAAAGCCTTTCATAAATGTACGAGGCTCATAGTTTGCCCATGCATTGAAAGAGTGTTTAGGCGTCCATGGAGTTTTGTTGTGGGATAGGTCCGCTTTTCCTGGCTCTGGCTCCTGCATTCCTAGGAACGCATCAGTAAATGCATAACCTACTTTAGCGTAAAGCCCTTTGAAGATTTCTGCATCTGCATCTACTTCAAAACCTCTAGAATACGCTTTTCCTACTTGGTTTATCACATAGTGCCCCACAAGAAGGTTTTTCTTCTCTATGTAAAATCCTGAAATGGTAACATTTAGCCTGTCTTTCTTTTCTAATTTAATTCCCCCTTCCATCTGGATTCCTTCTTCTGGTTTAAAGAGTTTTCCTGTTCTATGGTCATGAGAACGAGTAGGTTTGAAGAAACTAGAAGAAGATGCATAAATAGTCATGAAATCCTTAATTGGCTGGAATGAAAGCGCAGCTCTATAAGTGAAGTTGTGATAAAATCCTTTATTAGGGTTTGGCTGTGCTGTTATTAATCTTTCCCCATCATACATTCCATCAAAATAATCATATCTTCCACCAAGTAAAACTTTAAATCTATCTGCAAATTCTATCCAATCTTGAAGATAAAATCCTGTAACCACTTCTTTCATAGAAACCACCCTATCTATATCCACTCTTCTCTCTCCCATCCCAAGAATAGGCGATACGATAGGAATATTCTGACCACTTGTCCCCTCTGCAACAGTTCCTTTCCTAGTTTTTCTATCCAAATAAGAGAAAGTATTCCCTACAATCATTTTATGCTTAAAGTCCCATGTTTTAAATCCAAAACTAAAATCAAGCTGATTCATCAATGGTCTTGTAACATGATTAAAGAAAGTTGGACCATTTCTTCTAGATAAAGTATTTGTAGCTTTATCCACAAAAAGAACCTCTTCCGCCAAATAATCTATTGAATCATCAAAATAGGAAAGCTTATAGTCAAGAGCTCCTCCGAAATCAAATCTATGTTTGTATTTCAAATAAAATTCCTTTTTCTCGTTTTTTAGACGATCACGAGTATCAGATAAGTTTATCATAGGATTTATCCAGTCGTAAGGTTTTCCGTCATTTGTTGCAGGAACACCAATATCTGCCCCATAGTAGTCATTATTATACTGTGCAAAGAACTCCAATGTGTTTTGGTGGTCTGGCGTATATTGTAGCATGAGGGAAGAGTTGAAATTCTTTTCCTTTATCCCTTTAAAGCCATCTGTATTCATCAGCCCTGCATCTACACGGTATCTCAACTTGTTAGAAATAGGTCCTCCTACTCCCATTTCTACATTATATGTATTGTAGCTTCCGATAGTGAATTTCGCTTCACCCTGAGTCGTGTAAGTTGGCTTTTTTCTAATAATGTTAATAATCCCACCCAATGCAGAGTGTCCAAACATATCACCAGAAGGCCCTTTCAAGAACTCTACTCTCTCCACATTGGCAAAGCTGGCAACAGGAGCACTCTGAGTGATGGTATGTCTTTCATCTCTGATTCCATCATATAGAACCACAAAGTTATCAAACCCTCTAATGTTAAAGAACTGGAAACCAGCATACTGCTTCACTGGATTTACCCCAGCAACCATCTTAGAAGCCTCCTCTATATTGTTAATATTCCATTTCTGTAATACTGCACGGTTGAGCACATTTACAGTCATTGGAGCATCTAGGTTTTTAATATTTAGTTTATTAACTTCTAATTTTTTCTGTGTAGAAATCACCACTTCTGGTATTTCTTTAGAACCCTCCTTCATCACCACATAGACTACAGGAGTATTCGCTCCTACACTTCTGCTGAATGGATGAAAATTTTCTGCTGAGAAAGTCAGTGTTCCTTTTGAGGATGGTATATTGATGGTAAACTTACCATTACCATCAGTAACTGTTTCTGTAGTAGACCCCTCAAAACTTACCTTCACATTCGGAATAGCATTTCCTGAGGTATCATGCACTTCCCCTGTAATTACAGCTTGCGCATATAGGCCGATAGAAGCCAATACGAAACCTGTGCTTAGAATCTTTCTAACCATTTTTTGATAATTTTTAAAGTTATTATTGATTTAAACTAGTACTCTATGGATTGTATATTATATGTCTGCGTCCGTTGATATTATGTATTTCTGATTCCACATCAAATAATTCCTTTAACAGCTCTGGCGTAAGCACCTCATCTGTAGCCCCCTGCAATAGGACTTCTCCTTTTTTCATCGCAACCAGCTCATCGCAGTATATAGATGCGATATTCATATCGTGAATTGCCGAAAGAACTGTAACTCCCATATTCTTAATGATATTCATAATCTCTATCTGATGCCCGATATCCAAGTGGTTCGTAGGCTCATCTAGGATAATGAATTTACTCTCCTGCACCAGAAGCCTCGCTATCAGAACCCTTTGTTTCTCCCCTCCCGAAAGCGTATTAAAACTACGGTCTCTATAGTCCTCTAGTTTCATTTCGTGCAGTACTTTATCTACTTTTTCTAGGTCTTCTTTAGAATAGTTTTCTAGCGTATCTTTATGAGGATACCTTCCCATTTCTACCACCTGCTGAACGCTAAAATCAAACTGACCGCCAGATTCCTGAGCCAAAACTGCTATTTTTTTCGCTCTTTCTCTTCCTGACAGTTGGAACAAATCATGTTCATCAAAAAAGATTTTACCGCCTGTGGGCTTATTTACTCCATATATAGTTTTCAGCATTGTTGATTTCCCTGAACCATTATGCCCTATCACCCCTACGAAAGAGTTTTCCTTTACGCTGAGTGATACATCTTTTAGGATTTCAACTTTACCTACTTTAAAATTCAAATTTTCTACTCTCAGCTTCTCCATTATTTTCCTGTTTTAAATGAGTAATTCTTATCCATCAGCATCCAAAGGAAGAACGGCCCTCCTATAAGTGATGTAAGGATACCTATCGGTAAGTCCTTCGGATAGAAAGCATTTTTAGCAAATAGGTCACAGCAGAGCAGGAAAATCGCTCCTATCACCGCTGCCATAGGAACCAGCCTTACATGCTTATTCCCGCAGAGCATTCTCGCTATGTGCGGTACCATCAGCCCCATGAATCCTATCGCTCCCGTTGCCGATACCAAAACAGATGTAAGCAATGATGCTACGATAACTATAAAAGTTTTCATCAAATTAACATTCATCCCCAGCATCGTAGCGTTTTCATCTCCGAAAAGCAATAAATCCAATGATTTAGACAATCCTAAAACCACGAAAATCACCAAAATAAGCACCACAAAAGGAATAGGGAGTAATTCCCAAGTAGCACCTCCCAAACTTCCCATCGTCCAGAACAATGCGCTTTTCACTTGGCTCGCATTTTTCGCTAAAGAAATTATCAAATCCGTAAGTGCTGTAAATATTGTAGATATAGCCAATCCAGAGAGAATCAGCCTCGTAGTAGAAGTATTTCTTCCGTATTCTGTTCCTATCACAAAAACCAGCACACTACATATCAAAGTGCCTATGAAAGCCCCCGTAGATACAGACGCCAGCCCCATAGCACCACCTCCCAAAACAATGACAAACACTGCTCCTGTAGATGCCCCTGATGCTAAACCAAGCACATAAGGGTCTGCAATAGGGTTTTTGGTCACACACTGCATCAGCACACCGCAGACAGCAAGTCCCGCACCGCAAATTATGGATAACAAAACCCTTGGAAGTCTCACCTCCCAGATTATAGTTTCATGTGTCAGTGGCCAGTATGGCTCATAGATTTCTGTTCCTGTTATTTTATTTGCTGCTATTTTATAAGCAGTTTCTGCATCTAGATTAGAGGTTACTACCCCTATTGCCATTACAAACAATACAAATAAAACCACACACAATATCGAAAATACGACTCCAAATCGATATCTACTTTTCATACAACAATTTATTTAATTTAATTATAAAATCTATATTCCTTACTCCTGGCGAAATATCCTCCAAAGCTATTTTATGGATATTATCATTCTTCACTGCTGGTAGATTTTTCAGTGCTGGATGGTCTTTCAGTGCCTTTTTCTTTTCTTCATAAGACGAGCGCCCTTCTCCCTCCATATCTGCTATTATAATGATATCAGGATTTCTGTCTACTAAACTTTCGTATGATACGAACACATGGTCTGCCGACTGGTCTGCATAAACATTCTGACCTCCTGCTTTGTTTATCAAATCCGTAGTAAGTCCCGCAGAAATATACAGTCCATTTTCAATAACTGAAAAAACCAAAACTTTTGGTTTGTTTTCCTTTTTTATAAAGTTTTTCTGTGCGTTTTCCAGTTTGGCTTTCATCTCAGAAACCACTTTTTCTGCATTTTTTTCTACTTTAAAAATCTTTCCTAAAGTATAGAAGTCTTCATAAACCGTTTCAAGAGTTTCATTATCCCTCACTGCTTTTGCGATAAATGGATAAATTCCCTTATCGATAAGCTCCTGTGGTGTTCCCGTAGCCTCTGCTTTGATTGCTCCGTCCCATCCAGAAACGAAATCCACTCCTGAAAGCAAAAACTCTTCTTTGGAATAAATAGCGTGATGTCCTTTAAGTCTTACAGGAATCTTATCATATGCCTCTTTAAACTCTGGTAAAATAGGCCCTTCCTCTGTCGCCACTACTATTTTGTCTCCTAAACCTAACGCCAAAAACATCTCCGTCATAAAATGCGAAAACAAAACTGCCTTCTCTGGCGTCTTATTCACATTCACGACCAAAGTATCCGCTCCGTCATTAAATTCATATGAAAAATACGCCTCCTTTTTTTCTTCTTTTGTTTCTTTTGAAGAAGCCTCTCCTGCACCTTTGGAGCAGGACAACTGGGCTAATAAAATCATCGATGATAAAACTACCTTCAATACTTTCATTTCAATTCTTGTTAAAAATTCCAGCAAAAGTAACATTTAAAAATTATCATTGCAAATAAAATATCATCTTTTTTCAAAAACATGACACTAGTCAGTATTTATCGTTTTTCTTTTTTCTCATCTGTATTTTTTCTACTTTTGCGGTCTTTAATTGTAATAAAATGGGGAAAAATAAATTGGCTCGTTTTGCCGAAAACAAGACACTTCCGAATGTAATTCAGCCCACACGAGAAGAGGCTCTGAATGGCTTTTATCTAAAAGGAAAATGGAGACAGGATTTCTTTAAAAATGATAAACCCATCGTCCTAGAACTCGGCTGTGGAAAAGGAGAATACTCTGTAAACATGGCAAAAGCATTCCCTGATAAAAATTTCATCGGGATAGATATAAAGGGGGCGAGATTTTGGTTCGGTGCAAAGGAAGCCCACACTTTGGGAATGAAAAATGTGGCTTTTCTGAGAACGCAGATAGAGTTGATAGAGCATTTTTTTGGCGAGGAAGAAATTGATGAAATATGGATCACTTTCCCTGACCCACAGATAAAATACCGCAGAACCAAACACAGGCTCACAAATCCTGAATTCCTAGAACGATACAAAAAAATCTTAAAGAAAAATGCTGTGATTCACCTAAAAACAGATTCTGAATTTCTGCATGGATACACTCTGGGACTGCTGCAAGGAATCGGACACGAGATTTTATCCGCACACCACGACATCTATGGCGCGCCTGAATACGACCCAGAAACACCGCTGCTCAGAGAAGTGAGAACCTACTACGAGGAGCTTTTCTCTTCCAAAGGAAAAACCATCACTTACATTAAATTCAGAATTAAATAAAACTGATTATCATATATTTACAAGTTTAAAAAAATTACTACTCTATATATGACAGCAGAAAAAATCATTTTAGGCATAGACCCAGGAACTACCGTGATGGGATTTGGTATCATTTCTACAAAGGGCAGTAAAATGGAGCTGGTCTCCATCCACGAACTTGTGCTAAAAAAATACCCAAACCACGAAACAAAACTAAAATACATTTTTGAGAAAACCCTAGCGCTCATTGATGAATATCATCCTGATGAAGTCGCTCTAGAAGCGCCCTTTTATGGAAAAAATGTGCAGAGTATGCTGAAACTCGGGAGGGCGCAGGGAGTAGCCATGGCAGCCAGTCTATACCGTGATATTCCCATCACAGAATATTCGCCCAAGAAAGTAAAAATGGCGATAACAGGAAATGGAAACGCCAGCAAGGAACAGGTAGCCGCTATGCTGAAAAACCTGCTCGGTCTCAAAGAATTTCCGACCAAATATTTAGATGCGTCCGATGGGCTTGCGGTGGCTGTTTGTCATTATTTTAATTCTAATAAAACAGAAAAAAGCGCTTCATATTCCAGCTGGGATAGTTTTATCAAACAAAATCCCGACAGAATCAAATAAACCTATCTGCATGAAAAAATTATTTTTAGTTTTCTTTACTCTCGTTATTTGTTTTTATGAAATCACAAGACATCGTTTCTATCATTAAAAATAATCCTTCTAAAAGAACTGATTTAAAAATTAAATTTAACGAGGAAAATCCGCATCACTACATTCCCATTTCCGTCATCAATGGAAAGGAAAAAGGACCTACATTCACCATCTTGGCAGGCGTTCACGGATACGAATATCCTCCTATAATGGTGGTTCAGAAACTAATGAAAGAGATAGACCCAGCCAAACTAAAAGGAACTCTGATAATTTTACCTATAACGAACATCGGTGCTTTTTACGAGCGTGTTCCTTACCTGAACCCAACAGACAAGAAAAACCTAAACATTGTTTTCCCAGGGAAAGAAAACGGCACCATCACGGAGCAGATAGCAAATTATATCACCAAAAACATCATCCCTATTTCAGATGTTTTTCTGGATATTCATGGAGGCGATGCCAATGAGGATTTGGTTCCTTTTGTCTGCTACTATGACAATAAAGATTCTACTGAAAAAACCAAAACAGCCCTAAAACTTTCGGAGGCTTCTGTGCTGCCCTATATCGTAAGTTATCCTTATAACATTAGTAAAACAGAACCAGCGCTTTACGCCTTTAAACAAGCCGTACAGAATGATGTCGTTGCGCTGAGTCTTGAAGCTGGAAAACTCGGAGTAAACGGAGCTGATGAAGTAAAAATGCTGAAAGAATCCATCTACAACATGATAGGAATGATGAAAATGTATTCTTCGGCGCCGTACAAAAAACCTGCCTCTCGTAAGACTTTCACGAAACAAACTTATATAAAAGTGCCTGTGAATGGGATTTTCCACAGTAAGCACAAGGCTGGTGAACAAGTGAAAGAAGGCGAAGATTTGGGCTACATTACGGATGAGTTCGGAAATTTACTTCAAAAAATATCCGCGCCAGAAAGCGGAATGATTCTTTACAAAATAGGAACTCCTCCCGTAAACAAAGGAGAAACCATGTTCTGCATCACTTGGTAAAATAAAAAATTCCACTCAATGATAGAGTGGAATTTTCGTTATATCATTTTTGATTTTATTAGAACCAAGCAGCCAACATCGTGGTAATGAAGAAATTATTCTTAACATTTGGATGAGACTGGTCTATCTTTTGGAAAATAGGGTCTTTAGATTGTAAGTTTCTGAATTCCAAACGCCACATCAAGTTTTTATTGATTAAATAATCAAAGTTTACTGATGCGCCCCAGATTTGGAATCTTTGTCCTCCTCCGAAGGTCATAATATCTTTAGAATCATCAAAATATTCCACTCTTCCCGCTGTAGAGAATTTAGGCGTAAAATAATATTTCGCTAAAATGTTAGGAGACCACCAGAAGTAGTGCTTGTTAGAACCTTCCGCAGACTGCTCTGCTCCCACATCAAATACGAACTGAAATTCTAATTTATCACTCGCCTTATAGTTCGTATAGAAATTATTGAAGTATCTCATTTTAGTCTCCGTAGCTGGGTCTTTTCCTATATAAGCAGAAGAATTGAAGAACCAATTTTCATTCGGTTGGTAAGCCACTCTCGCCCCAAATGCTGGCAATTTTGTGTTGCTATTTTGTCTTTTGATTATCTGCCATCCGTTATAGACTCCTCCCATGAAAGTCCATTTATTATTATCTGTAATGTAGGTAATCTGCGCCCCTGTCATGAAGAAAGGCTCTTGTGCCACAGCGATAGTTCTTGTCAAAGCAAGATTATCTTTGCTGATTTCTCCTTCTGAACCGATGTAAGACGGCATCACCCCAGCATCTATCCAGAGGTTTTTGGTTTTAGAAATTCTAAACCCAATGTTTGCTTCCTGAACCAGTTTCAGCATTCCTTGTTCCGCTGACAAGTTGTCTTCTGGGTAAGTTCCCGCCATTAGGGCTATGTTAGCACGCATATTGTCTGTTGCATATTCTGCTTTTAGCCTTGCTATGTTTACATTCACCTCATTGTGTCGGTTAAATGTATAAAAAAACGGCTGTCTGATATGGTCTGCTCTCTGATTAAAATCATACGAGTAGAAAACCTCCGTATATCCAGAAATAGTGAAATTTGACAATTTGTTAGAAACCTCTTGTTTTGGTTCTTCCATTTGTAGTTGTTCCTCCTTTTCTTCTCCTTCCTGAGAAAATAGATTTTGACTCATCAAAATCATTCCCAAATACACAATTGCTCTTTTCATATAATTATTTGATTTTTACGGGTACAAAGGTAATTTTTTTTCAAAAATAATCAAGACTTAGCCGCACTATTTTACATTTTGAATAACTCAAAAATCCTTTATTTTTCATCTTTTATGTACAAAAACTGTTATTTCTCATAAATAAAAACTACCAAAAAATAGGTCAATAATCCTTATATTTGCAAAAAATAAGGAATTATATGTCAAAGAGAAAAATGATTACCGCTGCCCTGCCTTATGCCAATGGACCTGTGCATATCGGGCATTTAGCGGGTGTATATATCCCTGCTGATGTTTATGCAAGATTTCAGAGAAATACGGGACAGGAAGTTGCCTTTATCTGTGGTTCTGATGAACACGGTATTCCCATCACCATTAGAGCAAAAAAAGAAGGCATCACTCCGCAGGATGTGGTGGACAAATATCATGAAATCATCAAAAAATCTTTTGCTGATTTAGGGATTTCCTTTGATGAATATTCGAGAACTACCTCCAAAAAACACTATGAAGTAAGCCAAGAATTCTTTCTAAACCTTTATAACAAAGGTAAATTCGAGGAAGAAATTTCTGAACAATTTTTTGATGAACAGGCAGGAGAATTCCTTGCCGACAGATATATCGTAGGTACATGCCCAAAATGCAGCAATGAAAATGCCTATGGCGACCAATGCGAAAAATGCGGTTCTACCCTTTCGCCTACGGAACTTATCAACCCAAAATCCATGCTCAGCGGCAACACGCCTGTTTTAAAGGAAACCAAAAACTGGTATCTTCCTCTAAATGAGTATGAAAATTTCCTGAACGAATGGATTATCAAAGGACATCAGGATGACTGGAAACCTAATGTATACGGACAAGTGAAATCTTGGCTCAATGATGGACTAAAACCAAGAGCCATGACTCGTGACCTAAACTGGGGTGTTCCTGTTCCGCTTCCAAATGCAGAGGGCAAGGTGCTTTATGTTTGGTTTGATGCGCCTATCGGTTATATTTCTTTCACGCAGGAATGGGCAGAGAAAAACGGCAAAAACTGGAAAGATTTTTGGCAAAATGAAGAAACAGACCTCGTTCATTTCATTGGAAAAGACAACATTGTCTTCCACTGCATCATTTTCCCATCGATGATGAAAGCTCACGGAGACTACATCATGCCGAAAAATGTCCCTGCGTTTGAATTCCTTAACCTTGAAAATGATAAAATTTCTACTTCGAGAAATTGGGCTGTATGGGCTCACGAATATGTAGAGGATTTCCCTGACCAGCAGGATGCACTGCGCTACGCACTGCTTTCTTCAGCGCCAGAGACAAAGGATAATAATTTTACTTGGAAAGATTTTCAAACCAAAAACAACTCGGAATTGGTAGGGATTTTTGGGAATTTCATCAATCGTGTGACGGTTCTTACCCAAAAATATTACAACGGAATTGTTCCTCAGCCTAATGAATTTGAGCAAGTAGATAAAGACCTTTACCACGAAATGCAGCAAATTCCAGATAAAATTGGTAATAACCTAGATGAATTCCGCTTCCGTGATGCCCTTACTGAAATGATGAATTTAGCAAGATTAGGGAATAAATACCTTGCAGATGAAGAACCTTGGAAAGCGATAAAGGACAATCCTGAACGCGTGAAAACACAGATGTTCTGCGCATTACAAGTCGCTGGAGCGCTGGCGTATTTGTGTGAGCCGTTCCTGCCTTTCACTTCCCAAAAAATGAAATCTGGACTAAATCTGGGAGACAAAAACTGGTATGAAGTCCTAAACACGCCGCCTATCCCGACGGGGCACCAAATCAATGAAATGCCACTACTTTTCTCTAAAATAGAAGATGATGTGATAGAGGCTCAAATCAAAAAGTTGGAAAACACAAAAATAAACAATCAAAAAACCAATCCTAACGCAAACCCTATGAAAGAACAAATTTCATTTGATGACTTTACAAAAATAGACCTTAGAACCGCTACGATTTTAGAAGCTGAAAAGGTAGAAAAAGCTGATAAATTACTAAAACTAAAAGTAGATACTGGTGTAGATGTTCGCACCGTAGTTTCGGGAATTGCAGAAAGTTTCAGCCCTGAGGAAATCATTGGCAAACAAGTGATGATTCTTCTAAACCTCGCTCCAAGAAGAATCCGAGGAATAGAATCTCAAGGAATGCTTCTGCTTACGACCAAGCCAGATGGCAAACTATCTTTCGTGACGCCTGATGAAAAGGTAGAAAACGGAATAGAGATTGGCTAATTTTAGGCAAAAATATTTTGAAATCTTATCATAAATCAATTTTTTAAATAGTTTATTAACAATATCTTTGTATCATTAAAATTAACGAATATGAAAAAGATAGTATCATTATTATTTATGGGTCTAATGGCTGTAAATTCATTTGCCCAAAATGCTTTAAAATCAGATCCTGCACACAGCAGAATTCAGTTTTCGGTAACTCACTTGGGAATTAGCGAAATTACAGGAAATTTTGAGAAAGCTGCCCTAAGCATAAATGTTGATGAAAAGAATTTCACAAACTCTAAAATCAGTTTCGTAGTGGATGTGAATTCTATCAACACGCACATAGAGGCAAGGGATAACCATCTCAGAAATGAAGATTTCTTCGATGTTAAAAAATTCCCAGAAATGACTTTCCAAGGAACCAGCATCAAAGCGATGAAGAAAAACATGTACCAAGTAATGGGAAATCTTACGCTTCACGGTGTAACTAAGCCTGTTACCGTAAATATGCTGTACAAAGGAATGGTGGTAAATCCTATGAGTAAGAAAAAAACTTACGGATACCAAGTGGTAGGAGTTATCAAGCGCTCTGATTTTGGTATCGGTGGAGGATATCCAGAAGCGATGATCAGCGACAAAGTCCAAATAAAAGGAGACTTTGAAATGACAGCAGAATAAAAGTTTAGTTTTTTCATTTATAAATTTAAAATTGCGAATTACCCTCTATTATTGAGGGTAATTTTTATTTCAAAATCCTGAAAGAATTACATTTTTTTCGTTTCAAATTATTTATATATTTTTGTACCCTAATTATTTTATATGGAGAATAAAAATCGTTGGTTCATAGCTATTGCGGCTATTCTTACCCATTTATTTTTAGGAACGGTCTATGCGTGGAGTTTCTTTCAGAAGCCTGTCAGCCAGGCGTATGGCTGGACACAGGGCGAAACGGCGTGGGCTTTTAGTATTTCTAACCTGATGATGGGAGTAACATCAGCATGGTGCGGTGCGAAACTACATCAGTTCAAACTAAAAAACCTCGCTACTATGGGAGCTGTACTCTATGGGCTGGGATATATTGTTTCTTATTTTGCTCTAAAATTAGAGATTTTGCCTTTACTATACATTGGTTTCGGGTTTATTGGCGGGATAGGCTTGGGAATGGCATATGTAACGCCCGTGGTGGCTGTATCAAGCTGGTTTCCAGACAAACAAGGTCTCGCTACTGGACTTGTTGTCACAGGGTTTGGGCTGGGCGCTTTAATCATGTCTAAAATATTAGCTCCGTTTTTCTTAAATTTATTTGAGGAAAATTTGGCTGTTACTTTCCTTGCAATTGGCTGTATGCTGCTCATTGTTTTACCGATATTTACTTATCAATTAAGCACGAAAAGCACCACTTCCCAAAACACAGCAAAAATCTCATTTTCAGCAATTTATAAAACCATCATCCAGCGCGAATACATCGCATCTTGGTTGTTTTTCATGTTCAGTGTGATTGCAGGGATGATTTTCATCGCGTTCCAGTCACCTTTATTACAAGATTACCTCAGAGTTGAGGGAATGACAGACGCCACAGAGCTGGAGCAGCACGGTGCTACGCTGATAGGGGTAAGTTCTCTGTGCAATGGTTTTGGAAGGTTTATGTGGGGAGGCGTTTCTGATAAAGTAGGAAGAATCCAGACTTTTAGGATGATTTTTTTGATAGAAATCTGCATTTTCATTGTCCTCATTTTTACTCAAAATCCTATCGTATTTTTCTTGGGCGTTTGCTTGGTTTTATTGTGCTATGGTGGAAGCCTTGGGGTAATGCCTTCTTTGGTCAAAGAACAATACAACCCTAATCTGATGGCCTCTCTCTACGGAATCATGATGGTAGGCTGGGGAATAGGCGGACTTATAGGCCCGCAGATTACGGCTTATATGAAAGATTATTTCCAAGAGCAGGCAGGAGTTTATTCCTATATTATTGGGCTGGTTCTGCTTTGTTTAGGATTTTCACTCACATTATTCGTGAAGAAAAAACCCAAAGATATTTAATAAAAAAGCACTCCAAAAAGGAGTACTTTTTTTGTTTAACTTAAAAAATTATCAATCTATGACTTTGATTCCGTTTGCTAAAACTCGTATTTCTACTTTTGGTTTTGTGATTTTGGCAATTTCTTCTTTTGATTTTCCTGCATCTTCGGCATAATGGCGAAGTTCTTTCACGGAAGTTTCTTGTTTAGTTACTTTCGCATCCAGCAGGATAGTTTTACCAGCGATATTCTGCGGAAGGAAAAAAGCATAATCTTTCATCTTCACGAAAACCTCTACATTCTGAGTGTTTTCTAATGTAACCCAGCATCCTTTTTTAGAACAAACCGCCGTTACTTTTCCCTTGATGGTTACTCTGTCTATCTCGTTTTTCTTCTTTAGAGACTTTATCACTTGGTCTATAGACTGCACATTATAAGCAACGTTTTCAGGAACGCCAGCTCCGTACTCCACTCCTTTCTGAGCCTCAGGGATATTACTCTGAGCGTGAAGAAGGCTTATCCCAAAAATTCCCATCAATAAGATTAGTCTTTTCATAAGATTAATCTTTAATTTTATGTTTAAATTTCTCTCTGTAAGACCGCCACTCTTGCTGAGTTTTTATTTTTTTAAATTCATTGGTCGCAAAAAGAGCCAAATACGCTTCCATATCTCTCGGGTTGAAATAACCGACAAGCCCTGTCAAAAGCTTTTGGTCTTCATCAAGGAAAACCGTAGTAGGATATCCCTTCACACCGAAATAAGTTACAAACTGATGCTGAGGCCCACCTCCATAAGTTGGTTTTCTTTTTGGGTTAAATTCTGGATTATTGAATTTTTTTCCTTGGAAAGTTACATCTTCATTCCCTTCGGAATTGAATTTCACTGCGTAGTAATTATCATTGATATATTCTGTAATGACAGGATTGGAAAAAGTATTTTTATCCATCATTTTGCACATAGAACACCAGTCTGTGTAGAACTTAATCATTATCTTTTTCGGCGTTTTTTTCTGTGCTTCCAGCGCCTGATCCATACTCATCCAGTTTACCTGTGCCATCATAAACATTGATGAAAACACAGAAAATACAATTGCTATTTTTTTCATTAGAATACTAAAATTTATAAACGACAAATATAAAAACTTTTTTCTTTCAAAAAATAAAAGACCGAAATTTAACGGTCTTTTATACTTTATTTAACAAAATTTCATTTATTTCACTCCGTGCATCATTTTACTGATAGGTTTGTTAAGCAATATAAGCAATACTCCGCAAACAATGACAAATCCTGAAATATATGTGAAAATTTGCCCTGCTCCCATTTTTTCAACATAAGCAGCAATAAATCCTCCCAAGAAATTAGCAACCGAAGATGACAACATCCATACCGCCATAAGCACTGATGCTAATTTTGGTGGAGAAAGTTTAGTCACCACTGAAAGCCCCACTGGCGAAATACATAATTCCCCTACTGTATGTATAAAATATGTCATTACTAACCAAAAAAGACTCGCCTTTACTGCTGTATCTTTTATATCGCCGCCTCTCTCTGAAACGGCACCTAACATGAACCAAAAACCTATTCCTAGAATGACCATCCCCACCCCCATTTTAATAGGTGTAGATATTTTTCTCCCTAGAGGAGAACTCCAAAACATTGCAAACAATGGAGCTAAAGTAACAACGAAGAAAGGGTTTACTGACTGAAACCAAGATGAAGGAATCGTCCAATCTCCAATAAATGGTAATGTAATATCTCTATCAATATAATTATCTGTATATAATGCTATTGAAGAACCCGCTTGTTCAAATCCAGCCCAAAAGAATACTGCAAATAAGAATAAAATAAATATTACACTTATTTTATCTTTTTCTTCTTTATTTAAAGTATCTACTTGTTGCCCTTCCTCCTGTTTTTCCAATTTTGCAACAGGTTTTGTTCCTATTTCTCCTAAATATTTAGGGGCTAACAAATTAAATACCACCTGCCCTAATAACATACCAATAGATGATGCTAAAAATCCATATCTGTACCCATAAGATATTATTTCTCCGCTATTATCCTTAGCTGCAAAAATATCATCTGTCAAGACTCCTATTACGATAGGAGCTATTAATGCACCTAAATTTATCCCCATATAAAAAATAGAAAATGCAGAGTCTCTTCTTTCATCTCCATCTTTATATAATTTTCCTACCAGTATAGAAATATTAGGTTTAAAGAACCCATTACCTATAATTAATAACAATAGCCCAATATAAAGCCCTGTCATATTATTCATTAGAAAAAGAGCAAACTGCCCGAACATCATCGTAATCCCGCCAATAGTAACAGCTAATCTCTGTCCTAGATATTTATCTGCTAACCAACCGCCAATCAATGGTGTAAAATACACTAATCCCGTAAAGTTACCATAAATAATACTTGCTTCTGCTGAGTTTATTCCTAATCCTCCCTGCAAATATGTTTTCGTGAGATAATACATGAGTATCGCACGCATTCCATAATAACTGAAACGCTCCCACATCTCAGTAAAAAACAAGAGGTAAAGTCCTTTAGGATGTCCCTTCTTCTGTTGAACTACTTCCATAATGATTTATTATATTTTTTGGATAGCAAATATAAAACTATTTTTTAGAATTAAACAATATATTTATGCCTATTCTTTGTCAATTAGTGAATTTTTTAGCTTATTTAGTTCACTTTTAACAAATTCCAGCCTTTCTATGATATTTACACTTTCCTCTATTTTATCATTGGTTACCAGCGCAATACGAGCTCCATCCAGCGTGTAGCCTTTTTCTTTGACCAAATGATAAATAATCTTCAAGTTTTTAATATCCTCTGGCGTGAAATAGCGGGTTCCTTTCTTGTTTTTTTTAGGATTGAGAATGGGAAATTCTTTCTCCCAATAGCGGAGCAGTGATGCATTGACCCCGAAAGCCAACGCCACCTCTCCTATTGAATAATACAGTTTATCTGGAAGATTGATTTTCATAATTTTTAATTTTTACTAAAAATATTTTAGTTCTATTTTAGGTTTAATTTGTAATAAAGTATTGTAAATCAATTTTATAATATCGCTCACATCTTTCTTATCCACCATTTCTACCGTAGTATGCATATATCTAAGCGGCAAAGAAATCAGTGCCGATGGAATCCCTCCATTAGAATAAGCAAAGGCATCCGTATCCGTTCCTGTAGCCCTGCTACACGCTGCTCTTTGGAACGGAATGTTATTTCTCTCGGCAGTTTCTATTATCAAATCTCTTACTTTGTGATGCACTGCTGGCGCATAGGCGATTACAGGCCCTGCTCCACATTTTTGGTCGCCTTCTTTCTTTTTCTCAATCATCGGAGTGGTAGTATCGTGGGTAACATCCGTAACTATCGCAATATTTGGTTTTATGCGTTCAGTTATCATTTCCGCTCCACGAAGCCCGATTTCTTCCTGAACAGAATTGGTAATATAAAGCCCAAACGGCAGTTTTTTCTTGTTTTCTTTCAGCATACGAGCCACCTCAGCAATCATGAAACCTCCCATTCTATTGTCCAATGCTCTGCAAACAAAATATCTGTCATTCAGCTCAAAGAACTCATCTGGGTAAGTAATCATACAACCTACATGGATACCCAGCTCCTCTACTTCCTCCTTGGTAGTCGCTCCGCAGTCAATGAAAATATTGTCCAATTTAGGTGTTGGCTCGTTCTGATTAGCTCTTGTGTGAATAGCAGGCCAGCCGAAAACTCCCTTCACTACGCCTTTTTTACCATGAATATTGACCACTTTAGATGGAGCGATGACTTGGTCTGAACCACCATTTCTAATAACATAAATCAGTCCATCATCCGTGATATAGTTTACATACCAAGAGATTTCGTCAGCGTGGGCTTCTATCACGACTTTGAACTCAGCTTTAGGATTGATAATTCCGTATGCCGTTCCGTAATAATCCACCTCCACTTTGTCCACAAAAGGGCTGATATAGTCACACCAAAGCTGCTGCCCGTTTTGTTCAAATCCTGTGGGAGATGCTGTATTTAAATATTTTTCTAAAAATTCTAACGATTCTTTTTTAAATTTAACCATAAAAGGAATGATTTTTGTATTGTTGAATAAATTAAAAATTGATGTAAAAGTAATGATTTTTTATAAACTACACTATTTATTTCTTATTTGTTTCGGGCTTATTCTAAACGCTCAGGAAAAACCCAATACAGAAATGTTAATAGATGAATATGGAAAAGAATATTATTATGACAATGTTCTGAAAGCCAAAGTTTATGAAATCGATGGAGAACGGATAGTCATCATGGATGAACTATACCTTGGAGCAAAACCGAAATTCAACAACCAGCTTGACCGAAATTATTACTTTTTCCTTAACAAAAAACTCTCTCGTGTGTATCCTCTGTTTCTCACTGCATTAGAGCAATACCGCAGTTTGCAGGCCGATATACAAAACATGAAAGGAGGAGAAAAAAGAAAACACATAAGAGAAAAACAAAAAGAACTGGCTTCACAATACGAAACCAAACTAAGGGATTTGACCACCTCTGAAGGGCAGATTTTCGCGAAACTTATGAACCGTTCGACAGGAAAAACGGTCTATGAACTAATAAAAGAACTCAAAGGCGGTTTTAATGCTTTTCTGTGGAATGTACAGGGAAATGTAGCCGACATAGACCTCAAAAAGGAATACAACCCACGCAAATACAGAGATGATGAATATCTGGAAAGTCTGCTGATTTCCAACTGGCAACAGGGCTACCTAAAACCCTACACTGGCTACGAAAAATTCTCTGTTAAAGGAAAAGAATAAAATCTAAACCCATGTTTAGATTTTCGCAGAAACTATCTCTGCCACCTTTTCTAAATAAAATACATCCGTTTCATCTAGTGTTCCATACTGTTCGCTATCCACATCTAGAACACCTACGACTTTCCTATTCTTATCAAAAACAGGAACTACGATTTCTGATTTGGTAGCAGAACTACACGCGATATGACCAGGGAATTTTTCCACATCAGGAACCAGCTGGGATTTTTCCTCTTTCCAAGCTGTTCCACAAACACCCTTACCAAACTCTATCCTAGTACAAGCTATCGGCCCTTGGAATGGCGCCAAAACTAGTTCTTCATTTTTCACCCAATAAAATCCTACCCACCACCAAGAAAAAACCTGATGCAGCGCCGAAGAAACATTGGCCAAATTAGCCGTCAGATCCGTTTCGCCCTCTACAAGAGCTTCCAGCTGAGGCAATAGCGCTTCGTATTTTTCTATTTTTGTTCCATTTTCTGGGATAAATAAATTTTCTGCCATAATTATATAAGTTATAAATCACACGCTAAAAATCTCCCCAAAATTAGGGATTTTTTTATAAAAGTATAATAAACTTTGTCTTTTCTCGTTAATTATTAGTAAGTTTGAAAAATTAAATTTCTAATTATGAAAAAGGTAGTAAAATTATTAAGCATTTTGATGGTGCTTTCTTTTGGATTATCAAAAATGAATGCACAGAGAGGTTCAACCTATAACACAGGAATTGGTATTCTTGCTGATGTAGGAGATGGAACTGTAGTTGGTCCTCATGTTAAACATTTCTTTGCTTCAAATCATGCAGGAGAATTTGCAGTATTATTTGGAAGAGGTGCTACTCACCTTAGCTTTATGTATCATTATGAACAACAATTTGGAGGTTCTGCAAGAGGATTAGCTTGGTATATTGGTATGGGCCCTGGTATTTCTTTCCCTAAAGGAGGGGGGAACACTATATTCTCTCTTGCGCCTGCTGCTGGTATAGATTTCAAGATTCCAGGAGCTCCACTAGGGATATTTTTCGACTGGAGACCTAGAATTTGGTTCTACACAGGAAACTCTGATTTTGATGCAGCAAGATTCGGACTTGGTATGAGAGTTACTTTCTAAAAATTTAAAATAATAAACAATCCCTTAGAAAAATCTAAGGGTTTTTTGTTTTATAATAAAATAGCATTGAGCATTTCACGCTTTCCTTTGGGACCATCCAGCTTCTGAACCTCAAATCCTAACTCTTGCAAAGCCCTTCTGACACTTCCTTTAGAAGAATATGTTGTCAAAAGCCCTCCTTTTTTCATTTTTGTTTTAACCAATTCAAACAGCGGTTTCTCCCATAAATCGGGCTGAACCCTCGCTCCGAAACAATCATAATACACCAAATCTATCTCAGGAAGTTCTATTTTATCCAATTCAAAAAAATCAGTTTTTATCTTTTTCAAAAAGAAATTAGGTTGAATCTGAACCAGCTTTTCCCATTCACAGCTATGAATTTCGGTATAAGCTTCGTTTATCACTGGATTTTCAAACAATTTTCCATAATCCAAATTTTGAGCTTCTTCCTGACTAATGGGATACTTCTCCAATGAATAATAGTTGATTTTCAAATCCGTTGATTGAAGGAATTTTTGCAATGTTACCAAGACATTCAGCCCCGTCCCAAAGCCCATTTCCAAGATATTGATTTCTTTTTTATCCTGTTTTTCTAATCCGTTTTTTATAAAAACATGCTCCGCCTCCTGCAATGCCCCATGATGCGAGTGGTAGCACTCGTCCAGCTCTTCTATATAAAGCGTTCTGCTGTTGTCTCCTGTGGTTTTCACGATTCTTTTCATAGGGCAAAAGTAAAACTTATTTTAAAATAAATGATTACCTTTGTAGTTCATCAATTAAAGTTTTATTACTATGATTATTCAAAAAGTAGAAAAATCTCGCTTAGAGACTATTGACAAGGACAATTTAACTTTCGGAAGTGGTTTTACAGACCACATGATAGTTTGTGAATACGAAAATGGAAAATGGGGCGAGCCTAGACTTATGCCATATGGAAAAATGGAGTTTTCTCCTGCGATGATGGGAGTACATTATGGTCAGGCTTGTTTCGAAGGAATGAAAGCCTACAAGGACAAAGATGACAATGTTTTCTTATTCCGTCCAGAGAAGAACTTCGCAAGAATTAACAAATCTACCAAGCGACTCGCTATGCCTGCCATTCCAGAAGAAGTTTTCATGGAAGGACTAAAAGTCCTAGTAGATGTAGAGAGAAACTGGGTACCTTTCGGAGAAGGGTTCTCACTGTATCTTAGACCTGTAATCTTCGCTACTGAAGAAGCTCTTATGGCTAGACCTGCTAACAAATATATGTTTGCTATCTTGGCTACCGTTGCTAAAAGCTACTACACAGCTCCTGTTTCTGCAAAAATCTCTGACTACTACTCTAGAGCTGCGAATGGCGGAGTTGGATTTGCTAAAGCTGCGGGTAACTACGCTGGAGCGTTCTACCCTACACAATTAGCAAACGAGGAAGGATATCAGCAGATTATCTGGACTGATGATGCTACTCATAAATACTTTGAGGAAAGTGGAACGATGAATGTAATGGTAAGAATAGGCGATACTATCTATACGCCTAAAACATCTGACAGAATCCTAGATGGAGTTACCAGAGACAGTATTATCCAGTTGGCACAGAGAAGAGGCATCAATGTAGTAGTAGGCGACATCGCTGTAGAAGATGTGGTAAACGCTCATAGAAATGGAACTCTTAAAGAAGTATGGGGAGTAGGAACTGCCGTGGTTACCAGCTCTTTCGAAGCTATTGGCTACAATGATGAAAGACTTGAATTGCCTAAACTAAGCGAGGAGGAAAGTTTTGCTCTTACTCTAAAAAGAGACCTCATCAACATACAAACTAACCTAGCCGAAGATCCTTTCGGATGGAGAGTTTTAGTTGAGAAAAAATACTAATTAAATATCAAAATGAAAATCCCTATTTCTTATGGGGATTTTTATTTTGCACTAAAATAAAAAATCGCTTAGATAAACTCTAAACGATTTTTTTATAATTATTTTCTTTTATTGAAAATTAAGATTCAGTTGGTTCTGTACCATCTTTTTTATATTTCTTAACAGTACCATTTTTTAATGTTATGGTATAAACAATACCATGTTTTGATGTATTTTCTATTTCTATCTTCATTATTTCATTATTTGCAGTTGATGAAATAGTCGCAACAGATGTTTGAACTGCAGATGGAAGACTCATATCCCATGCTGATTTTATAAGTGGTTGAACTACTTTTCTTTTATTTACTTCTACTTCATGTCCTCTCAAATAAGCCCAATCACCAGATTTATCAAACCCTAATATAGCTCCATTTGATAAAACCACTTGATAAAGAATAACTGCTCCATCTTGAACTTGTTTTGTAACTTTAGCTGCTCTTTCACCAGTATAAACTTGTGTTCCACCATATGGATTTGCTACATTTTTATTGGTAAAAGTAGCATCATACATATTCTCTCCTAAAACTGCTGATAAATAATGATCTACTTTTTTAGGAAGATCTGATCTCTGAATCTCTGTTTCTACAACTTTTGATTCTGTAAATGGTCCTGTGTCTGGTATATCATCTCTATTACAAGATACTGATGAAAATCCTATTGCTAATAGGCATCCTAAAACTAAAATTGTCTTTTTCATTATGTTATAAATTTTAAATATAATATGCAAATATAATATTTTTCTCATAATAAAAAAGGATTTTTAATATCTGATATACATTTTTTTATTATTTTAATCAAAAAATAAAAAATCGCTTAGATAAACTCTAAACGATTTTTTTATAATATAATTTCTACTTACTGAAAATTAAGCAGCTGTACCATCTGCATTATACTTAGCAACAGCTCCACCTTGGAATGTTATTGTATAAACATCAGCAGTTGATATTTCTATCTTAACAATATTAGTGATAGAATTTGCAGAAGCTCTAATAGCAGCATTAACAGGTGCTGGTAAGTAATTCCAAACTGAATATTTTAATACATTTGTCTTTCCATCAACATATGCCCATGTACCATCTTGTTTGAATCCAAGCTCAATTCCATTTGATAAAACTACATGATAAACAGCCCCATTAGCAGCGTTTGCTGTAGCTGATTTTGTCACAGATGTAACAGATACTCCTGTATAAACCTCTGATGAAGCAAAAGGATTTGGTGTATTTTTAGTAGTATAACCAGAACCTGCATCATAAATTTTCTCTCCTAACATTGAAGCGATCAAGTGATCTGCTTGTTTTGGAAGATCTGATCTCTGCAGTGCTGGCGCTGGAGGTGCTGGTGCTGGCGCTGGAGGCGTTGGTGTCACCTGTGTTTCTGGTAACCCATCATCTCTGTTACAAGATACTGATGAAAATCCTATTGCTAATAAGCAACCTAAAACTAAAACTGTCTTTTTCATTGTGTTCTAAATTTTAAATAATTAATAATATATGCAAATATAATATTTTTTTCGTAACAAAAAAGACTTTCATCATTTTTTAATATATTATTAACGCTCCACACTTTCAAAAATCAAAAAATAAGTATTTTTGTAAAAATTAAGTTTTAATGAATTTCAAACTCCAATCAGAATACCAGCCCACAGGCGACCAGCCACAGGCCATCAAGAAACTAGTCCATGGCCTAGAAAACGGCGAAAAATACCAAACACTGCTCGGAGTGACAGGCTCTGGAAAGACCTTTACCATCGCTAATGTGGTCAATGAAATCCAAAGACCCACTCTGGTTTTAGCTCATAATAAAACTCTGGCTGCACAGCTTTTTATGGAGTTCAAAGAGTTTTTCCCTGAGAACGCTGTGGAGTATTTTGTCAGTTATTATGACTACTACCAGCCCGAAGCGTATATTGCCAGCACAGGAACTTATATAGAAAAGGATTTGAGTATCAATGAGGAAGTGGAAAAACTCAGGCTTTCTGCTACGGCAAGCCTACTTTCTGGCAGGCGAGATGTGCTGATAGTAGCCTCTGTTTCATGTATTTATGGGATTGGAAACCCTACAGAATTCAATAAATCTTTGATAGAGCTGGAACTTAATTCTAAAATTTCCCGAACACAGCTTCTCCACAAATTGGTAAATGCGCTCTATTCTAGAACACTGAACGAGTTTTCGCGAGGGACATTTCGTGTAAAAGGCGATGTGGTGGATGTTTTCCCTGCCTATGCTGACAGCGCGGTGAGGATACAGTTTTTCGGTGATGAGATAGAAAAAATACAAAGTTTTGACCCTGTTTCAGGGAATATCATTTCTAATTTTGATAAAATCAATATCTATCCTGCCAATCTTTTTGCGACTTCCAAAGAAACGCTCAACTCTGCCATTCGGAATATTCAAGATGATTTGGTAAAGCAGGTTGATTTCTTCAAAGAAATAGACAAACCATTAGAAGCCAAACGATTACAAGAGCGAACCGAGCTGGATTTAGAAATGATAAAAGAACTCGGCTACTGCTCTGGAATTGAGAATTACTCTCGGTATATCGATGGAAGAGCACCAGGAACACGCCCTTTCTGCCTTTTGGATTATTTCCCAAAGGATTTTCTGATGGTTATTGATGAAAGCCATGTTACCATTCCGCAGATTCACGCCATGTATGGTGGAGACCGTAGCAGAAAAGAGGCTTTGGTGGAATATGGGTTTCGGCTTCCAGCAGCGATGGACAACCGACCATTGAAATTTGAAGAATTTGAAGAAATGCAAAATCAGGTGATTTATGTTTCTGCCACTCCTGCCGACTATGAACTGGAAAAAACAGGCGGCGAATACATCGAGCAGATTATCCGTCCGACAGGACTTCTTGACCCAATAATAGAAGTGCGACCGACTGAAAACCAGATAGATGACCTGATGGAAGAAATCCAAAAAAGAGCCGAAGAAGATGAGCGGGTTTTGGTAACGACTTTAACTAAAAAAATGGCGGAGGAACTCACCAAATATTTCACAAAATTCGGGGTTAGAACTCGTTATATCCACTCGGATGTGGAGACCTTGGAGCGTATCCAGATTATGCAGGATTTGCGTGTGGGCTTGTTTGATGTTTTGGTCGGAGTCAATCTCCTCAGGGAAGGGCTTGATTTACCAGAGGTTTCGTTGGTTGCTATTTTGGATGCGGACAAAGAAGGAATGCTCCGCTCTCGCCGTTCCATGATTCAGACTGTGGGGCGGGCTGCGAGAAATATCAATGGTAAAGCCATAATGTACGCTGACAAAATCACCAAATCCATGCAGGCAACCATAGATGAAACCAACTACCGCCGCGAAAAACAAATCCAATACAACGAGCGGCACGGAATCGTTCCAAAAGCGCTTAACAAGAAGATTTCTGAAACATTAGTCGGTAGAAGTAAAGATTTCCCAGATGCCAAATACACTCAAAAAGAAATTTTGAAACAAGCTACCGAACAGAAACAAAAGCACAGCACGGAAGAAATAGAAAAAATAATCGCCGAAAAGCAGAAAGAAATGGAAGCCGCGGCGAAAAATCTTGACTTTATCACGGCAGCAAGGCTAAGAGATGAAATCAAGGCTTTGCAGGAATAATATTAGTTATTTCCAAAATTCATCGTGATATTCATCTTCAGCATGATGATGGATTTCATTTAATTTTTTTCCTACTTCGGCAAGCTGTTCTTCTGTAAGAATATTTTCCAAATGAGGGAAAAGCACCCGCTCCTCAAAACGAATATGCTCTGTAACTTTGTCTGCATAGAGCGTAAGTAGTTCAAAATCCTCTACTTCGTTTAGGGTTTTCAGCAGTTCTCTTATTTCTTTATGCTCATCAAGGGCTCTCTGTGTCAGTTCATCATCAGAATAAGGAAACAAGATTTTCTCCTCTTCATCAAAATGGAAACTTTGGCTGTTGTCCCAGTGATAGTTTATGTAGTTTTTAATGCGTTCATAGGAAATATTTTTCTTAATTCCCTGCTTTATTTTCCAGCCGCTAAGCAGTCCAAAATGGTGGTCTTGGGAAAGTGGAATTATATTTTTGTCTCTTTTCATTTTGTTTTATTTTTAATGATACAAAATTAGTTTTTTAACAAATACCAAATCACTGAAATCATTAAATTTGTAAAATTTTAAAATCAAAACAATGAATATCCTTACCCAAAAATTCAATACAAAATACGAAACAGCTCCTTTTCAGGAGATTAAAGAAGAAAACTATTTACCTGCCTTTCAGGAGCTTATCGCCCAATCAGAAAAAGAAATTGATGCAATAGCAAACAACCCTGCCGAAGCCACTTTTGAAAATACCATAGAGGCGCTGGCGTATTCTGGCGAACAGCTGGACAGGGTTTCCAGTATTTTTTTCAATCTCAATTCTGCTGAAACCAATGATGAAATTCAGAAAATCGCTCAGGAAGTTTCGCCTATTTTGACAGAATTTTCATCTAAAATTTCTCAAAACGAAAAACTTTTCCAAAGAATAAAAAAGGTTTTTGATGAAAAGGAAAATCTTAACCTAAACGAAGAGCAGAAAACCCTGCTGAATGAAACTTACAAAGGTTTTGTTCGAAATGGAGCCCTGCTAAACGAGAAAAATAAAAAGAAATTAGAAAAAATAGATGTTGAGCTGTCTGTAAAATCGCTGAACTTTGGGCAAAATGTACTCGCAGCGACTAATGCTTATTTCAAACACATTACCAATAAAGAGGATTTGGCTGGAATTCCAGAGCCTATTTTAGCGCAATATGCCGAAGAAGCCAAAGAGCGAGGGCTGGAAGGCTATGCCATTACGCTCCAATATCCGAGCTACATCCCTGCGATGACCTACGCAGACAACCGAAATCTGCGACAAGAATTGGCTTTGGCAAATGGCAAAAAAGCATTTGATGGAGGCGAGTTTGACAACCAGAACCTCATCAAAGAAATCATCAATTTAAGACAACAAAAAGCGGAACTTCTCGGCTACAAAAACTTTGCGGAATATGTTTTGGAGGAGAGAATGGCAGAAAGTCCAAAGAAAGTTTTTGATTTTCTAAATCAGCTTCTAACAGCAGCTACGCCTTACGCAGAAAAGGAAACTGCCCAACTAAAAGAGTTAGCAAAAGCCGATGGAATAGACAAAATGGAGGCTTATGACCATGCCTACTATGCAGAAAAACTGAGAAAACAGAAATTTGACCTCAATGATGAGGAACTAAAACCATTTTTCCCATTGGAAAAAGTGCAGGATGCTGTTTTTGATTTGGCAAAAAAACTTTTTAACCTTGATTTTAAAGAAGTTACGGATATTCAGAAATATCACTCGGAAGTGCGTGTTTATGAAGTATTTGAGAACAACAGCCTAAAAGCGGTGCTTTATGTAGATTATTTCCCTCGAAAAGGCAAGAGAGCAGGCGCATGGATGACCAGCTTCAAAAATCAATGGAAAAAAGACAGCGCAGACTCGCGACCGCATATTTCGGTGGTGTGCAATTTCTCTAAACCGACCGCAGACACGCCAAGTCTGCTGACTTTCCAAGAGGTAACGACATTATTCCATGAATTTGGGCACGCACTGCACGGGATTTTGGCTGATACCCAGTATCCTAATCTCTCTGGAACTTCGGTAAAATGGGATTTCGTGGAGCTTCCTTCTCAATTCTTGGAAAACTACTGCTACGAGCCAGAATTTTTGAAAACTTTTGCGAAACATTACCAAACAGGCGAAGTGCTTTCGGATGAAAAAATCAAGAAAATCAACGAGTCTAAAAACTTCATGGAAGGCTATCAAACGCTGAGACAACTGGGATTTGGTCTTTTGGATATGGCTTACCACACACAGCCCGAAGCCGTGCAGGACATCAAAACCTTTGAAACTAAACAAACAGAAAAATGCAGTCTTTATCCTGTAAATGCGGAAACTGCGATTTCTCCAAGTTTTTCGCATATTTTCCAAGGAGGATATTCGGCGGGATATTATTCCTACAAATGGGCGGAAGTCCTAGATGCGGATGCATTCCAGTATTTCAAGGAAAATGGAATTTTCAATTCTGAAATTGCAAAAAAATACAAAACCCTGCTTTCCCTAGGCGGAACCCAAGCTCCAATGGAACTCTACAAAGCCTTCCGAGGCAGCGAACCAAAAGTAGAAAGCCTCCTAAAAAGAGCGTTTGGGTAAGTTTGTAAATTATTTATAAAATAAGGTAAATTGATGAAATTTATCTTATTTTTGTTTGAACTTAATTATATCATTATGAAGAAATTAGCATTATTCGTTTTATTGATGTCTGTTTTCTGTTCTGGACAGGATAATAGTTTATTAGACCGACTTTCTGTATTAGAAAACAATGGGAAACTATGGTATAACATAGATGGCTATAGCATCACAAGTGAAGAATTTAGCTATCCTTTTAATGAAGAAGGATTAAAAAAAGTTTTTAGTAAACATAAAATTTCAAACAAAGACATTAAAACCAAAAATAACAATATCCACACGGATAATTTTTTCGTGACTAAAAACAGCAAAATCATCGGTGATATTCAGCAAGTTAATAATTACTATTTCGTAAAAAATAAGAATAATAACATTTCTGTTATCTGGTTTATAAAGGCTAGAAATACCGATAAAAACATGGAAGAAGAACTGGTAAATATGATTTTGGAAAATAAAATCCCAAAAGAAAACTATTCACTAAGAACGCCCTATGTTATCAATTTTGCAGGAAGAGAAATTAAATTAGGTGCAAGTTGTTATTGGACCGCTCTAAATACAGTTCAATGCCCATATAATGGCGAAATGAATTGGTCTATTCACAAAGATATTCAAGATGCCCAAAACGCCATTGACAATCAGCTATTGATAACTAAACAAAGAAAAGGCAGCGAGGTCGTAGCCGAAAAAATGGTAGATGTTATTTTTGAGGGAACTCCTACAAAAGCTAAACAAGTAACTTTAAAACTAAAAGGCATCACAGCAGCATTAGCAGGAATGTCTGGAGGCAAAAGTCTAACCATATATTATATCGCTGAAAAAGTGCGAAACAGAAATGTAAGCTGTGTAATGAGTTTTTGGAATGATGATAATATCAACCCTAAAACCAAACTTCCTCCTCTATTAGAAGAAATCATGGAACTAAAATAACAAAAAAGCAAAGTCAAAAGACTTTGCTTTTTCTATTCCGTTTTATAAATCTTATAATAAAAAACGGTCAGTAGGAAGCCCATTCCTGCCAGCACAACTCCTACAAGCGAAGGATAATTGTAAGCCAATCCTAGACTAAGAGGAATACCGCCCAAGAATACCCCCAGAGAGTTTGCAATGTTAAAAGCTGCCTGCATAAACGCTGCCGCCATCATTTCTGAGTTTTTGGCTGCGCGAAGCATCAGAATATTAAGCGGAGAACCTGCCGCCATAGACTGCGCCCCACAGATGAAAGTCAATACCAATGAAGCTGTTTGGTTTTCCGAAAACATAAACACCAAAAACAACGATACCACCATCATAAGAAGCAGCAATGCTGTCGCTTTCACAGGAATGATTTTATCCGCGAGTTTCCCGCCGAGATAGTTCCCTACCACCATCCCAGCGCCCGCCAAAACCATCATATAAGAAATATTTTCTGCTGGAAAACCTGAAACATTCGTAAGCAAAGGAGCGATATAACTAAACCAAGAGAAAAGCCCCCCGAAACCAATCGCTGCAATCCCTATGATATGCCATGCCTTGGGTGTTTTGAAGAATTCTAACTCCTGGCGAAGTCCTACATTACGGAGATTTCCCATTTGAGGAAGCCATAATTTTAAAAATAAAACCGTAAGCAGTCCTAAAACCGCCACAATCCCAAAAGCCACTCTCCAACTGACCATCTGTCCGATGTAGTTCACCAGCGGAACCATCGCAAGATTGGCTACCGTAAGCCCTGAGAACATTGCGGCTATCGCCTGAGCCTGTTTGCCCTCTTTTGCTAATCTGGTCGCCACCACTGCTCCCACCCCGAAGAACGCCCCATGAGGCAGCCCCGACAAAAATCTAAAAGCGAGAAGCGTATAATATTCTGGTGCAATGGCAGAAAGCCCATTGAACACGGTAAATAAAATCATCAGTGCGATGAGGGTTTTCTTTGGAGGATATTTGGATGAGAACGCCACCAAAATAGGCGCCCCTATAACCACGCCCAGCGCATAGGAAGAAATAAGATATCCTGCCTGTGGAATGGACACGCCCAGCGAATTTGCGACATCTGGAAGCAATCCCATAATCACAAATTCTGTAGTGCCGATGCCCAAACCTCCCAACGCCAGAGGAAACAATTTTTTTGAAATCATAAATATATTTTTGGGTTAAAAAAAGCTAAAAATACAATGAATTTTAGCTTTGGTTTTGATTATTTATTTTCTTTAATACAAATTTTATTTCTTTTTAAACTGAATATTCATGATAACTATCGCTATCAGAATAAGGACAATTCCTACCCATTGGCTGAAAATAACGGTCTCGCCTAAGATGAAAAAAGCCATCATCACCGAAACAGGAAGCTCCACAGAACTGATGATACTCCCCAGCCCCAGCCCTGTATGAGGGAAACCTGCATTCATAAGCAGCGGCGGAATAATCGTCCCAAAAACAGCAATGACAATTCCCCATTTGGTGAAAATCCCAAAATTAAAATCTTGGATAACATTATTTTCATTTATCCCAGAAAAAAGCTCTTTTGCCCATTGGAAATTATTTGGCCCAAACTGAGTGATAAAGCCAAAAACAGCCACTATGACCGCCCCGCCAAAAAGCATGTAAAGACTTCTTTTGTGCGGTGCAATGTGAGGAGCAATACGATTGGCAGTAAACATCGTAGTAGTAAAAGATGAAGCCGCAAGTACCCCCCAAACAATCCCTCGCCAGTCTATATTCAGGTCTGAATGAAGCAAGTTGGTCGCCAAGACAGTCCCTGTAAGCACCACCGCCACAGAAATGATTTTCTGCATGGATGGAACTACTTTATCCAAAAAATATTCCAAAATCACGCCCATCCAGACTGTCTGCATCAGCAGAACTATGGCAATGGAAACATTGATATACCGCACTGCGAGATAATAGAAAACACTGGTCATCCCCAGAGAAGTCCCTGCCAGCATGAGTTTGGCAATATCTGATTTGGAAGGGTTTTCGGTGGTTTCTTTATTTTTAAATTTGTAATAAAGACCGATGAAAAACATTCCCAAAATCCCAAAAACAAACTGCGAAGCAGTCACCTCCGCTGTGGTATAATTTTCTGAATAGGCGAGTTTCACGAAAGTTGCCAGCATTCCGTAGCTGGTCGCTCCGAGTCCCACCAAGAGCACTCCCTTTAAAGTATTGTTTTGTGACATATTTTCAGATTTTTTCAAAAAAAGTCCGTAAAGATAGGCTTTTTATTTTAAACCGAAATAAAAACAAAAGCCACTCAATAAGAGCGGCAAGGGAAATTTATTTCTCGTCCTCATCGGGAGAGACTTTTCTTTTGGTTTCTAAATCAGGGCAGACCTGTATAATTTGTCTTATCCATACCTTAGGAAACTTTTTTTGGGGTTTATACTCATTCCCTTCATTATCCAAAATATATTCTTCTCCATCTCGTTTAGCCGCGTGATATACTCGGTTTCCACAGTCAGCATGATTATTATACAACAAATCATATATTGCAGGATACAGCATGCCTTCGGTTGTGGCATAGCCAGATTTATTGTTTAGGTCAAGTGAAAAATAACCATCATAAGATCTTATATCATCATATTTTGTAGGAATAATTTCTTTACCACTTTCGTTTACCAAACCTATTTTGCCATTATTCATTACCTTAAAGAAGGTTCCCAACAAGCCACCTCTGCCATACAAAGGGAGAATATCTACTATTTTATCATATCTGGGAGAGATAATTTGCTTTCCATCGATATCCAGAAGTTCTTCCTTTCCTTTGTAACCAGCTATGATATAATTATTTTCAAAATCATATGCATAATCATAAATCGGTTCTACTATTGTTTTGTCTGCTCTTGAAATCCCAAACTTCCCATTTTTATAGAAAGATTTGGCAGCTTTATACTCATCATATTTATAGAAAGGGAAATATCTTTTTCCTCCGAAACTTGACCCAAAAATAAGAATATTCCCGCCAAAATAGGTGTATTTTTCTAATAAAAGACTGTTATTTTTTTTGTCTAAACCTATTCTCAGCTTATCAATATTGGAGTCCGAATAAACTAAAGGAATATAAATATCTTGGTTCGCAAAAATAATTTCTAAACTTTTTTTCTTTCGTTTTCCTGTAAAAGTCTTATTTTCAACGACAAGGCTGTCATTCTTTAAAATAGGATAAGTGAGATGCACCTTATTTGGCTCTTCAAATTTCACATCTACATAGTAGGTAGCCTGTATATCTTCATCCATATTAAACAATCTTAGCAAATGCGCTTTTCGCTGATAGGTATCTCTTCCCAGTTCCACATCAGACTTGGCATAATATCTGCCATCAAGCCTGCTCAAATCGTCTATTTTAGCAAAATAAGAAGTAAAAAAAGAAGGCGTACACGAAACTAACATCAAACCCAATAAGGCAAAAATAATATCCTTTTTCATGATATCTAAATATAATACAGAACAAAAATAATAAAAACCATCTGAATTCAGATGGTTTCTATGCTTAATAAATTATTTCAGAAAGGGAAACACATAAAGAAATAAGTGAAATAACAAAATCTTTCCTCCTAAAGGGTATTTTTTCCAGAAATCTCTTGGTTATTCAATATCTTCTTAATGTTTATAGCAATCATTATAGGGGTAATCACATGAGCTAAAATAAACATTATCAACAAAATACACATTGTTATTAGTATCATATTTATAAAGTCTTTACCCCAACTTACCTCAGATAGTGAAATTATAAATATAAAAAGTAAGACTAACAGACCAAGTAACACTACTGATAATATATTTGTTAAATATTTATCAATTTTTGATACTTTCACGGTAATTTTCTTTTCTTCAAATAAGAGATAAGGTTTTGCTTTTCTAATATTTTCCCAAGTAAAATTTCTACCTAACCTATTTTTCAAATCACAATACTGAGGAATTGATTTATGGTTTGTAGCAATTCCTGTTTGCCTGTAAAAATAACTTTCTTCTGTGTTTGGTATTACAAATTTTTCTTTAAATTTTTTTCCTGTATTATCTAATACTAGTTTCATTTCTTCTACATTAGGAAGTCTTTTAAATTTTTCTTTTGTAAATGGACTAATTAAAGACTTAATAAAATTACCTACAATAGGAATTGATAATATTTTTATAAAAGCATCCATAAATTATATTCTTATGTGTCCTGAATTTTTAAGAGTATCTTGGTAAAATTATAAATTTTGTTTTACTAAATTAACTATATTATCTACTCTCTTATTCCATTCTTCTGTTTGTTCAAAATTATCCTGCTCTATTTTATGTATCAATTCTTCATGTATTATTTCAAATCCTTTTTCCTTCAATTCTTTTCTTGTGTCAAATCCTACTTTTCTTTCAGCATATCTTCTTGAAACTATTGCAAATGAAATATCAATACCTATTTCAATACAAGCATCTATAGCAATACTAATCTTTGTATCTATTTCTGTTGGAGAGCCAGCAAATATTAGTATATCTTTTTCTTTAACTTTAATGATATATATACTATTACATATGTCATCTACTTTTTCTTTTTTATCCATATTATATAGTTTATATATACTTTGAGGATTCAGTCTTTTGCATACCTCTCTAATTGTAGTTGATTTTCCAGCACTTTGTTCCCCTCTAATAATAATTGCTTTCATTTTTTAATCTTTATTAAATTATTATACCTATTTATTAAAAAGCTAACAGCACAGAGCTGTTAGCTTTTAGATTATTATTTATTACATCATTCCTGGCATACCGCCTCCCATTGGTGGCATTGGTGGTTCAGGTTTTGGGATTTCTGTGATGACACACTCGGTAGTAAGAAGCATACCTGCTACAGATGCCGCGTTTTCTAGGGCTACACGGGTTACCTTCGTAGGGTCTATGATTCCTGCTTCCAGCATGTTTACAAACTCATCCGTTTTTGCATTATACCCGAAATCTGCCTTGCCTTCTGATACTTTCGCTACGATTACAGAGCCTTCGCCGCCTGCATTCGCTACGATTTGTCTCAGTGGCTCTTCTATCGCTCTTTTCACGATTTTGATACCTGTGTTTTCATCTTGGTTCACTCCGTGAAGATTGTTCAGAGATTCTATCGCTCTTACAAGGGCAACTCCTCCACCTGCTACGATACCTTCTTCTACAGCGGCTCTCGTCGCATGTAGGGCATCATCTACTCGGTCTTTTTTCTCTTTCATCTCCACTTCAGAAGCAGCACCTACATAAAGCACAGCTACACCACCTGCCAATTTGGCCAATCTTTCTTGAAGTTTTTCTTTGTCATAGTCAGAAGTCGTAGATTCTAACTGCGCTTTGATTTGATTTACTCTCGCTTTGATTTGAGCATCATCTCCAGCTCCGTTTACGATAGTCGTATTATCTTTGTCAATTACTACTTTTTCAGCCTTACCGAGAAGCTCGATAGAAGCATTTTCCATAGTGAAACCTCTTTCTTCAGAAATCACCTGTCCACCTGTAAGGATAGCGATGTCTTCTAACATAGCTTTTCTTCTGTCACCGAAACCAGGCGCTTTCACAGCAGCGATTTTAAGCGAACCTCTTAATTTGTTCACAACCAAAGTTGCCAAAGCCTCGCCTTCTACTTCTTCGGAAATAATCAATAAAGATTTTCCCTGCTGAGCCACAGGCTCTAAAACTGGAAGCAGCTCCTTCATAGAAGAGATTTTTTTCTCTACTAAAAGAATGTACGGGTTGTCCAATTCTGCCACCATTTTGTCTGGATTAGTCACGAAATATGGCGACTGGTAACCTCTGTCAAACTGCATACCTTCCACCACATCTACCGTAGTGTCTATTCCTTTCGCTTCTTCCACAGTGATTACACCTTCTTTACCAACTTTCGCGAAAGCATCAGCGATAAGCCCACCGATGGTTTCATCATTGTTAGCAGAAACAGAAGCTACTTGCTTGATTTTATCATTATTATCTCCTACTTGCTGAGACTGAGATTTAAGGTTTTCTACCACTGCAGAAACAGCCTTGTCGATTCCTCTTTTCAGGTCCATTGGGTTTGCTCCTGCTGCCACATTTTTCAGTCCTTCTCTCACGATAGCCTGAGCCAAAACAGTAGCCGTAGTTGTTCCATCTCCTGCGATGTCATTGGTTTTAGAAGCTACTTCTTTTACCATCTGAGCACCCATGTTTTCTACTTTGTCTTCCAGCTCGATTTCTTTCGCTACAGAAACTCCATCTTTGGTCACATGCGGAGCGCCGAAAGATTTCTCAATCACTACATTTCGCCCTTTAGGTCCTAATGTCACTTTTACTGCATTCGCCAATGCATCTACACCTCTTTTTAATGCGTCTCTTGATTCAATATCAAATTTAATTTCTTTTGCCATTTCTTTAGATTTTTAAATATTCTAGACAAATACATCTAGATTTTTACATTTTTTTAATTTTAAATAAATTCTTTTTTCTCTATGCAATTTGGACAATTCTACATTTTTCGCAGAGAGGATAGGATTCCACAAAGTTTTTGATTTTTTCCTTCGCTTCTGCAAAACTTCCATTGATGTAGAAATATAGAGCTGTCTCGGTACTTCCCTCAAAATAAGAAGTCACCACTATCGCATCATTTAGCGCTTCTTCAATATTTTTATAAACTTCGTTGATATCACAGTTCTGATACACCTCCTCTGGCAGGTCTGTTCCGTTAATATAAATTGCCAATCCTTCTGCTGTTCCTACTTCTTGGGAAAAATCTTCGCCATATAGTTTAGAACCTTTCGGGATACCGATTTCTTCTAGTTTGTGCAGTAACTCCTTCACGGCTTCAGGACTATTGAGTTCCAGCTCAATATCACAATACTCCACCTCTCCACTCTTATCCATCATAGTACCGCCTCCAGATGTCGCTCCTAAATTTCCTTCTGATAGAAATTCTTCTATTAAATCTTCCAAATCGTGCCTATCAAAAGGCTGTAATTTAGCATTTAGCTGTAATGTATAGAACATGATATTTTATTTTTATCCTAAAATTCCTAACAAATCAGACTCTCTTATGATAAGATAATCCTTACCATCTAATTTTAATTCTTGTCCAGCGTATTTTCCGTAAAGAACCTTGTCTCCTACTTTCACAGTAAGCGGCTCGTCTTTTTTACCATTTCCTACAGCTACTACTACGCCTTCTTGTGGTTTTTCTTTTGCTGTATCTGGAATGATCAATCCTGATGCTGTTTTTGTCTCTGCTGGAGCTGGTTCTACCAATACTCTATCTGCTAATGGTTTAAAATTTACTGACATAATTATTTCTTTTATTAAATGATTTAATTTTTGAATGATACTCTCTAAATTTATACCAAAATCAAATTGTGACATTTTTGTCAGTTTTCCTCACTTTATGAATGAAAATTTGACACACCTATGAATTTTTTACAACTTTTTTAACAAAATTTTAGTATATTGCGAAAACTTAAACTTAATATATGGTAGAATATTTTTCATTTTTTATATTGCTGTCTGTCATCATTATGGGAATTGTGATGCTGAGCAATAAAATAAAAGTCGCATACCCTATCCTTCTGCTCATCGCAGGGCTGGGCGTAGGTTTCCTTCCTAACACACCTAATATAAAAATAGACCCACATCTGATTTTTATTATCTTCCTGCCTCCACTTTTATACGAAGCAGCGCTAGCTAACTCGTGGAAAGAGATTTGGCGCTGGAGGAGAATTATTTTCAGTTTTGCATTTATTGTGGTTTTTTTGACCGCAATTTCTGTCGCATTGTTTGTCAATCATTATATTCCTGGGTTTTCACTGGCGCTGGGCTTTCTTCTTGGAGGGATAGTTTCTCCTCCTGATGCGGTGAGTGCTGGAGCTATTCTAAAATTCGTGAAAGTCCCTAAAAGAATCGCTACTATTTTGGAAGGAGAAAGTTTATTCAATGATGCTTCCTCTCTTATAATCCTAAGATTCTCTATGGCAGCAGTAGCTACTGGGCAGTTCATATGGCAGGATGCAGCGGGAAGTTTCGCTTGGATGATTTTCGGAGGAACGGGCATTGGACTTTTTATAGCGTTCGTTGTTATGCAAATTCATAGATTACTTCCTACCAATGAAGATATTGATGTAATACTCTCTCTATTAACACCTTACATTATGTACATAATCGCAGAAGAGGTTCATGCTTCTGGGGTAATGGCGGTTGTATGTGGAGGTCTGTATTTGGCTTATCATAACATTCATATTTTGAGCAGTTCATCCAGAATTAGAGGGATTAATGTTTGGCATAGTTTCACTTTCCTTCTCAATGGTTTGGTATTCTTGCTCATTGGTTTGGGACTTCCTGACATTGTAGAAGGGCTAAAAAAAGACGGAATAAGCTTATATGATGCTTCTATTTATGGGGTTTTAGTGACAATAGTACTGATTGTTGTGCGTCTTTTGGCTTCGTATGGTGCAGTCATTGTAACCAAAGTAATGAGCAATTTCATCACTGTAGCCGACCCTAAAATAAATCTAAAAGCGCCTTTCATCATCGGATGGTCTGGGATGCGTGGAGTGGTTTCCTTGGCAGCGGCTCTTTCTATTCCGCTAACACTAGAAGACGGCACACCTTTCCCAAACAGAAGCCTTATATTATACATCACTTTCGTGGCTATTTTCGTGACTTTGGTTTTTCAGGGACTTACTTTACCTTTCATTATCAAGAAATTAAAACTCCCTAAATTCAACGACCATTTCCCTGAGCACGAAACCGAAAGATTTATTCTGAGAAAATTGGCTAAAAGTTCGATAGACTATCTAACGACCAATTACAAAGAAGAAATGAAAAACAGCTTTGAGCTGAGAGCTGTAGTGAGCCGATGGGAACAGCGATTAGTAACGGAAGAGGAGCTAAAAATCCCTGACCACATCAAAGAAATCTACATCGATGTTCTCTGCAAAAAAAGAAATATTCTTTTTGAGATTAATAATAAATACCCGAAAATCAACGAAGATATCATCCGAAAATTCATCCATCGTATAGATTTGGAAGAAGAAAGAATAAGACACGAGTAAAACCATGCAAAAGAAAAAAATACTTATTCGTATCGGCTCTCTCCGCCACGGCGGAGCAGAGAAGGTTTTGGCTACTTTCCTTAAAAATATCCCATCCGATAAATACGAAGTGGATCTCCTGCTGAATCTGTATTCTGGGAAATATCTTTCTGAAATTCCCAGTTGGATCAACATTCTATACCTCATCAAAGGAGAGATGATTCCTACCAACAGACCGCAGGACATTCCGATAAAAGCGCTTCGTGTGAGCTATCTATTTTTATTGAAAAAATTCCCAAATCTGCTCTACAAATTCATTCTTAAAGACAAAAAATATGATGTAGAGTTTGCGGCAATTCATGGAGTAAGAGACGAAATTCTGAACTCTCCCATTACCTCTTCAAAAAAAATTGTTTGGATTCACAATGACTTGCGAAAAACCCAATTTCACAACTATACAGATGATGAAATCAGGAAGTTTTTTAAGTTTGATAAAATCATGGTGATTTCCGAGCATATCCAAAAAGATTTTGAAAGCTTGGCTAAAAATGAAGATGAAAAACAGCGAATTGTCCGAATTTATAATCCACTGGACACAGACGAAATTTTAAGAAAAAGCGAAGCGCCTCTGACTGGCGATTATAGGCATCCTTTGTTTTTGTCCGTTGGGACAGTTTTCCCACAAAAAGGATTTGACCGACTGCTGAAAGCCCACAAAAGGCTTTTGGACGAAGGATTTTTTCATCAGATTTTAATCGTGGGGGATGGCTACGATTTTGAAAATATCAAAAAACTAAAAGCAGAACTTGGCGTAGAAAACACTGCTAAAATGCTCGGTTTCACAGATAATCCGTATCCTTATTTTAAAAGTGCGGATTTCTATGTCCTCAGCTCAAGATATGAAGGCTATCCTACGGTGCTTTTCGAAGCTATTACCCTGAAAAAAAATATCATCGCCACAGATGTTTCCGGAGTGCGCGAAATGCTGAATGATGGCGAACTAGGACGGATTGTAGAAAATTCTGAAGAAGGAATTTATCAAGGGATGAAAGAAGCTCTCAGCAATGCGGATAACTTCAACAAGTATCAAGAAAAACTAAAAAACTACACCATGCCTTTCAACCTTGAAAACTCTGTAAAAAAAATAATGGATATCATTGATAATTAGATGAAATACACTATCATACAAAAAGATTTTTACCGTGCCTGTGGGCAGTGGCTTTCTCATTTTCAAATGCTAAAAAAATGCCTCAGTCCCAATCTGCACTACATCTATTGGTTTCGTAATGCACAGAAATACCCGAAATCTTCTTTAATAGGGAAAATTTATCGGTTTATCCTAAGGCATTATCAGATAAAATACGGTTTCCAGATTTATCCAGAAACGGAAATCGGCGAAGGCTTTTATTTAGGGCATTGGGGAGCATTGGTTATCAATCCCAAAACCATCATTGGAAAAAATTGTAACATCGCACAGGGCGTAACCATCGGGCAGACGAACAGAGGAAAATCCATAGGCGTTCCTAAAATAGGCAACGAAGTCTGGATAGGCGCTAATGCCGTGATAGTCGGTGGAATTACCATCGGAGACAATGTTCTCATCGCGCCAAATGCGTATGTGAATATGGATGTTCCTTCTAATTCTGTAGTCGTGGGAAATCCTGCCCAAATCATCCCTAACGAAAATGCTACAGAAGGATACATTAACAATAAAATCTGATTTTTAAATGGCACTATCTTATAAAGTTATTTTTGAAAATAATAAAAAATGGGTGGAAGAAAAACTCGGTGAAGATGCTGATTTTTTCAAAAATCTAGCCAAAGAACAAAACCCAGAATACCTATACATAGGCTGCTCAGACAGCCGAGTAACTACAGAAGAACTCATGGGACTAAAACCTGGTGAGGTTTTTGTGCATAGAAATATTGCTAATCTGGTAAATACGCTGGATTTGAACGCAATATCCGCTATACAATACGCCGTGGAACACCTAAAAGTAAAACACATCATTGTCTGCGGGCACTATGACTGCGGAGGCATAAAAGCCGCGATGAGCCCAGAGGATTTGGGACTGCTAAACCCTTGGCTCAGAAATATCCGAGATATTTACAGACTTCACCGCATAGAACTAGATGCCATAGCCGATGAAAAAGAACGAAACAACAGGTTGGTGGAACTAAATGTTCAGGAACAATGCATCAATGTCATCAAACTTGCCTGCGTGCAAGAGCGATATATCGTAGATGAATACCCTATCGTTCACGGATGGGTTTTTGATATTTCCACAGGGAAACTAAAAGACCTGAATTTAGATTTTAAAAACATTTTGAAAGACATTCAGGAAATCTACAATCTCACTGATTCTGAATGGGTAATGAGCCGAAAGCACAATAAAAATATCAAAAACGCATAAAACAAAAATGCTGCAAAATTTTGCAGCATTTTTTATATTTTAAAATGGATGTCTTTTTCCTTTTCTCAGTACAGAATCTTCAGAATTTCCTGATTTAGAGTGATTTTCTAATCCATTGAGGCTAATTTTCATTCCTGAAACATCCTCTTGAATTTTTTTCCATTTTTGGATAGTAGCAAGAGAAGTATGGTCTAATAATTCCAATTCTCCAAGATTAAATCTCACTTCCTTGTATTTATTTAATGAATCTAAAAACTCGCCCAGCTTCATATTGTTACTAAACAGAAGGCTTCCTTTCGCTTCTACTTCTGCTATTTCAGGGTCATTATTTACTATATTCATATTCAAATGAAGGAAATCCTGAACCTTGGCACCATTCATCATATTGATAATAATTTTCAATACAATCCCAAAAGCCACACCTGCCAAAAGGTCTGTCAAAAGGGTAACTATCACCGTAGAAACAAAAATAACAAACTGCCCTTTTCCAATGTGGAAAATGTGTGTAAATTCTCTTGGGTGAGCCAGATTAAACCCTACAAAAACCAACATCGCAGAAAGCGCCGTGTTTGGTATCATCTCAATAAGTGGAACTGCGAAAATCACTGCCAAAAGCATAAACAATCCGTGGAAAAAATTCGCCCATCTTGTCACCGCTCCATTAGAAACATTGGCTGAACTTCTCGCCACCTCTGATATCATCGGCTGTCCGCCTACCAGTCCAGAAAGCACATTTCCGAAACCTACCGCAGAAAGGTCTTTATTAAAGTCTGATTTTCTTCTGTATGGATCTACTAAGTCTATCGCTTTGGCTGTCAAAAGAGATTCGATAGAACCAATCAGTAAAAACAAAATAACATACTGCACAAAAACACCTGTTTGAGTCCACATTCCAGAAAAATCTGCAACGAAAACTCCATCTTTGAAAGTGTCAAAAATACTGCCGATTTCCACCTTTTCGTTGGCACTCATTTCAAAATAAATTCCCATCGGAATCGCTACCAAAAGAACTACTAACGGAGCAGGAATTTTCTTCACTATTGGGTTTTTAATCATTCCCATTCCAAAAAGAATCGCCAAACAAGTCAGCCCCAAAATCGTATTCTCTCTATCAGCGTTCATGATGCTGTTTGGCAAGTGTTTTAGCAAATCTATCACGCCCATTCCTGCCAAATCATCTGGTTTAATACCCAAAAGCAAGTGTAACTGTTTAGACATGATGATAATTCCTATCGCTGCCAGCATTCCATGCACCGCCGCAGAAGGGAACAAGTCCGCATATTTACCCAGTTTCAGTAGTCCCATCACAATCTGGATAACACCAGCCACCGCAATAGTCGCTACTGCCATTTTCCAGCCAGTTTCTCCACCGCCAAACGCCGCCACTGCACCTGCACCTATGGAAATAAGTCCCGCCGCAGGCCCTTTGACAGAAAGTCTAGAACCAGCAAAAAAACTAACCACTATTCCGCCAATAATCGCAGAAACCACTCCAAAAATCGGAGGAAAGTCCGCCGCTTTGGCAACTCCCATACTCAGTGGTAATGCTAACAAAAATACCAAAAACCCAGCGAGTGCGTCTTTGGTAAAATTCTCTTTAAGACCTGCCAAACCATCAGCAGGAATCTTGTTTGAACTCATCGTAAAAATCTATTTATAAAATTATATACCGTAAAAAAATATTTGCAAATGAAATGCAACGATACAAATTTATATAATTTTGATTTTTTAACAAATTTTTTCTTAATTTTTATTTAAAAATCTTTCAAAAAACAATCTTTGCGAAGGAAAAGCAATATCTTCCAGCTGGATGTTTTCTTTCTTAACCCAACCAGTTTCAGCTATTTCTGATTTTTCTAAATTGACAGAAAATTTTTCTTCCACACGATATTCAAAAAACAAATCCAGCGTATTATAGTCTATTCCTTTGTAATGATAGATATTCGGCAGACTCATCAAAAACCTAAGTTTTCCTGTGTCTATTTCTATATCCAGCTCCTCTTTCAGTTCCCGAAAACAGGTAAATTCTGCACTTTCATGAGGGTCTGTGAAACCTCCCGCCAAATCTAGTTTTCCTTTGGCTGGCTCTTGGTTTCTCCTAGTCAGTAAAATTTCATCGCCACAGATGACAACCACAGCCACTGCAGCAGCACAATTATGATACAAAACGAAATCACACTCTGGGCAGCTCCATCTTTTTCCTTGTTCCCAGCAGAGTGATTTTTTTCCACATTTTGGGCAAAAATTTAATTCATTCATTTTTTATTGATTTCTTGGGTGATATTTTAAAATCGTTTCATGGAGTTCTTCCGTATTCAGATGGGTATAAATCTCCGTAGTGGTAATGCTGGAATGCCCAAGCATCTCCTGTATAAACCGTAAATCCGCACCATTCTGAAGAAGATGAGTCGCAAAAGAATGGCGAAAAGTGTGAGGCGAAATATTTTTCTGAATGCCTGCTTTTCTCACTATTTCCTTTATGACAAGGAAAACCATCTGCCGAGAAATCTGCGCTCCTCTGCTGTTTAAGAATAAAATATCGGAATGTTTGGGATTTATTTTTTGTTTGCTTCGGATGTTATTGATGTAATCTTTAATAAAATCTGCTGTATAATCAGCCAACGGAACAAAGCGAACCTTGTCGCCTTTTCCTTGTATTTTGAGGTAATTTTCTTTAAAATTGATATTTGAAATCTGAAGCTCTGTAAGCTCCGAAACACGCAGCCCGCAGCCATACAAAACCTCTATCATACAGCGGTTTCTCTTTGCTAAATCGGTATTTTCTTCCGTTGCAGAAATTAGTTTTTCTATTTCTTCCAAAGACAATGTATCAGGCAGATAAAGCCCTAATTTAGGCGTTTCTAAAAGAGCGGAAGGATTGTCCTCGCGAAGTTCATCTTCCAGCAAAAAACTGAAAAATCCTTTAATGGAAGAAATCCACCTTGCCTGTGTCCTTTCGCTGTAATTGATTTTTGATACTTGATAAAGAAAATCCTGCAAATGCTCATAAGAAATAGTAATGGGCGTAACACTTGCCAAATTCTGCTCCGCAAAATTTTGTAATTTTTGCAGGTCGGAAACATATGCTTCTATGGTGTTTTCCGAAGCGTTTTTCTCAAACCTCAGATAATTAGCATAGTTTTCAATAGCTTCATTCCAAGTCATTTTCTAATTCTTCCTTAGATATTTTTAGTATTTCAACACCCGCATCTTTCAGGAACGCAAGCCCTTCATTATCAGAATAATCCTGTATATACACCACTCTTTTTATCCCAGACTGGAAAATCAGTTTACTGCACTCTTTACATGGCGAAAGGGTGAGATACAATGTCGCCCCCTCGCACGACTGAGTGCTTCGGGATATTTTCAGGATGGCGTTGGCTTCTGCGTGTAGAACATACCATTTGGTTTGATTATTCTCATCTTCGCAGCAGTTTTCAAAACCAGAAGGCGTGCCGTTATACCCATCAGAGATGATGGTTCTGTCCTTCACGATGAGTGCCCCCACCTGCTTCCTCTTGCAGTAGGAAAGTTTCGCCCATTCCAGAGCCATTTTCAGGTAGGCAACATCATATTTGTTGTGCATAGATTTTATTTTTAATTCTGATTATTCGGTTTTCTTTTTACTCTTTAAATAAGCATCCCAGCCCTGCGCTGTAAGTTCGGCAAGTTCATTAGACCCTCTGAGAACCAAATAATTCCCCTGCTCTTCCTCCACGGCATGCCCGATGATGGTAAAATCTGGATTGTTTTTAATTTTATCAAAATCACTTTGAGATATGGTAAACAGCAGTTCATAGTCCTCTCCCCCATTCAGTGCTGTCATCACAGGATTGAGATTAAACTCATCCGCTGTGCTTATGGTAAGTTCATCCATTGGGATTTTTTCCTCATAAATTCTAAAACCAACCTTTGACCTATCAGAAAGATGCAAAACTTCTGATGCCAGCCCATCGGAAATATCTATCATAGAGGTAGGTTTCACGCCCAATTCTTCTAAAATTCCTTTAATATCTGTTCGCGCTTCTGGTTTTAGCTGGCGCTCCAAAATATAGTCATAGCCTTCCATCTCTGGCTGCATATTAGGATTTTTAAGATAAACAGAATGCTCTCTCTCCAAAATCTGCAAGCCCATATATGCTCCTCCTAAATCACCAGTAACTACCAGTAAATCATTCTGTTTTGCTCCATTTCGGTTGATTATTTTTTCAGAACTTTCCAGTCCTATTGCAGTGACATTTATTACTAATCCCGTTTGAGAACTGGTAGTATCGCCACCTACTAAATCCACCTTGTATCGTCGGCATGCCAACTGAATTCCTGCATAAATTTCCTCCAAGGCCTCCACAGGAAAGCGATTAGAAACTGCTACCGAAATCATAATCTGAGTAGGAACTGCATTCATAGCGGCGATATCACTGATTCCTGCCACTACCACCTTATAGCCCAAATGTTTCAGAGGAACATATCCTAAATTAAAATCTACTCCCTCAGTAAACATATCTGTGCTGACAAGAACTTTTTTTCCTTCAGCATTGATAATGGCTGCATCATCTCCCACACCCAATTCTGTAGAAGTATTTTCAATAGGAAAAAACTGCGTCAAGTGTTTTATAAGCCCAAATTCACCTAATGCAGAAATAGGAGTAAGTTCTTGATTTTTATTTTCAAACATAATTTTCAGTAATTTTAGCCGCAAAGGTAGTAAATATCAACATCAAAAAAGACAAAATCTAGAAATGAACCCTTTATTTAATCTTGGTTGTTTCAGTTTTTCTAATTCTCTGATTGTTTCTTTTTCAGAAAAAGACCCTTCTCACTTTTTCCATCAAAACTAACAAAAATTTTATATTTTGAAAGTTTTTGTTAATTTTAAACCCATTAAAAATCATATCTCATGAATTTAAAGTATACAGCATTAGCTATCGCCGCTCCTCTGTTGATGAACGCACAGGAAGTGATGACACCAGAAACCCTCTGGAAGCTAAGGAAAATAAGCGTTCAAGGAGCTTCTCCAGACCATTCATTGGTTGTTTACAGAACCAGCCAGACTGATTTGGAGACAGAAAAAAATGTTCATAAAACCTATTTGCTAAACACATCTTCCTCTCAAAGTATTCCGTTTGATTTAGGAAAAAAATCCTTTATTCAATGGGATAAAAACGGGATTTATGCCCTTGAAGATGGTAAAATCTACCGTTCTAGTGACAATGGAAAATCTTGGAAAGAATTCTATACCATTGGGAAAGATGCCCAAAATATTAAGGTTTCTCCCGATGGACAAAAGGTGGCTTTCAGTAGAGAAGTTCAGCTCGAAAAAATCTACAGCAAAGACAAATACAGCGATGTTCCTAACTCCTCTGCACAAGTCTATACAGACCTAAACCACCGCCACTGGGACACTTGGTATGCAGGGAGATACAATCATATTTTCGTAGTTAGTGTTAAAGAAAATTCTAGCGCAGCTAAAGATTTATTAGAAGGAAAAGCCTATGACTCACCTCAAAAACCTTTTGGTGGAGGGGAAGATTTCATTTGGTCGCCTGATGCTAAACATATCATCTATGTTACTAAGGCAAAAACTGGAAAAGAATACGCTGTCAGCACCAATACAGACATATTCCTATACGAATTGGCAACAGGAAAAACCAGCAACCTTACAGAAGGAATGATGGGATATGATTTGAACCCGAAATTCAGCCCAAATGGGAAATATCTTCTTTGGCAAAGTATGGCAAGAGATGGCTACGAAGCCGATAAAAACGATATCTATGTGATGGATTGGGGAAATAGAAGTAAAACCAACCTTACTAAAAACTGGGACGACAGCGTAACGGGAGATGTCTTCTGGGCTAATGACTCTCAGAATATCTATTTCACGGCTGCTTTCAGAGGAACTAAGCAGTTATTTACTGTTAATCAAAACAAAACCGTAAAACAAGTTACAAAAGGTGATTTTGATGTAAATTCCGTTTTTGCACAAAATAAAAATTCACTTTTAGTGAATAGAAATGATGCTTTCCACAGCCCAGAGCTCTATTCTGTGGATTTAAAAAATGGAAAAATGAAGCAGGTAACGGATGTCAATGCTGATTTTTACCAAAAACTAAAATTAGGTCATTCTGAACTAAAAATGGTAAAAACTACCGATGGTAAGGAGATGGGCGTATGGTTCCACTACCCACCAAATTTTGACCCAAACAAAAAATATCCTGCGCTTCTATACTGCCAAGGAGGCCCGCAGTCTGCTCTTACGCCGTATTTCAGCCTGAGATGGAATTTCTCACTGATGACTGCCAATGACTATATCGTAATCGCTCCTAACCGTAGAGGTATGCCAGGATGGGGTACAAAATGGAATGAACAAATCAGCCAAGACTGGGGAGGGCAATCCATCCAAGACTATCTATCTGCGGCAGACTTTGCGAAAGAACTTCCATACATAGACAAGGACAGAATGGGCGCTGTGGGTGCTAGCTACGGAGGTTATTCTGTACTGATGCTGGCTGGAGTCCACCAAAACAGATTCAAAACTTTCATTTCTCACAATGGACTTTTTGATACTAAATCTTGGTATGGTACTACCGAAGAGCTTTGGTTTGCAAATTGGGATATGGGAGGTTCTCCTTGGGACAATCCTTCTTCAAAATCTTACACTAAATTCAATCCGAGCAGCTATGTGAACAACTGGAATACGCCAATAATGATTATCCAAGGAAATATGGATTTCAGAGTTCCTTATGAGCAGGGACAACAGGCTTTCCAAGTGGCTAGACTTAAAAATATCAAATCCAAATTTTTATACTTCCCAGATGAAAACCACTGGGTGCTAAAACCTCAGAATGCCCTAGTATGGCAGCGAGAGTTCTTTAGTTGGTTAAAGGAGACTTTATAAAGTTTCCTTTCTTTTTTATTTTTATATCTTCCAAAAACTAAAATAGTCCCTACCAATAATGATAAGGACTATTTTTTATAGTTAGTTGTAAAAAACTTATTCTCCTGCTTTTTCAGCTGATTCCTCTGCTTTTACTTCAGGTGCTTCAGAAGTTTCTTTTTTAGAAGAAGATCTTCTACTTCTTCTTGTAGTTTTCTTAGCATCTGATTTTGCACTATATAGTTCATTGAAATCGACTAACTCTATCATAGCTGTATCAGCACCATCTCCAAGTCTAAATCCTGTTTTGATGATTCTGCAATATCCTCCATTTCTTTCAGCGATTTTTGGAGCAATTGTTCTGAATAATTCAGTAACTGCTTCTTTATTCTGAAGGTAAGAGAATACTGTTCTTCTATTGTGTGTAGTATCTTCTTTTGATTTAGTCAAAAGAGGTTCTATATACACTCTAAGAGCTTTAGCTTTAGCTACAGTAGTGTTTATTCTTTTATGTTCTATAAGAGAACATGCCATATTGGAAAGTAATGCTTTTCTATGAGAGGCAGTTCTTCCTAAATGATTAAATTTCTTTCCGTGTCTCATGATATAAAATTATTTATCAGCGTCTAATTTATATTTGCTAACATCAAATCCGAAGTTCAAACCTTTAGAATGAACTAATTCTTCTAGTTCTGTCAGCGATTTTTTACCAAAATTTCTAAATTTCATCAAATCAGACTTACTGAATGAAACCAATTCTCCAAGCGTTTCTACTTCTGCTGCTTTCAAGCAATTGATTGCTCTTACAGACAGATCCATATCTACTAACTTGGATTTCAATAATTGTCTTATATGAAGTGTTTCTTCATCGTATTGGATAGATGCTTTTACAGCCTCTGTCTCTAGTGTTATTCTTTCATCAGAGAATAACATAAAGTGATAAATCAATATCTTAGAAGCTTCTGTCAAAGCATTTTGAGGAGAGATAGAACCGTCTGTCTCTATGTCCAAAACTAGTTTTTCGTAGTCTGTTTTCTGCTCCACACGATAGTTTTCAACACTATACTGAACCTTTTTAATAGGTGTATAAATAGAGTCAATAGCGATAGTCCCGATAGGAGCATTATTTAATTTATTTTGCTCGGAAGGAACATATCCTCTACCTTTATCTATATTAAATTTAATATCAAACGAAACATCTTTTGCCATGTTACAGATAACTAAATCTGGATTTAACACCTCAAATCCTTTGATGAATTTAGAGAAATCTCCAGCAGTTACTGTTGTTTGATTAGAAACCTTAACACTTACTTGTTCAGCAGGAGCATTTTCTGTTGTAGCCTTTAATCTTAATTGTTTAAGGTTAAGGATTATTTCAGTTACATCTTCTATTACTCCTGGAATTGTTGAAAACTCATGCTCTACTCCTTCTATCTTAATAGATGTAATAGCATATCCTTCGAGAGAAGATAACAAGACTCTCCTCAAAGCATTACCGATAGTCGTTCCAAATCCAGGTTCTAGTGGTCTGAATTCAAACTGACCTCTAGTTTCTGTAGAGTTTAGAAGTATTACTTTATCGGGTTTTATGAATTGTAAAATTGCCATATAAAATTGGGTTGAGCAAGAATTTGATTAAAAAATTATTTAGAATATAACTCGACGATTAACTGTTCCTTGATATCTTCAGGAATCTGTAATCTTTCAGGAGTAGAAATAAATACTCCTTCTCTCTTTTCGTCGTTATATTGTAACCACTCATAGTTTGATTTAGATGCTAGTGCATCTGCTACAACTTCAAGTGATTTAGACTTAGCTCTTACTGCAACAACATCTCCTGCTTTTAGAGAATATGATGGAATATTTACCAATTCTCCATTTACAGTGATATGTCTGTGTGAAACCAATTGTCTTGCAGCTGCTCTAGTCTTAGCAAAACCTAATCTATATACAACATTATCCAATCTAGATTCACAAAGTTGTAACAAAACTTCACCTGTTACTCCTTTACTTCTATGAGCCTTATCAAACATATTCGCAAATTGTTTTTCTAAGATTCCATAGATATATTTTACTTTTTGTTTTTCGGCTAACTGAACTGCGTATTCAGATTTTTTAGCTCCTCTTCTTTTATTTGGTCCGTGTTGACCTGGAGGTTGATTTCTTCTTTTTTCAAAACTTTTATCATCTCCATAAATTGCTACACCAAATTTTCTAGCAATTTTTGTTTTAGGTCCAATATATCTTGCCATATGATTTTAGATTTGACACTTAACGCTTCATTTTAATTTCTGATATATAAAATGAAACATCAAATTTTATTGTTATACTCTTCTTCGTTTTGGTGGTCTACATCCGTTGTGTGGAATAGGTGTAACATCTACTATTTCACTTACTTCTATTCCTGAATTATGAATAGATCTAATTGCAGATTCTCTACCTGCACCAGGTCCTTTCACAAACACTTTTACTCTTCTCAAACCTGCTTCATAAGCTACCTGAGAACAGTTTTCTGCTGCCACTTGTGCTGCAAACGGAGTGTTTTTCTTAGAGCCTCTAAAACCCATTTTACCTGCAGAAGCCCAAGATATCACTTCTCCATTTTTATTGGTCAAAGAGATAATAATATTATTGAAAGAAGCTTGAATATGCGCTTCCCCAATCGCCTCTACTTTTACTTTTCTTTTTTTAACTACTTTTGCTTGTTTTGCCATAATTCCTAACGATTATTTACTTGCTTTTTTCTTATTAGCAACAGTTTTTCTCTTTCCTTTACGAGTTCTAGAGTTATTTTTCGTTCTTTGGCCTCTTAAAGGTAATCCCAGTCTATGACGAATCCCTCTTTGGCATCCAATATCCATCAATCTCTTGATGTTTAATTGAACTTCAGATCTTAACTCTCCTTCTACTTTTACATTTTCAGAGATATAATTTCTGATAGCAGCCAATTCGTCGTCATTCCATTCGTTGACTTTCTTATCTTCGCTGATTCCAGCGTTTTTCAAAATCTCAGACGCAGTACTTCTACCTATTCCATAAATATAAGTAAGTCCTATTACGCCTCTTTTGTTTTTTGGTAAATCTATACCTGCAATTCTCGCCATAATTTAATTGTATGCTATTTTAATTAGCCTTGTCTTTGTTTAAATTTAGGGTTCTTTTTGTTAATAATGTACAATCTGCCTTTTCTTCTTACGATTTTGCAGTCTGCACTTCTTTTCTTAATTGATGCTCTAACTTTCATCTTATATTCTTAATTTTATTCTACTAATATACTTCTAGTATCTAAAAGTAATTCTTCCCTTGGTCAAGTCATATGGAGAAAGTTCTAGTTTCACCTTATCACCTGGCAAGAGCTTTATATAGTGCATTCTCATCTTTCCAGAGATATGTGCTATGAGAACATGCCCATTCTCTAGTTCGACACGGAACATGGCATTTGACAACGCCTCCACTATTACTCCATCCTGTTCTATATGCTTTTGCTTTGCCATATATTGTTACCTTTTTATTGTTCTTGATAATTTTGACTGCATCAATCCATCATAATGATGATTTAAAAGATATGTGTTTACTTGTTGTACAGTATCCAATATTACACTTACCATAATCAACAATGATGTTCCACCGAAAAACAGTGAAAATCTATCTGTTTGTACAAAAGTACCATGAACTATTGCTGGAAGGACTGCAAAGATAGCTAAAAAAATCGAACCTGGCAAAGTTATTTTTGATAAAATATCATCTATATAATCTGCTGTTTCTTTTCCTGGTTTTATTTTAGGGATTAATCCGCCATTTCTTTTAAGTTCCTCTGCCATCTGATGGGTAGGAATTGAGATAGCTGTGTAAAAGAAAGAAAATATTATAATCAACAAAGCAAATAAAACATTATACTGCCAGCTAAAAACATTTTTAAAGCCTGCTAAAAATGTATTTGTTTCATCTACTTTAGTCAATAACCCAGGAATGAACATTATCGCCTGTGCAAAGATGATAGGCATCACACCAGCTGCATTTACTTTCAAAGGAATCCATTGTCTAGCTCCCTCTGTCAAAGCACTGTTGTGTCCTCCTCTTGCATGGGCTCTGCTCACATATTGTACTGGTATCTTTCTTACAGCAACTGATAACAATATCGCTAAAACAATAACTAATAACCAGAATAGAACTTCTACTAAAATAATGATAGAACCTAACCCTCCTTTGCTAGTTTGCTGAGTAACTTCATCTACAAAAGCCATAGGAAGATCTGCTAGTATCCCCACCATTATCAATATAGATATACCGTTACCGATACCTCTATCTGTTATCTTCTCACCCAGCCACATAGAAAACAAGGATCCTGTTACAAGGATTACTATACTAGGTAACCAAAACATCACAGACTCAGGTTCTACATAATAAGCAGTTCTGAACTGTGCATATGGTAAAAACTCATTTGTTATAGTACCTAGATAAAACGGAGCCTGAACTAGACACACTCCTATCGTAAGCCATCTCGTTATTTGGTTTAGAGTATTTCTTCCACTTTCTCCATCTTTCTGTAGTTTTTGAAAATATGGAACTAGCATCCCCATTAACTGAACTATAATAGATGCTGAAATATATGGCATAATACCTAAAGCCAATATAGAAGCCCTACCAAAAGCACCTCCTGTAAAAGATGATAACAAACTCAAAAAACCAGTTCCTTGTTTGCTGCCTCCTTGATTTTGGTAATGCTGCAAAAGATTCCCTACCTCGTCCAAGTTAATGGCAGGCAGGGAAATATATGATGCGAATCTATACACCAATACAAGAGAAATAGTAAATAATATTTTTTCTCTTAATTCTTCAAGACTCCAAATGTTTTTGAGTGTTTGTATAAATCCTTTCTTCATTATTTTTTTTATAGAGTGATTGCTTTACCTCCTACTTTGTTTATTGCTTCCTCAGCAGATTTAGTAAATTTATTTGCAGAAATAGAAACTCCTGATTTTAGTTCCCCTCTACCCATAATTTTTACTAATTCATTCTTAGAAGACAATCCGTTTTCAACCAAAACTTCTTTAGTAATTTCAGTTAAATTTTTAGCATCAATTAATGATTGAATAGTATCCAAGTTTATAGCTCTATATTCTTTTCTATTCACATTATTGAAACCAAACTTTGGAAGTCTTCTTTGTAAAGGCATTTGTCCTCCTTCAAAACCTATTTTGGTAGAGTTACCAGATCTTGATTTAGCACCTTTGTGACCTCTTGTAGAAGTACCTCCTTTACCACTACCTTGTCCTCTACCTAATCTTTTAGAGTTGTGAGTAGCTCCTGATGCTGGTTTAATATTACTTAAATTCATAATTGTCTTAAATTTAAAATTCAAATCAAAAGATTTAATGCCAATCTCTCAGCATTAAACCTTTTAAGATTATTTTTATTTTTGAACTTCTACTAAATGTTTTACTGCTGCTACCATTCCTAAAATTGATGGTGTAGCTTCGTGCTCTACTACTTGGTTCAATTTTCTAAGACCTAATGCCTCAAGTGTTAATTTTTGAGTTTTAGTTCTACCAATAGCACTTCTTACTTGTTTTACTTTAATTGTTGCCATTTTTCTTTAAAAATTAACCGTTGAACACTTTATTTAGAGAAATCCCTCTCATTCTTGCGATTTCCTCTGGTCTTCTGATATCTAACAACGCCTTGAATGTAGCTTTTACCACATTGTGAGGGTTAGAAGAACCTTTAGATTTTGACAATACATCATGCACTCCCGCAGATTCTAGAACGGCTCTCACCGCACCCCCTGCGATAAGTCCTGTACCGTGAGATGCAGGTCTTAGGAAGATATCAGCTCCTCCGTATCTTGCAGATGTTTGATGAGGAATTGTATGATTAATTACAGGTACTCTCACTAAGTTTTTCTTAGCTTCTTCTACTGCTTTAGAAATCGCAGATGCAACTTCTTTAGACTTACCAAGACCATGACCAATCACTCCATCTTCATTTCCTACTACAACGATAGCAGAAAATCCGAAAGCACGACCTCCTTTGGTTACCTTGGTTACTCTGTTCACAGCAACTAGACGATCTACTAATTCTAATCCTCCAGGTTTTACTCTTTCTATATTATCTATTCCTAACATATTTCGATACTTTTAAAATTAGAATTGAAGACCTCCTTCTCTAGCACCATCAGCAAGAGCTTTTATTCTTCCATGATATACGAAACCATTTCTATCAAAAACTACTTTTTCATAGCCTGCTGCTTTTGCTTTTTCAGCAATTCTTTTACCTACAGCTGCTGCTACTTCAGTTTTTGTTCCTTTAGCGTTTACTTCTTTCTCTCTAGAAGAAGCGAATACTAAAGTTTTACCTTCTTTGTCATCGATCAACTGAGCATAAATTTCTTTATTACTCTTATATACAGATAATCTTGGTGATGCCTGAGTACCGGAGATTTTCCCTCTTACTCTTCTCTTTATTCTGTTTCTTTTTTCTACTTTTGTTAATGCCATTTCCTTAAATTTTAAGCAGATTTACCAGCTTTTCTTCTAACATTTTCTCCTACAAATCTCACACCTTTTCCTTTGTAAGGTTCAGGTTTTCTAAATGATCTGATTTTTGCAACCACCATTCCCAATAATTGTTTATCATGAGATGATAAAGTGATGATTGGGTTCTTACCTTTTTCAGTCTCAGTATTTAATGTGATTTCTTTTGGAAGTTCCATTAAAATACCATGAGAGAAACCTAGAGCCAACTCCAGTTTTTGTCCTGAGTGAGATGCTCTATAACCTACACCTACTAATTCTAACTGTTTTGTAAACCCTTCTGAAACACCAACTACCATATTGTTGATTAGTGCTCTATAAAGACCATGAAGAGATCTATGTTCTTTAGAATCAGATGGTCTGTTTACTGTTAGTTCAGCACCTTCTTGTGCTATCGTAATCCCTTTAGTGATTTCTTGAGAAAGTTCACCTTTTGGTCCTTTCACAGTTACTACATTATTAGAAAATGATACTGTAACTCCTGCTGGGATTGTTATAATTGATTTACCAATTCTTGACATTATTCCTATTTATAAATTAATATACATAGCAGATTACTTCACCTCCTACTTTCTCTTGTCTTGCTTTTTTATCAGTCATTACTCCTTTAGAAGTAGAGATAATAGCTATTCCCAAACCGTTCAATACTCTTGGAAGTTCATCTGAACCAGCGTATTTTCTCAAACCAGGTCTAGAAGCTCTCTGAATAGACTTGATAGCTGGTTTGTTAGTTTGCTTGTCATACTTCAAAGCGATTTTGATAGTCCCTTGAACAGCATTATCTTCAAACTTATAGTTCAAGATGTACCCTTGATCAAATAGGATTTTCGTAATCTCCTTTTTAATTTTCGATGCAGGAATTTCCACCACTTTGTGGCCTGCGCTTTGTGCGTTCCTTACTCTAGTTAGGAAATCTGAAATTGGATCTGTTACCATTTTTCTTTTTTTTAATATTGGTTAATGATAATTAGTTTTGCAATTTTTACAACTTAATTATCTCGATTTGTTAAAAATTGTTACCAACTTGCTTTTTTAACACCAGGGATAAGTCCTTGGTTTGCCATTTCTCTGAAAGTAACTCTCGAAATTCCGAAGATTCTCATATACCCTCTTGGTCTTCCTGTAAGTTTGCATCTGTTGTGCAATCTCACTGGAGAAGCATTTTTAGGCAATTTTTGTAGAGCTTCATAATCTCCCGCTTCTTTCAAAGCTTTTCTTTTAGCGGCATATTTAGCAACTAGTGCTTCTCTTTTGCGCTCACGCGCTTTCATTGATTCCTTTGCCATGATTAGTTCTTTTTAAACGGTAATCCGAAATGAGTTAATAAAACTTTAGCTTCTTTATCTGTTTTAGCAGAAGTCACAAAAGTAATATCCATACCTTGGATTTTTTTCACTTTATCAATCACGATCTCAGGGAAGATAATCTGCTCGGTAATACCCAAGTTGTAGTTACCTCTTCCATCAAAACCATCAGCTTTGATTCCACTGAAATCTCTGATTCTTGGTAGTGCAGAAGATGTAAGTCTATCTAAAAACTCGTACATTCTGTCTGCTCTTAGTGTTACTTTTGCTCCAATTGGAACACCTCTTCTCAATTTGAATGAAGCTTCATCTTTTTTAGAGATTGTTCCTACTGCTTTTTGTCCAGTAATTGCTGTAAGTTCTTCTACCGCATAATCTACAATCTTTTTATCTTGTACTGCATCTCCCAAACCTTGAGAAAGTACGATTTTCTCTAATCTTGGTACTTGCATTACAGACTTATACCCAAATTCTTCCATCATTGCTGGAACAATTTTTTCTTTATATAATTTTTTGGGTCTAGCTATGTATTCCATCTTTTAGTCTTTTATAAAATTTCACCAGATTTTTTTGCAAATCTTACTTTTTTATCTCCTTCCATTTTGTATCCAACTTTTGTAGCTTTTCCTGTTTTAGGATCTACTAACGCTAAGTTAGAAATATGGATTGAAGCTTCCTTTTCTACAATTCCTCCTTGTGGATTAGACGCAGATGGCTTTACATGCTTCTTTACGATATTAAGACCTGCAACTACAGCTCTATTTTTATCTTTAATTACAGCAATAACTTCACCCGTTTTACCTTTAATGTTTTTATTACCTGTAGTAACAATTACATTATCTCCTTTTTTGATTTTTAACTTTGTCATCTTTCTAGAATTTATAAAACTTCAGGGGCTAATGAAATTACTTTCATATATTCTTTATCTCTCAATTCTCTAGCAACAGGTCCGAAAACACGAGTTCCTCTCATTTCTCCCGCTGCATTGAGCAAAACACAAGCATTGTCATCGAAACTGATGTATGAACCATCTTTTCTGCGAACAGCTTTTTTAGTTCTTACTACAACAGCTTTAGACACTTGTCCTTTCTTTGCATTTCCTGATGGAGTAGCATCTTTAATAGTAACTACGATTTTATCACCAACAGAAGCATATCTTCTTCTAGTACCACCTAGAACTCTGATTACTAGCACCTCTTTAGCACCAGTGTTATCAGCAACTTTTAATCTTGATTCAGTTTGTAACATTACTTAGCTCTTTCTATAATTCTTACTAATCTCCATCTCTTATTCTTACTCAAAGGTCTAGTTTCTTGGATTAAAACTGTATCACCTTCGTTACACTCGTTGTTCTCATCATGTGCAGTATATTTTTTCGTTTTTAATACGAATTTACCGTACATAGGATGTTTCATTCTCATAGTTTCACTAACAACAATGGTTTTTTCCATTTTATTGCTCGAAACTATTCCTATTCTTTCTTTTCTTAAATTTCTTTCCATGCTTAAAATGAAAATTATTGTTTGTTAGTTAACTCAGTTTCAAGTCTTGCGATTGTTCTTCTTAAATCTCTGATTTGAATAGGATTTTCTACTGGGCTAATTTTGTGAGCCAATCTTGTTTTGCTGTAAGTAGCTCTCAACTCTACTAATTTCGCCTTGATATCCTCTACGCTTAAGTTCTTAATTTCAGCTTGTTTCATAATTTCGAGATTTATTGTGGTTGAACAAAATCATTAGCTACTATGAACTTCGTAACTACTGGAAGTTTTTGTGCAGCAAGTCTTAACGCCTCTTTTGCTACTTCGTAAGGTACTCCTCCGATTTCAAACATTACTCTTCCTGGTTTTACTACAGCTACCCAGTATTCTACAGCACCTTTACCTTTACCCATCCTTACTTCAGCTGGTTTTTTAGTAATTGGCTTATCTGGGAATATTTTAATCCATAGTTGTCCCTCTCTCTTCATATATCTTGTAGCAGCGATACGAGCCGCCTCAATCTGTCTTGCAGTGATCCAAGCACCTTCCATGGCTTTAATTCCGAATGTTCCGTAAGCTAACTGAGCTCCTCTGTTAGCATTACCTTTCATTTTCATTTTATGAACACGACGGAACTTGGTTCTTTTTGGTTGTAACATAATTTTAGAATTTTAGATCTTAGATTTTAAATTTTAGATTTTAAAAGGTAACGGCATTTAAAATTTTCAATTTCAAACCTAAAATTTCATTAATTATTTTCTTTCTCTTTTTTTACCTCCTCCTGATGCAGGCCCTTTCTTTTGTGGTTGCCCTACAAGTGGAGAAAGCTCTCTCTTACCATATACTTCACCCTTCATAATCCACACTTTAACACCCAATCTACCATAAGTAGTATGTGCTTCTGCGATATGATAATCTATATCTGCTCTGAATGTAGATAGAGGAATTCTTCCTTCTTTGAAAGATTCTGATCTTGCCATTTCAGCTCCATTCAATCTTCCAGAAATCTGAACTTTTATTCCCTCTGCCCCCATTCTCATAGAACCAGCGATAGCCATTTTAACAGCTCTTCTGTAAGAAATTCTGTTTTCAATTTGCTTAGCAATGCTATCCGCAACCAATACAGCGTCTAATTCTGGTCTCTTAATTTCAAAGATGTTAATTTGAATATCCTTATCAGTGATTTTCTTTAACTCTTCTTTTAATTTATCAACCTCTTGACCACCTTTACCAATGATTAAACCTGGTCTTGCTGTAGTGATTGTAACTGTAACTAACTTTAATGTTCTTTCTATAAAGATTCTAGAGATTCCACCTTTAGATAATCTAGCCTCAAGGTATCTTCTGATCTTATAGTCTTCTGCGATTCTATCTCCATAATCATTTCCTCCAAACCAGTTAGAATCCCAACCTCTAATGATTCCTAATCTATTACCAATTGGATTTGTCTTCTGTCCCATACCTTGATTATTGATTTTCTGATTTATTACCTAAAATTAAAGTCACATGGTTAGATCTTTTTCTAATTCTGTAACCTCTACCTTGTGGTGCTGGTCTCAATCTTTTTAATTGTCTAGCACTATCCACATAAATCTCTTTTACAAAAAGATTTGCTGCTTCTACATCAGCGTTAGGGTTTTTCACCTGCCAGTTAGCAATTGCTGATAACAACAATTTTTCTAACTTATTAGAAGCCTCTTTTTTAGAGTATTTTAGGATATATAATGCTTTATCTACATTTTCCCCACGGATGATATCAGCAACTAATCTCATTTTTCTTGGAGAAGAAGGACAATCATTTAGACATGCTTTTACCACATCTCTATTCGCTGCTTTTCTAGCTAATGCACTGTTTTGTTTTCTTATTCCCATGACTATTATCTGCTACCTTTATTTTTATTACCCGCGTGACCTCTGAAAGATCTTGTCGGAGAAAATTCGCCTAACTTATGACCTACCATATTTTCAGTGATATATACAGGGATAAAAGATTTCCCATTGTGCACTGCTATAGTTTGTCCTACCATGTCTGGAGAAATCATAGATGCTCTAGACCATGTTTTAATTACTGTCTTTTTACCAGACTCTATATTTGCTTGAACCTTTTTCTCTAATGAATGGTGAATAAAAGGTCCTTTCTTAAGTGATCTTGCCATAATTATTTTCTTTTAGATACGATGTAACGGTTAGACACTTTGTTTTTCTTTCTAGTCTTGTAACCTTTAGCTGGTTTACCGTTTCTAGATCTTGGGTGACCACCAGATGATCTACCTTCACCACCACCCATTGGGTGATCTACTGGGTTCATAACTACCGCTCTAGTTCTTGGTCTTCTACCCAACCATCTGCTTCTACCTGCTTTACCAGAAACTGTAAGCTGATGATCCGAGTTTGATACTGAACCTATCATTGCCATACACTCTACCAAGATCATTCTTGATTCTCCTGAAGGCAATTTAACGATAGCGTATTTTCCATCTCTCGAAGTCAACTGTGCTGAAGAACCTGCACTTCTCGCAAGAATCGCCCCTTGTCCTGGTTTCATTTCTATACAAGAAATTACTGAACCCAAAGGAATGTTCTTCAATTTCATAGCGTTTCCTATTTCAGGAGCTACATTTTCTCCAGAAACTACTTTTTGTCCTACTTTAATACCAGCTGGAGCCACGATATATCTCTTCTCTCCATCTGCATACTCTAGTAATGCGATAAAAGCTGTTCTGTTTGGATCATACTCTACAGTTTTTACAGTAGCATCAACATTAAATTTGTTTCTTTTAAAGTCAATGATTCTGTACTTCTTTTTGTGTCCACCTCCGGTGTAACGCATGGTCATTTTACCTGTGTTGTTACGCCCACCTGATTTCTTAATACCAAAAGTCAAAGATTTCTCTGGCTTATTGGTAGTAATTTCATCAAAATTGTTTACAATTCTGAATCTCTGTCCCGGGGTGATAGGTTTTAATTTTCTAACAGACATTACTATTATTTATAATTAATTATTAATTTGCAAAAACATCGATAACTTCACCTGCTTGAAGTTCTATAACTGCTTTCTTCAACTTGTTAGTTTTACCAACTTGAAGACCTTTTTTAGTGTATTTCATAGAAACTTTAGGAGCATAAATCATAGTCCTAACATTTGCTACCTTTACACCATAAGCTTCTTCTACAGCATTTTTAATTTGGATTTTATTCGCTTTAGTATCTACTAAAAAAGAATACTGTCCTCTCAAATCTGTAAGATAAGTCGCTTTTTCCGAAATGATTGGTTTAATAATGATTGACATGATTTATTTTCTTAAATTTTCTTGAAACTTCTCTACTGCACCTTCGAAGAATACTACCTGACCAGCGTTGATTAAATCATAAGAAGAAATTTCGTTATAATTCATCACTTTTGCTTTTGGTAAGTTTCTTGAAGATAAAAATACATTCTTGTTTGCTTCAGCAAGAATAAACAATGACTTCTTACCTTCCAAACCTAAAGCATTTACTACATTAACAAAATCTTTTGTTTTAGGAGCAGAGAAATTCAGCTCTTCTAAAACTTTGATAGAATTTTCTCTCATTTTTTGAGAAAGAACAGATTTTTTCGCTAATCTTTTTAATGCTTTATTTAATTTAAATCTATAATCTCTTGGCTTAGGTCCGAAAACTCTACCTCCTCCTTTGAATACAGGCGACTTGATATCCCCGTATCTTGCAGAACCAGAACCTTTCTGTTTCTTCAATTTTTTAGTAGAAGCAGTGATTTCACTTCTTTCTTTAGACTTATGCGTACCTTGTCTTTGAGCCGCAAGATATTGTTTCACTTCTAAGTAAACCGCGTGCTGGTTAGGCTCGATACCAAAGATAGCATCGTCTAACTGTACTTTTCTTCCGGTTTCTTTTCCTGATGTATTTAATACTACTAATTCCATTTTCTGATAATTACATAAGAATTTTTAGCTCCCGGAACAGCACCTTTTACTATTAAAAGATTTTGTTCTTTATCTACTTTTAACACTTGAAGGTTTTGAACAGTAACCTGCTCACCCCCCATTCTACCAGCCATTCTCAAGCCTTTGAAAACTCTTGATGGATCTGAACCCGCACCGATAGAACCCGGAGCTCTCAATCTATTGTGCTGTCCATGAGTCTGCTGCATTACACCACCAAAACCATGTCTTTTAACAACACCTTGGAAACCTTTACCTTTTGAAGTTCCTGTAACATCCACATACTCTCCTTCTACAAAGATATCTACATTCACTTCATCTCCTAATTTCACATCTTCGAACCCATTGTGGAATTCTACGATTTTCGCCTTAGGAGCAGAACCAGCCTTTTTAAAATGACCAGCTAATGCCTTTCCGACATTCTTTTCACTCTTGTCATCGAAACCTAATTGAATAGCTGAATAACCATCAACTTCTTCGGTTCTGACCTGTAAAACCGAGCACGGACCAGCTTGGATAACTGTACAAGGAATGTTTTTTCCTTCTTCGTTAAACAAAGAGGTCATACCGATTTTTTTACCAATAATACCTGACATTGTATAATTAAAAATTTATTTAAATTATTTTCTTTACACTCATATTCAGTGGTTTATACAGAGTTTATTTATAAATAAACACAATCTTCCCACCAAATAAGTGTGCAAATTTAAGGTTTTTTTTTGAATCCACAAATTGTAAGTCGTTTTTTTTCTGCATTTTATTATTTTTTTCTAACTTTGAAATCTATGAAATTATTCCATATTTTAATTTTATTCATTAGTTGTTCTAACCCGAAGGAGCATTCTTACTCTTTTTATTATTGGCGAACAGAATGGAATCTAGACAAAAAAGAGCAGAAAACTTTAGAAAAATCTAAGTCACAGACCATATACACCAGATTTTTTGATATTGATAAAAAAGATGGCAAATTTACTCCTGTTGGGAAAATTCATTTTTCGGAGAAAAGCAGCCTTCCTCTCACGCCTGTGATTTTCATAACGAATCGAACTTTTTTTGGAATCAAAAAAGAAGAAATCCATTCCCTTGCTAAAAATACTCTTTCTCTTATAGAAAATATAAAAAACGAAAACAAACTCTCCCTGACTTCCGAAATACAGATAGACTGCGACTGGACGGAACAAACGAGAGAAGATTATTTCCTGTTTTTAGAGGAACTAAAAAAAATTTCAAAACAAAAAATCACCTGCACCCTTCGGCTTCATCAAGTAAAGAACAAAGAAAAAACAGGATTTCCGCCTGTGGAAAAGGTTTATCTAATGTGCTATGCTACTTATTCGCCACTGGAAAACCAGCCCAAAAATTCAATTTTAGATGTTCCCACACTCAAAAATTATCTAATGAACATTGAGGAATATCCCATAAAAATGGACATTGCTCTTCCTTTATACTCTTGGGGAATCGTGAGCAATCATGTCGGGAAAAAGAAACTCATCAACGCACTGATGATAAATAATTTATCTCAAAACAAAAACTTTAAGAAAATTTCTGAAACAGAATTTGAAGTATTGGAAGATGATTTTTATTTTGGCGTGTACCTCAGCAAAGGATTTAAAATCAAAATTGAAGAAATTTCCCAAAACCAATTAGATGAAGTAAAACATTTTTTAGATAAAAAATTAGACCATTATAATATTGTATACTATCATCTGGATAGTAAATTTGTAGACAAATATACTTTATAGAATTATGAAAAAACTTGTTGTTTCCCTCTCGCTTTTATTTTTTGTTCATAAAGCGAACGCCTGCGTCTATGTCAATTTAGATTATGAATATTTCAACCTATTCGCTCAGGAAATGATACACGCTCCTGAATACGAGCCTTTCCTATTGGCCTATGACTCGCCTTTTTATGAAAGCCAAAATAAATTTCAAAGCGAAAATATAGAATCTTGGCAGAAATATTTTGACAACAAACTTACCTATGAGGAAACTTTGGCGCTCGTGCAGACTATTAACTTAAAACACCTTCAAGACTGGTCTCATGGAAAACTCACACATGTTTTAAGCAAAAAACTCGGCGCTCAGTTTTTTAATAAATACAAACAAGGGCTGACCTACCTCATCAAAGCCAAAGAACTGGAACCTTATATGGCGATTAGTTTTGTTGCAGATGAAGATTCGTTTTATTTCGATGCTGATGAAAATAGAAAAAATGCCACTCAACTCAACTATTCCAAAACTATGGAAAGTCTGCTCAACGCCTACAAAACATCTACCAACAAAGAAATAAAACTACGATATGCTTATCAAATCGTAAGGTTCAACCATTATACGAGAAACTACCAAAAGGCGGTTCTTTATTTTGAAACTTTGGTTGTTCCCTTGAATTTAAAATCGCCGATTTATTATTATGCCTTACAACAAATGGCGGGCGCACAGAATGGTTTGGGCAAAAAAGAAGCCGCAAACTGGAATTTCTTCAAAGTTTTCATTCACAGCAGAGATTTGAAACAAAGCTCCTACACTTCTATGAAATTCGCTAATTCAGGCGATTTCGAAGGACTGCTCAGCAAGGCTAAAACTGCCGAAGAAAAAAATATGGCGTATTTCCTTTTGGCTTACAACGGCTACAGCAATCCCGTGCCGCTGATGCAGAAAATGCTGAAAAACAATGCCGATTCTAAAATCCTAAAAGTTCTCGCTGCCAGAGCTATCAACGAGCTGGAGAGAAGCTACCTCATGGCTTATCCTTCCTGCAAGGACAAGGATAAATGCCAAAACAAACTTCTTCCTGTAAGAACAGAAAGCTACTACACGGAATCTACCGATTTTTCTGAAGATTTACGAAAGATAATTACTGAAATAAAAGCAACCTCCAAAGATGTTTTTTGGGAACTCAGCGATGCTTATCTCCGTTTTCTGAATAAAGATTTCAACGAAAGCAATTTGGTTTTAAATAAAATAAAAACGACCAACTCTGACTACATCCAGCAGATAGAAAAAATGAAAATGCTGAACGAAATCGTTTCTCAAACCAAAATAACTCCAGCGTTTGAGGAATTTCTAATGAAAAAATACGGCAAAATCCTACGAGAAGAACCCAGCAAAGATGAAAACAGCTGGTACAACAGCCTCAGCACCAAAGACTTTATCATTGACATCATTGCCAACCGCTATTTCGTAGAACAGCAGGACGCAAAATCATTCCTTCTAAATAACAGCATCCACGCCCTGCAATATTACCCAAATCTCGCTTTGACAAAGAAAATAGAAGCTTTCTACAAAAAGCCAAACAAGACGAGCTTTGAAAAATTCATCATCGAGCGGTCTATAAAAAACATTAACGCAGAGACTTTCTTTGAGCTAATTTATGGCGACCATGCGATGCGAATGGCTGATTTCAAAAAGGCTAAAACTCACTACGAGAAAGCAGGAAGTTTTGAGGATATTTATATTAACAATGTCTATTATTATGGCGATGATAAAGAGAAAGCAAAATCCGATTTCAAAGATAAATACGATGGCTACAACCGTATTTCAAGCCTTGTTTTCGGGCATAATGTCTGGGAAAGTTTTGACAGTCCGCAGGAAGTATCCATGAAAGCCGAAGATCTCAGCTTCTTCCCTTTCATTAAACAGAAAATGAACAAGTTAGAACTTGCACAAGCCCTGATTCAGCTCGAAGAAACAGGAAAAGAAAAATCCGTGAAAGGCGTGAAAGCCAATCAGCTCATCGGCAACCTACTCTACAACACCTCTGTTTTAGGGTATTTCCGTGAGCTTTTCACTTTGGATATGAATAACAGCAACAGCCCTAAATTCCATTTCCACGAACAAGCAAACGAGAGAAAATATGATTTCTCTTACAAAACCTTCTACGATAGCGGATTCATAGAGCCAGATAATTTTGACCTTGCTATCAGCTACTACGAAAAAGCCCTAAAACACTCTAAAAACAAAGAGCAAAAAGCCAGAATTCTTTTCCAAATGGCAAGTGCAGAGCAAGGGAAATTCTATCAATGGGAAGCCAACCAAAGTTTTTACATCGACTATTCTGACCCAGATTATTCAGGAAAAGTAAAAGTTTTTGAAGCTCAAATGAATCTGACAAAGAGAGAAAAATTCCGAACTTACTTCGCAGAGCTGAAAAAGCATTACAAACGAACCCAAACCGTAAAAGACTTACAGACAAGCTGTTTGTACTTTGCACACTATATGAGATAGGATTTTTTCGCTAAATAATCTTACCTTTGCACCAATAGAGAAACGATTTCGGAGCCATTCCGAAATCGCTTCTCGTCATTTAATTTATACTAAAAATGAGCTTACAAACGATAGACAAGTCACTATTAACCAAACTTTTAAACCAAAATTTCGGAGAAGAGATTTTTCAAAATTGGGAAAAAACCGAGCATCTTTCCGTGAAAGGAGCAGTAGGTTCTGCCGTGAGCATTCTCGCCGCAGAGGCTTTCCTGAGCCAGCAAAAAACCATTCTTTTGATTATCGATGACAAGGAAGATTCCCACTACACAACCACCGAAATGGAGGAACTCGTCGGCGAAGAAAATGTCCTGCACCTGCCCAACTCCTACACAGAGCCTTATCAGGAGGAGCGGACTAAAAACGCCAATTTGGTTTTGAGAACAGAAGTAATTAACCAACTGAATATCAATAACAAACAAAAAATAATCGTAGCTCATATCTCTGCTCTGAATGAAAAAGTTCTGAAAAAAGAGGATTTCAAAATGATTTCTCACCGTATAAAAACGGGCGAAAAACTAGATTTTGATTTCACGGAAGAACTGCTCAATCAGTTTCATTTTAATTTAACAGATTTTGTTTCCGAGCCTGGTGAATTCGCGGTTCGAGGCGGAATTGTAGATGTTTTTTCTTATTCAAATGAAAAACCTTTCCGAATCACATTTTTCGGTAACGAAATAGAAAGCATCAAAACTTTTGACATAGAAACACAGCTTTCCGTGGAGAAAGTAGATGAGTTTCAATTGGTTTCTAATATCAATCTTTCCACACAAGGCGAGAAAGTTCCGTTTTTTGATTTGCTGCCTTCGGACAGCCTGATTATCATCAAAAACGCTTATTCTTGTTTGGATAAAATTGAAACTTTTTACCAAAAGGCTCAAAATCAATTTGATAAACTGAGTAAAACCATCAAACACCGAGAGCCTCACGAACTGTTTCTTTCCAGCGATGAGTTTTCAAGATGTTTTCAGAAATTTAGAACCATTGATTTTTCAAATAGTCCTTCATCAAAAATCATTCAGCTGAGCCAAACTCCACAGCCGAGTTTTCATAAGAATTTTGAACTTTTGATAGAGGATCTTATCACCAAAAAAGAGCAAGGCTACGAGGTCTGGATTTCCTTTTCTTCCGAGAAACAAAAAGACAGACTTACAGAAATCATCGAGACCTTAGCCACTGAACATCAGCAGGATGCGGTCAATCATCTTTTCACGGCGTTTCAGTCAGAGCTTCATGAGGGCTTTGTGGACAACCATTATAAAATCGCGGTTTATACCGATCATCAGATTTTTGATCGTTACCAAAGATTTAAAACCAAAGATTCTTTCGCCAAGTCTGAGCATTTAACCTTAAAAGACCTGATGCAGCTGCAAGTCGGCGATTACATCACGCACATAGACCACGGAATCGGTAAATTCATGGGACTGGTCAAAGTGAATAATGACGGCAAAACGCAGGAATGTTTCAAACTTTCTTATAAAAACGGAGATTTGCTGTATGTGAGCATCCACTCTCTGCACAAAATCTCAAAATACAACGGCTCGGAAGGCAAAGAAATCGCCCTTTCCAAATTGGGCTCTCCTGCTTGGAAAAACCTTAAACAAAAGACCAAAGCGAAAGTAAAACAAATAGCTTTTGACTTAATAAAACTCTACGCACAGAGAAAAACCTCCAAAGGTTTTGCCTTCTCGCCAGATACCTACCTACAAGATGAGCTGGAAGCGAGTTTCATCTACGAAGACACGCCAGACCAAGAGAAAGCGACCCATGATGTGAAAAAAGACATGGAGGCAGAAACCATTATGGACAGGCTTATCTGCGGCGATGTAGGTTTTGGAAAAACGGAAGTCGCTATTCGTGCAGCCTTCAAAGCGGCTACCGATGGCAAACAGGTGGCTGTGCTGGTTCCTACAACCATTTTGGCGTTTCAGCATTTTAGGAGTTTTACAGAAAGGCTGAAAGATTTTCCTATCAATGTTTCTTATCTCAATCGTTTCCGAACGGCAAAACAGAAAAAAGAAACGCTGGAAGGTTTGGAAAGCGGTAAAATAGACATCGTGATAGGAACGCATCAGCTGGTTTCGGACAAGGTGAAATTCAAGGATTTAGGGCTTTTAATCATTGATGAAGAGCATAAATTCGGAGTAAATGTAAAAGACAAACTTAAAACCCTGAAAACCAACATAGACACGCTTACCCTGACCGCTACGCCAATTCCGAGGACACTGCAGTTTTCGCTAATGGCAGCAAGGGATTTATCCGTAATAAAAACACCGCCGCCGAACCGACAGCCTGTGGAAACCCAGCTGATAGGTTTCGATGAAGAAACGCTGAGAGACGCCATTTCCTACGAACTCCAAAGAGATGGGCAGGTGTATTTCATTAACAATAGAATTGACAATTTAAAGGAAATCGCAGGTCTTGTCCAAAGGCTCGTGCCTGATGCCAGAATCATCACTGGACACGGACAGCTGGACGGGAAAGAACTGGAAGAAAGGATTTTGGACTTTATGGATGGGAAATATGATGTTCTCATCTCTACGACCATCGTAGAAAGCGGCGTGGATGTCCCGAATGCGAATACTATTTTCATCAATGATGCACAGAGATTCGGGATTGCAGACCTCCACCAGATGCGCGGCCGCGTGGGCAGAAGCGACAGGAAAGCCTTTTGCTATCTCATCACGCCGCCATATGATATGATAACCTCTGATGCCAGAAAACGACTGGAAGCGATAGAGCAGTTTTCGGATTTGGGGAGCGGATTCCAGATTGCGATGAAAGACTTGGAAATCCGTGGCGCAGGGGATTTACTCGGTGCAGAGCAGAGCGGATTTATCAACGAAATGGGCTTCGAAACTTATCAAAAACTCATGCAGGAGGCTTTGGAAGAACTTCAGGATGATGAGTCATTTGAGGAATTATTTAATAATGAAGAAGATAGGAAAAAACTTTTCAAATCGGTAAAAGAAGTAAATATCGACACTGATTTTGAACTGATGCTTCCTGACCATTATGTAGATTCCACCTCAGAGAGGCTTCTCCTCTACCAAAGATTGGCAGAAATAGAAAACAAACAGGATTTAGAAAAGTTCCAAAACGAGCTGGAAGACCGCTTCGGAAAACTACCAGAAGAAGCCGTGAATTTACTGAAATCCGTGGAGCTGAAATGGCTCACAGCGGAGATAGGCTTTGAAAAAATAGTGATGAAAAAAGGCGTATTTTTAGGATATTTCCCAGACAATCCACAGGACAAATTTTATCAAAGTGAAAAATTCAAACACCTGCTGAACTATCTGACACAAAACCCAAGCCAAGCCCAGCTGAAAGAGAAAAACAACCAGCTGCTCATGCGAAAAGACAGTATGGAAAGCATTGAGGAAATCAACCAACTCCTCAGCTCAATAAACAAACCAGCCTAAGCGAAATGCAGGCTGGGTTTATTTTATTCTTGGTTTTGATTAGACATTTTATCATAAAAACCACATGCTGCTTTTATCATATATTCCCCAGTAGAACCAGGAGGCATTGATTCTTCTTTAACTAAATATTCATCTGTACTCTCTGTATTGTAGATAAGATTATCATTTTTGGAATATAATAAAGTGGTTATTACACCTGCCTTATTGTATTTACAATTTATTAGATACTGAGTTTTCGTTTTCATATAATATTTACCATTGAATAATTTTTGGGAAACAGAATGTTCCTGTAAAAACCATGCTGTAATATAACCTGGTTTTTCCGATTCCCTCACTGTTTTTGGATAAATATAAAACTTTGTTTTATCACTTGATCTTTCTCCTATATAAAAAGTTTCTTGTGTTTCTTGTGTTTCTTGTGCTTTCATTACAAAAGCAAATAACATAAATAAAAATAAAGCTGTTTTTTTCATAGTATTTTATTTTCCTGTCAAGCTCTAAACACAGATGAACAAATACAAAAAAAGTGAGGACTTTTTAGTTTTACTTGATATTTAAGATTTTGGAAATCATCCGAACACCAAAATAAAAACTAACACTTCTTTTTAATTATTAAATTTCTCGCACAAAGATACAAAAACCTACTTCTATATTGGCTGATGATTTTGGTCATAAATCCATTAAAACAAGGCATTTAGTTTTTTAAAATATTATAATTGCATATTAAAATGATTAGAAAAGTGCTATTATAACTTCTTTTTTCATATCCACACTCCTTATCAATATTCTATGTTATGTTTTTCTAAATATTCCTCATAAGATTTGTATTTATCTTTGTTATCTAAGTAATCAAACCAAGCATTATAGTAGATTCTACAATCTTCTATATATTCTTCATTGTCTTTTCCTAACTTTTTTGACAATTTTGAAAACTCTTCTAAATCAGCTAAAGCTTCTATTTTTGCATTTTTTTCTGAAATAGGTTTATCAAGTAAAAGCCCCCAAGGCATTTCATGTATAGAAAAATCTATATAATTTGATAAAATTGTATATTTTTGCTTTATAGCTGGTAAATAATCTGGCTCTTTTTCTAAAAGTTTATTTATTAAATTAATTCTGTCACCAAATTCGTCATAAAGTAAGTTAAAAAATTTAAGATAATTATCATTTTCTTCTTTATCTCCAATTAAAAATTTTAAAGCAAAAGTTCCACCATTATTTATGTCATTTTTTATTACTTCTAAAAATTTTCCAATAAATTGTGAAGATATCTCAATTTTATCTATATATAAGTTAATAAAATCTTTGAATTCATCAGTGCTTATTTCATCTTGATAATTTCTTTTTTCATATTCTTGTAATAATTTATATCTTTCTTTTCTTTCTTCTCTTGTTAAATATTTATCTTTTGGATATTTTTCAAAAATATCTAAATAGTCTTTAAAAATGATTTTCATACAAAACACTAAATATCTCGCACAAATATACAAAACACCCTTCTATTTTTAGTGCCGATTTTGATTACAAATCCATTTAAAATGAGGCGTTTAGTTTTAATAAACAATATTATAATTGTATATTAAAATTATTTATTATTTTTGTCTTACCAAACAGTAAGTTACTAAATGGTAAGTTACCAAAATAGAAGTTTTATAATTATGGGAGAATTATCACCTTTTTCTTTTGGGCATATTGTTAATCTTCAGGCTTTTACTAATAGAGAAGAAGAATTACAAAAACTAAAAAAAAACCTAATCAGCGGTGTAAATACCATTATCATTTCACCGAGAAGATGGGGAAAATCTTCATTGGTTGCCAAAGCGATTGCAGAAATCAACAGAGAAGAGCCCAACTACAAAACCGTAAAAATAGACCTGTTTTCAGCTAATTCAGAGCATGAATTTTTGGAGATTTTTGCAAGAGAAGTCATCAAAGCAAGTTCCACAAAATGGGAAGAATGGACAAATAATGCCCGTGAGGTTTTCAAAAATCTCATTCCTAAAATCAGCATCGGTATACAGCCTGATAGTGATTTTAGTCTTTCTTTTGATTGGGAAGAAGTTAAAAAACACAGCCTTGAAATTCTAAATTTACCCGAAGTTTTAGCAGAAAAAAAGGGCGTAAAATTCATTATTTGTATTGATGAGTTTCAGAACCTAGCCCAGTATCATGATTTTGAAACTTTAGAAAAGAAAATGCGTTCCGTGTGGCAGCAGCAGAAAAATGTGGTCTACTGTCTCTATGGGAGCAAAAGACACATGATGACTGACATTTTCAGCAAACCCTCCAAGCCTTTCTACCGCTTCGGAGACTTGTTTCTGTTACCAAAAATAAAAAAGGAGAAATGGATTCCTTTTATAATGGAGAATTTCCGCAAAACCAATAAAAAAATTTCAGAGGAATTTGCCGAAAAAATAGCAGATTTGATGAAAAATCATTCTTGGTATGTTCAGCAGTTCTCTTACTACATCTGGAGCGAAACGGAGAAAGAAGTGACAGAAGAGGTTTTCAAAAACGCATTATCTCGTTTAATCCAAAGCAATATTCCGTTTTTCCAGCAGATTATAGAAGAAATCAGCAATACGCAGATTAACTTTATAAAAGCTTTGGTAAAAAAAGAAAAACAGCTTTCTTCTAAATCCACCTTGGAAAAATACCAAATGGGAACTTCCGCATCTGTATCCAAAAACAGAAACATTCTTTTGCAGAAGGATTTAATCCACAAAGAAGAAAACTCATACGAGCTGCTTGACCCTGTGTTTGAACTTTGGTTCAAGCAAGTTTATTTTAATGAAAATTATCAATAAATATTATCTTCCTCTATAGGAAACAATTTTAGTTAAAACAATGAAATACTTAATTTTAGGAATAGGAAACAAAGGCGAAAAATACGAAAATACAAGGCATAACATCGGTTTTAAAATCGTGGAGAGAGTTGCCGAAAAAATAGATGCACAGTTCAGCTCTGCAAACTACGGATGGACAGCCGAGGGAAAATACAAGGGCAGAAAAATAATTCTTTTAAAACCAGACACTTATGTAAATCTCTCTGGAAACGCCCTGAAATTCTGGATGCAGAAAGAAAACATTCCTTTGGAAAATATCCTCGTCGTGACAGATGATTTGGCGCTGCCTTTCGGTGCTTTACGCCTAAAATCAAAGGGTTCTGATGCTGGGCACAACGGTCTGAAAAACATTCAGGAAATGATAAAAACCCAAAACTACGCCCGCCTAAGATTTGGGATTTCTTCCGATTTCGAAAAGGGCAGACAGATAGACTATGTCATCGGTGAATGGAGCGAGGAAGAAAAAGAAAAACTCCCTGAAAGAATTGATAAGTTCGCAGATGCCTGCCTGTCCTTCGTTTTCGCAGGAATTACCAATACGATGAATACTTTTAACGGAAAATAAATTTTTATTACTAAAATCACCAAAAAACTATTATTTTTGTAAAAATTTGAATTTGTGATTAGTAACGAGCAAATAAAAGACACACAGACCCGAATAGAAGATTTATACAAATACCTTCAAATAGAGCGAAAAAAGGTAGAAATATCCAATGATGATGAGAAAACTGCTTCGCCAGAATTTTGGGACAATCCGAAAGAAGCCGAGGCTTTTCTGAAACAGCTCCGCTCCAAAAAGAAATGGGTGGAAGAATACGAAGAAATCCATAAAGAATTTGAAGATTTACAAGTATTGGTAGAATTTTCCAAAGAAGACCCAGACAGCGAAAAAGAAGTGGAAGACATCTTCCCAAAACTTCTTGAAAAAATAGAAAATCTGGAGTTTAAAAATATGCTTTCCAGTGAAGGAGATGAGCTTTCTGCCGTCCTCCAAATCACAGCTGGAGCAGGTGGAACAGAAAGCTGCGACTGGGCATCTATGCTGATGAGAATGTACATCATGTGGGCAGAAAAGCAGGGATACAGCGTGCGAGAGCTCAACTTCCAAGAAGGAGATGTAGCGGGCGTGAAAACCGTGACATTAGAGATAGATGGTGAATTTGCCTTCGGATATCTAAAAGGCGAAAACGGTGTACATCGTTTGGTGAGAATTTCTCCTTTTGACAGCAATGCGAAACGCCATACCAGCTTTGTTTCCGTTTATGTTTATCCTTTGGTGGATGACACTATTGAGATTAATATCAATCCTTCTGACATTACCTTTGAAACCATGAGAGCCAGCGGTGCGGGAGGACAGAATGTAAACAAAGTAGAAACTGCCGTGCGACTTCGCCACCACCCTACGGGAATCATCATCGAAAACTCTGAAAGCCGTTCACAGCTTCAGAACAAAGAAAAAGCCATGCAGCTCTTAAAATCAAGGCTTTACGAAATAGAATTGGAAGAAAGAAACAAGGCACGAAACGAAATAGAAGCAGGAAAAATGAAAATAGAATGGGGCAGCCAGATTAGAAACTATGTGATGCATCCTTACAAATTAGTAAAAGATGTTCGCTCTGGCTATGAGACTTCTGATGTAGATTCTGTAATGAATGGTAATATCACTCCTTTCCTGAAATCTTTCCTAATGGCAGAAGGACAAAGTGACGAAACCCATGATTTAATGATATAAAATTTTATAGTTGATATTCTTAAATAAATTATCTTTGTTGATTATTAGATTTTATGGAACATTTTGAAAGTTGGAAAGATTTAGTAAACCCTGAATTTTACATTAAATTAGGTGGTTTTTGGCTGGTTCTCCTCATCGTATTTGCAGAATCAGGATTATTCTTCGGATTTTTCCTGCCTGGGGACAGCTTATTGTTTATTTCTGGAATTTATTCCACCACGATTATCAGCGAAACTTTTGGAGAAACAGGAAGTGACCTTCTCAATACCACGATTTTAGCTGCTACTGTCGGTATTGCTGCTATTCTTGGTGATTCAGTAGGATATTGGTTTGGTTCAAAAAGTGGTCAGAAACTTTACCAAAAGAAAGAATCTTTTTTCTTTAAAAGAAGTTATCTACTGAAAGCCCAGCAGTTTTATGAGGAAAATGGAGCTATGGCTATTATTATTGCAAGATTTTTACCCATGATTAGAACCTTTGCTCCTATTGTAGCGGGCATAGTAAAAATGGATAGCAAAAAGTTCTTTTTATATAATATTATAGGCGGGCTTTTATGGTCCTTTTCTCTGATTTTTGCTGGACATTATTTGGATAAACTTTTTATTGACCAGTTTGGAATTGATTTGAAAAAACATTTAGAATATATTATCATTGGACTGATTGTAGTAACTACAACTCCTGTTATAATCAAAGCCTTAAAAAAATAAAACTTTTAATTAATTTTAATCTTTATCTAATCAGTGAAAAATAAAAAGCTGTTTCAAAATGAAACAGCTTTTTTAGTTATTGTAATTTAATAATTACTTCAATTCTACTTCAGCACCAGCTTCTTCTAATTGCTTTTTAAGAGCTTCTGCTTCGTCTTTTGGAACTCCTGTTTTTACTGGAGCTGGAGCACCATCTACGATGTCTTTAGCTTCTTTAAGACCAGCACCTGTTAAGTCTTTAACTAACTTAACTACAGCTAATTTAGAAGCACCTGCATTTTTAAGGATTACATCAAATTCTGATTTTTCCTCAGCTGCAGCACCTCCACCAGCAGCACCAGATACTACTACTGCAGCAGCAGCTGGCTCGATTCCGTACTCTTCTTTAAGAATAGTAGCTAATTCATTTACATCTTTTACTGTTAAGTTAACAAGCGTTTCCGCTAATTTTTTTAAATCTGACATTTTTTTAATGTTTTAATTGTTGAACGATTTATTTTAATTTTTTTGAGTGTCTATTTTACTCTGTGAAGACCAAAGATTACTCTGCTCCTTCTTCAGATGCAGGTTCTTCTTGTTTTGGTTCTTCTGCCACAGGAGCTTCTGCTTTCGCTTCTGCAGCCTCTGGTTTGTTTTGCAATGCAGAAATCAAGTTTCTGATTGGAGATTGAAGCAATCCTATGATTTCTCCAATCATCTCTTCTTTAGACTTGATGTTCGCTAGAGTATCTAACTGGTTATCACCAATATAGAAAGTTTCTTGCAAATAAGCCGATTTCAAAGCAGGGAATTCTCCATTCTTTCTGAAATTCTTGATAAGTTTTGCAGGAGCATTTGCTACTTCTGCTACCATCAATGCAGAGTTTCCTTTGAATGTAGAGAACATTTCTGAGTAATCTACTCCCTCCACTTGTTCCATCGCTTTTTGAAGCAATGTGTTTTTTACAACTCTAAGCGTAACATTATTTTTAAATGCTTGTCTTCTAAAATCTGAAGTAGCAGCAGCATTCATTCCTTCAAGATTTGCTACATAAACCACTTTAGCATCTTGTAACAATTCTTTTAATTCTTGTATTACTAATACTTTTTCTTCTTTTGTCATTGTCTTTCAGATTTTAGTTTACAGATTTAGTATCGATAGCAATACCTGGACTCATTGTAGAAGAAAGGTAAATACTCTTCACATAAGTTCCTTTTGCTGCAGTTGGTTTTAATTTGATTAGAGCCTGAATAAGCTCTTGCGCATTCTCTCTAATCTTATCAGCATCGAAAGATACTTTACCAATACCTGCATGTACAATACCATATTTATCCACTTTGAAATCAATTTTACCTGACTTCACCTCTGCTACTGCTTTACCTACTTCCATAGTAACTGTTCCAGACTTAGGGTTTGGCATTAGACCTCTTGGACCCAATACTCTACCCAATGGACCTAGTTTACCCATTACAGCTGGCATAGTAACAATAACATCTACATCTGTCCAACCATTTTTGATTTTTTCTAAGTACTCATCTAGACCTACATGGTCAGCACCAGCAGCTTTTGCTTCTGCTTCTTTATCAGGAGTAACCAAAGCCAATACACGGATATCTTTACCCGTTCCATGAGGAAGAGAAACTACTCCTCTTACCATTTGATTAGCTTTACGAGGATCTACACCTAATCTCACAGCGATATCTACAGAAGCATCAAATTTTGCTGTATTTACTTCTTTTACTAAGGCTGAAGCTTCTTCAAGGCTATATGCCTTATTTTTTTCTAGCTTAGCTACAGCTTCCTTTTGCTTTTTAGTTAATTTTGCCATTCCTTAATTTTTAAGCGTTAGGTTTCGTTCCTGTTACTTTTAATCCCATTGATCTTGCTGTACCAGCAACCATACTCAAAGCTGAATCTATCGTAAAGCAGTTAAGATCTGCCATTTTATCTTCAGCTATTTTTTGTACTTGCTCCCAAGTTACAGAACCTACTTTGTTTCTGTTAGGCTCCCCAGATCCTTTCTTTACCTTAGACGCCTCTAAAAGCTGAACCGCTGCTGGAGGTGTTTTAATGATAAATTCGAAAGATTTATCCTCATAAACTGTAATTACTACAGGAAGGATTTGACCTGGCTTATCTTGCGTTCTTCCATTAAATTGTTTACAAAACTCCATAATGTTCACCCCTGCAGAACCCAATGCTGGACCTACTGGTGGAGAAGGGTTTGCTGCCCCTCCTTTCACTTGAAGTTTTACCATTTTAAAGACTTTCTTTGCCATGTTTCTTTATTAAAATAAATTAAAAATATAAAAATGTGGAAGCATTTTATAAATCTGTAAATGAATAGACGAAACATCCTTCTCACCTGAACATTTCAACTCCATTTACGGACTGCAAAATTATAAATTTATTTCTTATCTACAAAAATAAATTTACTTTTTATTCTAAATATCAATAAAAAACCACCCTAAAAAGAGTGGTTGTATTTTACTAAAGTTTTTCTACTTGCATGTAGCTTAGTTCTAATGGTGTTTCCCTTCCAAATATTCGAACTTTAACTTCTAATTTTTTCTTATCTTCATGGATCTTTTCAATAGAACCATTGAATCCGTTAAATGGCCCATCTATAACTTTCACATTTTCTCCCACAACGAAAGGAATCTCTACATCCACTGCAAATTCAGAAAGTTCGTCTATTTTCCCTAGCATTCTATTAACTTCCGCAGGTCTCATAGGAACAGGATCTCCTCCTTTTGTCAAACTCAAAAATGAAATAACCCCTGGTATATTCTTAATCATGTGTGGAATTTCGCCCATAAGATTAGCCTCTACCATAAGGTATCCTGGATAATAAGGTCTTTCCTTAAAGACTTTTTTTCCATTTTTTATCTGCGCTACCTTTTCTGTAGGAATCACAACTTGAGTAACAAAAGACTCATACCCTAATCTTCTAACTTCAGTTTCTATATAGGATTTTACTTTATTTTCCTGTCCGCTAACGGCTTTCAGCACATACCATTTTAATTCTTCCATGAGAAATATTTTAGTTAAAAAATCCTATAAACAACGAATACAAGTTCTTGATTGATATACTAAAAAGGCTATCTACCCCGAATGTAAACAAGGCTAGTATTAATGTAGATACAGCCACAATAACTGCAGAAGACTGCAATTCTTTCCACTTCAGCCATTCAACCTTTTCTCTAAACTCTAAAAAAGAATCTTTAACAAAACTTATTAAACTCATAATATATCACCAATAAGAAAAAACTAAGGAAATCCCATCTATGATTACACAATAAATAAAATATACCTTAGTCTAAATTTGCACGGGCACTAGGATTCGAACCCAGATCAACGGTTTTGGAGACCGGTATCCTACCATTGGACGATGCCCGTAGTTTAATTTTAAATTTAAAAAGTTTTCCCGAAAGCTCCCTTTCGGGAAAACTTTATTATACTAAATGATTAGTCTAAAATTTCAGTTACCTGACCAGCACCTACTGTTCTACCTCCTTCTCTAATTGCAAATCTAAGACCTACATTAAGAGCGATTGGTTGTAACAATTCTACTGTAATAGTCAAGTTATCACCAGGCATTACCATTTCTACACCATCTGGTAAGAAGATTTCACCTGTAACATCCGTTGTTCTTACATAGAACTGAGGACGATATTTGTTGTGGAACGGAGTGTGTCTTCCTCCTTCTTCTTTAGAAAGGATATAAACCTCTGCTTTGAATTTTTTATGTGGAGTCACAGATCCTTGTTTAGCGATAACCATACCTCTTCTGATATCAGTTTTCTCGATACCTCTCAACAATAGACCAACATTATCTCCTGCCTCTCCTCTGTCAAGGATTTTTCTAAACATCTCCACCCCTGTTACAGTAGAAGTTAATTTTTCAGCACCCATACCAATGATATCAACAGGATCACCTGTATTGATAACACCAGACTCAATTCTACCTGTAGCTACAGTACCTCTACCTGTAATAGAGAATACATCTTCTATCGGCATCAAGAATGGCTTATCTTGATCTCTCACTGGCTGCTCGATCCAATTATCTACAGCATCCATCAATTCTTCTACTGTAGCAACCCACTTAGGCTCACCATTAAGAGCACCAAGAGCAGAACCTTTGATTACTGGAGAGTTATCTCCATCATATTCATAAGAAGAAAGAAGATCTCTCAACTCAAGTTCTACCAATTCTAACAATTCTGGGTCATCCACCATATCCACTTTGTTCATGAACACAACAATTCTCGGAACATTTACCTGACGACAAAGCAAGATATGCTCTCTCGTTTGTGGCATAGGCCCATCAGTTGCAGCACACACAAGGATAGCTCCATCCATTTGAGCAGCACCAGTTACCATGTTTTTAACATAGTCGGCGTGACCAGGACAGTCTACATGGGCATAGTGTCTGTTTTCTGTTTCATATTCAATATGTGAAGTATTAATTGTAATACCTCTTTCTTTTTCTTCTGGAGCTGAGTCAATTGCAGAGAAATCTCTCTTTTCAGCCAATCCTTTGTCTGACAATACTTTAGATATTGCAGCAGTCAAAGTAGTCTTACCGTGGTCAACGTGACCAATTGTACCAATGTTCAAGTGCGGTTTACTACGATTAAACGTTTCCTTTGCCATGATTTAAATTATTTTATGTTTAAACTATTTTTTCAATTCAGTGTGCAAATATAATCATTTTTTTGAATATCAAGAAAAAAAATAAAAAAATATATATTTCTATTCTTTACCTTATATATTAAATCAAAAAATCTCAAAGAAATTTCTTTGAGATTTTTAATTATTCTTCCTAATTATAAGGACTCAAAAACAGTTCTACTTCCTGTTTTTTGAATTGGTCTATAATTATGATTATACAAATCTGTGAATTTTTTAAGTTGTGCATCAGAAATTGTAAGAACTTCTTTGAACACTATCCAGTTCATCCCTTGTGAACAAGGAGGAGTTGTAAGTGATCCTGTATAGTTATAATATTTTTTGTTGGTAGGCAACATAGCCAACGGATTTATTGTATTATTTGTAGCAACTTCTTGATTCTTAACACTAGGGAAAGAATTGATATATTGTGCGAACTGAGCATTGTCTGCTCCTCCTCCTTTAATCAACAATCCTAAAATAACGATAGCTCCTGTAGTTTCGTTTTGGTGAACAAAATGCACTTCAAGTGGAGAGAACTTCCCATCTACAGAGTGCTCACTATGTCCATGATAATGGAATTGTTTAAGTTTATAGGCAACTCCATTGTAGGTAATACTACTTTTTCCGTCTGTATTAATTTGTACAGTGTGCCCATTGTTCACAGCCTTAGCTGGAAATGCTGAATAATTAAAAGTAATTGCAGGAAGCGTTGCCTTTGTAGTTGCAGTAGTTACGATGTCAATCGGTGACTGAACCAATCCCGCACACTCAGAATACCCTTGATTATGCCAATTAGGATTTTCATAATCCCAGTGAGCTTGTTTAGAATCAGGAATTTGAACTTCCTCATCTCTTGAACACGCAGCGAGAGCTAAAAAAGCTCCACATAAAAGAACCTTTCTCATAATGTTATAATTTAAATTTTTGATTGTTTTAGTTTTAAATACAAAGAAACCTTTACTTATGTTTGTTTCTTTTAATCATTGCAAATATAACTGAGGTTTTTATAGAATATTATACTTAATTACATGATAAAAATCATGTTTTTCAAAAAAAATATTGGTTTTCAAAAAAATAAATAGCTCCAAGGAAAATCCTTAAAGCTATTGTTAGAGGTTCCGAGCGAATAACAACAATGAAAACGAATAAAATTATAAAAACCTTTAAACATCCTATAAATAGGGGTTTTATTGTTTTTCATCGTGGCATGATATTGCAATAAATTTCATAAAAATGCAAAAATGTTGTCACACATGTTGTCACACATTAAACAAATCTATATATTTGCCTAAATAATTTTTATCATCATGCCAACTGTTCGTTATTTTTTACGCTCATCCAATACAAAGAGCATTATACAAATAGGATTCTCAATTTCAAAAGGAGTATACCCGAGAGTTTCCACAGGCTTATCCATTAACTCTAAAGATTGGAACAAAACAACCAACCTACCCAAAACCAACAATGCCGAAAATAAAAACATTGTAACTAAGTTAAAAAGTCTTTCAGTATTCATAGAAACAGAATATAACAATGATTACACAAAAGGTGTAATATTTTCTAATAGCTGGCTAAAAAGTAAGGTAGATGATTTTTTTGAACGCAAAGACCCTGAAACAGATGATAGTATATTTTTAAACTACCTAAAAACCTATCTAAAATATAGAGAAATGGACACCCATACCAAAAAGACTACTGATAAAAAAATAGAAGATGCGGGAAAAAAGTTTGAGGAGTTTCAACAATACAAAAAGAAAAAATACCTCATCAAAGAAATAGACACAAAAACCACGCTTGAGTTTAAGGATTGGGCAATGAATAAGAGAGATAGACGATTAGCAGAATCCACCACTCAAAGACTATTAAAAAACATTAAAACCGTCTTAATGGATGCCTACAAAAACGACAAACCCGTAAGCAGACAAATCGTAAAAATGTCTATTCCGTCTGCTAAATCTATTTCGGTATATTTGGACTTTGATGAATTAAAACAGGTTAAAAATATGCCTATTGTAGGAAATGAAAACCTAAAACACGCTAGGGATTGGTTCATAATAGGATGCTATACTGGACAAAGAATTTCTGACCTTATGAGGATGAATAAAAAAATGATTTGTACCAAAACGGATATAAAGGGGGAAGAGTTTAAATTTATAGAACTAACACAAGAAAAAACAGGGAGCAGGGTAACTATTCCACTAATGGATGAAGTTGAGAAGATTTTAGAAAAATATAATGGAGATTTTCCTCCCGTATTCTCATCTGATAAGAGTAGCAATGACACACTATTTAATAGGTATATAAAAAAAGTTTGTAAATTAGCAGGGATTAACGAAATAGTAAAAGGATTGGTATTTAATGAGGAAGAGAACAGAAATGAAATAAAAGACACTGAAAAATACAATCTTATTTCCTCCCACACTTGTCGCCGTTCATTTGCTACTAACTTTTACGGAAACCCCAAATTACCTACTCCTATAATCATGGCAATAACAGGACACAAAACTGAAAAAACATTCCTTGACTATATCAAGAAAGACCCAGCAGACTATGTAACAAGTTCAGCAAGGGTATTCAAAGAACTATCAAAAGAAAGAAAAGAAAAAGAAAACCAAAGAAATACAATCTAAACAATGAATTATACAGAAATAGACCAGTTAAAAAACGAACTGGACAAATACAGAAACTTATTTCAAGGTAAGGTATCCAAAGCCTTTGATATAGAATATACCCATGAAAGTAATAAAATAGAAGGTAATACACTGACCCTACAAGAAACTGCTATTGTAGTAGAAAAAGGTTTAACCATAGGGGGAAAAACACTAAATGAACATTTAGAAGCTATAAACCACGCCCATGCTGTAGACTATATAAAAGACTTAGCAAAGAGCCTAGAGCCTATAACGGAAAGGGATATACTCAAAATCCACGCCCTTATTTTGCAGGGAATAGACAAAGACAATGCAGGTCGCTATAGAAGTGTCCCCGTGATGATACTAGGCTCAGAACATATGCCACCCCAACCCTTTTTACTACAAAAAGAAATGGAAGAAATGATGAGGTTTTATAATGAGAATAGAGAAACCATGCACCCCGTAGAATTAGCCTCAGAAATGCACCAAAGACTGGTTTATATACATCCTTTCACAGACGGGAATGGTAGAACCTCACGCCTACTGATGAATTTAATTCTACTAAAACATGGCTACCCTATCGCAATATTAAAAGGAGATGCAGAAAACCGATTAAAATACTATACTGCACTAGAAACAGCAAGTATAGAAAAAGATTTAACCCCATTTAAAACCCTCATTGCAGAAGTAGTAACTCAAACCCTCAAAAAGATAATAAGCACTGTAAAAGGTTAGATAATCAAATATTATTAATAAAAAAAGACACCCTAAAAAAAGGGTGTTTATTTTTTAAACCCTATATTACAAGGCGATTTTAAATGTTGTTTAACATATTAAAGATGAAAAAACAACACTAAAAATATAACTCATTGATTTTCAGAAACATATCCAAGGTATGGATATCTTCTACAAGAAAAATTAAAATTTAACCTAATTATCTGTAATTTTGTAGTGATAAAAAAACAAAGGCAATTATTAAATAAATCACCTTTGTTGAAGTTTTTTCTTTTATTCCGCGAAAGTTTGGCGACCCAACGGAATAATGGAACAACCCTACAAGGATATTGGATGGGAACACCCTTCTTATATGCTTATAGGATGATCAAACTGTATATTAAATGACTATTATTTTAATAGCCAAAACAATAGTGCTTTTGATATATCAGATTTGACACTGCAAATATATATCTGACCTTTCGCTTTTGCAAATTTTGAGGTCAAAATATTTTATAGAAAAAACACAATTAACTGATTATCATATAAAAAATATAAAATAACATAAACACATGATTAAAACAAACAGATTTTTATCAATCAAAGAAGTAAGTGAGTATATAAAAATACTTGTTATGAGAATTAGAAAACTAAAACGAAGGAGTAAAATACCTATCACAAAAATAGACAAAAAACCAATATTTGATATGGAGAATATAAACGAATGTATAAAATCTAAAAAAGTAATATAGACATGAAACATATCCAATTTATAGGTGTAACACCTACCGACCTACTTAACGAAATAGACAAACGAATAGCAACACTGAAAAAGGAACTTCTAAAAGAGCTTCAACCCAAAGAACCAACAGAATTACTCACCCGTGATGAGGTTTGTTCCATGCTGAAAATAAACCGATCTACTCTCCACAGATGGACGAAAAAAGGAGCATTTTACTCCTATCCAATTGAAGGACGGGTGTACTACAAAAGAAACGAACTAAATGAAACTTTAAACAAATACAAAACAGGAAAAAATGAAGGAAAAAATGAAGGAAAAAATGACAAAAAATGAGACTTTTTATTACAACAAAAAAAGATTTAATAAAAATAATGTTAAACCCTCACGAAATAATATGAAAAATTTAATTGTTAATAACCCTCAAAATCAATTTCTGATGTTAGACCATATAAAAATGCTGACTGATAATCCAGAAATTATCAAAAGACTAGCGGAGCACCCCGATTTTGAAAGTGAATATTATGTAGGAAGAACTGCAAAATATGAATATCTTAAAATCCACAAAAAATATAAGGGGAAAATAAAATTAGTGTTTAATGCTATTTTTGGAAGTGATCATGATATTATTGGCTACAATTATGTGAAAATAAGCATATTTCCTCATTTTCATTATAACCATTACAAGCATAATGGTAATGATTTGAATAAAACAAATTGTATAAATTCCCTTTATGAGATATTGGATATTTTAGGAATAAATGAAAGTGAATATATTGATTTCAAAATTATTAATTTAGAAGTAGGGCTTAATCTTTATCTAGAAACTGATATAAAGGATTTCATAGAAAACATTAAACTGTATAAAACAACCCCTTTCAAAGAAAATAAAGATTATGAATACTATAAAATTTCTGATACAACGAATTATAAAAATATAAAAATCTATGCCAAAGGATTGCAGCATGAAAAGAACCCCGAATATAAAATTCCTATTAACACGGTAAGATTTGAGATAAGAAGCAATCAAAGAAAATATATCAAAAAGGTGCTAAAAATATATTCTCTCAATGATTTATTAGATGAAAAAAAATATTCAATTTTCTCAGAGCAACTGCTAAAAGAATGGGATAATGTACTAAAGTTAAACAATGACAAGCATTTAGAAGGATTACACATAACTCCTGCAAAAGCAAAATTTGTCACTAATGCACAAAAAATAGAGTTTTGGAAACAATTATCTCAGAAACGATATATCAATAATAATAGAAAAAAATATTATAATTATACTAAGGATGCTTTATACAGCCATACAAAAATAAAAGAGAAAATAAAAGGAAAACTACAATCTTTACTTCTATGATAAAGGTGGAAAAATACTTAATAATTTATAATCATTACTTAAATGGGTAATTAAACTACCTAATTTTTTATCAATATAATAACAGGGGATACCAAAAAGATTGGTCAAATTTAGGGGGCTTCGGGGGATAGTAGATAGCCCCCTATACCTATCCCCTTTTAGCTCCAAAGATTTTATCTTTATTAGTATCTATATAATAATAGTATTTTTGATAAAGTGTTTTATATGAATAATCTTTTTCTGATTCTGTTTTTATTTTAACAAGAACTATAATAGTATCTTCATGTCTCTCCACTATTTCTGATTCTAATAAATCATATTTTAGATATTGAAATCTAGAATTATATTCATTTATACCACTTGTTATTGTATATTTATCTTTGGGATCTTTATCATCAAGAAAAAACTGAACTTCATCCGCAAAATATACATCTAAATTTTTTCCATTAGATAAATCTTCAAAATATCTGCTCAAGAAACTTTTATAATAATCATTATATTTTAATAATTCGTTCTTTGTATCTTCTTTTGACACACCAACTGTATCTGTAAGTATCAAAGACTTTTGAGTATTAGTATTTTGGGGTAACTCTGTTGAAATAGTGTCCATGAGAATTTCTTCACTATCCTTTATATTCTCTTCAGAATGGTCATTATCAGGCACATAACGACTAGTTAAAGTATTGGATAAAATAAACCAAGAAAGCAAAGCAATAATAATGAGTAAGAGTATAATGATGTAAACCTTAAAATTTTTTGAAAAGTTAGCAGAAGGAGCAGAATTACTCTCTTCTCGTTTATTTTCCTGTTTTTCAAGTATTTCCGCTCGATTGTTTTGATAAACATTATCAATATCATCCAATCTTATTTCATATTCTTTCTGATTCTGATTCAGGTAGAATGATTTGGTTTTTCCATTACCTACCAAAATTATTCTCTTAGAAGAATACTGATTGATGTCCAGCTCTATAGGTGTTTTTCCTAAAAAATTACTCTCTACAACTGATGTGTGATACACCTCTACTCCTTGTGGAACTGATTTTATAATGAATTTAAAATTATCAACTGGGGATTGCTTAGACAGAGAGATACTCCCTTTTGTTGATTCAGCAGGTATTTCTTTTATTCCCTCTATATCTGATTGAGCAGGGTTCTCTCTTTTAATTTCAATATCATGTTCCCCTGCATAAACATTAATTCTTTCTCTATCAGGAGAACTCATATTACTTAATAGATTATCAAGATAGAAATTTAATGATCTTTCATTTATATTTCTCAATCTTCTAACCAATTCTGATGATTGTGGATTTAATAAGTCTTTTGATTTAAATAAAAAATTATCCTCATCATTAAATCCTCCTCTCAAATCTTTATTCCAAAGAGTTTTATCATATTTCAATGCTTCTAATGAGGTTAATAACAACCAAAAAGAAAATCTATCTATCAGGGGATTATAATCTGACATATTTCTTTTAGGATGCTGAAAAGAAGGATGTCCTTTTTCTATTGCTTGTTCTCCTTTAAGTGTAGGAATATACATAGCATCATAATCTACTAATTTTAGCTTTATACCCCCATTATTGGCTTGTTCCACTAAAACATTTCCTGACTGAATATCTCCATGAGCTATGTCTTTTGCTTCTAAATCATGACTTAGCTCTACCAGCTTATTTTGTAATTCTGATATTTTCTGATTATCATTAATAATAAAAGATACATAATCATTAAGTTTCTGACCATGAGACCATTCTAAAAGTATAATAGGATATAGGTTACCTTTTATTTTAATACCTTCTTTATGGAGTGTATTTTTACAAAGCCAATCTACAGAAAAGTTTTCTAAGTAATTGGAAATATTCTCTATTCTGTCGATATTTTCCTGTTTCCCTCCACTTAAAAAGCATCTTAAAGCATACTCTTTCCCTGATTTTAAATTTCTAATTTTAAAAATTCCTGCAAATGCTCCTGACCCAAAACTAAAAATCTTAATCGGAGAAGTTTTACTTGGTATAAACTCATAAGCATCTGGAAGATTCAGAATAGAAGAACCATTTTTCCTGATTTCATTTTCATATTCTGAGATGAGTGGATAGTTCATTTTGTGTCCGTTTTTATAGTATCTATATTTTTTTCTAATTTAACTTGAGGTTTTTCTATGAAAGCCTTTTCTTTAATATTAATTCTTTTTTGGATCTTACCACTATATAATAAATACCCTATACCAAGAATAAAAAGCACGAGTATAATTGTAGCATATCCTAATATTTTTTTTGATACCTTATGCTTTTTCTGTAAATCGGATACAATTATATCCCGCTCATATTGTTGTTTTTCTTCCTTGTTTTTATCTTTAAAATCATTATTAAAATTAATAATTGGCGTTTCCACCTTAGGAAAAGAAAAATCTTTTGGAGGGTGTATATTTTGTTCTTCAGATTTGGCATTAGGTTCTATAACACATATCGTTATATCATCTTCTTCTAACCTTTTGGCTTCCCATTCTGAAATAATATAATCCTTAAAACTTTCAAAATCTTCTAAATGCAGAATTTTATCTATAATATTGTTATCTCTTAATGTCAGTCTTGCAACAGCATCTGTCATCAAAATAATCTTGTCATTTTCTTTAATAGATAATTTGCCAGACCTAAACTGTTCTTGTTTCACCTGATGATTAAGAAGCCTCGTAGTGGACAGAAAACCCTTGTCTTTGTCCAATTCTTCTACATTTGAAAAGGGAAAAGACTGTAATCCATCTGTTGTTTTTACAAAACCACACACATCTCCAGAAGAAACATATCTTAAAGTATCTTTTCGTACTTCAATCCCCATAAATGTGGCATAACTTCCATCAGCTATTTTGCGGAGTTCCAGCATTCTTAAAGCAGGATTGGGATTGGGTTCAAATTCTATTTCTGAAAAATCCTGTGCATATTTCTCTAAATCTATTAAGAATTTTTCTATCTCAAATTCAGGATTCTGAACAAAATTATTAACCAGCATTTCTGCCCAAATTTCAGATTTAAAGCCTTGTGTAGCCCCATCTGAAATAGCAATAACTCCTTTTTCTTCGCTATAGCAATATTTGTCTTGTATATCACTAAATCCACTGACAGAGCGTTTGTGTATTTGTAAAGTTTTTATTTTCATTATACCAACTGACTGCCTATATTTAAGAAATCCATAAGATGCTTAGCATTACCATTGAAAACATAGCCTTTTGCTCCTTGCTTTACATCGTAATTCATAACTCTTGCATTCTTTATCATATTATCATTTAATGGCGTAGAAAGGTCAAAAAGCAGCTGAGCATAACTATTCGAATTTTGCATACTTAAAGGGAACAATATACTATCTCCCTCACTTCCTGAAATATGGATATTAAAAACATTTACACCTCCGTAATTTGTGCGTAATGACTTTAAATTATTAACAACTTGTATGAGTCTCTGTTGGTTCATCCCTCCATCTGTTGCTACTCCATCTGTAATATTGATAACAATTGGAGGATGGCAATCTCTATGGTTACCCCAGTTAATCCATGCCTCACAAATTCTGTAAACATTCTCAAACGCCTCTGCCATTGGGGTTTGTCCAACTGCTTTAGGAGTAATCCAAACTGGATTTTCATTAGGATTATTAATGGGATTATTAAACACATCCGAAATAGACACCACCCAATGGTCTCTAAGATTACCTTCCCATGCAGGTTCTATGCCATTTTTAATAGCTCCATATCCTATAACAGATAATTCAAATCTATTTTTTATTGTTCCACTAGAATCATAGCATTTTAATCCTGTCTCAAATATAATTTCATTGATGCTTTCTGCTAATTTTTGTGCTTTACTTCCTCCTCCTGAAAAATCATCCGCCATGGAACCACTCTGATCAAGCATATAAACTATTAAACATGGATTGGTAGAACTAATCTGTAAGGTTTCTATATTATACATTTTAAAGTAAATTTATAATTAATATCTATTATGCCCTCCATTATAGCTAAAGCCTCCTTTTTTAGACTGAGATAGTGATGGAGGGGTAATTTCTGATTGTTTTTTACCATATATTTCCCCCATATCATTACTATGGAACCCTTTTCTAACCATACTATCAACCATTATATTTTGGATGCCTGTTATATTTTGTCTGCTTTTTCTCTTATTAAATATTCGAATAACTATAATGAAAACAATAATAAAAACTCCTATAAACAAAGCTATGGGTAGAGCATTTTTGATTAACATCTCTTCATTATTTCCCCCTCCTTGGTAAGAGGAGTATTTAGGCTTCCATGTTCCATCCTCTGTTAAAGTATGTGTTTCCTTTATAGGGACTTCTTTGTACATCTCTATTTTACCCTCTACACCCTTATTTATAATTTTTTTTGCATCGGAAACCCAGTTATGATTAGAATTATTTAGATAATTATGCTCTTTTGTTTTTGGTAGTTTTACTGCTGATTCCATTTTATACTGAGATAGGTCTCTATTAGATAACCAATCGTCGTTTTGAACAGGAAGGCTAAATTGTGGATCACTTCTTCCTATAGGTATATGCTGACTTCCCACTGAAGGAACATGTGTCTCCTGAAGTGAATTTTCATATGTAGGTGGTTTTGGTTGTGGGTCTATGTATTGTTTTTGTGAAAATACTAGTACACTTACAAACGACATTACACTAAATAATAGTTTTCTTTTCATACTTTTTCTTTTTATGTTTATAAAATAATTAATGTTTCTTTCCATAAATGTTATCCCCTTTTTGAAATCCTACTTTTTTAGAATCTGTATAAGGAGGTTGCTGGGATGCATGGTTGTATTGTGAAGATTGTTGTGTGTTATATTCTGATGTACCATTACCATTATGCCCTCCTTCATATCTGAAATCATTTTGGGGCATATTATTATGAGGAGAAACATATGGCGAAGAAAATGAATCCGCTCTATTATTCACAACAGCTTTAGGGTCTTCTCCGTATTTGTTGCTTCCCCTAGTTCCTTCAGCAAAAAGCAACCAAAAAGCATAAAATGGAATTAAAATATACCATCCTGTATTATCTAAATCATGTGATCGTTTTACTGCCTGTGCCAATCCAAACCAACAGAAAGGAGCGTATAAAATAAGTACTCCTCCTTCTCTCGTCCCTCCCGCTATTGCCATTATAATACTACTAATAAAAGCATTTATAATGAGAGTGAATGCATACTCTGTTCTTCTTATTCTTCCTTTGAATGAAAATGGTTTTTTAAACATAATGATTCGTTTTTAAAAGTTTTATGCTTTTGCCTTTTTATGAGTTCAGTAATAGTATAGAATATCTGTTACGGGTTGTTTTTAGTTTTTACCATAAAGCTTTTGAGGATTAAATCCTTTTCTTTCAGTTTTTACATTTTCTTGGCTTATGTTCCTTTGAGGCTGATTCTGCAAAGTTGTTTGGGATTGATATGAAATGTTTTTAAATGTGCTGTCTCCTTCCAAATAAAGTCCATTGGTGTATTCTGTAAGATTTAAATCAATAAACTCATTGCTAGAAGAATTTTTAATTCGGAAAGTATCAAACCCCAATGTTATTAAAGTTCTTACTATCTGAGGATTATCTATAATAACAGAACTTAATAAAAATATTTCTTCTGGTTGCAAGTCACAACCATTTAATATCTTCATTTCTATGCCACTCCTAAAATTAAAACTGCTTGAAATATTTTTGAAATCAGAGTTTCCTGATACTGTGCTAAACTTACATATTCTATTCGTTATCCCATTAATATATGCCATCTCATATGCATTATTGAGTATAGTCATAATTTCAGAACGGGATGTATCTCCTTCTATTAAATGGTCTAAAAGAGAATGCACTACTGACTTTACATGCTGTATAAATAACTCATTCATGGTCTTGGGTTTTTACAATTAATTTATATGATAAAAACCAATAAAAAAAGCGAGGGGCTTTTCCACGCTTTTGTTCAGTAAGGTCGACCAAAACCTAAGAGTAATAAAAACAATGGAAAGCCACTCACTATAGGATATAGTAAGTGTGCCAACTTGTTTTGCCTTTACTCTTCTAATAAAATTGGTCGTTCTACTTGAACAAAGCAAAAAAGTTTACACTTTTTATGTCGTTGATGTCCTTGCAAATATATACAATTTTTTTATCAAAACATAAAAAGACTTCCCATTTAATTTTTACAAAAATAAGTAATCATTGAATAAAGTTTATATCTCAATAGCCCCCAAAAGAATATATTTTAAAGTGTTTTTCTAAAAGTTGTCACATATGTTGTCACATATTAAAAATAAATCGCTCATAAACCATTGGTTTACAAGCGATTGTTTAGGTAAATTGAGGTTCCGAGCGGATTCGAACCGCTGTAGATGGTTTTGCAGACCACTGCCTAGCCGCTCGGCCACGGAACCATTTTTGAATGGTGCAAAAGTAGTAAAAGTTTTTTATTTAATCAAAATATTGATAAATATTTTTCTACTTGAAATTAACTGACTGATTATCAAATGTAATAATGTATTTATTTTTACTTTTAAAATAAATTTGACTCCTACTATACTCTATTTTTCCGATATTTGGCGGGTAAAACAGGAAGGACTTTAAATTAACTTTTCAGGGAAATGAATTACATCAGCGTAGAAAATCTTACCAAAACATATGGCATAGTTACTTTATTTGAGGATATTTCTTTTAATATCAATGAAGGGGACAAAATCGCCATCGTTGCCAAAAATGGAAGCGGAAAAACTACTTTGCTCAATATCCTAATGGGCAAAGACTTTGCAGACAGCGGGACAGTGGTCATCAATAAAGATATTCAAGTGGTTTTATTTGACCAAGAAATACACTTTGAGAGCGGACAGACCATCACAGAATTTATCATGAGCTTAGATTCGCCACCTATGCAGGCATTGAGAAATTACCAAAAATCGCTAACTTCTGATGATTCAGAATTTATGGAGCGAGCGTTCATAGAAATGGAAAACCAAAAAGCATGGGGGCTGGAAAACGAAATGAAACAAATCCTCTCTCAGCTGAAAATAACCAACCTAAACGCCAAAATGGACAATCTCTCTGGAGGACAAATAAAACGCGTAGCCCTCGCCAAACTCCTGATAGAAACAAGAGTGGAACACAAGCACACGCTGCTCATCATGGACGAACCCACCAACCACCTAGATGTAGATATGGTGGAATGGCTGGAACAATACCTATCCAGAGCCATGGTTACCCTGCTTCTTGTAACGCACGACCGCTATTTCCTTGACAGCGTGTGCGATATCATTTGGGAAATAGAAGACAAAAAACTCTATGTCCATCATGGTGCCTATGCCCAATATTTGGAAAATAAAAGTATAAGAGAAGAAAACCTAAACGCCACCATAGACAAAGCCAACAATCTCTACCGCAAAGAGCTGGAATGGATGCGCAGACAACCAAAAGCCAGAACTACCAAATCTAAAAGCCGTATAGAAGCCTTCTACGAAACAGAGAAAACTGCTAAAATGGACACCAAAAAGCAGGAATTAGAACTGGATTTTGGGATGAAAAGGCTGGGAAAAAAGATTTTGGAGCTTAGAAACATCAATAAAAAATTTGGTGATAAAATCATCTTGGATAATTTCAGTTATCAGTTTCAGCGAGGCGAAAAAGTCGGCATCATAGGAAAGAACGGCGTAGGAAAATCTACCCTGCTGAACATCATCCAAGGTCTGGAAACCTACGACAGCGGAGAAATAGAAGTAGGAGAAACCATCAAATTCGGGTATTTTTCACAAAAAGGACTTACCTACAAGGAAGACCAGCGGGTGATAGATTTCATGAAAGATATCGCGGAATATTATCCTCTCGCAAACGGGAAAAGTATCTCGGCATCACAGTTTTTAAAGATGTTCCTCTTCAATGAACAGACACAATACACCACCATTTCTAACCTGAGCGGAGGCGAAAGAAGAAGACTATATCTGATTTCTGTACTCTTCCAAAACCCAAATTTCCTCATCTTTGATGAGCCGACCAATGATTTAGACCTGCCTACGCTTACCGTGCTGGAGAGTTTCCTTGCGCAGTTTCAGGGCTGCCTCATCATTGTTTCACACGACAGGTATTTTATGGATAAAATTGTAGACCATTTATTAGTCTTCGAAGGCGAAGGAAAAATCAAGGATTTCATTGGCTCTTTCACAGAATACAGAGACCAACAAACGCAAAACAAAAACATTAAGAAAAGCGAACCTGCTAAACCTGTAGAAGAAAAACAAACTAAAAATACCAATTCTAAAAGAAAACTCAGCTTCAAGGAGCAAAAAGAATTGGAAAACATAGAAAAAGAAATGCCTGTTTTAAAACAAAAACAAGATGAAATTTTAGAAAAACTGAATAACGAAACGGATTACAGCATTATTTCTGAACTTTCACAGAAGCTGGAAGAAACCACGAGCCAATTAGAAGCCTACGAAGTGCGCTGGCTGGAATTACAAGAAATTTTAGAGTAATATTCTTTTATATAAAGAAAAAATAAAATCCCGCTTGCTAAACAGCAGCGGGATTTTTGTATTTAGAAATGGGATGGATTATTTACCTCCGTCCATTTTCTTTTTCAATTCTGCAAGAGCATCAATGTCTCCAAGAGTTGTTTTTTCTTCGCTTGAAGAAGCCTTAGCTGCAGCTTCTTTTACATTTTTCTTTTCTTCATCTCTGAAAAGACCTGTGTGAGAAACTACTACTCTCTTGAATTCTTTATTGAACTCAATTACTTTAAACTGAGCTTCTTCTCCTTTCTTGATTTTAGAACCATCTTCTTTTTCTAACAATCTTGAAGGGCAGAATGCTTCTACTTCTGCGTCTTCGAACTGAACTTGAGCTCCTTTATCGAAAACATCTACTGCAGTTCCTGTGTGTACAGTTCCTTCAGCGTATTTAGATTCGTATTTATCCCAAGGGTTTTCAGTCAATTGTTTGTGTCCAAGAGAAAGTCTTCTAGCTTCTGTATCAAGTTCTAGAACTACTACATCTAGTTTATCTCCTACAGCACAGAACTCAGATGGATGCTTGATTTTCTTAGTCCAAGAAAGATCAGAAATGTAGATAAGTCCGTCTATTCCTTCTTCCAATTCTACAAACACACCGAAGTTAGTAAAGTTTCTAACAGTTCCTTTGTGCTTAGAACCTACTGGATATTTAGACTGGATGTCAGCCCATGGATCTGGAGTCAATTGTTTGATACCCAATGAAATTTTTCTTTCATCTTTATCTAAAGTAAGCACTACTGCTTCTACCTCATCACCGATTTTCACAAAATCTCCTGCACTTCTAAGGTGAGTAGACCAAGACATTTCAGAAACATGGATAAGCCCTTCTACACCTGGAGCAATTTCTACGAATGCACCGTAATCAGCAAGAACTACTACTTTTCCTTTTACTTTGTCTCCTACTTTCAAGTCAGCAGAAAGAGCTTCCCATGGATGTGGCTCTAGCTGTTTCATACCAAGCTGGATTCTTGTTTTCTCATCATCGAAATCAAGGATTACCACTTTTACAGTTTGTCCTTCAGAAAGGAATTCTGATGGGTGGTTTACTCTTGACCAAGAAAGGTCTGTGATGTGGATAAGTCCATCTACACCACCAAGGTCAATGAATACTCCGTAAGAAGTAATGTTTTTAACAGTTCCTTCTAGAACTTGTCCTTTCTCTAATTGAGAAATGATTTCTTTTTTCTGTCCTTCGATATCAGCCTCGATAAGAGCTTTGTGAGAAACCACCACATTTTTGAACTCTGGGTTGATTTTCACTACTTTGAACTCCATCGTTTTTCCTACGAATTGGTCGTAGTCTTTGATAGGCTTCACATCGATCTGAGAACCTGGTAAGAATGCTTCGATACCGAAAACATCTACAATCATACCACCTTTTGTTCTAGATTTCACGAAACCATTTACGATTTCACCAGACTGGTGGTATTCATTTACTTTATCCCAAGCTTTCAGCGTTCTTGCTTTTTTGTGAGAAAGCTGAAGCTGACCTGTTTTGTCTTCTCTTCTGTCTACCATTACTTCCACTTCATCACCTACTTTTAGGCCAGAGTTGTAACGGAATTCGTTGAGAGAAATTACTCCCTCAGACTTAAAGTTGATATCTACAATCGCTTCTTTGTCTGTAAGTCTTACCACTTTTCCGATGATTACATCAGATTCGGAAAGGTCGTTCAAAGAACCTTTGTAGATTTCTTCTAATTCATTTTTTTCTTTTCTGTCCTCAGCGTTAAGACCAGACTCGAAAGAATCCCAGTCAAACTGCTCTGGAGCCACATTTTGGTTCATAAGAACCTCTTCTTGTTTTGACATAAAAATATCACTTTGTATTCCTTTTTTCTCAGTATTGGCGGCGTGTGGGACTGAAAAATAGGGAAGAAGTTAAGTATAAATTTTCTCTGTTTCCACCAAAATTTCCCACAAAAACGCTGCAAAGATAATCTTTTTTTTGAATTAAAGCTTTAATAATCAAAGTTTTTCTTTTTTATTTAAATCCATTTTCAAAAAAGTTATTTTTTCTTGGTTTTAGAATTTAATACCTTGAAAAACAAACTATTTCTAAAAACCCTACACTTACACTCCAAAAAAAACCATATAAACAAGCGTTTTTTCTATTTTAATGAAAAAATATTGTAAAAAATTTTTAAATTTGTACGAATAATTTTTTAAAAAATAATATTATGAAAACAAAGAAATTCATCGCTGCGGGTATTTTAGCAGCATCGCTACTGGGGTTACAATCTTGTAACAAAGCAAAAGAAGCTGTAAATGCAGCAAAGGAAGCAGCAAATGAGGCTTCGGGAAAAGAAAAGATTGATTATAAACTATTTTCTGATCCAGCACAAACTAAAAAATGGTATGATGCCGTAGTAGAAAAACTCGGCGAAAATACAAAAGTAACCGATGAAGTAAGATTCATAGTTACCAAAAACTCTGATAAAGTAGTTAAAACAGATGATGATTCGGATGACCTCAGTCTTTCTATTGTTTACCAAGACAATGTAGACAAGAGAAGAGTTCAGCAAATCAATTATAGCTCTAGTTTTGGATGGAGAGAACCACAAACTATGGAAATCGATGTAATTGGTGTAAATGCAGAGGAATTCCGTTTAGAAGATGAGTTATTTGACTTTAAAGAAGTAACAGCTGAAACAATACAAAAAGTAGTAGATGATGCTTGGAAGAAATACAAAGATGATGAGAAGTTTGAATACCAATATGTTTATACCATTGAAATTAAAAAGAATTTGATAGATGTTTCTATAAAAGGAAAACTGAAATCCAATGGACAAGAAAAATTTGGTTACTACAAAACAGATTTCAAAGGAAATCCTGTAAAATAAAAATCAATAGCAAGAAACCGCAGAGCCTTCTGTGGTTTTTTTATTGAATACAAAAAAGGTAGGAATTTGGTTTTGATACAATTAAATTGTTACTTCGTAAAAAATAATTAAATTTGCCCACTATGGAAAACAAAGTGAATAGTAAAAGTATAGAAGCCATCAAGGAGGTTCTGCGGAATTACTTGAAAGAAAAGGGACTAAGGAACACTCCTGAGAGATACACTATCTTGGAGGAGATATACAATTACGACAAGCACTTTAATGTGGATGACCTCTATCTACTGATGCTGCAGAAAAAATACCACATCAGTAAAGCGACCATCTACAACACGATAGAGGTTTTTCTAGATGCCGGGCTGGTCAGAAAACATCAGTTCGGCGAAAGTTCCACCTATGAAAAATCCTATTTTGACCGCCAGCACGACCACATCGTTATCTACAAAGATAGTTCGCAGAAAGAAATAGAGGAAATCATAGAGTTCTGTGACCCAAGAATCCAAGCGATAAAGGAGTCCATAGAAAGCGCTTTCGGAGTATCCATAGACAGCCACACGCTCTATTTCTACGGACAAAAGAAGGAGATCACTCCATAAAAACACCCAATTTATGACAAAAAAACTGTTTATATCTTTTTTCCTGCTGTCCACTTTGTTTGTCTTTGGGCAGATTACTTCCATAAATGGCAATTTGGAAAAAGATCCTTTTTTCGAGCAAAAACAAGAAGGAAAAGATGAGCCTGTAAAGGTAAAAATCATCCACGCAGACCTTACTCAGAAAAGACAAGATTTGTTCGATGGAAATACCTTCATGACAGGAAATGTGCATCTGGAACATAAAGGCTCTACACTAAAAGCTGATACCGTGATTTTCTATTCCGAAGCGAACTTCGCCAAGGCCATAGGAAACACCCAGCTGCAGACCTCTGACGGCAACCTAATCACCGCAGGAGAAATCCAGTATGACGGTAACTCCCAGCGTGGAATCGCAAGAAAAAATGTAGTCCTCACCGACCCTAAACAAACCATAAAAACGGATATTCTCTACTATGACCGAATTCCGAACACAGCCTATTTCAACACGGGAGGAACTATCTACAATGGCAGCAACACCATCAGAACCAAAACTGCCACCTACAACATCACCAGCCGAGTGGTAGATGTCACAGGAAATGTAAACATAGACAACAGCCAATACCAAGTACAAGGAACTAAAATCAAGCAAAACCAAAATACCAATACCGCAGAGTTCTACGGCCCTACTACGATTATCAACAAAAGTAATCCGTCCAACTCGGTATACACAGAGAAAGGACACTATAAAATGAACAGCAAGGAGGTCTTTCTCAGCAAAAATTCACGAATCTACTACAATGGGAAAACCCTGAAAGGCGATGCCATGTATTACAACCAAAACACAGGTTTCGGAACTGCGAAAGGAAATGTACTGCTGGACGACCCACGGGAAAACCGCTTTGTGAGAGGATCTTATGGCGAGATATTTGAAAATAAAGATTCTGCGATGATTACAGGGAAGCCTTATGCTGTGAAAATCTTTAAAAATGATTCGCTATTTTTCTCTGCTGAAAGAATCATCGCTTACCAAAAAGCCGATTCCAGCAGAATGAAAAAAAGTTTCCTAAAAGCCTACCACAAAGCCAGAATGTTCAAATCTAATGCACAGGCAAGAGCAGATTCACTTAGCTTTAATGAAACTGATGGAGAACTTCACCTCATCAGAAAACCTATTTTCTGGACAGGCGAACGACAGGTGACAGGCGATGTTATCAAAGCTTACCTCAACACACAAAACGAAAGTATAGATTCTTTAAAAGTAATCGGAAACGCACTAGCAATCAGCAAGGTAGATTCTATCAATTTAAAAGATGAATTTAACCAAGTGAAAGGCAAACAGATGATAGCCTACTACAAAAACAATAACATTCATCTGATAAAAGTAACCGAAAATGCACAGGCTATCAACTATGTAGAAAGCCAAAACGCAAAGACAAAAAACATGGACAGACTGGGCATTTCGCTTTCGTCATGTGGAGAGATAGAGGCGCTTTTCGAGGAACAAAAACTACACATCGTAGCGTGTAACATCGGCGCAAATACGGACATATATCCTATGAGCAAAATAGCTCCAGAGAAGCGGAAATTCCCAGAGTTTAACTGGAATACCAAAGACCGCCCACGGAAATGGAAGGATATATTTCTAGACTCGCCCGAAAATATAGAAATCATCTACGAAACAGACACCGCCCTCTATGACCAAGCAGAAAACAAACGAAAAAAAGAGGAAGAAAAGAAAAACGCCAATAAAATAAAACGAGTAAAAAAATAATATAAAGAAAAAGCACCTGAAATCAGGTGCTTTTGTTATTCTTCTCCTTCTGGAAGATCCTCATCTTCTACATTCTGAGCAATTTTTCTCACCTCTAATTTATGAGCGATAAGGTTTAAATTTTCTACTCTATTTTTGAAAATCTTTATCGCTGTAAAAACAGCCTCCTCAAAGGAACGAGCATCCGCAACACCCTTCCCTGCGATATCATAAGCCGTTCCATGGTCTGGCGATGTTCTAATGAGTGGCATTCCCGCCGTGTAGTTCACTCCGTTTTCGTATGCAATGGTCTTAAACGGAGTAAGACCCTGGTCATGATACATTGCTAAAACTCCATCAAAATTCTTATACTTTTCTGGCTGGAAGAAACTATCCGCAGGATAAGGCCCAAAGACCATAAAACCTTGGTCGAACAATTCCTTTATGGCTGGTTCTATGATTTCTTTTTCCTCCATTCCTATCGTTCCGCCGTCGCCTGAATGTGGATTCAGCCCAAGAACTGCTATTTTTGGTCTTTCGATAGAGAAATCCAGTTTCAGACAGTTGTTCATCTGTTTTACTTGGTCTATTATCCTTTGTTTTGTAATCGTTTCTGCTACTTTCGCCAGCGGAATATGATGGGTAGAAACAGCTACTTTTAAATCCTCTGTTACCAAAAACATCAATCCTTTAGCAGCGAATTTTTTCTCCAAATACTCGGTATGCCCTGTGTATGGGAAACCGTGTTTTATCATTTCATCCTTGTTGATTGGTGCAGTTACCAGCACATCTACATCACCCTTCATCAGGGCGTTTGTCGCAGCTTCTAGCGAGTCTATCGCCAGTTTGGTAGATTCCTCTGTGGGCGTACCGAACTTTACCTCCATTTCATCTTTGCGAAGATTGACAATGTTTATCTGTCCATCTACCGCCTCGGAGGCGTGGAGGATATAGTTAAAATTAAACTGCAGTTTGAATACATTTTTCTGAAAAGAAAAGAGCTTCCCTGAACCAAAAATCACAGGTGTGAAAAAATCCAGCATACTCTTGTCTTTCAATGTTTTAAGGATGATTTCTGGACCTATTCCATTATAGTCACCGATAGAAATTCCTACTTTTATTTTATGTTTAAATTCCATTTTGCTTAACTTTGGGTCTTAAAAGAGCAAAATTAGTTTAATTTTTTGAGAAGAAAACAGATTTATTCAAAAATACTTTAAATTTATGTTTACAGGAATAGTAGAAGCCACTGCCACAGTAGAAAATATAGAAGCCAAGGGAACAAGTGTTCATTTTACGATGAGCTGCCCTTTTACAGATGAACTAAAAATAGACCAAAGTCTTTCTCATAACGGCTGCTGCCTGACCATAGAAAAAATTGAAAATCAGCGATATGGCGTAACCGCAATACAAGAAACTTTGGAAAAAACCAATCTGGGAAGCTGGAAAATAGGCACAAAAGTAAATCTGGAAAGATGCGTGCTGATGAACGGTAGATTGGATGGGCATATCGTGCAGGGACATGTAGACCAGACTGGGACAATAAAATCCATAGAAAACCTAAACGGCAGCCACTACATCACGATAGCATACACCGAGAAAGACGGATTCACGACCGTTCCACAAGGGTCTATCACCGTGGACGGCATCAGCCTGACCGTAGCCCAAAGCGGAGAAAATAAGTTTTCGGTGGCGATAATTCCTTACACTTGGGAACATACTAATTTGAAGAATTTAGAGATTGGCAGTAAAGTAAATCTGGAATTTGACATCATTGGGAAATATGTAGCAAAACTTATGAAAAAATAGCCCATGAGCTCCATCATCAAAGGAAACATACGAACGAGAATTTTCTTCGGATTTATGCTGGTTACCCTACTGAGTATCATAGGTGTAACGGTAATCTCCTATCTCGTTTTCAAAAAAAATACTGAAACCCAAAACAAAGAAAGACTACGCCAGACGGTAGAAATACTGATGGCTTCACTAGACTATGCGGTGAGCCACACGACTGTAACCGAAGAAAACATAAAACCTATCTTGGAGAAAAAAATCCTAGAAATCTCCGATATCAACAAGCAGGATATTATCATTTATAATCTACAAGGGAAATTCCTGCTTTCCAACAAAGAGAAAAACCAAGTTTCTCCACAAGAAATCCCCGAAGAAGTCCTAAAAAAAATCCTGAAAAAGGGAAATAGGTTTGATGCTGTGGAATACATAAAAGATGAGGAAGACAATCTAACAGCCTCCTACATCCCACTCTTGAACAACATGCTGGAGCCCGTCGCGATTGTTTTTTTTCCTTTTTATCATAGTGATAACACCCGATTGGATACCTTTAATCAGTATATCCAAATCATGGTTGCGGCGAACATCATCATCATCGCCCTTGGAATATGGCTCAGCTGGAGAATTTCCGATGAACTAACGAAAAACATCAGGAAAATTTCACAAAAAATTACACAAATAGACCTTAATGAAGAAATAAAACCCATCCGATATTACAACGATGATGAATTTACTCCGCTCATCAATTCCTATAACCGAACTATACGGATGATAGAGGAACAAAAAAAGCTACTATTCTTCAAAGAGAAAGAGTCTGCATGGCGCGAAATGGCTAAGCAGGTGGCTCATGAAGTCAAAAACCCACTGACTCCCATGAAACTCCTCATCCAAAATTTTGAAAGGAAATTTGATAAAAACGACCCTGAGATAGAAGATAAAGTAAAAAAACTCTGCGCCTCTATGGAGGACCAGATAGACCTAATAGCAAAAGTGGCTGGAGCTTTTTCGGAATTTACAAAACTACCCGAAAAAAAGAATGAAGTAATCAATGTGAACAATGAGATTTTATCCCTCATAAGGATTTTTGATGATAAAAATGAAATCATATTTCACCCTAAACAAAATAATATTCTCATAAACTTTGACAAGTCCTTCTTCCAGAGGATAATGACCAACCTCATCCTAAATGCCCAACAAGCAAAAAATGAGAAACAAGACTTTTTCATCAAAATAAATCTAGAACTTTTAAATAAAAAAATAAGTCTAACCATAGAGGATAACGGAAACGGAATCCCTGAGGACAAATTAGAAAAAATCTTTGAACCCAATTTTACCACCAAATCCAGTGGAACAGGCCTTGGACTGGCAATGGTAAAAAGAATGATAGAAGACTATAAGGGAGAAATCTCCATCCGCTCCAAAGAAGGAAAAGGAACTACACTTATGATTATCCTCCCTACAAATATGTAAAAAAGAATGAAAGCCCTAAAATCCCTTAATCCCTATTTTTGGAAACATAGAAATATGCTTTCGCTAGGGGTGTTATTTATTTTTCTTAGTAATTTTTTCAATATTTTCTGGATACAATATCTAGGAGACACCATAGATGCGATTCAGCAGGTTTTGAGCAGTGAAAACACTGACAGCGATACCATTATAAAAACTCTTCTTATCAATGGAGGTGTCATCATAGGCTCATCCATCATTGCAGGAATTTTTCGGTTCATGATGAGACAGACCATCATAGTAACATCCAGAAAAATAGAATACGAACTAAAAAACGAAATCTACCAGCACTACCAAAGCCTTTCCCTTACAAATTTCAAAAAAACAAGTATAGGCGACCTTATGAATCGCCTCAGCGAAGACATTATCGCCATTAGAATGTATCTCGGCCCTGGTGTGATGTATGTGGCCAACCTTATCATTTTGCTGATGATTACCAGTTTTTATATGATAAGGACTGATTTGGAAATGACGCTCGTTATCCTCATTCTGCTTCCTATATTTTCTCTTTCTGTGTATAAAGTAAGCGGAATCGTAGGAAAAAAATCAAAGCTAATGCAAGAGAGCCAGTCTGCAATTTCTACTTTCGTGCAGGATAGTTTTTCGGGAATTAGAGTGGTGAAATTCTTTAACAAAGAAAAATATGTCCAAGACAAATACGGCGAGAAAATCAAAAATTACCAAAACAGAGCCGTAGATTTAGCCAAATATGAGAATTTTTTCTACACTTCTATGATTTTGATTGTGGGAATTTTGGATATTGCTATTTTATTCATCGGCGGGCAGAAATATATTGATGGAGAAATCAACATCGGTATGATTGCTAATTTCTTCATGTATGCCAATGCTATGGTGATTCCGTTCAGTACCGTAGGCTGGGTGACTTCTATCAACCAGCGGGCAGAAGCCTCCATGCAGCGGATAAATGAATTTAAGAACATTCATTCTGATATCGTTAATACCAATCATGACATTTACGAAATCAAAGGCGATATAGAATTCCGAAATGTGAGCTACACCTACCCTAATACAGGCATCAAAGCTGTGGAGAATTTAAGTTTTAAATTAAATGCGGGAGAATTCATCACCATCACAGGAAAAACAGGAAGCGGAAAATCTACCATCGCTCTTCTTCTTTGCAGACTGATAGACCCAGATGAAGGAGAAATACTGATAGATGGCAAAAACCTAAAAGAACACAATCTGGAACTTTACCGAAAATTCATCGGCTACATTCCGCAGGAAAGTTATCTTTTCTCCGACACGATAGAGAATAACATCGGCTTTGCGGTAGATAATCCTACGCCTAAACTGATAGAAAAATTTGCAAAAATAGCGGACATTCATAATGATGTGATGCTCTTCAAAGACAAATACCAGACCGTGGTAGGCGAGCGAGGCGTAATGCTTTCAGGCGGGCAGAAACAAAGAATCTGCATCGCCAGAGCCCTTATCAAACAGCCTCAAATCGTGATTTTTGATGATTGTCTATCCGCTCTAGATACCAAAACCGAACAAAACATTTTGACCAATATAGAGAAAGAAGTAGCCAACTGCACTGCCATCATCATCACCCACAGAGAAACCGTGACGAGCAGTAAAAAAATAAATCTGTAAACCAAATACATGATTTTTGATAGTTTTTTTGATTTTTTCTATGAAAGTTTAAAAAATTATCTTAAATTTGTTGAGCATTATTAAAATAACAATAAAATGAGTGATTACAAAGAACGCCAAGAAAATGAAATTTTTACAAAGGTGTTAAAAGCAGGAAGGAGAACTTATTTCTTTGATGTGAGAGAAACAAAAGCAGGCGACTACTATCTTACTATCACAGAAAGCAAGAAAAATTTTAATGAAAGTGGTGAAGCAACTTTTGAAAAACACAAAATCTATCTTTACAAAGAAGATTTCAAAGGTTTCTTAGAAATGTTTAATGAAACTAAGGATTTCATTATTGAGCAAAAAGGAGAAGATGTAATTTCTGAAAAACACGACAAAGACTTCAAATCCCGTTCTTTCACGATAGATTCTGACGAGGATTTTTAAGAAATTATATTCGCAAATTATATAAAAAATGGAGCCGTTATAAAGCTCCATTTTTTATTTTAGTTCAAAATCATCTCTGTCTAAAAGGACTTTAAATTTCTGTCTAAAAGAATTTAGCTTCTCCAAATCTATATTCGCTGATATGATATCTCCACTTTTCTCGGATATCTCTGTCCCATCGGCATAGAAACAACGGGTGCTTTCTGGATAATTCAACCCAGAACCATCTACCCCTATTCTATTAACTCCGAACACAAATGATTGGTTTTCAATAGCTCTGGCTCTCAGAAGAGTTTCCCACGCCAAAATACGAGATTCTGTCCAGCTGGCCACATCTATCATTACATCATAATTATCTACATTTCTTGCAAATACAGGAAATCTCAAATCATAGCACACCAAAAGCAAAAACTTAACCCCCTTATAATCAACCACTACACGCTCCTTCCCTGGTGTATAGATTTTATCCTCTCCACCAAAAGAAAACAAGTGTTTTTTATCGTATTGATGAACTTTCCCTGAAGGTTCCACGAAATAAAATCGATTATACATTTGTCCATTTTCCTTCACCGAAACACTCCCTCCCACTGCTGATTTTTTCTTCTCCGCAAAACGCTTCATCCATGCAAGGGTTTCGCCTTTACTGTCTGCTACCTCTTCTGTATCAACGCAAAATCCCGTAGTAAACATCTCTGGAAGAAGAAATACATCCGCTTGTTCATCTTTTAATTTTTCTTCAATGATATTGATATTTTCCTCTGGAGATTTCCATCGAATATCCAAATTTAACGCTGTTATTTTCATATTTTTTGACTTTTGTTTGTAAATCTATTATTTTTATTTTGAAACCAAAAATATTTAATAATGTTTTTATTACCTTTGCACGATTTTAATTTTAAATTTGATGGAATTAGCATTAAAAATATTTCAGTTTATTCTAAGTATTTCTATTTTAGTTTTCTTACACGAATTAGGGCATTATCTTCCTGCAAAATGGTTCAAGACCCGAGCAGAGAAATTTTTCCTGTTTTTTGACCCTTGGTTTTCTTTATTTTCAATGAAAAAAATCAACGGAAAATGGCAATACAAATTTTTCTCTAAAAATCAGCCTGATACAGAAATCATCGAGATAGATGGAGAGAAAAAAGAAGTTTCTATCAATACAGAAAACCTGCCTGATAGTGATTGGAGAAAGCACCCAGAAAGCACAAAATGGGGCATCGGCTGGCTGCCTATGGGTGGTTATGTAAAGATAGCGGGAATGGTGGATGAAAGTATGGATACAGAACAACTGAAAAAACCTGCTGAACCTTGGGAATTCCGTAGCAAACCAGCTTGGCAGAGACTTATCATCATGCTTGGCGGAGTTACTGTTAATTTCTTTTTAGCTTGGTTTATTTATTCTTGTCTTTCCTATTTTAATGGAGAAATGATTTTTAATCCAGATAAAAATGTAACAATTACTTATGGTGAGTCAGCCAAGAAAATGGGATTCCAAGACGGAGATAAAATCCTAAAAGTAGATGGAAAAGAACAGAAAAATTTAGAAAAACTATCTCTGGATGTTTTATTAAGCGACCATATTACTGTGCTAAGGGGTGGAAAAGAAGTGACTTTTGACACCAATGACGAAGGCAAAGCTATGGTATTTCAAGAAGATACACCAAAGGGATTCCTTGTTCCAAGAATAGAACCCATAGTAGATACTGTGATAGCTAAAACAGCAATAGATGCAGGATTACAAAAAGGAGATAAAATACTAAAAATCAACGATAAAAATATTACTTTTTACGATGAACTGCTTTCTGTATTATCAAAACACGCAGGACAGGAAGCTTTGGTTCAAGTAGAAAGAGCAAGTAATACGGTAGATTTAAAACTTCCTGTATCAAAAGAAGGAACGATAGGTATCTCTGTTGGCAGAAACTTTCTAACAAAAAAGGACTTTACCCCAATAGAAGCTGTATCAAGAGGTTTCACACGCTCCATAGAGGAACTGACCTACCAGATAAAACAATTTAAACTTGTGTTTAATAAAACAGTAAAAGGCTACAAAAAAGTAGGTGGTCCTATTGCAATTGTTAATCAGATGCATGTAAGACAAGACACAGCTGGAAACTATGCAATTGACTGGACTTTCTTCTGGAGTTTTACTGCGATGTTCTCTGTTTGGTTAGCATTCCTAAACCTGCTTCCTATCCCAGGACTTGATGGCGGGCATGTGGTATTTACGCTTTGGGAAATAGTCACAAGGAAGCCTGTTCCACAAAAAATCTTGGAAAATGCTCAAATGATTGGAGTTATTTTCCTATTGTCTTTAATGGTGTTAATCTTTGGAAATGACATTGTTAAGCTAATCCTGAACAAATTTTAGAAAAAAAATAATTACAAAAAGTTTCATAAAAATTTGGTGGATATAAAAAATGTTCCTATATTTGCATCACTAAAAATGAACAAAACGCCTTTTTAGCTCAGTCGGTTAGAGCATCTGACTGTTAATCAGAGGGTCGCTGGTTCGAGCCCAGCAAAAGGCGCCAAAAAAGAGTTATCATCTGATAACTCTTTTTTTTAATTAAACATTTAATCCTACTCCCTTTCCGCCCTCCATGCATATACTTTTGTAGGATTTTCTTTTATAAGTTTTTCATTTCGCTCAAAGAGGGCTTTTGCGAGATTTTCATCTTTTGTAGCTTTTAGATAATATTCTTTGGCTTTTTGAAGGTCTTTTTTAAATTTAATCCCAGCATGATACATTGCTCCCAGTGAGGAAATACTCATTTCTTCACCGATGACTTCCCCTTTTCTGAACCATTCCACAGCCTTGTCATAGTTCTTTGGCAGATCCCCACCGAGTGTGTAGAGGTATCCGAGATTATAGATAGCTTTCGGATTTCCCAAATTGGCTGCTTTTTCCATCCATTCTATTCCCTGCTGGGTATTTTTAACTTGTGGATTGTCTTGCAGATAGATGAAAGCTATATTATTCATCGCATCCACATCACCCAGATTAACCGCTATTTTATACCATTTTAAGGCTTTTGTAAAGTCTCCTTTATTTTCTCCTTTGTCATTATAATAAATATAAATCATACCCAAATAATTAGGAAAAGCGACCTCAGAAGGGAAATTCTCATGCCCCCAAGTGTAGAGTTCTATGGCTTTCGGGATATTTTGTTTTACTTCTTCCCCTTTAAGGTAAAAATAAGCAACTTGCACCAGTCGTTGCTTGTCTTTGGTCATTTTCACTGATTTTTCTATCAGCTCCAAATTTTTCTCATAGTTTTTCTCCACGCCCCAGCCCATATAATACATATACGCCAAGTTATCCACCGCGGAGGAACTCCCCAGATTAGCTCCTTTTTGGAAAAGTTCTATTGCTTTTTTGTAATCTTGCTTCACACCTGTGCCATCTCGATACAGGAGCCCTAAATTATTACAAGCATCTGCATGATTGGATTTCACGGCTTTTTCTAACAATTTCACAGCTTTTTCATAATCTTGTTTCACTCCAGCCCAGCCTTTTATATAAATAGTACCGAGAGTGTTCTGTGATTCTGCATTTCCTTTATCAGCTGACTTTCGGAACCATAGCAGTGCTTTTTCATTGTCCTGTGGATAGCCCTTTTCTCCCAAAAAATATAATGATGCCAGATAAAACATCGCTTCTGCATCCCCTTTTTCGGATTTTTTCAGCAAATCATCTTGAGCTTGTATCAATCCTGAAAAGAAAATCAAAACTATTAGTAATAAAGTTCTCATAGTCATTGGTTTTTGTTATTTGTTTGTTTTATAATAGTTTATCAATCCATTCGTAGAAGAATCGTGAGAAGAAATTTCATCAGAATTGGTGAGTTTAGGTAAAATCCTGTTTGCGAGGACTTTTCCGAGTTCCACTCCAAATTGGTCAAAACTAAAAATATTCCAAATCACTCCTTGAACAAATATCTTATGCTCATACAAAGCGATAAGCTGCCCGAGCGAAAAAGGATTTAATTCTTTAAATAAAAATGAATTTGTCGGAATATTTCCTTGGAAAATCTTATAATTTACCAGCTTTTCTATTTCGGTAACAGATTTATTGGTTTTTTGTAATTCATCTAAAACCTGCTCTTTATCCTTTCCAAAAGCCAAAGCCTCTGTCTGTGCAAAGAAATTCGCCAAAAGTTTTTCCTGATGGTCAGAAACCGAATTACAAGACTTCACATAAGCGATAAAATCCGACGGAATCAGCTCCGTTCCCTGATGAATAAGCTGATAGAAAGCGTGCTGCCCATTAGTCCCTGGCTCTCCCCAGATAATCGGCCCAGTTTCGTAATACACAAATTCTCCATTTCTATCCACGGACTTACCATTACTCTCCATATCGCCCTGCTGAAGGTAGGCAGGAAAACGGTCAAGATACTGTGAATAAGGCAAAACTGCGTGCGAACTTGCATCAAAAAAATTTCTGTACCAAATGCCCAGCAATGCCATCAACACTGGAACATTTTCAGAAAAATCTGCTTTTTGGAAATGAATATCCGTCTCGTTTGCTCCTTTTAAAAGTTGCTCAAAATTATCATAACCAATTGATAATACTATACTTAGCCCAATAGCAGACCAAAGTGAATAGCGACCACCGACCCAGTCCCAAAATTCAAAAATATTTTCTTCAGCGATTCCAAATTTCTTAACCTCAGAAACATTAGTGGAAAGCGCCACAAAGTGCTTCGCCACATCTCCCTGACTACCAGATTTTAAGAACCAATCCTTTGCAGAATGGGCATTGGTCATCGTTTCCTGCGTGGTAAAAGTTTTAGAAGCGATGATGAAAAGCGTGGTTTCTGGGTTGAGGTTTTTAAGCGTTTCAGCTAAATGATTTCCGTCTACATTAGACACAAAATGTACATTCAGCCTTGTTTTAAAATGTTTCAATGCAGAGCAGACCATCACTGGCCCTAAATCCGAACCACCAATTCCGATATTCACCACATCCGTGATTTCCTTTCCTGAAAACCCTCTGTGCTCGCCAGAAATCACCTTTTCCGAAAAATCTTTCATCTGAGAGAGCACTCTTTTCACATCGGGTTTTATATCTTTCCCATCCACTAAAATCGGCTGGTCAGAAAAATCTCTCAAAGCTGTGTGGAGAACTGCCCTTCCCTCAGTTTCATTTATTTTTTCGCCCGAAAACATTGCAGAAATTGCCGTTTTTAGTTCACATTCTTCAGCCAATTGGAGCAAAAGATTTTTTACCTTTTCATCGATTAGATTTTTAGAAAAATCAAACAAAAAGTTTTCTCTTTTTATAGAAAATTCTTCGAAACGATTAGGATTCTCAGCAAAAAGCTCCCTCAAATCAAAGTTTTTTTCAGCAAAATATTCATTCAGACCTTTCCAAGCTTTGGTCTGGGTAGGGTTTATTTTTGGTAGCATAAATTTTAATTATTAAAAAACACAAATTTAATCTTTTAAATTTAAAAAATCCCCGCACACGGCAGAGATTTTCATCATTTATTTTTCTTCTTCTTTTTTCTCTGATTTTTTCCAAAATTTCTTTCTATTTCTCCAAGCAAAAATTCCTAAAACGCCGACCAAAATAAACATCCATGCATTTGCAGCCAGTATTAAGAACTTTTGGAATCCATAGAATCCATCAACGAAAGCTTCTTTAAAATCATACCAAAAACTTCCTTTGTATTTGTCTTCCAAACTTCTAATATTCGGCATTTCCTCTTGAGAAATCTTAAATTTCGGCTCGGAAAGATAGATGCTCACCGTGCTGTATTTCAGTTCATCAGCGAGATTGAAATCATTTATTTTCTGGTAATTAAGCTCTCGCTCATTATCATTCGTTGCTTCTGCATTTTTAGTTGTATTGGCTTGCTGGGAAAGCTGGGCTTTATGTTTCTCCATTCTTTGTTTTTCCAGTTCAGCCATTTTTACATTAGCACTCACATCTTCGGCTGTAATGGTTCGTTCTCGGAGAAAAATACTCTTGTCATTCAGTAATTTTAGGAAATCTGACAATTTCTCAGTCGGCACCCGCACCTGCATTTCGTTTTTAGTGGTGTATTTACGGACATATAGGGATTTTTCTTCTGACTGAGGGAAGATATTTTCCTCCAAAACATCGCTGCGATAATTACTACTTGTCACAAAACCACCCATCTCCTTCAATGTATTTTCTATGTAGATAGTCGCCTGATATACATCGGAAACATCCATATCTACATTTGCTTTTCGCACGAATTTTTTACCCTCCACTTCTTGGCTTGCTGCCACAGACATGGGTGCAGTGGTGCTATCCACCGCTGCTTCTGATTCTATGGATTCTAGATGAGTGTCTGAATAAGATGTTTCTGTTCCATTTTTTTTAGCGCAGGAAGCTATCATAAAGACAGCCATAAAGACTACTACTGAATTTCTAAATACTCTTTTCATATTCTTATTTTTTGAATTATTGGTACAAATTTCCATCAAATCGCTTGACAATTATTGTAAATTAGTTTTAAAATTACTGAAAATTGGTTTTACAAATTTATAACACTGATTGTCTTTGATTTGTAAAAAAACTTATCCCAAATATAGCATATTTATTTGATTTTTTCAGCAAATAAATTCAAAATTTTCCAGCCCTGCTCATCTACTTTTTTCAGCAAATGAGCAATAACCACAGCCAGTAAGACATTCAGAACATAAATCAAAATCATCAAAACGAACCAATGTAAATTTTCCCTAAAAACAGGAATAAAAAAATACACCAAAGACGAGCTGATTCCCTGCGCGAAATAGAAAAATATCGCATTCTGACCTATGTACGAAAGCAGATTTTCTTTCTGAATTTTTAGTCTGTTATAAAAGATAAAAACCAGAGCCAAAGAAACAAAAGACCAAACGATATAAGGGATTTTCGGCGGGAATTTCTGTTTATTGAGTTTGTAAAAAATATTTACTCCATAGCTCCAAAACATTCCCACAAAGCTGAGCAATACAAAACCAATTAAAAACAGAACTTGGGAATTGGTCAGTTTCTTGTTTTTCAGCTGATAAGCTACAAGAAAAACCAATAAATAAAAAACCGTATAGCCCACCTGCCCAGTGGGATAAAAATCTGGATTAGAATTAAAAATAAATATGAAAACAACGCAAAAACCTACAATCCACCAAATGTATTTTGAGAAAAACCTCAGCACGACGACTCCAAAAAAAGTAACAACATAGTAAGTCTTCAAATACCAAAAACTACCCATCACCACAGGAAAAACATCACAAGTGCTATACTGATGCAGCCACCAGTTTCCCAAAACCCTGAAATCAAAAGGCTGGCTCAGGCTGTTCTCTGTATATTTCGACCCGAAGGTCAGGAAGAAATTTTGGTATGTTTCTTTGTCAAAAAAGGACTGCAGAAAAATCTTGAAAAAACTATCAAAAAAGAACAATCCAGTCACAAAAATCATATAGGTGATTTGTAATTTCAGCAGTCTGCGAAAGGTTTTATCAAGATTTCCAGAAGAGGTCAATCCACTGAGTCCAAAGAAAATAGGCACATCAAAAAGCAGACTGAAAATCCTCATTTCATTAGAAACATAAAACTGCCCAGACCAAAAAACAGTGTGAATAAAAACGATCGACAAAGTTGCCAAACCCTTCGCATAATCAATGTATAAATCTCTTTTCATCAAACCGAGAATTTTTAGCCAAAAATAAAATTTTTAATTAAAAATTTATCCCTTCTGAATAATATTTAGTAATTTTGTGCATCATTCAAAAACAAAAATTATGTTTAAAAAAGTAATTTATTTAGGTCTTATGGCAGGAGCAATTCATTTTGCTGATGCTCAAAAAATCAATTTAGGAAAAGCACTAGATGCAGGTGCAAAAGGAGTAAAAGCATTGACTTTCTCTAACGCTGATGCAGCAAGACTTTCTAAAGAATCTGTGGACTGGATGGATAATAACAATCCAGTAGCTGACAAAAACAGCCCTTACACAAAAAGACTAAACCGCCTTTTCGGAAAACACAAAAACCAAGATGGACTTACTTTAAATTATAAAGTATATTTAGTAAGAGACATCAACGCTTTCGCTGCGGCTGATGGAAGTGTGAGAGTTTTCTCTTCTCTTATGGACATCATGACTGATGATGAGCTTTTGGCTGTTATTGGGCATGAAATCGGGCATGTAAAAAACGAAGATACTAAAGATGCTATCAAATCTGCGTACACCAGAGCTGCACTTGTAGATGCCGCTGGAGCTGCAAGTAACACAGTATCAAAACTTAGTGATACTCAGTTAGGAAATATGGCAAATGCCTTTTTGGATTCTTCTCACAGTAGAAAGCAGGAAAGCCAAGCGGATGACTATTCATACCAATTTATGAAATCTAATGGTTATGATGTAGTAGGTGCTTACACTGCATTCAAAAAATTAGAACTTCTAGCAGGAGGCGCTAAGGAAAACGGATTCCAAAGAATGTTCAACTCCCACCCAGACAGTGGAAAAAGAGCTGAAGCGATTAAGAAAAAAGCTATAAAAGATGGACTTTGGAAAGATCCAGGAACAGTGGAACTTCCAAAAACTAAAATTGTCCAAAAATAATACAAGAACTTCTCTCGGGTTTGAGAGAAGTTTTTTATTAAAAAAGTGATAGGATTTTTGTAGTAGAAAAAAAAAACTTATATTTGCAAACTAATTTTAAAATTAAATACTTATAACAATGTTTGCAATCGTAGAGATAGCGGGGCTTCAATACAAAGTAGAGCAAGACCAAAAGTTATTTGTAAACCGTTTAGCAGGAGACAAAGGAGCAAAAGTTTCTTTTGACAAAGTTCTTTTGACTTCTAACGGAACTGTAACAGTAGGCGCCCCAGCTGTAAAAGGAATCGCTGTAGAAGCAGAGATTTTGGATCATGTCCAAGCTGATAAAGTAATCGTTTTCAAAAAGAAAAGAAGAAAAGGTTACAAAGTAAAAAATGGTCACAGACAACAGTTGACTCAGATTCAGATTACTTCTATCACTGGTTTTTCAGGAGGAGCTAAGAAGAGTACAAAAGAAACTGCTAAGCCAGAAGCTGCTGGTGCAGATAGAGACGCTGTAGATTTCAGCGAAGACCACGAACTTAACTACAAATTGAAAAAGTTCAACCTTTCTCAGTCTAAAGAAAATAGAGAAACTCTAGTATCTCTTGCAGAAGGAAAAGCAACTCTTCCTCATGCAGAAGTAGATGCTTTGATTGAGAAAAACATCGCTAAATTTAAAGAATTAAAAAAGTAATAAACCCTTAAAACCATAAAATAAAATGGCACACAAGAAAGGAGTTGGTAGTTCCAAAAACGGTAGAGAGTCTCACTCTAAAAGATTAGGCGTGAAGATTTTTGGTGGTCAGGAAGCTATTGCTGGGAACATCATCGTAAGACAAAGAGGTACTCAGCACCATCCAGGTGAAAATGTAGGAATGGGTAAAGACCATACATTATTTGCTCTTGTAGATGGTAAAGTAGTTTTCACTAAAAAGAGAGATAACAGATCTTTTGTATCTGTAGAACCAAATGCTTAAGAAGCATTGATAAAAATCCAAAAAGCCTTAGTTTCCACTGAGGCTTTTTTATATGAATATAATTCGATTTTATTATGAATAACGATATTTTACTGAATGTAGCTAGTGAATTCGGGACACCTTTATATGTATATGATGCTGAATCTATTAAAAATCAGTACCAAAATTTGACTTCAGCTTTTCCTGAAAAAACAAAATTTTTCTACGCTTGTAAAGCATTGACCAACATCAACATATTAAAATATGTAGAACAGCTGGGCGCAAATCTTGACTGTGTCTCTATCAACGAAGTCAAACTTGGGCTCAAAGCAGGATTTTCTCCTGAGAAAATCTTATTCACACCTAACTGTGTAGACCTCACAGAGATAGAGGAAGCTATGAAATTGGGCGTTCATATCAACATTGACAATATCTCTATTTTAGAGCAGTTTGGGAATAAATACAGCGATTCCTACCCTATCTTTATCAGGATAAATCCTCACATTTATGCGGGAGGAAACCACAAAATATCCACTGGGCATATTGACTCTAAATTCGGGATTTCTATCCATCAGCTTCGTCATATAGAAAGATTAGTGAAATCCACAAAACTGAATATCGAAGGGCTGCATATGCACACAGGGAGCGAAATTCGTGACCCTGATGTCTTCCTACAAGGAATGGAAATCATGTTCGAATTAGTAGAGCATTTTCCTAATTTGAAATACATTGACATGGGCAGTGGTTTCAAAATTTCTTACCACTCAGATGATATGGAAACGGACATCGCTTTACTTGGTAAAAAAGTGGAAGATGCTTTCCTTAGCTTCTGCAAAGAAAACGATAAAGAGCTGGAACTTTGGTTCGAACCAGGGAAATATTTGGTGGGAAAATCTGGACATTTCTTGGTAAATGCCAATGTTATTAAACAAACTACAGCTACGGTTTTCGTGGGAGTAAATTCTGGGTTCAACCACCTCATCAGACCCATGTTCTATGATTCCTACCATATCATAGAAAACCTCTCTAACCCTACAGGAACGGAGAGAATCTACACCGTAGTGGGAAATATCTGTGAGACAGACACTTTCGCTTGGGATAGAAAACTCAATGAAGTCCGCGAAGGAGATATTCTGGTTTTCAGAAATGCAGGTGCGTATGGTTTTGAGATGAGTTCTAACTTTAATTCTAGACTAAAACCAGCCGAGGTTCTTTGGCTAAATGATAAAGCACACCTCATTAGAAAAAGAGAAGTTTTTGATGATTTATTAAAAAATCAAATAGAAGTTCTGTAAGTGAATTTTTTAGGAATAGAAAATTTTCTACTTAAATCTGTCAATTTGGCAGAAATTTTATATCTTCGTAAAAAATTAGAATGTGGAAAAAAAGTACATAGACGAAACGCGTCAAGGCGAAGCCTACGCAATCGCAGACCTTGAAGGAAATACTAAAAAACTTTTTTTGGAAAGTTATGGCTGTCAGATGAATTTTTCTGACTCCGAAATTGTAGCCTCTATTTTACAAAAAAACGGCTACAATACTACTACAGTTTTGGAGGAAGCCGACTTGATTTTACTTAATACCTGCTCAGTTCGAGAAAAAGCAGAGCAGACTGTAAGAATGCGACTTTCGCAGTTCAAAACGCTAAAGAAAACAAAGCCAAGTCTCACTGTAGGTGTTTTAGGATGTATGGCGGAGCGATTGAAAACCAAACTTTTAGAAGAAGAACATTTGGTGGATTTGGTCGTTGGGCCAGATGCCTACCGAGACCTACCTAACCTTCTAAAAGAGACAGCGGAAGGGCGAGATGCCATCAATGTAATTCTTTCCAAAGAAGAAACCTATGCCGATATCAGTCCTGTGCGTCTGAGCGGAAATGGCGTAACGGCTTTCGTGACGATTACCCGTGGATGCGACAATATGTGTACTTTCTGCATCGTGCCTTTCACTCGTGGAAGGGAAAGAAGCCGAGACCCTCATTCTATTATCAACGAGTGCAAAGAACTTTGGGACAATGGTTATAAGGAAATCACACTCCTTGGGCAGAATGTGGATTCCTACCTTTGGTATGGTGGTGGCGCGAAAAAAGATTTTGACAAAGCCTCTGAGATGCAAAAGGCTACTGCCCTACATTTCGCACAGCTGCTGGAAATGGTAGCACAGGCCGTTCCTGAGATGAGAATTCGTTTTGCGACTTCCAATCCGCAGGATATGAGTCTGGATGTATTCCGTATGATGGCAAAATATGACAACATTTGTAAATATGTGCATTTGCCCGTACAAAGCGGAAGCGACAACATGCTGAAAGCCATGAACCGCCAGCACACCCGCCAAGAATATTTAGATTTAATAAAAGAAGCGAAAAAAATCGTTCCAGATATTGCCTTTTCACAGGATATTATGGTCGGTTTCTGCGGAGAAACAGAACAAGACCACCAAGATACGCTTTCCTTAATGAGAGAGGTGGAATACGACTACGGCTATATGTTCGCCTATTCAGAAAGGCCAGGAACACCTGCGCACAAGAAGATGAAGGACGATGTCCCAGCTGATGTAAAACAGCGCAGACTCTCCGAGGTGATTGCATTGCAGGGCGAGCTTTCCACCATGAGAATGAAAGGATATGTAGGCAAAACCCATGAGGTGCTGATAGAGGGAACTTCCAAAAAAGACCCTAACCAATGGAGAGGCCGAAATTCCCAAAATGTAGTGGTTGTTTTTGACAAACAAGAGGGCCAGAAAATAGGTGATACAGTTTCTGTATACACCTATGACAGCACACAGGGAACGCTCATTGGAAAGGTGGTTTAATTTAAAAATATTAAAGTTAATTTAACTTCAAAAATGTCTGACTTACAAAACATAAAAAACCGCTTCGGCATTATCGGAAATTATCCCGCGCTAAATAGAGCACTTGAAAAAGCGATACAGGTGGCTCCTACGGATATTTCGGTTTTGGTCATCGGAGAAAGTGGTACAGGGAAGGAATTTATCCCAAAAATCATCCATTCCGAATCCAAACGCAAGCACCAGCCCTACATCGTGGTAAACTGCGGTGCTATTCCAGAGGGAACGATAGATTCGGAGCTTTTTGGGCATGAGAAGGGCGCTTTTACGGGAGCAACCAGCACGAGGAAAGGCTATTTCGAGGTGGCAGACGGTGGTACTATTTTTTTAGATGAGGTGGGCGAACTTCCTTTGCAGACGCAGGTTCGTTTGCTCCGAGTTTTGGAAAGTGGAGAATTTATGAAAGTTGGTTCCTCACAAATCCAAAAAACCAATGTAAGAATAGTAGCGGCAACGAATGTAAATATGATGAATGCCATTCAGGAAGGAAAATTCCGTGAAGATTTGTATTACAGACTAAATACCGTTCAGGTGGATATGCCGCCACTTCGCGAGAGAAAAGGCGATATTCATTTATTATTTAGAAAATTTGCCATTGACTTTGCCGAAAAATACAGAATGCCAGAACTAATCCTCACCGAAGATGCAGTGCGGTATTTGGAAAGCTACTCATTCCCTGGGAATGTCCGCCAGCTGAGAAATTTGGTGGAGCAGATGACTGTGGTGGAACAGAGCAGAACCATTAGCGCGGAAAGACTTGCAGAATATATCCCTGCGGACAATAGGCTTCCTGTGGTTTCTAATCATTCTAAATCAAATAATAATTCTGATTTCAGCTCGGAAAGGGAAATCATGTATAAAATTCTCTTCGATATGAGAAATGATATCAATGATTTGAAATCTTTGACTTCAGAACTTATCAAAAACCGAGGAACAGGAGAATTCTCTATGCACGAACAGAATCTAATCAATAGAATTTACACGCCTGAGGTGTCTTCTACAAACCCTAGTTCGCTCCTTTATTTCGAAACACCGCCGACAGAAATACAAAATCCGACCATCATCACAAGGTCTGATATGGAAAATTATAACAATATAGAGGACATAGAATTAGAAGAAGCTCAGCCAGAATCTTTATCTTTGCAGAATAATGAGCGAGACCTCATCATAAAAGCTTTGGAAAAACACAACGGAAGAAGAAACAAGGCGGCAGATGAGCTCGGCATTTCGCAGAGAACGCTTTATAGAAAGATAAAACAATATAATTTGGAAGACTGATGGGAAATTTTATCACTAAAATAAAACTAAGAATCGTCCTGATGACAGCTGCCGTGGGAATAGCCCTTTCCTCGTGCTACAGCTTCACAGGGTCTTCGCTCAGTCCTGAGACGAAAACGATTTTAATCAAAAATTTTCCGAACAATGCTGCTTTGGTCAATTCTGATCTAAGCCAAGATTTCACGATGGCATTACAAAATATGTTTTTGCAGAGAACCTCCCTCAAAGGGACTTCTGAAAACCCTGATATCCTGATAGAAGGCTATATCTCGGATTACAGCATCACGCCGACATCTATTTCTTCTACTACGATAGGGGCAACGGAGGCTGCACAAAACAAACTTACGATTACTGTACATGTAAATTATGAAAACAAAATAGAGCCCGAGAAAAATTTTAATAAAACTTTTTCTGGAGAGGCTACATTTAGTAGTGATTTGGATATCAATGCTATAGAAAGCAGCCAAGTACGAATAGTGAATGAAAGAATTATTAACCAGATTTTTAATGAAATTGTAGCAAATTGGTAATGGAAACAAGAATAATAGACCTGATAAAAAACCCTGAGACTCTTAGGGTAGAGGATTTAAACTTATTAGAAACAGAAATAGAAAAATTCCCTTATATGCAGAGTTTGAGGGCTATTTATCTTTTGGGTGTTCATCGTTTTTATAATGAACATTTCCCAAAAGAATTGGCAAAAACGGCTGCCTATACGACAGACAAGAGAATTTTGTACAATTTGATTAACAAAACCAATGAAAACAGGGCTGCAGCCTTAGTAGAAAAGGCGTTTCCTTTCAAAACAGAATTTACTACAAAAACACCTGCGCTTCAAGAAATTAAAGTAGAAGAAACTCCTGTTCCTGCTGAAGAGGAAGTTGTGGAAAATACTGATTTGGTTGTTGAAACACAATCTGTGGAAATCAGCGAACCCGTATCTTTTGTAGAAGAAAATACAAACGAAGAACAACAAACAACAAATAACGAAACTCCTTCTATACCAGATGTTCCATCTGTAGAAGAACCTCAATATAGTACCTCTTCTCCAGAAAAAAGCGAGTATGAACAAAAAAAACTTGCCATCGATGAATATATTGCTGCTGAAATGGCAAAACTAAAATCTGGAACAGCAACGGAAGAGCCCTCTATCGTTGGAAAAGAAGAAGATGTAGAGCCTGTTAAAGCCGTTGAAACAATCAACGAAACGGAAAAAGAAGAAATTGCAGTTGAGGAAGTTAAAGCTGAAGAAATCTCTCCAGTAGAAACAGTAGAGAAAGAAGTGGTTGAGATTGAAACTGAACTTGTTGTTGAAACTGAAGAAGAGAGATTTTCTGCAGAAGAATTGGCTAGTCCAAGTACATTTAACCTGAAAAAGCCTAAAGAAACAACGATTGATTTCTATAACAAAAAACAAACTAGTTTCGTAGAGGAAACTCCTGCACAAAAAGAAGATTTTTATTCAGCTAAAACAACTTCAGAAAGTTCAACTGAAGATGAAACAAAAGAAACAACTATTGATTTTTATGCCAGAAAACAAACTAGTTTCGTAGAGGAAACTCCTGCACAAAAAGAAGATTTTTACTCAGCTAAAACAACTTCAGAAAGTTCAACTGAAAACGAAGCAAGAGAAACAACGATTGACTTTTACGCTAGAAAACAAACTGAATCCGTAGAGGAATCTCGTACACAAAAAGAAAATTATTACTCTTCAGAAAGTTTAACTGAAAACGAAACAAGAGGAACAAACATTGATTTTTATGCTTCTAAAAAGACTGCTTCTGATACACAAGAAGAGCAAAAATCAACTCATTCTCCTGTGGATATTTATCAAAAAACAATTGATACAGAAAACACTGAAAAGGATGAGCCAGCAGAAGTTTATAAAAATCCTGTAGATTTCTATTCTTCTCAAAATAAACCTGTTCAAGAAGAGGAAAATGTTTCTGCAACGGAAGATGTAGCAGACAGCGAAAAACCAGAAACAGAACCAGTAAAAGTTACAGAGGTAGTGAAACCAGCTTCTAATAGCAATGTAACTTCATTCATCAGTACTTGGAAAAGCTGGCTAAAAATAGACCGTTCAGAAATAGTTACTCCTTCTGAACAAGACAAAAAAGCTGCAATCATTGACAAGTTCATAGAAAATAATCCAAAAATCTCTCCAATAAAAGAGGATGTTGATTTTATTGTGAAAGAAAAGAGCAATGATATTTCCCACCTGATGACAGAAACCCTTGCTCAGCTTTATGTAGAACAAAAACTCTACACCAAAGCCATCCAAGCGTATAAAATTCTTCAAGAAAAACATCCAGAAAAAACGGAAGAATTTGAAGAAAGAATAGAGGAAATCAAAAAATCAAGAAACATTAAGTAAATAAAAAAGCCTTCAAAATTTGAAGGCTTTTCTTTTTTATTGAAAGAGGAATTAAACTACTCCTTGTGCAAGCATAGCATCAGCAACTTTTACGAAACCTGCGATGTTCGCTCCTTTTACATAGTTTACATATCCATCTTCTTCTTTTCCGTATTTTCTACATACCTCATGGATTCCTCTCATGATAGTTTGTAGTTTTTCGTCTACTTCTTCTGCAGACCAGCTCAAACGGATAGAGTTCTGTGTCATTTCTAGACCAGATGTCGCTACTCCACCAGCGTTAGATGCTTTCCCTGGAGAGAATAATAATTTATTTTCCAAGAACAGCTCCATTGCTTCTAGTGTACATGGCATGTTCGCAGCCTCAGTTACACACTTACATCCGTTTGCTACCAAGTTTTTAGCATCATCGATGTTAAGCTCGTTTTGTGTAGCAGCAGGGATAGCCACATCACATTTCACTTCCCAAGGGCGTTTTCCAGCGAAGAATTTAGCATTTGGATATTTTTTAACATAATCCTCAGCTCTGTTGTTTCCGCTAGCTCTTAGTTCTAGTAAGAAGTCGATTTTATCTCCGCTTACTCCTTCTTCATCATATACATATCCATCAGGACCAGAGATAGTTACTACTTTACCTCCTAAATCATTTACTTTTTTAACAACTCCCCAAGCCACATTTCCGAAACCTGATACAGTCACGATTTTACCTTTGATGCTTTCTCCTTTAGTTTTAAGCATTTCTTCAGCAAAGTATACAACTCCGAAACCAGTAGCCTCTGGTCTAATCAATGAACCACCGAAAGAAAGACCTTTTCCTGTCAATACTCCTGTAAATTCATTTCTCAATCTTTTATATTGTCCGAACATGTAGCCTACCTCTCTAGCTCCTACACCGATATCCCCAGCAGGTACATCTGTATCAGGACCGATATGTTTAGCCAATTCCGTTGCGAAAGACTGGCAAAATCTCATGATTTCATTATCTGATTTTCCACTTGGGTCAAAGTCAGAACCACCTTTACCACCACCCATTGGAAGTGTAGTCAAGGAATTTTTGAAAGTCTGCTCAAACGCCAAGAACTTAAGGATGCTCAAATTCACAGAAGGATGAAAACGAATTCCTCCTTTGTATGGCCCGATAGCAGAGTTCATCTGTACTCTGTAGCCTCTGTTTACTTGGATTTGTCCATTGTCATCTACCCAAGGAACTCTGAAAATAATCGTTCTCTCCGGCTCAGCCATTCTCTCCAAAAGCATTTTGCCTTGGTACTGTTTTTTAGTCGCGATGAAAGGAATTACCGTTGCAGCAACTTCCTTTACTGCCTGAATAAACTCAGTTTCGTTTGGGTTTCTTGCTTCAACCCCAGCAACAAATTTTTGAATTTCTTGCTCTACATTGTACTGTTCCATAATAATATGATGTAAAATAATTTATATATTGAGCAAATTTAAGGCTTTTTTTGCCTTAAACCTAATAATATTGACCTAAAAAAATCATTCTATATTGACCACACTTTCTATGCTTGGGACATGCTGTTTTACAGTGGTTTCCACTCCTAATTTTATAGTAGAATTACTAATGTGACAGCCAGAACAATTTCCTAAAAGCCTTACATACACCTTGTTGTCTTTTATTTCTACCAATTCTATATCACCGCCATCATTATTCAAAAACGGCCTAATGCTTTCCAATGCTTTTTTTACTTTCGTTTCTATGCTTTCTTCCATGAGGATTTTACTTATTTTTTAGTTGAACAACCTGCCATTGTGGTAATTTTAACAGCCTCTGTCGGAGGGAGATTTTTATTCCTTTCTATGAGGCTTTCTATCATATTTCTCGTAATTTCTGTATAGATTTCTGATATTTTAGTTCCGTCATTCAGAGCAGCTGGTTTTCCTGTGTCTCCTGCTTCTCTTATTCCTTGTATTAAAGGAATTTCGCCCAAAACAGGAATACCCAAATCTTTTGCTAAATTTTGGGCGCCTTCTTTCCCAAAGATATAATATTTATTATCTGGAAGTTCTTCTGGGATAAAATACGCCATATTCTCAACAAGCCCTAAAACAGGGATGTTGATGCTTTCCATCTGGAACATTGCAATTCCTCTTCTCACATCTGCCAGAGCCACATGCTGAGGCGTGCTTATAATAACCGCTCCTGTAATGGGAAGTTCCTGAATCACAGAAAGATGTATGTCTCCCGTGCCGGGAGGAAGGTCTATCAATAGAAAATCCAGCTCCCCCCAGTCCGTATCACGAATCATCTGATGAAGGGCTTTCCCTGCCATTGGCCCTCGCCAAACTACGGCTTTATTTGCTCCTGAAAAATACCCAATAGACAGCATTTTTATTCCATACTGTTCTATGGGTTTCATTAGGTGTTTTCCTTCGATTTGGATGGAACTTGGTTTATTTCCTTCGGTATTGAACATTGTAGGAATAGATGGCCCATATATATCTGCATCCAAAAGCCCTACTTTGAAGCCCATTTTCGCTAAAGTTACCGCCAAGTTAGTAGTCACAGTAGATTTGCCTACGCCTCCTTTTCCAGATGCTATAACAATGATATTTTTTACGCCTTGTATTTCTTTTCCTCTGATATTTGGCTTTGGTTTAGTTTCTGGAGAAGAGATTTTGAGCTTTAATATATATTGATTATCAAATTCCTTGGAAAACGCCTCTTTTATGGCTGTTTCTAGTTTTTTCTTCTCGTGCATAGCTGGAGAATGGGCTACCATATCTATACAGACATCATTTCCAATGATTTGTAGATTGGTTACCAATTCTTCTATTCCTATTTTTTTAAAAAAATTTTCTACTTTTTTTCTCTCCAACATGATTAAAAATATACTATGACAAATTTAATTATTTTTTTGAATTAAACATTCCATAAAACCACCTCTATTTCCAAATAAAAAGAGAGATTTCCCAAAAGTGAAACCTCTTCTATTATTATAAATTAAAATATAGCCTTTAAAAATCTACAATGAAGCCATTTCTTGGATTTTTTCATTGGTCAATATTCTTTTTGCAAATCTGAACCTCAAGCCCCAGTATTTTTCATTTAGGGAAGATATTGTAACTCCTTTAGATGTGGATGCATGGATAAATTTGATTTCTCCTTCTGGTGTAATTTCTTGAACGATACCCACATGTGAAATTCTGCTTCCTCTAGTTTGGAAAAATAGCAAATCCCCTTTTTCTAGTTGTTCTCTTTCTACTCTTTCCCCTTCCTGAGCTTGAGCCGAAGAGATTCTAGGAAGATTTATCCCTGTGGCTGAACCATAAACTGAAAGAACAAATGCAGAGCAATCTATCCCGCTTCTAGTCATCCCACCAAATCTATACGGCGTCCCGATGTAAGTGTTTGCTTCGCTAAGAATCCCATCTATAGTAGAAGATTTTTTCTTTGCCATTTTTCTTGCAGAAACCGTTTTTTCTTCAGTTTTTTCAATGGCTTTATTTGATTCTAGTTCTTTTTTATACTCTTGAGTCAAAGATGTAAAATGAGACTTTTCTTCTGCTAAAGTTTCTGGTTTATATGCAGATGGAGTAGCCACTACATAATTGGACACACAAGATTGAAGAGAAAACAACAATCCTGCCATAAGACTATAAAATAAAACACTTTTTTTCATCAATTGGGATATCTTCATAGGGGGTAAACTTTTTGAGTTACTTCTATTTTGAACGGGGCAAAGTTAGAAAAACTCGACAAAAATAAAAATGATTTTTGTCAGTTAGTCCGTTTTTTAACAAAACTTTAAAACTTAAATTTAGTGTTTTCAGGGAATTTAAGGCTTTTTAGGTATCAATATTTTTTTTAAACATCTTATTAACATTTTATTAACAAAAGCCTGCTTCTATAATTTTGATTTTTCTTATCTTTGCACCTTCAAAATATACATCATATATAATAATGAATTTATCAAAAGAAGTAAAAGCGGGACTTATTGCAATTTTTGCAATTGTAAGTTTCATGTTATTTTTTCAGTTTTTGAAAGGGAAAAATGTATTTTCTACGGATAATTTTTTCTTTGTAAAATATGACAATGTAGATGGACTAGAACCATCTAACGCGGTAACTATCAACGGATTAAAAGTCGGCTTGGTAGACCAGATTATTCCTATAACATCTAAAGGTGGTAAAATAAGTTTTGTAGTAAGAATTTCTGTAGATGATGAGTATTCTTTCTCTAAAAACTCACCAGTAGAAATCTTTGAACCAAGTTTAATGGGCGGTAAGCAACTGAAAATCAATTTGGTTTATGATAACAAAATTGCAAAAGATGGCGATACATTGGGAGGAAAATTCCAACTTTCTGCCATCAATGCTATGGCATCCGAAATGGGACCAAAAGTTTCTAGTGTTCTTACAAAAGTAGATTCTACACTAGCTAGCACAAATAAAATTCTAGACGAGCAGAACAGAAGAGAAATAAAACAACTTTTGGCTAATCTAAACGCCACTGTATCAGCTTTCAAAACTACAGCTGACCAAACCAACAGACTTTTGTCTTCTAATGAACATAAAATAAGCTCTCTACTAGATAATGCGAACCAAACGATGGTTTCTACAAAAAATACAGTAGATAAATTCGGAAAAGTAGCAGATGAAATAGATGCTAAAAAACTTAACCAATCTATAGAAGAACTTAGCAAAACAGCCAATCAGCTAAACCAAGTAATCGCTGGAATAAACCGTGGCGAAGGCTCTCTAGGAAAACTAATGAAAGATGAAGAGTTTTACAATAATCTAACCAAAACTTCTAACTCACTAAACGAACTTATAAGTGATTTAAAACAAAACCCAAAGAAATACATCAATATTTCTGTTTTTGGGAAGAAGTAAATAACAATTTTATTCGATAATAATAAAGCCCTCTTTCAAGGAGGGCTTTTTATTTACATTATTTTTTTATAATTTTTATAGCTTCTTTAGAGTTATTTATTCGTATCAGATAAATGTCAGGTAACAAATTACTTATATTTATTTGATTATTCACAAATTTACCCTCTTTCAGCATTTTTCCATTTTTGTCATACAACTGATAAAAATATTCTTTTCCAGCCTCTCCATCTATCATTAATATATCAGTAACAGGATTTGGATAAGCCTTTAAGGTTTTCTCCTCTTTAAGCATGTTCTGAACTGTATTCGCAGCTAATGGTTTTGCTGGTTGTGCTACAGTGTATTTAGGTATAGGTAATCTTGGAATAGCTCCTTCCTGCTTACCATCCGCTGTTGTTTTGATTTTTATACATCTACAATTCATAGCGAAATATGGATCTAAGTAGTTCTCAAACATACTCATTGCTCCATTACCTTTATCTATCACAAGAGCAAGAGGTCTTCCTAACAAAGCTGAGCCCATAGCACTAGTCCAAACTCCCATATGTCTTTCATTAACTTTGGATGTGACAGCATGACCATCAGTCATATTTCTATAGCCTCTAGCACCTGTAAATGGATAATTCCCTATATGATATCCTGCATCTTCAAAAACATATCCAAGAGATTGATTTTGAGGTGACTTTATTGTTCTCCCTTTGTAGAAACCTTCTATTTTATACCATATGTTAAGAAATTCATTTTTTGTTCGATCTCTCTCCTTTCTTCCCCAAGGTGATCTTCCAAAATCTCTAGGAGGAGTTATATCTACATGTGAAGCATCAGGAACTCTCCATCCTTCTGGACAAGGATCAAATGGAGACTTTCTATCTGCTCGACCCCATCTATCAGAAGCAATATTAGCCTCATCTATAAGCCAGTCTGTTCCATTAGTATAAGCTTGCATATTCTTATGAAGAGGAGCCTGTTTACTTGGAATCATAAACACCAGTGGATTTTTAACAGAATAGCTCAAAACCTTACTTACCTTATCAGATATTTTATCTGTTGATACCACATTATTAGCATAATTGTTATATGGCACCACAAATCTACTTTCATAATTACCACTATTCAGTTCTGTATAAGATGTCTGCCCAGCAGCATTAGTATTCCCTAAATAAATAGAATAAGAAGAACCATCAGGATTGATAAAAGAAGGTATAGGGTCTTTTCTTCCCCATTGGTACTGCATACCTCCAGATACTTTTATTTTACTTAGTTCTTGAACGGATGGAGAATTTACATTTACTACAGATGGAAAGGCATCCAATGCCCCTAAGTTTCTATCCATAAATTCAGAGTCTATTACATGGTCATCATTTACATAGTTTATATAGTTATATGCTGCTGTATTAGGCTCAGCAGTAACATATCTTACTGTTTTCACCTCAGAATCTGTTACCCAAATATGCCAAGACCAATACACAGGATTAGCAATACTTCCATTATGTAGAGTAACTATGGCATTCCCACTTTGATTAGGTGTTATTTTCACATTAATAAATGTATTATTTATCTCTGCTAAACTAGCTGGATTGGTTTTTGAAATAGAAGCATGCTTAATGAGGTCTTTGTTAGTAGTCCAATGAACATTAACTTTTAAATTATTATAGTTGGTATTTTTTAATATTTGTTTATTATCCAAATGCTCACTATGCACAGAAAATGCTTTGTTAATTGGTATTTTGATAATAGACTCTGTAGTTTTTTTAACTATTTGATAGGTATTAGGATTTTCAAGTCCATCAGTGAATGTAGGATATGCTACTTCATCTCTAAAATACTCTGTAGGGAAGTCATATTCATTTACCACATATAGAGGATCTTTTATACAGCGCACCCCCATAGCATCAGAAGATGTTCTCTCCCAAAATAGAGGATTATATACATAAAACCCCTTTAATGATGGCATATTTGGATCTGGAATATATTTTTTTTGATTAAGATCTGGTACTATTCTCAAAGCCATTGGATTCACTGTTTTTATATCATCTTTCCACCATCTTCCCATTGTAGCAGTCCAAAGATATGTTTCATGCATATCAGTATATCTTCCACCTTGTGTAGTTCTAGATAACAATCCGGTTCCTGGAAAGACCCCCATATTTTGTCCATTAACAGAAGATAAATCAGCACCCATCTCAGGATACATCTTTATTCCCCTTAGAAAATTAGGTATTCCATCGTTGGTTGGTGTAATCGTATATAATTGGTTATTATTATGCTCTAATGTTTTTGGTCCAAAAGGACTAAGTATCATAGGAATATCTCTATTCTTGCCTCCTAGTGTTGTATTCGCCACCAATACTGAAGGGACTCTCCAACCATTAGGACATGGGTCATACGAAGACTTATCTTGATAAGGTTTCACTAGTTTTTCAAGCCGTGTTTGTGGATTAAAGAATTTACCTTGGGAATTATCTGACCAAAGATTTACTTCTGCTATTGATTTTCCATCATTAAAAGAAGGATTTCCGAACCAATTGACAGGCCACTTACCTACTATATTACCTTCTTTATTACGAGAAATGTAATATGCTTGTTCATTTGAGTTATCATCATTCACATAAATAAGACTCATTGGATTATGAATAGAACGCTGAATATTATCCTTTAATTTCGCTTTAGATAAAGGAATGAAAATCCTAGTCTCATCTATTTTTTTAACCACATTATTATTTTGCGAATTCGCAAGTCCTATTCTTCCCACTGTACCAGAAACCTCATAAAAATCCCATCCTCTAGTTGCTAGCGGAGGAATAGGATCTTTTCTTCCCCATTGGTATAATAGTCCATTGTTTCTATTCCATCCTTCTTCTGTAAGGCTGCTAGAAACAGCTCCTAAGTTACGATCCATCCAACCCCATTCCGCTTTAGGTATAAGTTCCTCTACACCATTATTTCTAAGTCTTTTAGTTTCATCATAAGCCATATAGTTGGTTCCTTTGCTAGGATCATCCGTAACCCACACATGCCATGACCAGTATATTTTTCCATTAACTTTATATACTACTAGTGCATTTCCTTCTTTGGCTTTATTAACAGGCACTTTTATTTTTGCGGACTCTCCTGAACCTATGATTTCCAGTTGATAATTAGGCTTTGTTCTTATCAATCCATGTACATCTTCCCAATACACCTCTGCTACTGCCTGCCCATTAGGCACTGCCCCTCCTTCAATGTGAAGTCCATTTTTCCACATTTCATAAGCCTTTTTCACAGGGATAAACAATCCACTATTTGAACTTTTATGGTCAAATATGTAACTATTAGGAGCTTTAGTGTAGTCCAATCCTGCCACTTTCATGTAATTGTCTATACTTAAACTAGATACAATTTTATTGCCATAATCTACCAACAATTCCACATTGTGATATCCCACACTTTTGAATTTAATGAGTGGATTTTTTTGTTTATCTGTTACATGATTTCCTGCATCTGTAAATGTCCAACTTTGACTAACTGGAGCTCCTGCTGAAATATTAGAAAACTGTACATTTGCTCCAAAATTAACCATGGTCGCATTTGCTTTAAAATCAGCAGGGGGAGATAAAACAGCCTTTATTCCTACCCCTAATCCCACTTTTGCATTTACATCTATTGATTGTTTATCCAAACTTGAACTAGTAGAAACCTCAACTTTAATATAATACTCCCCTTGTTCCAATTTATAATCGACCACCTCTGGATTTTCAGGATTCAACCATCCTTTAGTTAATCCTGAAGTTCCTATCTGAATAAATTTTGTTCGTGTTATTTGTTTACTATCTTCTGTTCCATCTTGGTTTTTCTTAACTAAATACACCCAATTTCGAGTAAATGCAAGAGCCTTTAGATTTAAAACACCTTCAGTTGGAACTTTAAAAGTTTTACTAATATAAAAACATTTGGTGTGTCTACCTCCACTATTTGTTGTAATCCATCTTGTCACTGGTGTTTTATTATTTAATTCTGCTGACTCCCAACTTCCAAATACAGGATCATTTTTTTTATCCAAATATGGTTTTCTAGTATATGGAATTGTTCTAATAGTCATTTTTTCATCCAAATGTGTCCAGTCTGCATCTTTTTCTCCATTCTCAGACATCAGAGTTCCATCTTCTTTAGTCCCTGTACTCAGATCTATTTCCTTTGCTACTGTATAGGACACTTCTAATGTTCTCACAGATGTAGAGGTAACACCTTTAGCATCTGTTACTTTTAATTTTACACTATATTTCCCTGGTGAGGAATAAGATACCTTAGGGTTTTTCTCTGTGGATACAGCTGGTACACCTCCCTGAAATTCCCACTGATAAGATCTAGGAGTCCCTATACTCTTATCTACAAAAGCAACCGAATTAGCACCATTAGATGCTACATCAAATTTGGACACAAGACTCTGTCCATAACTGTTGAAAATAATGAAGAAATTCAACAAAAATAAAAGTTTTCTCATAAGTAAATTTTTTGTATTTCATCCTTCGAAGTTACTAAATTATAAGTAATTATAATCTATTAAAACAATGATATTTATCAGTTTTAAATTAAAAAGAATATTCAAAATCTTAAGATGCTAATTACATATCTATTCAGAAAATTTACATTACGAATAAAAAAGAATTACTAAATTTGCCTCCCAAGTTATAATACTTTAATTGTGAAAGCAGAAACTCCCGATAGCATAGAGACAAGAAACCCTAGGATAATGATTTATCCTTCTTCCCGCGTTTTAAAATCAGAGGAAATACAGGTCGTTTCAGAAAGAATAAATGATTTTTTATCGGACTGGACTACGCACGGCGAGCCACTTTTGGCATCATTTAGAATAGAAAGAAATCAGTTTCTCATCATCTTCATCGATGAAGAAAATGCAAAAGCCGGCGGATGCTCGGTAGATTCGCTTACGAGTATGATAAGGGATATCGACACGGAATTTGGGCTGGATTTTTTGAACAGAATGAAAGTTTCTTATATAGAAAAGGGAGAAACTAAAACCATCAATCTTCTTGATTTCAAAAAAGGAATAAAAAACGGCTCTATCCCACAGAATATAGAAGTTTTTGATTTTTCCAAAGAAACATACAATGACTATTTATCTGGCTTCCTGCTGCCATTAGAAAAAAGCTGGGCTAAAATTTATTTATGAAAAATATAGTTTTTATCATCGGTTTTTTATTCGTTTCCTGCTCCCAAAGCACACAGGTCTACACGCCTGTGGGAGGAATGTCCAATGAAGAAATGGGCGTTTCCAAAAACAGAGCAAAACAGCTGAACACCATGGAAAGAGAACAAATCCAAGAATGGATTTCCAAGCAGAAAGAGAAATTCTATCCTACTCAGCTCAACTACTGGAGTAATATAGAAAACCTAGAACAAAGAAAGAAAAAGCAGGATGGAGAGCTGGTTTCATTCCAATATGAGTTGTACGATTTTGATTTACAAAAATTCTACGAAAAACCTAAAATTTATAAAGATGCTCCTCTGGGAAAATTTGAGGAACTCGACGCCATAGAGGATGCCGTTCGGTATCTAAATCCTGATGAAGAAACTACCCTTCTCGTCCCTTCCGTTCTGGCGTACGGCACTTATGGAGATGGCGACCAAATCCCTTACGACATGCCTCTAATTATTAAACTAAAACTTACAAAATAATTTTTAACATTATGAAAAGAATCTTATTCTTATTGATTTCTGCTTTAATTTTAACAAACTGTAAACCTATTTATAAAAAAATGAATATAGACAAAGCATTTTACGAACAACTTCCTGATGGAGTTTATGCAAAAATGGAAACCTCAAAAGGAGACATGATTATCCAGTTCTTTGACAAGGAAGCTCCCGTTACGGTGGCTAACTTCGTAGGACTAGCACAAGGAACTATAGAAAACAAGGCGAAAGGAAAAGGACAGCCTTACTACGATGGAATCATCTTCCACAGAGTGATTAAAGACTTTATGATCCAAGGTGGTGACCCTACAGGAACGGGAATGGGCGACCCAGGGTACAAATTTGATGATGAAAAAAATGATTTGAGACACGAAGGAAAAGGTTTCCTTTCTATGGCAAACTCTGGGCCTAATACCAATGGTTCTCAGTTCTTCATCACAGAAGTGGCTACGCCTTGGTTGGATGGAAGACACACTATTTTCGGGAAAGTAATCAGCGGATTAGAAACTATCGATGCTATTGCAACGGTAGAAAAAGGGCCACAAGACAAGCCAAGAGAAGATGTGGTTATCAAAAAAGTAGAAATCTTCACTAAAGGTGACAGCTACAAATCTTATGATGCGGCTAAAATCTTCAATGAAGGTAAAAATAAAATTCAAGAAAAAAACAAACAAGAACAGGAGAAAAAATTCGCTTCTCTAAAAGAAGGAATGCAGCAGACGCCATCTGGTTTGTTCTATAAAATAACAAAACAAGGAAACGGAAAACAGCCTCAGAAAGGAGATGTAGTTTCTGTTCACTACGCAGGAAGACTGGTAAATGGACAGGAGTTTGACAACTCTTTCAGAAGAGGAGAACCGATAGAAATTCCTATTGGCGTTGGTCAAGTGATTAAAGGCTGGGACGAAGGAATTATGCTTCTAAAAGAAGGCGATGCGGCTACTCTTCTTATCCCTTCTGAGCTGGGCTACGGAGAAAGAGGCGCTGGCGGTGTGATTCCACCTAATGCTTGGCTGATTTTTGATGTAGAATTAGTAAAAGTAAAATAGATTGATAAAGAGCTCCTAAATTAGGAGTTCTTTTTTTATTTTTGTCAAAATTCTTGATAATCTCATCAAAATGACAATACAAAACCTAATAAAAGAACTTAACCAAATCATTCCTTTCCAACAGGCGGAAGACTTTGATAATGTTGGACTTCTCTGCGGAAATCCAGAGCGGGAAATCACAGGCGTTTTAATCTGCCACGATGCCTTGGAAAGCGTCGTAGAGGAAGCTGTACAAAAAAACGCAAATGTGATTTTAACCTTTCATCCGATTATTTTTTCAGGATTAAAGTCCATCACTGGCAAAAATTATGTAGAAAAAGCTGTCCTGAAAGCGATAGAAAATAAAATCGCCATCATCGCCCTTCACACTGCACTGGACAATCATTATTTCGGTGTGAATCACAGAATTTGCAAAGAATTAGGTTTAGAGCAGCTTAAAATTTTAATTCCCAAAAAAGAAAATCTTTTACAGCTAATCACTTATGTTCCTGTGGATTATGCCGAGCAGGTCAAAAAGGCTCTATTTGAGGCTGGAGCAGGGAACATCGGTTTTTATGATGAATGCAGTTTCAGCATCGGTGGAGAGGGAACTTTCCGCCCGATAGACGGTTCTAATCCGTTTTTAGGCAAAAAAGGAACAACTGAAAAAGTCAATGAAATTCAGCTTTCTGTGATTTTTGAAAAATTCAAAAAAAATCAGATTATTTCCGCCATGAAATTCGCTCATCCTTACGAGGAAGTTGCCTACCAAATCTATGCGATAGAAAACGAAAACCAATATTCTGGTTTGGGAATGTTTGGCGAATTGCCCGAGGAAATGGAGGAAAAAGAATTCCTAAATTTTGTGAAAGAAAAATTTGATTTAAAAATCATCCGCCACAGTGGTTTTACTGGTAAAAAGATAAAAAAAGTGGCTGTTTTAGGTGGCAGCGGAGCCAGCGGAATAAAAAACGCTCTGCAAAACCAATGCGATGTCTACCTCACCGCAGATATGAAATATCACGATTTTTTCACGGCTGAAAATAGAATTTTGCTGTGTGATATCGGGCATTTTGAGTCGGAGCAATTTGTAGTTCAACAATTATATGAAATTTTATCAGAAAAATTCACTACATTTGCAGTTTCAAAATCAAGCATTAATACCAACCCTGTAAATTATTTCTTATAAGTTATGGCTAAGAAAAATATAGAAATCTCTGTTGAAGAAAAACTAAGAACCCTTTATGACCTGCAATATATTGATTCTAGGTTAGATGAAATCCGCAGTACCAGAGGCGAACTGCCGATAGAAGTGGAGGATTTGGAAAACGAAATCGAAGGTCTTAATAAAAGAATTTCTAAATTAGAAACAGATATTGAAGATTTCAACAAGGAAATCAACACTAAAAAAGAGGTGATCAATCATTCTCAAACTTTGATTGAAAAATATAAAACTCAGCAGGATAATGTAAAAAACAATAAAGAATTTGAAGCTTTGTCCAAAGAAATGGAGTTTCAGGAATTAGAAATCCAGCTGGCTGAGAAAAAAATAAGAGAATTCGAAGCTAAAATCTCACAAAAAAATGAGGTTCTTTCACAAAACAAAGAAAAAATAGAAGAGCTGGAATCTCACCTAAACTTCAAAAAATCTGAGCTAAACTCACTAATCACAGAAACTCAAAAAGAGGAAGAATTTTTAGTGAAAAAATCTGAAGAATTCGCAGCACTAATTGATGAAAGACTGCTTTCTTCTTATAAAAGAATCAGAAACAACTCTGCTAACGGGCTTGCTGTAGTAGGTATAGAAAGAGGCGCGCCGAAAGGTTCTTACTTCACGATTCCTGCTCAGAAATTAGTAGAAATAGCACAGAGAAAGAAAATCATCATCGATGAACACAGTGGAAAAATCCTAGTAGATGATGAACTCGTAAGCGAGGAAAATGCTAAAATGGAAGAAATCATCAGATTCTAAATAAAAAAACCGAGAAATTCTCTCGGTTTTTTTGTTTTTTAACTTACCAAAAGGCTGCAGCCTCTGATATCCGAATGATCTATTCTTCCCAGAACTTGAAATTTTCCATTATAGATTTTCCCTAAATCTTGTGTCGCAATAAAACTACACGAATGTTTATTCGCCAAGTCTATAATATTGATAGCCCCAGTCCTGCCCTCTTCCATATAGGAAAACGGATCTTCTGTATTACGAACCAAAATACGCATCCATGCTGGGCACAGATACTCATTATTCCCCAGAGAATACGCCTGCGAAAGAAGCTCCGTCATAGAATATTCGGAGTAGATTTTTTCGGTTTGGAAGCTGGTTTTCAATATTTCCAAAAGCTCATCTTTGGTCATTTCTTCTTTTCTGCCTTTCATTCCGCCCGTTTCTATGATAATTAGGTCTGGATTTTTAGCCAAATCAAAACCTTCGTTTTCCTCACAGAAATCTGCAAAATCCAACAACGCAAAACTAACCCCAAAGAGTATGATTTTCTTATTATTCAGCTTTTTGAGAAGGTCAAGAAGCTCTCTGTGATTATACAAGAAATAGTCATTTTCCTGATGCCCAGATTTTTTCATCAAGAAATCTACCATATAGATTAGCGATGAATTTTGGCGTTCTAAATAGCTCGGCAACAGCCCTAAAAACACGAAGTCTTCTGGCTTCCCGATGAACTGCTCAAAACTTTTGTAAATACTCTCTTCATACAAACCGAAATCTGCTATCCAATGCTTGGAAAGCGTCTGAATATTAGTCGTTCCTGATGATTGGAAATAGTTTTCCTTTTCTTTATTTTTATCTAAAATGGTGTGATTTTTAAACATTTCTATCGGCAGAAAAGGAATCTCGGAAATCTGAGTAACTTGGTCTGGATTGATATTTAAGAAATCAACAAATTTTCTATAAACCTCCACATTTTCATACTGATAGCGAAAAGTTTCCAGACATTTTTCCCTAAAATCCTGCTCCGTTTTTATATCAAAAATTCCTTTCATTTGTCCATTTATTTATATTTCAGCAAATCAAATTTCTGCCCGTCAAAAACACCATAAGTGAAATAAGAAATCCAGTCGCCAAGGTTGATGTAGAGCGAACCTGTTTTATCCAAATCCAAAACCATCGGCAGGTGGCGATGCCCAAAAACGAAATAATCTATCTTTTCTGTTTTCAGTTTTTCTTTTGCGTAAAGAATCAGAAATTCCTTGTCTTCGCCCAAAAACTGCTTGTCTTCCTCTCCTGAAATCAGTTTGTTTTTCGTGGAAAGATATATCGCCAGCCTCATCGCGATATCAGGGTGAAGCCACTTGAAAAGCCAGCGAGACACAGGATTGGTAAAAACTTTTTTCATTCTCTTATATCCCTTATCCCCTGGGCCTAAGCCATCACCATGAGCGAGGAGGAATTTTTTCCCATTAATTTCAAAATATTGTTTCTCAAAAAAAACAGGAATTCCCAGCTCTTTTTGGAAATAATCTTTCATCCATAAATCATGGTTTCCCACGAAAAAATAAATATCTATTCCGCTGTCTTTCAGTTCAGCGATTTTCCCTAAAACACGCACAAAACCCTTGGGAACTACATAGTCCCACTCATGCCAAAAATCAAATAAATCTCCCATCAGGAACAGCACCTGACAGTCATGCTTTATCTCATCCAGCCACTGCACGAAACGCTCCTCACGAGGTCTGCTCTCGGCAGGCGTAGGCGCTCCGAAATGCTGGTCTGATGCGAAATAAATTTTCTTATAATTTTCTAAATTTATCTTTAGCATGATGTGTTTTTCTATTCTAAAAACTCAAATTCGTGGAACAGTCCTGTCCCAAATCTTCCATCAGCATTCTTATAACCTACAATAACTCCTTGTACACATTCTTCTATCTGTATCACTACTACATATTCAGAACCTTCATCACTATGCAATTTAGCAAGTTTGGGTAGTTCCATGTCATATGCTTTATGAAATTCTACATCAGTGTTTTCAATCACAAAAACTGCATTTTCATTTTTCACATCCTCTTCTTCGGCTATTCTACCCGTAACACATGGAATGGCTTTCCAATCTGGGAAAAGTTTTTCAGCTTCTTGTTTTGTATTCATTTTGTTTAATTATTCATTATCCTCCGCAAACCATTCTCCGTAGGAGTTTTCGGTTTCGTGGAGTTTTAGATATACTAGCTGCACTTGGCTCGGCAGTCTTTTTTTGATTTTATCAGCGATTTTGTAGAGCATATTTTCGCAAGTGGGCTGATAATCACAGTAGATGACTTTATGCCCTTTCTGCTCCAGTTCTTTCCCTAAATCCTTATGAGGAGAGAGCGCATTCACCATCAGTCCGTGGTCCCATTCATCCACGATTTCTTCTTTCACAATGGCTTTGAGGTCGCCGAAATCAAGCACCATTCCGTTCTTTTCGTTATTAATATCATCTATCGGTTTTCCCTTTATGGTTACAAAAAGTTTGTAAGAATGTCCGTGTATATTCTTGCATTTTCCATCATATCCGTAGAGGACATGAGCCGTCTCAAAAGTAAAAATTTTAGTTACCCTAATCATAGGGCAAAGATAGTGATAATGATTTAAAACAAAACCCTGTTCATATTATGTATTTTTAACTAATTTATTTTTCTATATTTGCGCATATTTTAACTTTTATCTATGGAACTATTATCATTATCGATGCCAGATTTCGCGGATCCGCAGATTTGGATTAGTTTATTAACATTGACCTTCTTGGAAGTGGTTTTGGGAGTGGATAACATTATTTTCGTTTCCATTTTATCCAACAAACTTCCTGCTCAGCAGCAAAACAGAGCCAGAAATATCGGGCTGTTTTTTGCGATGATTTTCCGTATTGGATTATTATTGACCATCAGCTGGTTAATCGGGCTGAGCGACCCTGTTCTTACATTGGATTGGTTCAATGACCCACAAAACCCAGGCAATGCATTGGCTTTAAGCTGGAAAGACATCATTCTACTCTGTGGAGGGCTTTTCCTTATCGTGAAAAGTACGATGGAAATCCACCACAAAATGCAGGGTGACGAGCACGAAGAATCTAATACATCCAAAGCCTCTGCGGCGATTACAATGGTCATCGTGCAGATTATTTTAGTGGATATGGTGTTCTCGCTGGACTCTATCCTTACGGCGGTGGGACTTGTTGATAATGTAGCGATTATGATTGCGGCTGTTATTATCTCTATGACGATAATGATGCTCTTCGCTGGAAAGGTAAGCAGCATTATAAACGCTCATCCGAGTTTGCAGATGCTGGCGCTTTCTTTCTTGGTTGTAATCGGCGTATTACTCGTTGCGGAAGGTATCCACCAGCACATTAGCAAAAATATTATTTATTCTTGCTTGGCATTCAGTTTAACAGTAGAGTTTTTAAACATCAAACTTCGTTCAAAACAAGAAAAACAAAAAAAAGCGGAATAATTTCCGCTTTTATTCTTATCTATTAAAATGACTACAACAATCAAACGCCCCATTACCTTAGAAACCGCTCTTAAGGAAGTAACCGAGGAGCGCTTTTGCAAAGGAAATCATTACAGAGATGTCGCCCTGACCGACGAGATGGTGGCACAGATCGTACAAGTAAAGTCGTTGGTCAATATGGGCTTTATCAATACCACGATTACTGATGAAGCCCTACAATACTTAGCGACTTTACCCAAACTAAAACTCCTTTTCTTAGAGGGCAACAAACAAGTTACAGGCGAAGGCTTTAAGTACTTTGCCGACAAACCTATTGACCATATCTCGCTGGACGGTTGTCCCGTAACTGATGAGACACTAAAAATTGTCCTACAAGTACCGCGCCTAAAGTCTCTTTCACTAAAGAGAACACGGGTTACTTTTGAGGGACTTATGGCAGTGGCACACTACAACAAGGTGAGTTTCTACCTTGACAAACCTTTCACTGCCGAGCAGATAAAAGCCTTTGAACAAGCCCAACGCACAGTAGGCAAGAAGAAACCAGCGGCAACCCCTACCGATAATTTGCCCGTAGTAAAGCAACTGCTTTTGGATTTCTTTGCGGCAATGACCAAGTGGGAGGCTTTTGCTGCCAAGAATGATGATACAGAAGAGGGTGAGCTTTTGGT
>CAUQQF010000003.1:0-142786 GCA_963520375.1 uncultured Flavobacteriaceae bacterium | reverse complement strand
CGGGAAAGAGGTTTTTGTTTGATAGGAATTTATTAAATTTGACTTAATAGTGATATTAACTCGACTTTGGGTAAGTAAAGGAAACTGTTTATATTTACAAATAATAAAATATAGCAAATAATCTTATGTACCAAGTAATAAACAATTTGCCGATTGATTATGATTTTCAATCAAAAACGAAGGATGAGTTGAAACTATACGCTAAATGGTTTGAGGAAAATAAAGAAAGTAGACTGCAAGAGCTGATAAAAGCAGTAAAAACTACAAAAGGCTATGAAAACTGGGAAGCAGACTACAGCCCAGAATCTTTGAAAATGCTTGGAAAGTGGTTTGAGGAGAATGTAGAAACAGAGAAACTTTCAGAGGAAGAATACAAAGAAAAAAGAGCTGCTGTGCCAGATTATATAGAAATACAAGACTGGGATATTACAATAAAGACCCGCTCGTTGGCTGTAGATATTGGGATTTATTTTGGAGAAGTTTTTATAAAGAATCATGAAGGCTTAAAATGGGAGCAATATTTTTCTCGTAGTAAATATGATATGGACATAGGACATATGGTGATAAAAGGTTTTGGGAAAACTAGGCTTAACAGTATATGGAAATTATATATAATAGCCAATTGTCTAGCAGATAAAACAGATACAGGGGAAATAGTATATGAGCTTTATACAATGTTAGAGAATAGATTAGATGAAAAGTATAAATAAAATTATAAATTTAAAAACAATGGATTAGCTGTTTGCTAATCCATTTTATTATATTTTTTCATTAGATTTTCGTAGGTTTTTTGTGGCAGAATCCATTTGAGAGGAATGCCGATTTTTTGCCCAAATTTCCCGAAATAGTAATGAGCTTTCCATTTGTTTTTGAGTAATAGTTTTTCGATGTATTTCGCCACTTCCACAGGCTCTACTCCATGGTCTACATGGGAATTCATAGTAGAATAAACTTTGTAAAAAATATTTTTGTAAGGCTCAGAAACTGTGGTTTTGATTCGGTTTTCTGCAATATTGGTCTTTATATCGCCCAGATGAAGGGAGCAGAGTTCTATATTCCAAGCCGAGATTTCGTATCTCATGGCTTCGGTAACTTTATCCAAAGCTGATTTGGAGGCAGAATAAAACCCTCTGAAAGGCAGTCCCATTTCTGAACCGATGCTGGAAATATTGATAATCTGCCCTGATTTCTGCTCGCGCATTTTGGGCATCACGGCGGTCATCATCTGCACAGCTCCGATTAGATTCAGGTTAAAAAGTTTCATAATTTCCTCTTTATTAGAGTCTTCTATGGCTCCCACCATGCCCATTCCAGCATTGTTGATAAGAATGTCAATATGATTTTCTTTGGATAGAATTTCCTCTATGGCGCGGTCTATTTGGCTTTTTTCGGTGATATCGGTCGGGATGGATGTGAAAAGCTTAGAATCTGTATTTTTTCTGCTCAGTCCGTAGACTCTGTGCCCTTGTTTTCCGAAATATTCTGCAAGGGAAAAGCCTATTCCAGATGATGTCCCTGTGATGATGATTGTTTTTTTCATTTAGTCGTGTTATATGGTTGATTCTCCATTTAGATTGGTGGTCAGGGCTTCGGTCATGAAGTCAAAAAATGGACGCATTGCTTCCAGACCAGTTGTTACTTTTTCTAAAAAATCAAGGCTGAAAATTTCCTCGTTTTTGAAATTCTGCACCAAAAGAAATTGTTTTTTCTTTAATAAATGAACATAAGGATGCTCTTTTTCAAAGCCTTTTGGAGCGGTTTTTAGCTCTTCGCCCCAGAATTCTCCTCCGAATAATTTTTTGGCTTTCGCTGAATTTAAAAATGTATCCAAGTCCTTTCCGTTTAGTTCTATTTCTTTTCGGATTCTGTGCAAATCATCTTTATTTGGTGCAAAAAATCCCCCACCAATAAAACAGTTATCAGGCTCAATATTAAGATAATACCCACCTCTGTACTGTGGCTGTTTTCGGGCAAAGTAGCCTCCGAAATGGGTTTTATAAGGAGTTTTGTCTTTGGAAAATCTCAAATCTCTGTGAATTCGGTAGATTTTTGGCTCTGAAATGAAATCATTTTTGGCAATTTCGCTGTGTACGGCTTGGAAAAACTCCGAAAAATCAGCCTTTGCCTTTTCGTAGTCGGATTTGTGGTAGCTGAACCAGTCCTTATTGTTATTCTTTTTTAGCTCTTCTAAAAAAGCAAAAATGTTTTGGGATAATTTAGAATTCATTTGTTTAGGATTAAACAGCAAAGTTAATAAAAAACGATTGTTAAAAAGGTTTTCAGTTTTAGAAATGAAACTGGGTTATTTGACAAATTCCCAAAAATCAGGGAAAGATTTTTCCACCACTTCGGGATTTTGTATTTCTATTTCCTGAATTAGCGTGTAGGGCGCGAATGCCATAGCCATGCGGTGGTCGTCATAGGTAGCAATGGATATATTTTTTTCAGGATTGGTGTAGAGGACAGATTTTATGGAATTGTCCGTGATTTCCGTTTCGCAGCCTATTTTTTTTAGTTCGTTTTGAAGGGCAGAAAGCCTGTCGGTTTCTTTTATTTTAAGAGTGGCAAGTCCGCCGATTTCAAAAGGGATTTTCAACGCAGCAGCCGTTACACAGACGGTTTGGGCAATGTCTGGGCAGTCGTTCATATTGAGCTGAATGAACTGAGGAAGGCTAAAATTATTTTTTGGAATCAAAGTAATTTCCTGCTGATTTTCATTAAAAATAGTATCAATTCCGAAAAACTGGGAGTAAATTTCGGTAATTCTGGAATCGCCTTGCAGAGAATTTTTATTAAAATTTTTAAGTGTAATTTTTTGTCTATTCAAAGCCGAAAACGAATAAAAATAAGAAGCCGAAGACCAGTCGGACTCTACAGTGAAGGCTATTTTTTGAGTTTTAATGTTGGGAATTTGGATGGTTTTGTCTTTTAGGATAATTGATTTTCCACTGATTTCCGAAAGTAGTTTCAGAGTCATTTCTATGTAAGGCTTTGATGTGATTTCTCCTAAAAGTTTTATGGTCAAGCCGTTTTTCAATTTTCCGCCAACAAGAATGAGCGAAGTGATGAACTGCGAAGAAATATCCGCAGGAATTTCTACGACATTTTTTTCTAATTTTTTTCCTTTTATTTTAAGAGGAGGAAATCCCTCGTTTTCTAAATATTCTATGTCTGCTCCCAGCTCTCTAAGTGCTTCTACTAAAGGTTTTATGGGTCTTTGTTTCATTCTTTCGGAGCCTGTGAGGATTTTTTCTGCGCCCTCCTGAACCGCAAAAAATGAAGTCAGAAACCGCATCGCTGTGCCAGCATGATGGATGTCTATCGTTTTCTCATCGGAATTCAAGGCTTTTTGTAAAAGTTTGGTATCCTGCGAGTTAGAGGTGTTTTTTATTTCAATATTTCCAAAGAGTTTTTGCAAAACCAGCAGGCGATTGGACTCGCTTTTAGAGCCTGTGATTTGTATTTCATTTGGAAGAACTGGGCGAAATAATTTCATTTAGACAAACTTTTATTTTAGTTTTTCATTGTTTTGGTGCCTGTTTTGGTCTCTTTCTGTCTTTTTTTTCATTTTCTTGTCAAAGGCATCTTGCAGGTCTGTTCCAGTTTGATTTGCAAGGCAAAGCGTTACAAAAAGCACATCGGCAAGTTCCTCTCCGAGGTCTTTGTTTTTATCGCTTTCTTTTTCGGATTGTTCGCCGTATCTTCTTGCGATGATTCTCGCCACTTCGCCCACTTCTTCGGTTAGAATCGCCATATTGGTCAGCTCATCAAAATAGCGGACACCGATTGTCTTTATCCAGTTATCTACTTGTTCTTGTAGTGTTTTGATTTCCATTGTTTTTAGAGAAAATTAATTGTGTTTTTCAATTTTAAATAAAATTTTCTGATTATTTTTTTTCTTTATTTTTAATTAATAAGAGATGAATAATCTTTTGATAAAATTCTTTTATTTTCGGTTTGACAACAGGGTTGATTTGAATAATTTTCCCATCAGAATAATCTATCATTATATTCACTGTTAATTCATCAATTTGTGGAATAAATTCATTCTCCTCAGAAAGTTCTTTATTAGAATTTGGTTTTTCTTCTTCTACATCTTGCTCACTGAAAGAGGAAATAATTGCTCTGATTTCCTGAATTTCTTTATCGGTCATTTCTGCACGAAAAGGAATAAGCTTTGGATTTTCAGAAATAAGATCATTATATGTTTTTACCCAGCTGGTTTCCGAAGGTGGTGGAATTTCGTGGTAATAAGCCTCAGGAGAATAAAAAACCAAATATTTTTCTTTTAAATTGAGAATGGTTTCTGCTGGCTGTCCAGCATTTGCTGGGTAAAATTCAATTTTAATGAGATTTGCCGTTGCCGAATTTTCAATTTTTTTCGTGGTTTTATTATCACAAGAAATAAAAACCAATAGCAAATAAAAATAGAAAACAAATAATTTTTTCATTTTAAATCTTTATTGATAAGCTCCGATAGTAGGATTACTTGTTCTTGAAACGCCTTTGATATCCTGCGGCACACCAGCCGCTGTAGATACATTTCCTTTCTTTTTGGCAGGAGAATCATTTGCGGTGCGAAGGTTCATTTTCGCGATGGCGTGGTTTAGGAATTTTGGATTTTCGTTTTTTATAGAATTGATAATCTGTGGATTAGCATCAAAGTTGTAACCAGCTTTGTCACTATATTTTATAAGTGAATGGCTGATAAGATAATTAAAATTATACCCAGAAACAGGCTCAAATAAAATGGAATTTTCCTTTTTCCCGTAAACGATGGAGTTTTTGAGGTTGAATTCCAGATTTGTATTTTCTGTATTTCCAGAATTATTTCGCCATTTATTCGTAGCATAAATTCCCAAAGCTGGCGAAGCGGAACTCTGATACCAATAATTGGCCAATGTGCAATGAGTAAGGTTAGCCTCGCCGCCGCCAAATATGGCTAAATTTGCTCTTCCGCAGTTGTTCATCACCATATTTTCTGCATTGATTTTAGATTTCACGGAATAAATTCCATATTCCTGAAAAGTATGAATGATAGAATTTTTGATGTTGGCTGTGGTTTTGTAAAGATTAAGCCCAGACTCTCCTCCGAAAATTTTAGCGTAATTCATGTTCAGCACTGCATTTTCTTCAAGGTAAATTCCATCCCAGTTGAGCGGAATAGTGTCATATCTTGTATCATTTCTGTCGCCGCGGAAAATGACCTCTTTGTCTATCAGTCCATTGATATTGAGCTTTGCGTTTTTAGAGATTTTCAGGCTGCTGTTTTTGGTGAAATAAACTTTCGTTCCCTCCTCTATATCAAGGGTTTTTCCTTCTGCGAGAGTAAGCTCTCCGAAGATGATTTTAGCCTTGTCATTTCTCCAAGTTGTATTGGCGTTTAGGATATTTGGATTTGTATCAGATTTTATGAAAAATTCAGCATCCTGCACCACAGAAAGGAGTGTCACATGCTGGTTGCCTCTCGGTGAGCTGAAAATAATTTTGTCCTCAGCGATGGCTTCTTTTGCATTGGCTACGGGAGCTATTTCTATAAAGATAATAAGGCTGTCGTTTTTTCTCAGCGGCACATCAAAAAACTCTGTCCCTGCCTTTCCATCTACATTGATGCGGTATGGCGAGGAGTTTCCGCCTTCTAATATGATTTTTGGAATTCGTACATCTTTATTCTCTCCGTTATAGACAGTTACGAAATAAGTTTCGGAGCGAACCTGATTATAAACCGTGTCACAAAAAATCACATCATGTGAGAATTTTAAGTCCGCAGAAGGAGCTTCAAAGCTGATTTCATCCCTTTTACACGAAACAAATAACATCAGAACCCAAAAGCCGAGCCCAAGTAAGAATTTTACCTTCATATGTATTAAAATAATATTCAAAGATAAATATTTTAAGATAAATATTTAAAGTTTTTGTGAATTCAAAAAAAAATAATATTTTTGCAAACTGAAATACCTAGTATAAGGATAAGATGTCCATTACCATTTTATCCAAATAATTGAATTTAAAAATAAAAATAATTTCTAGAATATTATGAAAAAAGGAATCCACCCTGAAAATTATAGACTTGTTGTTTTCAAAGATATGAGTAACGACGAGGTGTTTCTTTGCAAATCTACAGCAGAAACAAAAGATACAATCGTATACGAAGGACAAGAATATCCATTAGTAAAAATGGAAATCTCTTCTACATCTCACCCATTCTACACAGGAAAAGTGAAATTGGTAGATACTGCGGGTAGAGTAGATAAGTTCATGAACAAGTACAAAAAATTTGCTAAGTAACATTAGGAAAATATTAAAAGACCTTCTGATTTTTTCAGGAGGTTTTTTTGTTTAGAAGAGGAAAAGAATTAAATTTGTTACAAATAAAAAAATATGCAGTTAGTATTTTCTGATGCCCATTATTGGGAAAATTTCCTTCCGCTGACTTTCACTAGACCTGTAGCGGAGATGCGATGTGGAATTCTTACTTTTTCTGAACGCTGGAAAAAGCTTTTGAATACGGATGAAATTTCCTACATCACGGAGGATTATCTTCAGCAGAAATTCGCTAGACCAGAGGGAAAAGAAAGTTTATTCATTACGCCTAATTGTATTCCTTCTGATAGAGTTTTGGAGCAGATAAAGGGACTTCAGCTTGGTGAGGCTTTGGTTTATGAAAATGAACTTTTGGCAGCAAAGGTCAATGTGGGAAATTTTAGTTTGGATCAAATAACAACTATGATGGATGTGGAAGGAGAAATTTTGTTATTTAAACAGCCTACGGATTTATTTTCTTTCAATGATAAAGCGATAGATTTTGATTTTGAACTACTCACAAAAGGAAGAACTTCGCAGCCGCTTTCTTCTACAAATGGATTTTTGGGAAAAACTGAAGATTTGTTCATAGAAGAAGGTGCAGTGGTGGAATATTCTACACTTAATACCAAAACGGGAAAAATATACATAGGGAAGAATACGGAAATCATGGAAGGCTGCCATCTTCGCGGGCCGATTGCTCTTTGTGAAGGTTCTAAATTTAATCTCGGAGCCAAGGTTTATGGTGCGACGACCATTGGCCCTCACTCAAAAGTAGGCGGCGAGGTAAATAACATCGTTATCTTTGGTTATTCTAATAAAGGTCATGATGGTTTTGTGGGAAATTCTGTTATTGGTGAATGGTGTAATCTTGGAGCAGATACCAATTCTTCTAATTTGAAAAACAATTACGCCAATGTGAAACTTTGGAATTATCAATTGAAAAAATTCGTAGATACAGGGCTTCAGTTTTGTGGATTGATAATGGGTGACCACTCTAAAACAGCGATAAACACTCAGCTAAATACAGGAACGGTAGTGGGCGTGGCTGCCAATATTTTCAAGAGTGGATTTCCGCCGAATATAGTCAATAGCTTTAGCTGGGGTGGTATGAAAGATGATGAAAAGTACAATCTGAATAAGGCATTTGAAACCATAGAAAAAGTAATGGCTCGTAGAAAGGTTGATTTCACGGATGAAGATAAGAGTATTTTGTCGCATTTATATAATGACAAATAAATTTTTATCAATTTAAACGCTAAAAGGTATTGTTTTTGCTATATAATCAATCATAAAAAATAAAAAAATATGAAAAAGAGAATTTTGGGTGCGATGTTCGCGCTGTTTGCAACAGGATTGTTTTTTGCGCAGGATGATATGCCAATTTCAAAAAGAGACATGCCTTCCGTTGTGCAGAGAAATGTAACAAAGTATTTTGGTAAGAAAGCGATTTCCTCTGTGACCAAAGATAGAGAAGATGGTAAAATTATTTATGATGTTCATTTTGAGGATGGTACAAAAGCTGAATTTAGCAGCAATGGAAATATCATAGAAGTGAAAAGTTACAGTGGCGTTCCTTCTTCTGTAGTTCCTTCTAAAGTTCAGGCTTATGTGAGAAAATATTACCCACAAAATAAAATAGTACACTGGGAGAAAGAATGGAATAAACAAAAAGTAGGACTGGATAACGATTTAGACCTTGAGTTTACACTAAAAGGAGATTTCCTTAGAATAGACGATTAGAGTTAGATTTTGAATTCGTTACTCATAGCACTTTCTTTTTTAAATTAATTTTTTTAATTTTGCAAAGAAAGTGCTATGTCTATTTATGATAAAATTGTAGAGACAGCAATCACTTTCGATGATGTGCTTCTTGTTCCTTCTTATTCAGAAGTTTTACCTAATCAGGTTTCTTTAAAATCCAGACTTTCGGATAAAATAACCCTAAATGTTCCTATCGTTTCTGCGGCAATGGATACCGTGACAGAGGCGGATATGGCGATTGCGCTTGCAAGAGTCGGCGGACTGGGGTTCATTCACAAAAATATGCCCATAGAGAAGCAGGCTTCTCAAGTCAATCAAGTAAAACGCTCCGAAAACGGGATGATAGCTAATCCTGTCACACTTTCTAAAGACCATACTCTCGCAGAGGCAAAGGCTCTTATGGCTCAATTCAAAATTTCTGGACTTCCAGTAGTGGATGAAGAGCATAAGCTCATTGGAATAATTACCAACCGAGATGTGAAATATCAAGAGAACCTTTCTGTGAAAGTAGAAGAGCTTATGACTAGAGAAAATCTCATCGTTTCTAACGAAGAGGTTAATTTAGAAAAAGCAAAAGAAATTCTGCTGAAAAACAGAGTAGAAAAACTTCCTATCGTAGATAAATCCAACAAACTTATAGGTCTGATTACCATTAAAGATATAGACAATCAGCTAGAATACCCAAATGCAAATAAAGATAAATCAGGAAGGCTGATAGTGGGTGCGGGTGTAGGAATCGGAGTGGATACCATTGAGCGTGTTTCTGCATTGGTGGAAGCAGGCGTGGATATTATCGCCGTGGATTCTGCGCACGGACACTCCAAAGGAGTTTTGGATAAAATAAAAGAAATTAGACAAAATTTCCCTGATTTGGATATTGTTGGAGGGAATATCGTAACTGCTGAGGCAGCAGAAGATTTGATAAAAGCAGGAGCAAATGTACTAAAAGTAGGTGTAGGACCTGGTTCTATCTGTACTACGAGAGTGGTAGCAGGAGTAGGAGTTCCGCAGTTGTCTGCTATATATAATGTATATGAGGTTGCTAAAAAGCATAATGTAGCGATCATTGCTGATGGAGGTATCAAACTTTCAGGGGATATAGTGAAGGCTATCGCGAGCGGCGCAGGAGCTGTGATGCTCGGTTCTCTACTAGCGGGAACGGATGAGTCACCTGGGGAAGAAATCATTTTCCAAGGAAGAAAGTTTAAATCTTATCAAGGAATGGGTTCGCTTTCTGCAATGAAGAGAGGAGGTAAAGAAAGATATTTCCAGTCTGAAGCAAAAAAATTCGTTCCAGAAGGAATAGAAGGAAGAGTTCCGTACAAAGGAAAGTTAGAGGATGTTATCTTCCAGCTTACAGGAGGACTGAGAGCAGGGATGGGCTATTGCGGCGCGAAGGATATTGTAACACTACAGCAGGATTCTAAAATGGTAAGAATTACAGGTTCTGGGCTTAAAGAATCTCATCCTCACGATGTGATTATTACACAAGAAGCACCAAATTATTCCCTATAAATAGCCAAAAACCCTATATTTTGTTAAAAAATGGTTAAAAAAGAAGGTCGAAAAAGCATTATTCTGTGACACTAAATTTTAAAATAACACAAAATGTGTTATTTTTTTTTATTTAATAATATTATTTTGCGAAAAAACGGCTTTTTATAAAGAATTAAAAAATATGTTAAATATCATAAACTAAAAAATGGAAAAAATATTGTAATGTCATAAATAATCTCTACATTTGTTACATCAAAAAAGGATAAGAAAGTTTAGTCCAAATGAAAAGAACAAGAATTCATAAAGTAGTATTTCAAATGTTGGTTGTAATGATCGTGACAAGTTCATTACAGTTGCTTTTGAAAAATGGTTCTACCACAAAAGGTAGAAACGCTGTGGGGACTAAAAAAATATCCTTAGTTGATATTACAGGTGGGGATGACTCTGAAAAAGGAGTGCTAAAAGTTAAATACTTTGATGATGATGGGGCAGATAAAATATTTGAAAATAATAATAACAGAATTCTAAACGCTATAAATAGTCAGCATATATCCTATAATTCTCAATCTGCTGAATATTCTAAACCTCAATTATTCTTACTTTACCGGTCTTTGAAGATAGACTGCTAGATTCTTTTAGGATATATCTTGAAAGGAGTTTAGAGAAGAAAAGATTTGTAAAATGCATGAGATTTATTTAGTCAAAAATATTTTTGACAGAATACAAGAGGAATTTCCAGAAAAATATGAAGATGTTTCAAGTGTTCATTTAAAGGTGGGGTTACTGAGTAATGTACAGCCTATCCTTATCCAGAATGCTTATAAAGCCTATGTGATGGAGTGTCCAGAGTTTTATCATACAGAGTTGGTAGTAGATGTACTTCCTGTGCTGATAAAATGTGAAGAATGTGGAGAAGTCACAGAAGTAAAACAGAATAAATTTGTATGTGGTAATTGTGGGCATCCTACAAGAAACATAATACAAGGCGAGGAGTTATATATTAATGAAATAAATTTTAGGAAAAATGAGTGAAGTTAAACCAAAATCATCAAGACTTACAGCAGGAAGTATAGATACAGAACATGTGTCACTTAACTTGTTGAAAGCAAACGATTTTGTTGCGGGAACAATTCGTGAAAAATTAAAAGATATATTAGTAATTAATGTTTGTTCTTCACCAGGGAGTGGAAAAACTACTCTAATGCAGAAGACAGGAGAGTTACTAAAAGGAAAAGCAAAAATGTCTGTATTAGTGGGAGACCCAGAAACAGATAGAGATGCACAAAGAATGAAGGATGTGGGAATAGATGCTCTTCAGATAGTGACAGGAGGAATGTGTCACATAGAAGCACAGATGATCTTACAGGCGATAGACCATATGGATCTTAGTAACACAGATGTATTGTTCATTGAAAATGTAGGAAACCTAATGTGTCCATCTTCTTTTGACTTAGGTGAGGATTACAGAGTAACATTGATAGCTGTAACAGAAGGAGACGATAAACCAAGTAAATATCCTAAAATGTTCTTAACAAGTGAGTTGATGCTTGTTTCCAAAACAGATTTACTTCCATATCTTCCGTTCTCAGTGGATGCAGTAACAAAAGATGCAAGAAGCGTGAACCCAGATATTGAGGTAATGGAAATCTCAACTCTTACAGATGTTGGCATGGAGAATTGGGTAAATTGGATTCTAGCAAAAATCAAAGAGAAGAAAGAAGCTAAGAAATAACAGAAACGAAAATAAATAACAGATTCTAAATTATAACAATTAAAACAGAAAATTATGAAATTGATTAAAACAACGCTTGTTGGGATAGGACAAATCTTCCTACAAGATAATGGTTGGTCTGGATTGCTAATTACAATCGGTATGTTTTTTAGCCACTGGACATTAGGTGTAACTTGCTTCTTGGGATCTTTGATAGGAGTCCTTACAGCAAAAGCATTAAAGGCTAAAGATGGAGACATAGAGTTTGGTCTTTATGGATTCAATGCAAGTTTGGCTTACATGTGTGTAATGTTCACATTTGCAACTAACGATGCTCATGCAACATTAAATGGTGCAAATCCAATCCTTTGGGTTCTTGGAGCAGTAGCAGCAGTGATAGCAACAGTAATTATGCATGTTTTCGTAACTAAAGGATGGACTGCATTTACATTCCCATTCGTAGTAACATGTTGGGTTCTTTGCTGGGCATTCGCTAAATACAATGTTTTAGGATTAGAACAAACAACACCAGCATTACCTGATTACACAGGAACAGTAGATGCTATTACAACTCCATTCTACGGTTGGGCAGAAGTAAACTTTGGTGCTAATTTCCTTACAGGGGTATTTATCTTCTTAGGATTGGCAATCAGCTCACCTTCTGTAGCAATGTGGGGAACAGCAGCTGCAACATTGGGAGGATTATTCGCTCACTATGTGCTTGGAATAGATGCTAATGTATTAGCAAATGGTATCTACTCATTCTCTCCAATCTTGGTAGCATGTGCGTTCGTGACAAAATCAGGAGTTTCAAGAGCAGACTTTGTTTACATCGTTGTTGGAATCCTTTTAGCAGTGTTAATCCACTACGGAGTTAGTCAGTTTATGGCAACTTACACTATTGGTTTCATTGTAGCAACTTGGATCATGGAAGCTGTTCAAAAAGCAGTGAACAAATCAAACCCAAATACTGAGGAATTAGTAAAATCATTAAATCCTTAATAAAAAAGAAAATATTCAAAACATGTGTTTTGATATATAATAATAACTTAATATTAACATTTTAAATTTTTAATTATGCATTTAGTACCTAGAGAAACTGAGAAGCTAATGCTTTATCTAGCTGGTAAAGTAGCTGAAGACAGAAAAAACAGAGGGTTGAAACTTAATCACCCTGAAACAGTAGCGTATATCGCTCACAAATTAATTGAAGGTGCAAGAGAAGGAAAATCTGTAGCTCAATTAATGCAAGAAGGAACTACATACTTGAGTCGTCAAGATGTAATGGATGGAGTTGCTGAAATGATCCACGATGTGCAAATCGAAGCAACTTTCCCTGACGGAACAAAATTGGTAACAGTACACCACCCAATCCACTAATTTAAACTTCAAAAAAAATTAAAGTTATGAGTAATAATAAATATGTAGTTCCAGGAGAATACATCTTAGCTTCTGGTGACATCGAATACAACGCTGGTAAAAAAGTTCTTAAACTTAAAGTTACTAACAAAGGAGATAGACCAATCCAAGTTGGATCTCACTTCCACTTCGCTGAAACTAACTCTGCTCTTGAGTTTGACAGAAAAGCAGCTGAAGGTCATAGATTGAATGTTCCTGCAGGTCTTGCACAAAGATTTGAACCAGGTGAATCTAAAGAAGTAGAGTTGATTCCTTACGGTGGAGCTAGATCAGTAAGAGGATTTAGCCTTAGACACTTAGAAAGAAACAGAGAGGCTCTTAATTCACTAAAAAAATAATTATTAACGATTAAAATTTAAAATCATGGCTAAATTAGATAGACAAAAATATGCCTCAATGTATGGACCAACAGTTGGGGACAAAATTAGACTAGCAGATACAGAATTGTTTGCAGAAATCGAAAGAGACTTCACAGTATACGGAGAAGAAAACAAATTCGGCGGAGGAAAAACTTTGAGAGATGGTATGGCTCAGTCAGCTACTCACCTTAGAGATGAGGGAGTTCTAGACTTAGTAATTACTAACGCAACAATTATCGATTATTGGGGAATCGTAAAAGCAGATATCGGTATCAAAGACGGAAAAATCGCTGGTATTGGTAAAGCAGGTAACCCAAATACAATGGATGGAGTAACATCAGGAATGGTTATCGGAGCATCTACAGAAGCGTTAGGAGGTGAAGGACACATCTTTACAGCTGGAGGTATCGATACACACATTCACTTTATCTGTCCACAACAAGTAGAAACTGCATTAGCTGGAGGTATTACTACATTCATCGGAGGTGGTACAGGACCTAACCACGGAACATTAGCTACAACTATTGCTCCAGGTGCTTGGAACCTAAGAAAAATGTTCGAAGGTTTAGACAGCCTACCAATGAACTTTGGATTGTTCGGTAAAGGTAACTCTTCTTCTGAGGAAGCTCTTGTAGAACAAATCGAAGCTGGTGCTCTAGGTCTTAAATTACACGAAGACTGGGGATCTACACCATCTGCTATTGACTCTTGTTTGACTGTTTGTGATCAATTAGATGTACAAGCTACTATCCACACCGATACATTGAACGAAGGAGGATTCGTAGAAGATACAATGAGAGCTATCAATGGTAGAACTATCCACACATTCCACACAGAGGGAGCAGGAGGTGGACACGCGCCAGACATCATCACAGTAGCATCATATCCGAATGTATTGCCAGCGTCAACAAACCCAACTAAGCCATTCACAGTTAACACAATTGATGAGCACTTAGATATGTTGATGGTGTGCCACCACTTGGATAAAAATGTAAAAGAGGATGTATCTTTCGCAGACTCTAGAATTAGAAGAGAAACTATCGCTGCAGAAGATATCCTTCATGATATGGGAGTATTCTCAATCATGTCATCTGACTCTCAAGCGATGGGTAGACCAGGAGAAGTAATCACAAGAACATTCCAAACAGCTGACAAGATGAAGAAGCAATTCGGACCATTGCCAGAGGATGAAGGAACAGGAAATGATAACTTCAGAATTAAGAGATATATTTCTAAAGTAACTATCAACCCAGCTATTGCACATGGTATCCAAAGATACATCGGATCAATCGAAGTTGGTAAGATGGCAGACTTAGTAATGTGGAGACCAGACATGTTTGGTGCTAAGCCAGAAATGATCATCAAAGGAGGTATGGTATCTTACTCTAAAATGGGAGATCCAAACGCATCTATCCCAACTCCACAACCAGTATTCTGGAGACCAATGTTCGGAAGCTATGGAAAAGCAAATACTGAAACTTCAGCATTCTTCGTATCTAAAGTATCTTTAGAGAAAGAGATTGTACAATCTTACGGATTAGGTAAAAAATTATTACCAGTAATCGGATGTAGATTTATCGGAAAATCTGATATGATCCACAACGATGCAATGCCTAAGATTGAGGTAAATCCTCAAACTCACGAAGTAAAAGTAGATGGTAAACCATGTGTATGTGAGCCAGCTAGCAAACTTCCAATGGGACAATTATACTTCATGTTCTAAGAAATTAGAATATAAAGATAAAACCATATTTCAAATCAGTCATACCTTTGGTATGGCTGATTTTTTATTGCCCAAATGTTAAAATACCAGAAACATAACAAAAATCATATTTTTTAATTTTTTTTCTGAAAAACATTCAATAAATTTGCATGTTAATTATTCGTGTCAAGAAAATGAAATTTGTAACACGAATACAAGTCAAATAATAAAAAAATAATTACTTATGGCAAAGATCGACAGACAGAAGTATGCCTCAATGTACGGACCAACAGTTGGGGACAAAATTAGACTAGCAAATACAGAATTGTTTGCAGAAATCGAAAGAGATTTTACAGTATATGGAGAAGAAAATAAATTCGGTGGAGGAAAAACAATGAGAGATGGTATGGCTCAGTCAGCTACTCACCTTAGAGATGAGGGAGTTCTAGACTTAGTAATTACTAACGCAACAATTATCGATTATTGGGGAATCGTAAAAGCAGATATCGGTATCAAAGACGGAAAAATCGCTGGTATTGGTAAAGCAGGTAACCCAAATACAATGGATGGAGTAACATCAGGAATGGTTATTGGAGCATCTACAGAAGCTTTAGGAGGTGAAGGTCACATCTTTACAGCTGGTGCTATCGATACTCACATCCACTACATCTGTCCACAGCAGATAGAGACTGCATTAGCAGGAGGAACAACTACTTTTGTAGGAGGTGGTACAGGACCTAACCACGGAACATTAGCTACAACTATTACTCCAGGTGCTTGGAACATTAGAAAAATGTTTGAGGCTTTGGATGGTTTACCAATGAACTTCGGTATCTTTGGTAAAGGTAACTCTTCTTCTGAGGAAGCAATCATTGAACAAATCGAAGCGGGAGTTTTCGGCCTTAAATTACACGAAGACTGGGGATCTACACCATCTGCTATCGACTCTTGTTTGACTATTTGTGATAAATATGATGTACAAGCTACCATCCATACGGATACATTGAACGAGGGAGGATTCGTAGAAGATACAATGAGAGCGATCAACGGTAGAACTATCCATACATTCCACACAGAGGGAGCAGGAGGTGGACACGCACCAGACATCATCACAGTAGCATCATATCCGAATGTATTGCCAGCATCAACAAACCCAACTAAGCCATTCACAGTTAATACAATTGATGAGCACTTAGACATGTTGATGGTGTGCCACCACTTGGATAAAAATGTAAAAGAGGATGTATCTTTCGCAGACTCTAGAATTAGAAGAGAAACTATCGCTGCAGAAGATATCCTTCATGATATGGGAGTATTCTCAATCATGTCATCTGACTCTCAAGCGATGGGTAGACCAGGAGAAGTAATCACAAGAACATTCCAAACAGCTGACAAGATGAAGAAGCAATTCGGACCATTGCCAGAGGATGAAGGAACAGGAAATGATAACTTCAGAATTAAGAGATATATTTCTAAAGTAACTATCAACCCAGCTATTGCACATGGTATCCAAAGATACATCGGATCAATCGAAGTTGGTAAGATGGCAGACTTAGTAATGTGGAGACCAGACATGTTTGGTGCTAAGCCAGAAATGATCATCAAAGGAGGTATGGTATCTTACTCTAAAATGGGAGATCCAAACGCATCTATCCCAACTCCACAACCAGTATTCTGGAGACCAATGTTCGGAAGCTACGGAAAAGCAAATACTGAAACTTCAGCATTCTTCGTATCTAAAGTATCTTTAGAAAAAGGAATCGTACAGTCTTATGGATTAGGTAAAAAATTATTACCAGCGAAAGGATGTAGAACAGTAGGAAAAGCAGATATGTATCACAATGATGCGATGCCTAAAATTGAGGTAAATCCACAAACACATGAAGTGAAAGTAGATGGTATGCCATGTGTATGTGAACCAGCTGACAAACTTCCAATGGGACAATTATATTTCATGTTCTAATAGAATTGAAATTTAGAAATAGAACCACCTTTTTAATAAAGGTGGTTTTTTTGTTATTTTTTTTGTAAAAAAGTAACAAAAATATTTTTTATTCGGAATAAGTTTTATAAATTTGTGTCATCAAAATGATAAAGATAACACCTTTTTGAATTGTTTTTTTAGTAATCTATTATAATTTAGTCGTTGAAGTCAGAGAGAGGCCCAATAAACTTATAATATCATTTTTAGCTTCGTAATATTTTGGTTTTTAGATGGTTATTGGGCTGTTTCTGATTTATTTTATTGGAAAAATAAAAAGGCTGTTATATATCATATAATTATGATGCCTTTATCTACTTTTTTTATTGTATTTTTGAACTCGTTTAAATCCTGAATGGATGGAAACGGGATTTTTTTATTTTTAAGATATTGATAATTTAAAAATGAGCCTATGTTAGTGGTTTCTGAGGTAATTCGAAATGCAAAAGGAGAGGATTTGTCCTCAAAAGAAGTAGATTTTTTTGATATAGAATGGTTTGAATCTACAAGAAAACTTTTGCGTAAAGTCAGTCATAAAGGTGAGGAAGTAGGTTTAAGAATATTGAAAGAAAATCTTAGACTAAAACATCACGATGTGCTATGGGAAGATGGGAATAAAATACTGTTAGTCAATGTATTGCCATCTGATGCGGTAGTGGTTCAGCCGAAGACAATGAGAGAAATGGGAACTATATGTTTTGAGATTGGTAATCAGCACATTCCTATTTTCATTGAGAATGATGAGATTATCATACCTTATGAAGATCCTATTTTTAATTTGCTGAAAAAAGGCGGATATGAGCCATTCAAAGCACAAAGAATTTTTGAAGATATGCTGAAAGCATCATCTGACCACGAAGCTCCTGCAAAGGATCACAAGATAGACACGGATCAGCTTTTTTCAAAAGTGTTTCCAAAATAAATAAAAAGACTAAATTATAATAGATAAAAAACAGAAATAAAATGAAGGTAAATTCACTAATAAGTCTATTACACATTGCGGACCCGACTTTGCCAATTGGGGGATACTCTCACTCAAATGGTTTGGAAACCTATGTGCAGAAAGGACTTGTAAACAGTACGGAGACGGCGGCTTTATTTCTTAATAATATGCTGTCCAGCAGTATATTACATAATGATGCGGCTTATGTGAGATTAGCTTATGAAGCTATGAAAGAAAAAGACAGCTACGAGAGAATAGTTGTTTTGGATGAGGAATGTAGTGCAATGAAGAGTCCAAGAGAAATTCGTGAGGCGAGCCACAAACTAGGAACGAGATTGCTGAAAATCTTCATAGAAGAAGGGCAAAAATGCGATTTCTTGACAAAATTTGGGGACTATGTGACTAAAAATATCAGCGTGGGGAACTATCCTGTGGTATATGGTGCATTGTGCTATTTGATGGAAATTCCTTTGGAAGAGGCGATTACAGCGTTTTATTTCTCTACAGCTACAGGTATGGTGACTAACGCGGTTAAGCTGGTTCCACTTGGTCAGCTTGAAGGACAAAAAATTCTTTTTGAAGTGAAAAAAAATATTCCTTCTTGGGTAGAAAAAACCATGAATTTGGAAGAAGATAAAATCGGTCTTTCTAATGTAGGATTTGATTTGAGATCTATGCAGCACGAGAGATTGTATTCAAGATTGTATATGAGTTAAGGATTAAAATTATTGAAGTATAACAAAAAATTATAACAAAATGGCAAATAGAAAATATATTAAAATTGGTGTAGCAGGTCCTGTAGGTGCTGGAAAAACTGCGTTGATAGAAGTTTTATCAAGAAAAATGATGGATGATTATTATGTTTGTGTAATCACCAATGATGTTTATACTAACGAGGACGAAAAATTCCTTCAAAAAAATAGTAAATTACCAAAAGATAGAATTGCAGGGGTAGAAACAGGAGGATGTCCTCATACAGCGATTAGAGAGGATGCGAGTATGAACTTGGAGGCAGTGGATGAAATGGCTGCTAAACACCCAGATATGGAAATTCTTTTCGTGGAGAGTGGTGGAGATAACCTTTCTGCTACATTTAGCCCAGAATTGGCCGATTTGACAATATTTGTAATTGATGTGGCGGCTGGTGAAAAAATTCCAAGAAAAGGAGGGCCTGGTATCACAAGATCTGACTTGTTGATGATTAACAAATTTGACTTAGCTCCATTAGTAGGTGCAGATTTAGCGGTAATGGAAAGCGATGCGAAGAGAATGAGACAAGGGCGTCCATTTGTATTCACAAACTTGAAAACAGAAGAAGGAGTGGATGCTGTTATCGGATGGATTAAGAAGTATGCTCTTTTAGAAGATATTGAAGAACCTGCAATTATCAGATAATTATGAACGGAATAATAGGGGAATACACCAGTAAGATGAGCCTAAGGACTGAGATCCGAGATGGGTTTCATCACTTGGCGGAAATGTTTTATACCAATCCGTTTGGATTGATGAGATTTGATAAGAGAAGTGCTCATGACCCTTGGTTGAGATACATGATAAGAAGCTCCACTCCAGGGATTATGGCGGGGGATTTCTATGAAATGTCTTTTAGAGTAGCGAAGGGAACTAATTTAGGTCTTGAAACTCAGGCTTATTCTAGAATCCACTCTATGAAACCAGGTGGATTTGCTAAGCAGACTACTACTATAGATGTAGAGGAAGATGCTATGCTTCAGTATATTCCACATCCTACTTCACCACACAAGGACTCTGTTTATGAAGCGATAAATACTATCAATATTGCTAAAACATCTAGAGTAATCTGGGGAGAAGTCATTACTTGTGGAAGAAAACTTTACGGAGAAGGAGAAATTTTTGAGTTTAAAGAATTTAAAAACTATACGAGAATATTCCTTGATGGTCATCTTATTTTCAAAGATAGATTGTACATGAAGCCAAGCGAAATGGATTTGACTACAATGGGGCAGTGGGAGGATTTCACTCACCAAGCCACTATTTTTATCTATGACCAGCAGCTGGAAGAAGACCACCTTTTAGAACTTTTAGAAAAAGCACTAAAAGATGATGAAGGTGTAGAGTATGGTATCACAACTACTGTAGGTGGTGGTATCGTGATAAGAATCGTAGGGCATGGCGGAGAGCAGCTCTATAACATTGCTAAGCGATTCGAATACAGTATTTTAGATGAAATCATAGAACCGATTTAATAATATTGTGATCCTAATGAAAAACAGTTATATTAGAAATGGTATAACTGTTTTTTTTTCATAATTTTTTTTGTAATAGATAATACATTGATAGTAAATGAATGAATTTAAAAATGTTAATTTTGCACCTTGGATAGGGAAAAATTACGAAAAAGGTATTGATGAAAGAAAAATTTTGATATTGGGAGAGAGTCATCACTGGGGAGAAGATATCAATGATGGAGTTAATGAAGAATTGAGGAATGGTAAATATTTAAAATTCACACAACAAGTTGTTGAATCTTATGTGGATTATCAAAAAGGCAATAAAGAGCATCAATCATGGATGAACACATTTACTAAGTTCATAAAGGAATTTTATAATTGGGAAGATAGTAAAATTAATTTGATAGATTTTTGGGATTCAGTTATGTTTTATAATTATGTTCAGTATCCCATTAGTAATCCAAGAATATCGCCTACACAAGAGCAGTTTAACCAAAGTGAAAAAGCTTTTCATGAAATTTTAGATAAGTACCAGCCAGATGTTATTATAATTTGGGGAATGAGATTATGGGGTAATATGCCTGATATAGGAAAGTATGATGAAAAAGAAATTGATAAAAAGTATTATAAAGTAGGAGAAAAAGAATATCCTGCTATAGTGCTTAGGCATCCTTCTGCTCCAAATTTTTGTTATTCTGCATATAAAAAAATCAGATTGTTATTGGAAAAAAATAGATAAAATATGGAGTTAATTATTTGGGGAATCGTAATAATATTGATGTGGATTTTTACATTTTATCTTAGAAATAAGATAGGAGTAATAATATCATCATTATTATTTGCATTGACTAATTTCTTTATTATGCACACAAATAAGGATACGGAAAGAATAGTATTTATTGTAATGATTATTAGTGTTATTATAATATTTACGGGAGGAAGTTATAAATATGAAACAAAAAGTGGAGAAAGAGATTGGAGGTATAAAGACAATCCTTATGAACAAACATATAGTGCTAAAACTAAAGTATTTCATGGTTTAATTTTATTTTATACAATATTATACATTTATTTCAAAAAAGGATAGAATAAATTTTTGTCAGTTTTAGAAAAAGTTGTAATTTTGCAAATCAAATAATTTAATATAAAGCAATAAAATGCCTACTATTCAACAATTAGTAAGAAAAGGAAGAGCCACAATTGCCAAGAAGAGCAAATCGGTTGCTTTGGATTCTTGTCCACAGAAGAGAGGTGTATGTACGAGAGTATATACAACTACACCTAAGAAACCTAACTCTGCACTTAGAAAAGTTGCCAGAGTAAGACTTTCTAATGGTAAAGAAGTTAACGCTTATATCCCGGGCGAAGGACATAATCTCCAAGAGCACTCGATAGTATTGGTAAGAGGCGGAAGGGTGAAAGACCTACCGGGAGTTCGTTATCACATTGTAAGAGGTGCTTTGGACACTGCAGGTGTAAATGGAAGAACACAAAGAAGATCTAAGTATGGAGCTAAGAGACCTAAACCAGGTGCAGCACCAGCAGGGAAAAAGTAATCATTAAATTTTAAGGAAAGAAACAATGAGAAAGACAAAAGCAAAAAAAAGACCGTTGTTACCAGATCCTAAATTTAATGATCAATTGGTAACAAGATTTGTGAATAACTTGATGATAGATGGTAAGAAGTCTATCGCATTTAGAATTTTCTATGATGCACTAGATATCGTAGAAACTAAAAAAGAAGATCAGGAAAAAACTTCTCTTGAAGTATGGAAAGATGCACTTACTAATGTAATGCCGCATGTAGAAGTAAGATCAAGAAGAGTAGGGGGGGCTAACTTCCAAATTCCTATGCCGATCAGAGCTGATAGAAAAATTTCTATGGCTATGAAATGGTTGATCAAATATGCTTCTTTGAGAAACGATAAATCTATGGCGCAAAAATTAGCTGCTGAGATTATCGCTGCTTCTAAAGAAGAAGGAGCTGCTGTTAAGAAAAAGACAGATACTCACAAAATGGCAGAAGCAAACAAAGCATTCTCACACTTTAAATTCTAATCTGAAATGGGAAGAGATCTTAGATATACAAGAAATATTGGTATTGCTGCACACATCGATGCAGGGAAAACTACCACTACAGAGAGAATTTTATTTTACACTGGTAAAACTCACAAGTTGGGTGAAACTCACCAAGGTACATCACAGATGGACTGGATGGAGCAAGAGGCTGAAAGAGGGATTACAATTACCTCTGCAGCTACTACTTGTAACTGGAATTTTCCAACTGATCAAGGAAAAGTTTTGCCAGAAACTAAAGGATACCACTTTAACATTATCGATACCCCAGGACACGTTGACTTTACTGTAGAGGTAAACCGTTCTTTGAGAGTATTGGATGGTCTAGTGTTCTTGTTCTCAGCAGTTGACGGAGTAGAGCCACAATCAGAAACTAACTGGAGATTGGCTGACAACTACAAAGTTGCGAGAATGGGATTCGTAAACAAAATGGACAGACAAGGAGCTGATTTCTTGGCGGTTTGCCGTCAGGTAAAAGAGATGCTAGGTTCTAACGCTGTTCCTATCGTATTACCAATCGGAGCTGAGGAAGACTTCAAAGGTGTGGTAGACCTTATCAAGAACAGAGCTATTGTTTGGCACGAAGATACTCAAGGTATGACATTTGATGTTGTTCCAATTCCTGAAGACATGAAAGCTGATGTATTGGAATACAGACAAAACCTTGTGGAAAATGTGGCAGAATATGATGAGTCTTTATTAGAAAAATTCTTTGAAGATCCAGATTCTATCACAGAAGAAGAAATCAATGAAGCTTTAAGAAAAGCAACTATTGATTTGTCTATTATCCCAATGACTTGTGGTTCTTCGTTTAAGAACAAAGGAGTTCAGTTTATGTTGGATGCTGTATGTAAATACCTTCCATCTCCACTAGATAAAGATGATATCAAAGGAACTGACCCTAAAACAGATGCTGAAATCACAAGAAAACCAGATGTAAATGAGCCATTTGCTGCATTAGCATTTAAGATTGCTACTGACCCATATGTAGGTAGATTGGCGTTCTTTAGAGCTTATTCTGGTAAATTGGATGCAGGTTCTTATGTGTTGAACACAAGATCTGATTCTAAAGAAAGAATCTCGAGAATCTATCAAATGCACGCGAATAAGCAAAATCCTGTAGAATATATCGAAGCAGGAGATATCGGTGCAGCTGTAGGATTTAAAGATATCAAAACAGGGGATACACTTTGTGATGAAAAGAACCCTATCGTTCTTGAATCTATGATTTTCCCAGATCCGGTAATCGGTATCGCTGTTGAACCTAAAACTAAAGCTGACCAAGATAAAATGGGTAACGCTTTAGCGAAGTTAGCAGAAGAGGATCCTACTTTCCAAGTAAAAACAGATGAAGCATCTGGACAAACTATCATCTCAGGAATGGGAGAGCTTCACTTGGATATCATCGTAGACCGTTTAAGAAGAGAGTTCAAGGTAGAAGTAAACCAAGGACAGCCGCAGGTAGAGTACAAAGAATCTCTTACAGCTACAGCTAACCACAGAGAAGTTTACAAAAAACAAACTGGGGGTAGAGGTAAATTCGCGGATATCATCTTCGAAATTGGTCCTGCTGATGAAGGAAAAACAGGTCTTGAATTCATCAACGAAATTAAAGGTGGTAACATTCCAAAAGAATTTATCCCTTCTGTTGAGAAAGGATTCAAAGAAGCTATGAAAAATGGTCCTTTGGCTGGATTCGAGATTGAAGGAATTAAAGTTACACTAAAAGATGGTTCTTTCCACCCAGTGGACTCTGACCAACTTTCATTCGAATTGGCTGCTAAACTTGGATTTAGAGAAGCTGGTAAAGCTGCTAAACCAGTAATCATGGAGCCTATCATGAAATTGGAAGTTGTTACTCCAGAAGAATACATGGGGGATATCGTAGGTGACCTTAACAGAAGAAGAGGTACTGTAAACGGTATGGATGATAGAAATAATGCTAAAGTTATCAAAGCATTTGTTCCATTAGCAGAAATGTTTGGATATGTAACAGCTCTTAGAACATTATCTTCTGGTAGAGCAACATCTTCTATGGAGTTTGAAAAATATGAACCAGCTCCACAGAATGTGGCTGAAGAAGTAATAGCTAAAGCAAGAGGTTAATTAAAATTTAGATTAAAATGTCACAAAGAATCAGAATAAAATTAAAATCTTACGATTACAATTTAGTAGATAAATCTGCTGAGAAAATCGTAAAAACAGTAAAATCTACAGGTGCTGTAGTAAATGGACCAATTCCATTACCTACTCACAAGAGAATCTTTACTGTGCTTAGATCTCCACATGTTAATAAAAAAGCAAGAGAACAGTTCCAGCTTTCTGCACACAAGAGATTGATGGATATCTACTCTTCTTCTTCTAAGACTGTAGATGCTCTTATGAAGTTAGAATTACCAAGCGGTGTAGATGTAGAAATCAAAGTTTGATAAAACAATGTATTTATACATTTTGCTATGATAAAAATCCTTTCCTAAGAAATTGGGAAAGGATTTTCTTTATTTGAAATACTTTTGATATTATTGCAGAATAAATTTTAGTATGGGCAATCAAATTAGTAATAACAAAATCAGACAGGTTATCCTATTGGGGATGATTTTCGGATTTTTGTTTTTGATAGGATTTAATTTAAGTAATTTTCTGCCATCATTTCTGGGCGCGATTACACTTTATGTCATTTTCCGAGATTATTATTTTAAGCTTACAGAGGAGAGAAAATGGAAACCTTGGCTGGCGATAGGTTTCTTGATGTTGCTTTCCCTTTTGGTTATCATCATTCCGATTTATTACATAGTGGAGACTTTGGTGGTAAAACTGGCGAATTCCCGCGACTATATAGAGGTTGGCATAGAGCATATCAATAAAATCCACGAATATATAAAGGATAAAACAGGTTATGATATCATCCAATCCATTGATTTAAGGAAAGTAGGAGAGTGGGTGACTGTTTACACCTCATCTTTATTGAATACGACGGTGGATATCGTTACTACGGTTGTTACAGCGTATTTCATTTTGTATTTTATGCTGGTCAATTCTCGAGCGATGGAAAGGGCTTTGGAGAAGGCTGTTCCGCTGAAAAAATCTAATATCAATAAGATAGGAGAGCGTTTTCGAAAACTTATCATTGCCAATGTGGTGGGAATTCCTGTGGTAGCCGTTGGGCAGGGGCTCACAGTTTTCATAGGGTATCTCATTTTTGGAGTTTCTAGTCCATTTTTCTTATTTATTTTAACGGCTATGGCATCGCTTATCCCTATTGTGGGAGGCGCGATTGTCTATGTTCCAGTGTCACTTATGCTGCTGGCGAGCCAAAACCCAGTGGGAGCGGCGGGAGTTTTATTCTTCGGTTTTCTTTCTGCTGGAGTGGATAACATTCTGAGATTCACATTCTTAAAAAGAATAGAAAATATCCATCCGCTGAATTCTGTATTTGGGATTATTTTAGGGTTGAAGGTTTTCGGCTTTATTGGGTTGATTTTTGGACCGATATTGATTTCCATTACTGTATTGTTGATTCAAGTTTATCATGATGAATTTTCTGAAAATGATAAAAAAGAAGAAAATGACACAGATGAAACTGAAAAAATATCTGAAAATATGTCTACGGTAAAGCCCTAAAATAGGCGTTTTTGAAAAATTAACATTTTAGGATGTAAAAATTTGATGATTTGTTAATTTTAGTTAAAAAATTAACTGTAAATTTGCGATATTTAAAATTTAGAAAACCAAAAAATTTTATGAAGACAAACTTTTTAAGGAGATCTGCGATAGCAGCATTGACTTTAACAACGGCAAGTTTTTATTTTGCACAAGAGGAAACTCAAGGTTCAGAAAAGAACATTGATGAAGTAGTTCTTGTGGGAGTAGCGGACATTGCAAAAGACAGAAAGACACCAGTAGCTGTATCTACTGTGAAATCTGCTCAAATCATTGAGAGATTAGGAAATCAGGAATTGACAGAAGTTCTTAACACTACACCATCTGTGTATGCGACTAAATCTGGTGGTGGTTTCGGAGATGGAGGAATCACAATGCGTGGTTTCGAATCTAGAAACATCGCTGTGATGGTAAATGGTATGCCAGTGAACGATATGGAAGGCGGTGCTGTGTATTTTTCTAACTGGACAGGTCTTTCTGATGTTACAAGTACCATTCAGGTTCAGAGAGGTTTAGGTTCATCTAAATTAGCAATTGCTTCTGTAGGGGGAACTATGAACTTCATTACGCGTGCGGCAGACATGAAAAAAGGAGGTGTTGTAAGAATAGGAGTTGCAAATAATGACTATCACAAGGCTTCTTTCTCATATAATACAGGAAAAACTGAAAACGGCTGGTCTACCTCTTTCTTAATGAGTAGAACAGCTGGTTCTTATTATGTACAAAACACTGATTTCGAATCTTATGCATACTATTTTGCTTTAGGATTTGAGCCAAATAAAAAACATAACTTCCAGTTTACTATAACATCTTCTCCTCAGTGGCATGATCAAAGAGGTTTTACAAGCAAAATACAAGATTATATAGACTATAATCCAGATCATGATGGAAACCCATACAGACAGTATAACCCAGATTTTGGATACTATACAGATGCGGCAGGAAGAAGAAGAGCATTATCTAACAAATCTAACTTCTACGCAAAACCAGTAATGATGTTCAACTGGGATTGGAATATTACTCCAAAATCTAAATTGAGCACTGTACTATATGCTTCTAATGGTAGAGGTGGTGGAACAGGTGATTTAGGTGATTTAGGAGGAGTAAGAGGTCAAAATGTTACAGCTTACAGAGATGCTGATGGTCATATAAACTATGATGCTATCTTCGCAGCGAATGCAGCAATAGATGCTAATACAGCAGGAGCGAAACACACTCTTGTAAGAAGAGCATCTATGAACTCACACAACTGGTATGGTATTTTAGCAAATTTCCAACACAAAATAAATGATAACTGGAAATTCTCTATAGGAACAGACGATAGATACTACTATGGATACCACTACCAAACGCTTACTCACTTATACGGAGCTAATGGTTATAAAGATAATTCAAATAAAAACATTCCTGCGAAAGTAGTTTCAAGAGTACACGATTACAAAAACCTTCCGTGGAATCCTTTTGGAGGAAAAACATTAGGACAAGAGGAGCACATAGGATATAGCAATGACGGAGAAGTACTATGGTATAGTGGTTTTGGACAGGTAGAGTTTACTAAAAATAATTTCTCTGCTTTCATACAAGGATCTGTTTCTAATCAAGCTTACAGAAGAATTGATAACTTTGTTAAAGAAGATGGAACCACAAAACAACAAGGACAATTTGTTGATACAAAAACAAGCTTCAAAAACCTTATAGGATATAATGTAAAAGGGGGAGCTAACTATAACATCAACGAAAATCATAATGTTTTCGCAAATGTAGGTTTCTATAGCAAGCAGCCATTTATGAATGCGGTATATCCAAACAACCAACAGGTGCTGAATCCTAACCTGACAAACGAGAAAATATTCTCTGCAGAAGTAGGATATGGTTTTAGATCTTCTAAATTCAATGCTAACCTTAACCTATACAGAACTGAATGGAAAGATAGATGGTTGAGAGTTGGAAACCAAACATTTACAACTGCATCAGGTAATGTTAGAGGATATTCAGAAATCAGTGGCATCACTCAGGTTCACATGGGGGTGGAAGTAGACGCTACATATAAACCAGTGAAATTCTTAGAATTACAAGGTATGTTCTCTTACGGAGACTACAGATATAAAGGAAATGCTACAGGAGCTGATTTCGATGAAAGTAATAATCCTGTTACAACAACAACAGGGAACACTACATTATACTTAGATCAAGTAAAAGTAGGAGGAAGCGGAAACAGCAGTATTCCACAGCTTACAGCTTCTTTAGGTGCGACTATCAAACCGATAAGTGATTTGAGCATCTATGGAACTTGGAGATTCGTTGGAAATCTTTATTCAGCAGTTAATACAAATGATTACAAAACTGTTGCAAGACAAGAACAAGGAGCTCTTAGACTTCCAGATTACAATCTTTTAGACTTAGGTGCTTCTTATAAACTAAGATTAAGAGAGCGTTCTCAGTACTTTACTTTCGGAGTGAATGTTTATAATGTAATAGATTCTTACTACATTTCTGATGCTTCTACAAGTCTTCGTGATGGAGATCCTGATGCAACAGGGCTTAAGTATAAAGGAATAGATACAGGAAACAAAGTATTCTTCGGAGCGGGAAGGACTTGGTCTGCTAGTGTAGCGTTCAACTTCTAGTAAAAAACAAGAAGATAATAAATAAAAATCCTAACTTTAATTAGTTAGGATTTTTTTATATTTGCGTTTATAATTTAGAATAAAAATGGAGGAATTATTTAATAGTGTATATAGTACTCATAAGGGAATTTCTTTTTCCACAGTGGTAGTTTTTGGAGCGTTTATTTTTCTATTGTTACAAGTTCATCTTAGTTATAAAGGGAGAATATCAGATGTTTTGAGAAAAACAAGTTTTTTCTCGATGATATTGTTATATATACAGGGGATATTGGGTGTTTTTTTAGGAATTTATTCACCAGAGTTCTCAGAGACTTCGGGATTTTCTTCGTATTTTAGGCTTTTTGAGTACGGAATAATTATCCTGACCTGTGCAGGAATGATAACCTATGTATACATGTTTCTAAAAAACAATCAAATTTTAACCCTAAAAATGCTAATCATCGCACTGGTGGCGGCGTTACTTTTTGAGTATGCATACCCTTGGAGAATGATTTTTGGATAATTAAAAAATTGAATTTACTCATATGAAAATTGCGGTAGTGGGTGCTACAGGAATGGTAGGACAAATCATGTTGAAAGTTTTGGAAGAAAGGAATTTCCCTGTGAAGGAAATTATCCCAGTGGCTTCAGAAAAATCTGTCGGAAAAAAAATTAGTTTTAAAGGTAAAAAATACTCTGTTGTGTCCATGCAGGATGCCATTGATATGAAGCCTGAGATAGCGCTGTTTTCGGCTGGTGGAGGGACATCTATAGAGTTCGCGCCTAAATTTGCAGAGGCAGGAACTACGGTGATTGATAATTCTTCAGCTTGGAGAATGGATGTTACCAAAAAACTGGTCGTTCCAGAGATAAATGCCAATGTTCTGACCCAAGAAGACAAAATCATCGCAAATCCTAACTGCTCTACGATTCAGTTGGTAATGATTCTAAATCCACTACACAGAAAATATGGACTGAAAAGAGTAGTAGTGTCTACATATCAGTCGGTTACGGGAACAGGCAAAGCGGCAGTAGACCAGCTCAACCAAGAAATCAAAGGCGAAGAAGGCGAGAAAGTTTATCCTTATCAGATTTTCAAAAATGCACTTCCGCATTGTGATGTTTTCGCAGATGATGACTACACAAAAGAAGAACTAAAACTAATGACCGAGCCTAAAAAGATTTTGGGCGATAGCAGTTTTGAAATCACAGCGACGGCTGTTCGTGTTCCTGTGCAGGGCGGACATTCTGAGAGTGTGAATATTGAGTTTAATGAAGACTTTGATATAGAGGAAATTAAGCAGATTCTCTCAAAAACACCGGGTGTTATCGTGGAGGATGATGTAGCCAATAAAAAATACCCTATGCCGTTCTATTCCGAAGGGAAAGATGAGGTTTTTGTAGGAAGAATAAGAAGAGATAATTCCCAGCCTAAAACGCTCAACTGCTGGATAGTAGCGGATAATCTAAGAAAAGGAGCGGCTACGAACGCTGTCCAAATCGCAGAATATTTGGTCAAAAATCAGTTGGTATAATTTTGGTATCACACCGTACACATAGTACGGAAAAATGAAAATAAACTTTATTCAGAAATTTTTGATGATTTGCTCTGGTGCGAATCTTCACATCTTAAAGAAAACTCCTTCCGAGTGGAATAAATATTCCGGCATCGGAGGGATTGTTTTATTCACAGGTTTTTTTGCGGGAATCTCCGCAGGGTATGCTACCTTTACCATTTTTGATGATTTCCACGCTGCACTGGCGGCGGGGGCTGTATGGGGACTGATGATTTTTAATCTGGACAGATACATCGTGTCCTCTATCAAGAAAACGGTTTCTTGGAAAAACCAACTTCTGCTGACGCTTCCTCGTTTGGTTTTGGCGGTGTTTTTAGGAATTGTTATTTCAAAACCATTGGAATTAAAGATTTTTGAAAAAGAAATCAATAAACAGCTAAACACCATTATCCAAAGGAATAAAACCGAACTTCAGGAACAAATGAACAGCAGGATTCTGCAGCAGTCAGGGCCTTTTGCAAAAGAAAAAGAACAAATCCAAAGTCAAATAGAATCCTACCAAAAAGCCTATGATTCTGCAGTAGTGGATTTGGAAAGAGAGGTTCTGGGGAAAGAAACGGGACTTACGAGCGGGAAGGCTGGTTTTGGGCCAAATGCAAAGCGAAAAACCGAAATCCGCGATAACAAGAAAAAAGAGCTGGAAGCCTATCAAAAGCAAATGGAACCACGACTGAAATATCTGGATGAGGAAATCTCCAAAGTCTATACCAACCTACAAACGGAGCAGAAAAACAGCGAGGATTCGGAAAATAGGTTCAATGGTTTCGCGGCGAGGCTTCAGGCGCTGGATGAGCTAGGCGCAAATCCCATCATGGCTGTGGCGGCAATGTTCATCATGGGACTTTTCATTTGTTTAGAGATTTCGCCTGTTTTGGTCAAATTGATTTCTACCGCAGGGCCATACGATTATCTTTTAGAAAAAACCGAAACCGAAACTAAGCTTTATGCGAAAGAAAAAATAGAAAAAGGAACCATCTCTACGGATTTTAGAATAGAGAAATTCAAAAAAGATTTGGATAATTTGTAGAAAAATCAAGGCTTATAAAAATGAGCCTTGATTTATTTTATAAGATTTTTTCTGTAATAAAACAGCGGCACTATCAGTAAAATAGGCAGAGGCTGAATCACAAATCTTCTGATATAAAACGAAAACAAATTCCCGAAACTAAATTCCGTATAGACAGAATACAGATAAATAGGGAAGAAAAGAACAAAAGATAAAGTGATTAAAACCATCGCTTGGAAAGTCCATTTTTTATTTAAAAACAGAAAATGAACGATTCCCAAAGAAAAAATAAGATTTAATAAAAACCTGAAAATATGGCTGCCAATGAGCCTAGTCCACTCAAACTGAGGAAATGCAGGATTGCTAGTATTCGCAAAATAATCTAAAAAAGGGTCGTAGAATAGAACTTTTTCCAGATATCTCACTCCGATAAGCCCTGCCACACAAAGCATGGCACCAATCCAGTTCCAATGTTTCATCGTTTAACAAAAAATTTAATCCAGATAATCCAAAGAAAAACAACACCACCATAGATAATGGCAGGAAAGGCATAATCATGAGCAATCTTAAAATGCTCTGGTGAAAGTTCCATATAGACAATGTTAATAAGAGCAATTCTCATAACATTCACTACATAAAGGAAAACCAGTCCCAAAGCGGCGAACCAAAAAGTCTGTAATCCTTTATAAAAAGTAAAAATAAAGGCAAGATACAGAATCATGATGGAAACGGCATTACAGCCCTCAATCATCGTGGTGGCCCATATGTTATTGATATAGAAATATAAACCGCTCTTTTCGGTGGATTCTATCAGTTGGGTATTGTAGCCCATTTTATTCATGCAGAAAGTAGACTGCTCTGCTATAACTCTGGTCAAAGGGTCTGCGGCGGCATCGGAGTATAGATTTAGATAAAACTGATAAAGTAAAATCAATCCCAGATAAGTCGCTAAAAACCTTAATAACAGGATAAGAATAGGCTTTAGGTCATCAAACATTATGATAATTTTGGGCAAAAGTAAACAAAAAAACAGGAAAAATTTAATGAAAAACCATATATTTGCTTTTGCAATTTAATTGACACTAAAAATATGTTTAAATCATTTCTTCACTGGAAAGTCTGGGTAAATATTTTGATTACCTTAGGGATATTTTTTGGCTTGGTTTGGGGGACATTTAGATGGCTGGATACCCATACCAACCACGGAAAAGAAGTACCCGTTCCGAATGTAGTAAATATGTCTGTCCAAGAGGCCGTAAAAGAATTAGAAAACATGGGGCTGGAGGTGGAAGTGGACAGCTTTAAATACGACCCTAAATATAAGCCTTTTCAGGTGTTACAAATTTATCCTGCCGCAGGTTCTCGTGTGAAAGAGGGTAGGACTGTTATCTTGAGAATCAATCCAAAAACTTGGGCAAAAGTGGAAGTTCCTAATCTTTTAGAGAAATATAAAGGATTGGCGTTTAGTAGGTTAGAGCTTGTAGGGCTAAAGGTAGGTGATACCATCTATGAGCCAAGTATCCAGAAAGATGCCGTTCTGAAAATGATTTACAAAGGAGAGGAACTAAAACCAGGAACTCTCCTACCTAAGTTTTCTGTAATAGATTTGATTATCGGTTCTGGGCCGCTTAGAGATATTGCCGTTCCAAATGTAGTGGGGCTTACTGTGAAAGAAGCCCGCGAAGTGATTATGGCTAATAATTTTGAATTTGGTATCGCGGAATACGAAAGTGGAGTAAAAGATGAAAATGATATAGTCTACTACCAAGACCCTGCAGTGGGTAGCCTTAGAGACCAAGGGATGCAGATAGATGTATGGGCGAGTAAGAAAACTCCTGCCGAAATGGTGGATAAAGCAAGGGAACTGGATAAAATATATGGGCTTCCGAAGGATGAACCAACTGAACCAGCAAAGGAAACCAGACAGGCTAACACGCCGATGGAGTACCCTTCTTCCACGAAACAAAACATAAAGGTAGAGTCTCCACCTCCTGCTAAACCAGTGGAAACTAAAAAGCCTGAGGAGAAAAAAGACAATAAAAAAACAGAGGAAAAACCTAAAGAAAACACTACTAAACCAGCCGAAAAACCAAAACCGAAAAAAGTAGTAGTAGAGTAGATAAAGATGATAGAAGAAAATGAAGATTTTATAGAAGATGAGGTTCTCAATGAATCTCTGGAGGAAGGGAGCGATCTGTATGAGCATCTCAGCATCGTTGTAGATAAGAATCAGGAACCTCTTAGGATAGACAAATTTTTGTTAATTTTTAGACAAAATTCCTCCCGAAATAAAATTTCTCAGACCTGCCGCGCTGGTAATGTGGTTGTCAATGGAGTTCCTGTAAAACAGAACTATAGAGTAAAACCTAACGACCAGATTTCGGTTCTTCTCGCCCATCCTCCTCGCGAAAATATTATCATTCCTCAAGATATTCCTATCAATATCGTTTATGAAGATGATGATGTATTGGTAGTGGATAAGGAAGCAGGAATGGTTGTCCACCCTGGTTTTGGGAACTGGGATAAAACACTAGTCAATGCTGTGGCCTATCATTTTGAGAAAAATGGCTTGAAAACGGATTTAGACCGTGTAGGGCTGGTTCACAGGATTGATAAAGACACATCAGGGCTTCTTGTCATTGCTAAAAATGAATATGCGATGAGTTTCCTTGCGAAACAGTTTTTTGAACGAAAAACCAAACGGCTCTATTGGGCTTTTGTTTGGGGAAATTTAGAAAATGATGAGGGAACTATCCGCGGACACATAGGACGCCACGAAAAAAATAGAATGCAGATGGCGGTCTATGAAGATGGAAGCATCGGCAAACACGCTGTGACTCATTATAAAGTTTTAGAGCGTTTCCGATATATGACTTGGGTAGAATGTAAACTGGAAACAGGACGAACACACCAGATAAGGGCTCATTTCCGCCACATAGGGCACACTCTTTTCAATGATGAAAGATATGAAGGGCATATTCCTCTAAGGGGGCAAAATCTGCCGAAATACAAGCAGTTTATCCAAAATATTTTTGAAATATTACCAAGACATGCTCTGCATGCTCATACACTTGGATTTATCCACCCGACAACCAAAAAGGAAATGTATTTTGAAAGCCCAATGCCAAAGGATATGCAGGAGGCTGTTGATAAATGGAGAAATTATTTAGCTTCGAATTAGAAATAAAATATTTAATTCTTAAAAAAGAAAAGAGAGAGATTTTTGGTCTCTCTCTTTTGTTTGATTTTATGCTTTTTGTCCATTTACGAACACTTTGCCTTCTGCCGTATAAACAGTGATGTTTTGTTTCCCATCAGGTGTCTCTCCTGTTACTCCCAGCAGGGCAGGAATCAGAGCATCAGGCGTTACAGAGAACTCGTCTATTCCAGCATCTACCAGCCATTTTGCAAACTCTGGATTGGTAGAAGGAAGGTTGCCACAGAGACCTAAATGGAACTCTGGTTTCGTAGTATTTCTTTCTTGGATGAGGTTTTCTATTCTGGATTGTAGGTGTTGTATATGCCAAGGCAGAATATCTCCTCCAGAGCGGTCTAATCCGAATTCTAGTTGTAGAAGGTCGTTAGAACCTATCTGACCGCCATCAGACACTTTGAAAAACTCTGTTGCACGAGAAATATTCACAGGAAGCTCGAACATCATTTGAAGAGGAATATCGATACCGCTTTCTTTTACTAATCTAGCGACTTCTTTCATTTCATCAGGCGTTCTCACAAAAGGAACTTCTATGTGGATATTGGTATATCCCATATCATTTATCACATATGCCAAAGCTTTTAGGTCTATGGCAAGGAATGCTTTTTGATATGCACCTAAATATTTTCCTGCACCTCTGTCTCCCAGCATAGGGTTTTCTTCCACTGGCTCATAGGCTCTACCGCCTAATAAATCAGCGTGTTCATTGGTTTTAAAGTCAGGAAGTCGCACGACCATAGGCTCATTGATATCATCAGTATAGTATGGAGAAACGATTCCTGCAATTTCCCTTGCGAGGGCTTTTACATACCAATCCACAGGAGAAAGCTCGCCAGATTCAGTTCGGATAAATTCAGCTACGCTTTCGGCTGTTTTTACGGCTTCTTCTTTTGTCATTCTTCCCTGACCTACCAGCTGCAAGAAGTCACTCTCCAAAGTAGAATAATTCATCACCGCCATAGGATGCACTCTAAGTTTTGCTGCCAGCATTTCCCAGCGAACTAGTCCAGAACCTCTACCAATATTGAGAGAAGGGAAATAAGAACGCATACATACAGACCTAGCTGTACTCGCATCGGATACTATCAGACGGATAGGAATAGGAGAAGGTTTTAGCCCTTCTAATTGAGTTTCTGTTACAGAATACTGGTGGCGACCATCATAGAAAGCAGGAGTGTCTCCTACGCCATAGTAAGTGATTAGGCTGCCATCTTTTAGAAATTCAGGCGCGCCCTTTACGGATACAGCGCACGGTAAGCCATGTTCTTTACACCAGATAGGAGTGTGGTCATTTTTCCCTCCACGAGTAGTGATGCAGGCTACGGTTTGTTCCATAGAAGGCTCCATCCATGGGTAAGTCATCGCTGTTACGAGGATTACTCCTATTTTGTCGCCGTATTTATCTGTGATTTGTTTTTTCTTTTCATTAAATTTCTTCTCAAAATCTCTTTTGAACTCGGCTCCTTCGCCAAAGAGTGAGATTACAACTCCGTGCGTGATACTTGGAATCCCAGCATTGATACCTTTTGATTTTAGAAGCAGCGCACTTTCTAGGGTAGCATTTTCTTGTCCATCTTCATTCAGCCCATCGAGGGTAAATTTTCTATGTACAGGCTCGTGTTTCAGAGTGGTAATCGCTCTCTGCTGAGTGATGATGATGGTATTTGTCTTAAAGTTAATAGCCGCCTCCAAATCACTCTCTACACTTTCCGCATCCAGCTCTCTGAATAAGTCACCTAGAAGCATTCCTATTGTAGAGAGGGTAGAAGCAGTCTCATCAGACATACATTTTTTTGCAGAGTTTTCAGGAGTGTTTTTATGCCATTCTCCATCGAAATACTCTTGTTTTTCACCAAGTTTAAAGTCTATTAAACCATCTTTTTTTAGTCTTAAAGGTCTTTTTGCAAAAATCCAAGAGTCACTAGAAACTCTACCAGAAACTACAGCTTCACCAAGTCCATAAGTAAAGTTAATTTCCACAAAACCAGGGTGGTTACTCTGTGTGTCAGCTGTGAAAATAGTTCCTGCCACATCTATGCTCGGCTGCATATCCTGCACCATTACCGCAAATGAAAGAGAGGCTAAATCCTCACCGAAAGCATGTGGAGCCGAAAACTGATAATGTAAAGCACCACGATTAAAACGAGAAACGAAACAAGCTTTGATAGCATTGAGAACTTCCTCAAAACCAAACTGGCGTAGTTTAGTAGAATATTTTCCACTTCCGCTGAATTCTCCTCCATCTTCGGAAGGCGCTGTGGAGCGGACTGCCCTTGGTACATTAGGGTTTTTTTTGTCCAGCCATTCGAAAGCGACACGCACTGCCTCTACAAATTCCGTAGAAAATTCTACTTTTCTGATGAGGTCTTGGCAGTTTTTCTCCGCAGTGGAAAAACTCTCATTGTTTTGTAAATCTAATATATTTCTGTCTAAAAATTTTCTCAATTCAGGAAGAAGAGGAGAGATGAACAATTGATATGCATAATCTGTTACCGCGAACTGATTTTCAGCAATTACATGAAGCGGTTGATTTTTTAATGAATCTATGATTTCCTGCGCTTTTGGAGACATGTGGCTGTCTAGTCCATTCAGTTTTCGGAAAATATCGGCTTGTTTTGCGGATTTCCCACCGACCCAGTCTTTATTCAAAATACCAGCGTTATAGGTAGATACTATCCAAGGCTTTTCAGCAGTTCCTCCTGCCCATAGTAGATTTCCCTCGCTGTCAAATTCACAAGCAGCATACAATTGTTCTTTGTTCATTTCAGATAAATTTAGGTTAAATTATGATTTAATTCATTTATTACGAGAAAGTTATATATCTCAAATTTACACTAAAAAAAGCACATAAAACTATTTTTTTATTGCAAATAAAGGCGTACCTTTGAGGTTCGCTTTTATGAAATATATTCTCCCATTGTGGGAGTTTTTTCTTTATGCTTTATATTCATATTCCTTTTTGCAAACAGAAGTGCAGCTATTGTAATTTTCATTTTTCTACTTCTTTGAAATTGAAAAATGAGATGCTTTCCGCCATTAAAAACGAATTGTCATTAAGAAATAATGAGCTGAAAAACAAAGCCTTAGAAACCCTATATTTCGGAGGAGGGACACCATCTATTTTGGAAGTAGATGAAATTAAAATGCTGATGGATGAAATCCTGAAATACTTTGATTTTTCAGAGGATATAGAGATTACCTTGGAGGCAAATCCAGATGATTTAGACCAAAAATTTTTGAAGGGAATTGCAGAAATTGGGATTAACCGCCTTTCCATAGGGATACAGAGTTTCCATGATGAAGATTTGAGGCTGATGAACCGTGCGCACAGTTCCTCACAAGCAGAATCTTCAGTGAAAAGGGCACAAGATGCAGGTATTCAGAATATTAGTATAGATTTAATTTACGGAGCGCCTACATCGAATTTTGAAATTTGGAAGCAAAATTTGGATAAAGCCATAGCGCTGGAAGTTCCGCATATTTCTTCTTATGCGCTGACCATAGAGCCGAGAACTGCTCTTGAAAACTGGATAACCAAAGGAAAAATAAGCCCTCCGAAAGAAAATACACAAAACGAGGAATTCTACTACATGGTAGATTTTTTGAAAGATAACGGTTTTGACCATTATGAAATATCAAATTTCGGGAAGCCTGATTTTTATTCTAAACACAATACATCTTATTGGAAATATAAGCCCTATTTAGGAATCGGGCCTTCGGCGCATTCCTACGACGGAGGACAAGTTAGAGCGTGGAACATTGCTAACAATTCATTATACATCAAAAACCTTTTAGAAGGAAAACTACCATTAGAAAAAGAAATATTGTCCGAAAAAGATAGATATAATGAAATGCTGATGATAGGACTCCGAACAAGCTGGGGAGTAGATTTAGCAAAAATAAAAAACGACTTTTCAGATGAAATTATACAAAAATTCAATGCTGATATTCAGCCTAAAATAGAGCAGGGAATTCTCCTCATAGAAAATAATCATCTCAAAATTCCTGAGAAACATTGGTTTTTTGCAGATGGAATAGCTTCAGATTTGTTTTTAATATAATTTTAGAATATCCCCAAAATAAAAAGACTCCCAAATTTGGGAGTCTTTATTTATGATTAAACTTAATTATTTTTTAAGTTCATCTGGTCCTAAGATGTAATCATCAATAACATCTTCTTGTCTGAATTTAGGTTTTTTAACCAAGAATGCAAGAACGAATGAAATTGCGATCAATGCGATAGCTGCATGGTAAGCGAAGAAGTAAGCTTCACCTGGCGCATTGTTTGCTTCAGCCAATCTGTTAGAGTAAGCTGCAATTTGAGGCCCGATTACCAATGATAATCCCCAACCTGTATAAACTACACCATAGTTAGCACCGTAAGCTTTAAGACCGAAGTAGTCAGCTACAAGAGATGGTGTTGTACTCATTACAGAACCGTAAACCACACAAGTAAGGATAGTTCCTAAGATGATTTTTACTGGAGTGTCATAAGTGTGGAAGAAGAACATGTTAATCGCTTGGATAGTGTGGATTACATAGTATACATTCTTTCTACCGATGATATCAGAAATCATACCTCCTAATGCACGACCTGAAGCATTAGAGATAGAAGTTACAGGAACCATTATCCCAAGTAGAGATGTTGCTAGTTCGAAGTTTTCAGGTGTAATCAATCCTGATTCTACACCAGATGTCAAACCAGACTGTACTCTCATGATGTCAGAAGAGTTAGAGATAACCATCGCACCAGCAGAACAGTATAGAGCATAGATAGAGAACAATGCCCAAGCTTGCCAAGTTTTAGCCATAGCTGCAGTTCCGATAGAAGCAGTTTTCTTAGCGTTTTCTTTTACTGGTTTGTTAGCATCAGCTTCTACTTCAGGAATTTCATATCCTGCAGGAGGGTTCACTACATTCAATGCAGCAGGGATACCCATAGCAAGGATAGCACATCCTAATACTCTCAAAGTGTTTTCTAATGATAAGTGAGGGAATGAATCGATAGTCCAGATGAAAGCTTGTTGCTTTAAGAACAATGTTTCAAGTGGTCCTAACCAAAGAGCTCCAAGACCAAATCCTGCTACTACAAGACCGTTGATCATCCCTTTTTTAGATGGGTGGAACCATTTCATCGCAGCCGCACGAGGACAAGCATACACGAATCCGATACCATTACCTACTACCATAGCGAATACGAAAGTAAATAAATAAGGATGGTTAGTCAAGAAACTACAAAGGATAGCTCCTACCCCTGTCATTAACACCCCGATCAAGATAACCTTAGTAGGACCGATTTTATCCTGCCAAGCTCCAGCGAATACAACGATAAACGCTGAAGTAAAACCTCCAATACCATAAGGTAATGCTAGGTCAGACTGTCCCCAAGCAGAGTACAATCTGTCAGCAGAGTCAATGGCCAATGTGTTGTCTTGGAATCCATTTTTTGCAGTGTACTGAAGAGCATCCTTCAAGTTACTCCAAGTGTATAATATCCCAACAGAGAAGTTGGAAATTATACCAGCTATGAGGACTCTCGTAGCTTTCTTTTTTGCTGTTTGTAAATCCATTGTGTATAATTATTTAAATGTTATTTTTAAAGGTTATAATTATTTTGAGATGATTTGATTTATTCAATCGGGGTGCAATTTAATACTATTTTTTGAATTGGCACTATTTTTTGTTAATAAAAATATAAAATTCACCATTACCTATCATCATACATATCTTTACTACTACAAAGTTACTAAACCTTTTTGAAAGTCGGGGGCAAAAATAAAATAATAAATCCTTATTTAAAAGATGATATAAATCATACTTTGTTTTTCTAGCTTCCTAAAAGTATGATTTTTTGGTGATTAAGGAGAAGTTTGAAAAGCATAATTGAGCGTCTGATTTTATAAAATGTTAAAAAATCATAAATAAACATGCGAATTAAGCGTTATAGGATAAAAAGCTAATTTTGACAAGGTTATATACCTTAATATATATCTGTATAAAGGATAAAAAATAGGAAATATGATAAATATTAGTTTTTTTGTTAAAAAAATTATAAAATAATATTATATCTTTGCAGTGTGAAATAATATCACGAAAGAAAATCTTTAAATTATAATAATTACAATTATGAAAAAACAGATCATGGCGCTACTTGCTTTGGCAGTAGCACAAGTAGGGTTAGCACAAGAAGAAACAAGTGCTACACTTTATGGGTATGTAAGAGGAGAGTTCGCTTTTGACTCTCGTCAGGTAGTTGCTGCTAGAGAAGGTAACTATATCGATTTGGCATCTCCAGTTAATAAAGTAAATGGAAAAGATTTGAATGCAAATCCTAACTTCAATGGATGGGGAGTAGAATCTAGATTAGGAGTAAAAATTGCTGGGCCTGAGTTCTTTGGAATGAAGTCTGAGGCTTTGATTGAATCTCACTTCTTTGGTAGTTCAGATGCTTCAATCAATACATTAGCATTAAGACATGCTTATGTGAAATTATCTAGTGACAAAGTAGAATGGTTAGTAGGTCAGTTCTGGCACCCAATGTTCGTAACGAATGTATCTCCTAAAACTTACAACTTCAACGCAGGAAGTCCATTCCAACCGTTCAACCGTTCTCCACAGATCAGATTCTCTACTAAAGGTAATGCAAGATTGACCCTTGCTGCTATCACAGAGAGAGATTTTGCAAGTGTAGGAGGGAAAGCTAATTTATCAGCATTGCCTGCATTCCACGCACAGTTACAATTTGGTAACGATGATAAATTTGTAGGAGGTTTTGGAGCTAACTATAAGTCTCTTAAGAGTGGATTGAGAGGAGAATATTTTGGAGCATTTACTTTCTTGGCTTATGCTAAAGCGAAGTTAGGACAAAATTCAGCATGGCAAATCTATGCTGATTATGGACAAAACCCAAGTGAATTGTTACAATTAGGAGGGGTGGCAGTTGACGCTAAAGGTAAATACAAGAGTAATAATACATTAGCTCTATGGACAGAGTTCTATGGAGATTTTACACCAAGTTTTGAATGGGGTATCTTTGGTGGTTATTCTAAAGACTTTGGATTTAGTAAAAACACAACACCAAGTGCTACCAAATTTGGACAAATGGCAGATATCATAGATCCTCTTACAGGTAAAGTGACAGGACAATATTTAGCTGGAACTCCAATTAGTACATGGAGAGTTTCCCCAAGAGTAGGTTGGAAATCAGGTAATACAAAACTTACTGCAGAATTAGATTATACATCAACTACATATGGAGCTTGGGATACAAATCTTAAAACTAAGAAATATGCTCAAGATGCTACAGCAGGAAACTTCCGTGTATCGTTGTCTCTAATTCAAAATTTCTAAGATAAATAAAATATTTTGAGATGATAGAAGAGCCACTCACAGAGTGGCTCTTTTATTTTAGATGAAAATATCAGTTTTTACATTTCGCAAGCTTTCCATATGGCATCATTCTGCGGAACGGGAGCGGTTATTTTTATAAGTTCTTTGCTCACAGGATGGATGAATTCCAGCATTCTAGCGTGCAGGCTGATGCCGCCGTCTAGATTGGAGCGTGGAGCGCCATATTTTAGGTCGCCTTTTATAGGTACGCCTATTTTAGAGAGCTGAGCCCGTATTTGGTGGTGTCTTCCTGTTTGTAAATCCACTTCCAGCAACATATAATTATCTAAGGTTTTGATGATATTATAGCTCAGAATGGCTTTTTTTGCTCCTTCTGTCTCGTGGGAGTAGATGATGGCTTTGTTATTTTTCTCGTTTTTCTTGAGATAGTGGGTAAGGGTTTGGCTTTGTGGAATCATCTCTTTGGGAACCACAGCCCAGTAGGTTTTTTTTATTTCTCGGTTTTTTACCATTTGGGTCAGGCGGGAAAGCGCTTTGGAGGTTTTAGCATAAATGACTAACCCAGAGGTCGGCCTATCTATCCTGTGAACCAAACCGAGATAAACATTCCCAGGCTTTTGGTCGCGTTCCTTTATGAAATCTTTTAGCAGTTCCAGAAGGCTCTGGTCGCCCGTTTTGTCGCCTTGAACCAGCTGACCTACTTTTTTATTGATAATGATGATGTGGTTGTCTTCGTAGAGAATTTGTGAATTCATATAAATGTCTGATTAGAATTTCACAAAGGTAAAGTTTTTATAGTTTTAATCAAATTTCATACCTTTACCGAAGTAATTATGATTTATGATAATTGAAAATTATATCGCAAATGATTTTCCCATATTGGGTCTAGATACTACTGCGGAGGAGGCTTTGCAGACTGCTGTTGATTTTGATTTTACCCATGTTTTCGTGGAAAATGAAGGCGTATTTCAGGGCGCAGTAATGAAGGAATGTTTAGAGGAAAATCGCAAAAAAAACTTAGGAGAACTGCTTCCGTATATGGATAGATTTTCTATTCTCTATGAAAGTACTCTTTTGGATGGAGTGAAATTATTCCATACTTTTAATACCAATGTAATTCCTGTAATCAATAAAAATGAGGAATATCAGGGGTATATTGCTTGGGACAGCATCGCGGATGAATTGTCCAAATATCCGTTTTTTTCGGAGACAGGGGCGCTGCTTACGGTGGAAATCCCTAGAACCAATTATTCTATGGTGGAAATAGCCCAAATTGTAGAAAGTAACAACGGAAAATTCTACGGCGCGCTGGTTACGGAGATAAATGAGGCTTTCGTGAGGGTGACAATGAGAATCAGCAATGAAAATCTCAGCTCCATAGACGAAACCTTTGAGCGCTACGGCTACATCATCGTGCAGAAATTCTATACCGATGAGAAGGAAGAGCTGCTGAAAAGCCGATACGAATTTATGCAAAAATACCTTGAATTCTAATGCCAAATATCGCAATATATTCACAGAAAAATGGAGATGAGATTCAGGCTTATCTTCATCAGTTTATTCTTGAATTGGAGAAAAGGGAAAATGTGCAGATTTTTCTCCACGAAAAAATTTTAGAAAAGAATAGTTTATTAGGTAACTATCAGATTTTCAGTGATAAAAATTCACTCGAAAAATGTGAAATAGATTATTTCTTTTCCTTCGGTGGAGATGGCACTATTCTGAGTGCGCTTACGCTAATTCAGGATTTGGAAATCCCTTTAGTAGGCGTTAATATGGGGCGGCTTGGTTTTTTAGCAAATTTTAGCAAAGAAGAGATTTTTGATAATATTGATAAAATTTTTGCCGGCGAGACTCATATCAGCCAGCGTTCGGTGATAGAAGTGAAAACAGCCGAAAATAGGATAGATTTTCCCTATGCGCTGAATGATGTGGTGATTACCCGCCAAGAGACTACTTCCATGATTACCGTAGAGGCAGAAATCAACGGTAAGTTTCTGAGTATGTTTTGGGGAGACGGGCTTATAGTGGCTACGCCTTCGGGGTCTACGGCATATTCTCTAAGTTGTGGAGGGCCTATTATAGAGCCGGAGAATGATAATTTTTCTCTTACGCCCATCGCTCCGCATAACCTAAATATGCGCCCTATCATCCTAAAAGACAATGTAGAAATAAAACTAAAAGTTTCCAGCAGGCTGCCGCTGTATTCATTGGGCTTGGATTCTCGGCTTTATCATATGAATGAGGAAGATGAGCTTATTTTAAAAAAGGCGGATTTTAGCCTAAATCTTATTTTCCCAAAAAATGTCAGTTTCTATGAAACTTTGAGACAAAAACTCCTTTGGGGAAATGATAAAAGAAATTAAAAATCAATACATTATGAAAATAGTAAATACACAAATTAGAACAGAAGAACCCCTTACTTGGGATGAAATCAAGGAACTGATAACGACAGGAATTTACGAGGAAGATTTTATAGTTCTTTTTGATAAAAAAAGTGAAAATTATGTCCAAATGGCTGAGGATGAGCAGAGTTTCGTAGTGGAAAGCAGAGTTTATGACGGAGGAAATTTCATACATTATAGAACTTTTGTGGAAGAGCCAGAGGCGGCTATTCCTTTTTTTGAAAAGTATTTCAATGATGAAAGTATAGATTTTTCCGCGTGGGAAAATGTTACAGCTGAGTTTTTGAGTTAAAGAAAAAATATTTCTTAAATTTGCAGAATTATTAAAAGATAGAGAATGTCAGCATTTGATTGGTTCAAAAGAAAGAAACAAAATATCAGTACTCCTACGGAGGAAAAAAAAGATGTCCCAAAAGGACTTTGGCATCAGACTCCTACGGGAAAAATAATAGAGAGTGACGAACTGAGAGCAAATAACTATGTTTCGCCAGAGGACGGCTTCCATGTGAGAATAGGAAGCAGGGAATATTTTGAAATTATTTTTGATGATTCTAAATTTAAGGAATTAAATGCAGATGTAGAAAGCGTCGATATTCTTAAATTTAAAGATTCTAAATCCTATAAAGACAGGCTAAAAGAAGCAAAAGCTAAAACCAAACTAGTGGACTCCATCAGAAACGCACATGGAAAAGTAAATGGCGTAGAAATGGTGATTTCTTGTATGGATTTTGACTTCATCGGAGGTTCTCTTGGGTCTGTGATGGGAGAGAAAATAAGAAGAGCAATAGACTTCTGTATAGAAAAAAAGCTGCCTTATATGATTATCTGTCAGTCAGGTGGAGCAAGAATGCAGGAAGCAGCTTATTCACTGATGCAGATGGCAAAAGTTCAGGCAAAATTGGCTCAGCTTTCTAACGCAGGGCTGCCTTACATAGCCTACCTTACCAATCCTACTTTCGGTGGAATTACGGCTTCTTTCGCGATGACTGCCGATATCATCATGGCGGAACCAGGCGCTTTGATAGGTTTTGCAGGGCCTAGGGTGATCCGTGAGACCATTGGTAGAGATTTGCCAGAAGGCTTCCAAACATCGGAGTTTTTACAGGAAAAAGGTTTTGTAGATTTTATAGTAAAAAGAAAGGAAATAAAAGAGACCATTTCCAAAACTGTAAAACTATTAATGAACAAATAAAAATGATAAAATCGTAAGTCTTTTTTGATTTGCGATTTTATTTTGAGAGAATGACAACTATTTTTAAGGCTATTCTGCAGCTTGATTTTAAGCGGCTTGTTAAATTGTTAGGACTGTTGCTTCGGCATCCGCTGTTTGCTTTTCTTACCCTTATAGCCACTCTTAGAACCTTTAAAATTACAAATAAGAAATTCCTTGAAACCCATCATAAAAACGGCAGAGGAAATGCTTTTCGCCATGCTCTTTGGTGCTGTCTGATAATGATGTACTGCTGTAAAATTTCTTCTCCACAGAAAAGCCTGAAATGGTGTAAACAGATTACGGATATGCATGAAGAACTCTTTGTAAATGAGCAGATTGCTAGAGCGATGGATTTGCATAATAATCAAATAGGGATGAATCTCTTTATGACTATGCTGGAAGGAATTCATCGCCAGTTTTTCGAGACGCTTTTTTTCATGGAGCCGCTTTATGAAAAATCTCAAGAAGCAAAACTAATTTCCTCCATTGAAGAAATAGAGGAAGGGCGAATGGCTATTATAGAGGATATAAACTAAGGATTTTCGCTTTTTGTAAAGAAAGAAAAACTTACATTTCCATACTTGCGAGTTTCCTGTAAATCAGGATGTTCTATCTTGTGGCGGGACTGATGTTCCAGCACAAAACATCCATTTTCTTTTAAAATTCCTTCAGAAAGAATGAGAGAAATCAACTCTTGATAATCATTTTCAGGCAGGTCAAAAGGAGGGTCAGCAAAAACCAAATCAAAACTTTTTTCTTGATTTTTTGCTTTTTTCAGCCAGTCAAAAACATTGGCTCTTAGAATGTTGATTTGTGAACTGAAATCCAAATCTTTAGCCGTAGAATTGATAAAACCAGCGTGTTTAGCGTTCATCTCTACACTGGTAATGTCTTTGCAGCCACGAGAGGCCAGCTCCAGCGTGATAGAGCCAATCCCAGCAAAAAGGTCTAAAACAGACAAACTAGACAAATCTAAACGATGCTCTAAAATACTAAAAAGAGCCTCTTTGGCGAAATCCGTAGTTGGTCTAACCTCAAAATTCTTCGGAGCGGAGATTTTCTTACCTTTCCAAACGCCTGAAATGATACGATACATACTTATGAATTAACAATGAAATGTTTTCCTTTAAAGTTTTCGTACACGATGGAGATAGCTGGAACGAATTTTTCTAACTCAGATATAAAGGTGTCATTCTCAGAGATTTCTCCATAAATGTAGAAATGAGTTTTATTGATATCAAACCCTATTTTGCTCAGTGTGAACATGATGAAATAAAGGAAATCTATTTCTGATGTAGCATCGAGATTGTTATAAAGAACCAATTTTCCGTTTTCTAATGCGAGAAATTCTACTTGGTTGTGATACAGATTGATATGGATTTCATTGTCCTTATTTACATTTACAGAATCCAAAAAACGCTCTCCTGAGAAATAAAAATTAGAAGTGGTACCCAGAGCCTTTATTTTTTGATAAAAGTGTTTTGGGAAAGAATAATAAAACTGAACACCATATTTTTGGTTGGTAGACTGCATCAGTTCTTCTGATTCTGTTTTTACATCAGAATTATAAGATATAATCTGCTGCCCGAGCTGATTTTCTGTGAAAACCTCTGGAGTCAGTGAGAAGTGGTTAAAAGCCGAGAAAACCTTTATCTCAGCCCAAGCCTCTCTGCGAAGAATCTTGTCAAGTTCCTCTTCTATAAAATTCTTTGGAGTTTCATCCGTTACGAAACGAGCTTCTTCCTCTGTGACATTGTCTGCTTCATTTATTTGCCATTGCAAACCATCTTTTGTAAATAGGAGTGAAAGGTTCTTCATAATCTGTATTTATGGGACAAATTTAGTTAATTTTTTTAAATTTTTCTTTCCCAAGTCTGAAAATAAAAATCATAGGCGTGATTTTCATCTTTTGGGTGGTGGATTTCATTAGTTTTTACCCAAGTTTTTTCATCGATTTTTGGGAAAAATACATCGGCATCTGTTTGGTGGTTTACTTGGGTGATTTCCAGTCGGTCAGCCATGTCTATGGTATGGCGGTAGATTTCGCCACCTCCGAGGATGAATATATTTTCATTGATTTTTTTAGCGTGTTTGATGGCATCTTTTAAATTTGGAACGATGAGAATCCCTTCCTCGAACCAGTCGTCTTTTCTGCTCACCACTATATTGGTGCGGTTTGGGAGAGGTTTTCCTATGCTTTCGTAGGTTTTTCTGCCCATTATGATGGGATGCCCTGAGGTGAGATTTTTGAAATGTTTCAAATCCGCAGGGAGATGCCACAGCAGCTGGTTGTCCTTTCCTAATTCGTTGTTTTTTCCGATAGCAGCGATAATGGTAATCATTTGGTTAAAGGGTTTTTAGTTCCAATTCTATTTTGTTTCCAAAGAATTTTTTAGAAATCTTTTGGAAATTTTTGGTCATATCCGAAACATAAAATTCATACTTCGGATTAGGATTATTAGTATTCAGTAATTTATGCTTTTCCAAAGTGAGCTTGATGTAGTTTGCTACAATATTCGGCGAGTCTATCACTCTCACTCTGTTGCCGTAGTATTGTTTGATTTCTTCCATCAGAAGCGGATAGTGAGTGCATCCTAGGATAAGCGTATCGATATCTTTTAATTTTTTATTAGAAAGATAATTGTAGATTACGCTGTGAGAAATGGGATGATTGATAAATCCTTCCTCTATCACGGGGACAAGGAGCGGAGTTGCCAATTCTTCCACATTGATGAATTTATTATATTTTCTGATGCTTTTTCTGTAAAGTTTAGAATTTACGGTTGCTTTGGTAGCGATTACTCCTATGTTTTGGTGGATTTCGTAGGCTACTTTTTCGGCAACGGGATTGATCACATCGAATACAAAAACCTTGTCATTCACCATTTTTTTTACTTCTTCTAGTGCGTTAGAAGTAGCAGTGTTACAGGCGATTACTATCGCTTTGCAGTTTTGTTCCAAAAGGAATTTGGTGATTTGCAGGGAATAATCTATGATGGCTTCTTTGGATTTTTCGCCATACGGAAGATGCTTGGTATCACCGAAATAGATGAAACTCTCCTGCGGCATCACTCGTTTGATTTCTCTCGCTGTTGTCAGTCCACCGACGCCGCTGTCGAAAATCCCAATAGGTTGATTTGTACTAAGATGTTGATATTTCAAAACTCAAATTTTTTACAAAAATAGAAATAAGGAACAAAATAAAGAAATAAGGCAAAAGTAATTTTCTACTTCTGCCCTTTTTTGTCAATATAAATTCGTGATTATCCAAGATAAGCATTGTACATCCAGACATCTTTTTCCTGCTCTGTGATGTATTCACTTACAAGGGTGTTTGTCCCTTCATCATTCACTTTGTCAGTTATTTCTAAAAGTTCTCTTTGTAGGTCTATCACTACTTTGAAAGAGTTTAGAATATCTTCTACGCATTTTTTGCCGTTATGCACTTCCTTGCTCTCTTTAATCGTTGAAACTTTCAGATAATCAGAATAGTTGTGGCTCGGTACATGCCCTAAGGTCAGGATTCTCTCTGCGATTTCATCAATTTTAAGAACAAGATTGTCATAAAGTTCTTCGAATTTCGGATGAAGAACGAAAAACTGCTCTCCCTTTATATTCCAGTGAGCGCCACGAGTGTTTTGGTAAAAAACAGAATAGTTTGCAAGAAGGATGTTTAGCTTCTCAGCGATGTTTTTGCAGTCTTCTTCTCTAAGACCAATAATGTTAGAATTTTTCATATTTTTAGGATTTATTTCTACAAAGTTATGAAATAAAATTCTCCTAGTCGATAGTTTTGATTTAATTTATAAGCAATCTAAATAGTTTCTCTCTATCGATATTTTAATTTTTAAGTTTAAAAAATCAATAATTTTTTTAAAAGAAAACATTAATTTCGGATTAAATTCTTTTGTACATCCATGAGTTTATCATAATTTTGTAACTTTTACAAAAATCATAATATAAATATGGCACAATCACGAGCAAGACAAACCACGGAGGCGATAGAGAAAATATATGTCTCTATGCGGCATCTTTTTTATAGAGGTTCTTTCAAACCTGGTGGAAGGTCAGGACAGAATATCAGAACGCTGCTTTCTACCATCAATCCTGAAATCTATGGAACGATGAACAATCCGAACAAGATAGAATTAGACGGATTGCTCTATGTTTTGGATAGACTTCCAGAGGGAATAGAGGAGTGTGCATTTATTCATTTGACCTCGGATGAAGGCTTTCACAAAGCGAGTTTCACGCCCATAGTCCCTAAAAAACGAAGAAGAAACTGCTACCGTATAGACCAGCACCAGATGAACATAGAGGTTCTGCTGGGTCGTTCGGAGATTTATGATATCCTTACTCACCTTACTTTCCTTTATATAGAAGCGGACAAAATCAGAAATATCGGTTTTGATATGGAGGAGGGCAGACCGAGAAGAGTTTGGAAAATAATAGAAGAAGTAGCCAAAGGAGAGAAAAAATTCACAAGAACCGAAAAAGAAACAGCGATTATTCATCTTTCGGCGCTGCTAGGAAGGTCTTTTGATGAGACTTTGGAGGCGTACAAAAAATTTGGAAGTGATGACAATCCAGACCGATTGTTCAAGATTGTCTATAACCTTGGACAAGTGAGTTTCTTAGACTGGGCAGAGGAAAGAGAACGCGAAATTTATTTTTCTGCGATATTGCAGGAGCGCGTAGGACACCACCTTTTCGGCGAAAAATGGGCAAATACACTTAAAGAAATTTTGGTTAAGGAAAATCTTTACCAAAGACCGCTTAACATCATCAGTGCGAATATGCACTCGGTGAAAAATATGCTTTTTGCGAACGATGCCTTGAAAAAAACTTGTAAAACAGGAATAGATTACACACTTTACGAGGAAATCAGCAACAAAAAAGACCTTCAGGATAAGATTTTGGACTATGCTCTTTCTCAAGGGATGATTTACATCAATGATGAAAGTGGAAGTAATATAGATGTGCAAATCATTGATTTAAAGAAAACGAACCTGAAAAACACGCCTTTCGCGGAGGCTAATTTCTCTGGCGAAGATGTTTTGATAGTTTTTGATTACGCCTTTGGAGAGCAGGCTTACGAGATTATGGACGAGCTTCTGCGCCCATTTGATGTGAAAGGAGAGGAGTGCAAGCTCAATGTGAAATCCATCTCTATTATGGGTAAAGCAGGAATTCTTACAGGAGAAAAAGGAGATATCATGATTCCCACATCGCATATTTTTGAAGGAACAGCGGATAATTATCCATTTGAAAACGCACTGAAATTGGATGATTTCCAAGACTCAGAACTGAAAGCCTTTGAGGGAAGTATGGTCACTGTTTTGGGAACATCGCTTCAGAATAAGGATATTTTGTCTTATTTCATGAATACCTCGTGGAAGTCTATCGGTCTTGAGATGGAAGGTGCTCATTATCAGAAAGCTATACAGGTGGCTTCTAAAATCCGCCACCATATCAATGAGAATTTATTCTTATGTTATGCTTACTACGCTTCTGATAATCCACTGGAAACAGGAAGCACACTTTCTTCAGGAGGGCTGGGGCTTACAGGTGTGAAACCTACCTATTTAATCACATTACGAATTTTAGAGAAAATTTTGAAATAAAACAATGAACACAAGGATTTTAAAAAAGATTTTCATCGCGGTATTCTTTATTTTCGGAATAGTAGAAGCATCGGCTTGGGGCGTTACAGGTCACCGTGTAGTAGCAGAAATAGCAGAAAAACACCTGACTAACAGAGCGAAAAGAAAACTGAAAAAACTTATCGGGAAACAGAAACTTGCGTATTGGGCAAACTGGCCAGATAATGTCAGAAATTCTCCAGAATGGAAAAATACCAGCACATGGCATTATGTAAATATTCCGCCACAGGAGACCAAAGAGCAGTTTATAGAACAATTAAAGAATAATAATAAACCCAATATTTATACTGCAATACAAAATGTAAAGGGCATTATCGTAGATAAAAACACGCCTGATGCAGATAGGGAAATCTATTTGAGATTTTTAGTGCATTTTCTTGGGGATATGATGCAGCCTATGCACACAGGAAGAGAAGAAGATTTGGGAGGAAACCTCATCAAGATACAATTCTTCAAGAAAGATACTAATCTTCATTCCCTTTGGGATAGCGGTCTGATAGATAATACCAAATACAGCTACACGGAGTTTGCAAGGGTTCTGGATGTGAAATCAAAAGAAGAAATCCAAAAAATCCAGAGCGGAAGCTTAGAAGACTGGCTCTATGAAAGCCACCAAGCGGCTAACCAGCTTTACGCCAGCGTAAAACCTGGTGAAAACTACAGCTATGATTATCAAGAGCAGTATAAAGATTTGTTAGAAAGACAGCTTCTCCATGCAGGATTGAGATTGGCTAAAATTCTAAATGAAGTTTTATAAATTAAAAAGAGCATCTGTAAAAGATGCTCTTTTTTTGTGGTTATTTCACTAACCAAGTCATTCCCAGCATGAAATTTCGCCCTGCCTGTGGGAAATAATAGGCAGCTCCATCATAGACATGTCCTTTGGTCATGTACATTCTGTTGAGAAGGTTATTGAGATTGAAATAAAGATTTAGTTCGTAATGTTTTAAGCTCAATTTATAACCAGCCAAGAAATCCAAAAGGTTATAATCAGGAATTGCAAGGGTCTGGGTATTATCCAGATACTGCCCGCTGACAAATTGGTTTTGAATCCCGAAATTAAAGTTTTTCAGCTGATAAGAAACACCGATATTACTGATGAATTTCGGAGAAAGAGCAATGTCTGTAGTTCCCAAGTTTTCAAGCAGTCCGCCATTTTTCACATGAAAATTAAGATTTTTGTTTTCGCTCAAAGTTGCATTGGCCAAAATTTGAATGTTTTTGATGGGTTTTAGATTAAAGCCAAATTCCACGCCTCTTCTGAAAGATTTTCCTGAATTTTCTCTGATGAAAGCGCCTGTGTTATCAATTTTACCACTGAAAACCAGTTGGTTATTGTAGTGCATATAGTAGAGGTTCGCAAAAACAGAAAAGAATTTTCCGCTTTTTTCCAGTCCCAGTTCAAAGTCGTGGAGCGTTTCGTGCTGGATATCATTTTTAGAAATAATGTCCTTTCTGCTCGGCTCTCGGTGAGCCAGTGCGTAGGAGAAATAGATTTTTCCGTGATTAAAATTAAAGTTAATTCCCGTTTTTGGGTTTAGGAAATTAAACACTCGGCTGAAATCGCCTCCTTCTCCTTTGAAATATTCTAAAGCTCTGGCATTGTGATAGATATGTCTAAATTGTAAATCTCCAAAAAGCTCAAATTTATTCAAAGAATAAATAAATTTTCCGAAGAAAGAAAGGTCGTTTTTCACCGAATGATTTCGGTAATATTCATGCTCGAAAGGAATCTGCGGCAGCCCAAACGCCGAGCTCATATTCCCGAAATGTTTTCCGTGGTATTGGTTTCCTGCTCCGCCGAGGTTGATTTTCAGTTGGTTATACTTTCCATAAATATGCGCAACCATTCCATAAAAATCATTGTCCAGCCATTTTTTCCTGATGAGGTCTGTTTTTATGATTCCAGAATTGAGAATATTGTATTTATCGGGTCTTTGGTCTTGTTTGTAGTTTTCGTAGAAGCCTTTTCCTTTGGTGTAATGAAAGGTCGTTTCCAAATCCCAATGGTTGCTGATGTTTTGATTTAGAATAAGATGATAATGGTTTTGACGGTAATTGTCCGTTTCGTTATCGTAGAATTTCACGATATTTCCACCTTGGTAGATTGCCCCAGAGGAGTTGAACTTTCGGTTGATTTTATAGGTGTTCTCATCTATTCCGTTCCATGATTGGTAAGTTTTTTCCTTGCCGCCAAAAGCCAAAAATTTTAGTTTTGTTTTTTCAGTTTTGAATAAAGCTGTGATGTTGTAGGACTGCAGGTCAGAAGTTGCCCTGTCTATGTATCCATCTGATTTTATGATGGAATATCTCGCCATGATGGAGAATTTGTTGTGAAGAAAATTCCCTGTTCCAGCCTCGAAAGAGTGTTTTCTGGTATCAAAAGAACCATAGGACTGGTCGGTTCGGAAGTATGGTGTTTCCTCTGGATTTTTGGTGATGATATTTACACTCGCCCCGAAAGCCGCTGCCCCGTTGGATGTGCTTCCTACGCCTCTTTGAATCAAGATTTGAGAAGCTGAACTGGCTAAATCGCTGACATTCACGAAGAAAGTCCCCTGCGATTCGCTGTCGTTGTACGGAACACCATTCATCATCACATTGATAGAAGTCCCTGCCACGCCCCGAATTCTAAAATCCGAATAGCCCACTCCGTTCCCAGTGTCCGATGAGGAGAGGACAGAAGTCTGGTTTTTGAGGAGCATCGGAAGATCCTGCCCGAGGTTTTTCTGGGCTAAATTTTCCACACGGATGATTTCTTTGGTGACAGGAAGCCGTTTGGTGAAATTAACCACTTCGATTTCTTTAACTTTGGCAGAATCTGCCTGTGCGTAGGACATAGAGCTAGCGCATAGCCCTAAATAAATAATTCCTTTCATTCTTTCAATAATTTTTTAGTTAAACAATTTTGAGAATAAAAGGATGCGAAAAAATAAGAGAACACAATCGTGCCTAAACACTTCCCTAAACAGCATTACCTGTTCAGGTTCATTGGGTATGATCTCAGCCTTTTACAGCACCCCTTTTTGCTGGCACAAAGATATTAAATTTAGAAGAAAATATGAAAAATAGTGACATTTAATATCGTAAAATCAAATTCCAAATAAGGGTATCTACTAATTCAAAATAATATTATACTTTTGCAAAAATTTTTGGTATGGCAAAAAATTTAGTAATCGTAGAGTCTCCTGCAAAGGCAAAAACTATTCAAAAATATTTGGGTAAGGATTTCGAGGTGAAATCCAGTTTTGGACACATCAGAGACCTTCCTAAAAAAGGCATGGGTATCAATTTGGAAGATTTTACGCCAGATTATGAAATCTCTGCCGATAAGAAAAAAGTGGTGGCAGAGCTGAAAGCAGCAGCTAAAAAAGCTGAAACAGTGTGGCTGGCTTCCGATGAAGACCGCGAAGGAGAGGCTATCGCTTGGCATCTTGCACAAGAGCTAAAACTAAAATCTGAAAATACCAAAAGAATAGTTTTCCACGAAATTACTAAAAATGCAATACTAAAAGCAGTAGAAAACCCTAGAGAAATAGACCAAAACTTGGTCAATGCCCAGCAGGCAAGAAGAGTTCTTGACCGAATTGTGGGTTTTGAGATGTCGCCAGTCCTTTGGAAGAAAGTAAAACCAGGGCTTTCGGCTGGGCGCGTTCAGTCGGTAGCGGTGCGGCTCATTGTAGAAAGAGAAAAGGAAATAAGGGAGTTTAAGCCCATTCCTTCGTATAAAGTGGAAGGCGTTTTTACCAACCTTGAAAAACAAGAAATTTCCGCAAAACTAAAGAAAGATTTTACCAAAGAACAAGATGCAGAGGACTTCCTAAACCAAGTTCAAAATATTGATTTTAAGGTTCTTAATATAGATGTAAAACCTGCGCAGCGCTCGGCATCTGCTCCTTTTACCACTTCTACATTACAGCAGGAAGCGAGTAACAGGCTGGGATATGGCGTAACAACGACAATGCGTGTGGCGCAAAGGCTCTATGAAGAGGGATACATTACCTATATGAGAACGGACTCTGTGAACCTTTCTCAGGAGGCAATAAATGCTGCTAAAAGTCAGATTCTGAAAGAGTTTGGTGAAGAGTATTCTCAGCCAAGAAACTATGTGACCAAATCGGCATCTGCACAGGAAGCCCACGAGGCGATTCGTCCAACGGATTTTGGAGTGAAATCCATCGGAGATGCCCAGCTGAACAAGCTTTATCAGCTTATATACAAACGAACATTAGCCAGCCAGATGGCCAACGCCAAGCTGGAAAAAACGGTGATAGAAATAGGAAATCCAGAGTTGCCGCAGCATTTCGAGGCGCAGGGAGAGGTTATAGTTTTTGATGGTTTCCTTCGTGCTTATGGTATTTATAAAAATGAAGATGAAGAGCAGGAGGATGGCGACAAAATATTACCAAAAGTAAATGTAGGCGAAGCTTTGGCATATAAAAAAATCACAGCAGTAGAAAAATTCAGCCGTCCAGTGTCTCGTTTTACAGAAGCTGGCTTGGTGAAAAAACTGGAAGAATTAGGCATCGGAAGGCCGTCTACTTATGCGCCTACGATTCAGACGATTCAGAACCGTGAGTATGTAGACAAGCGCGAAATAGAACCAAAGGGACGCGAAATAGTAAAGCTTACTTTGACAAAAACAGGATTAAAAAAAGAAATCCTAACGGAGAAATTCGGAGGAGATAAAAATAAATTTGTCCCAACAGATATAGGAATCGTTGTAAATGACTTTTTGACAACTAATTTCAATGAAATTCTGGACTATGGTTTCACTGCAAAAGTGGAGGAAGATTTCGATGAGATAGCCAGAGGAGAAGAGAAATGGAAAGATGTTTTAAAAAACTTCTATAGTAGTTTTCACCCAAAAATAGAGGATGTAGGCGAGAATGCAGATAGGGCGACAGGAGAGAGACTGCTGGGACAAGACCCTAAAACAGGCAAAAATGTTTATGCTCGAATTGGGCGTTTTGGGCCGATGGTTCAGATAGGAGAAACGGACAGTGATGAAAAGCCTATTTTCGCATCACTGATGGCGACTCAAAACATCGTTACCATTACTTTGGAGGAGGCTTTGGAACTCTTTAAAGTGCCATTTGATTTACAAGATTACGAAGGAAAAACCGTTACGGTAGGAGTGGGGCGTTTTGGGCCATATGTGAAATGGGGCGAGGTGTTCATCAGTCTTCCAAAGGGAGAAAATCCGCTTTCGGTGGACTATGACCGAGCAGTGGCCATCATAGAAGAAAAGAAAAAGGCAGATGCGCCAGTGGCTTCTTATAAGGGAGAGCCCGTTACTAAAGGCGTAGGAAGATTTGGGCCGTATCTGAAATATCAGGATATCTACATCAATGTGCCTAAAAAATACGATTTTGAAAATCTATCCCAAAAAGAAGTGGAGGAACTTATAGAGGCGAAGCTCGATAAGGAAGCCAACCGATATATCCGGCAGTGGGAAGAAGAGAAAATATCAATAGAAAATGGGCGATGGGGGTCTTTTATAAAATTTAAAAAAGCGAATTTCAAGATTCCTAAAAAACAAGATGACACTAAATATACGGCAGAGGAACTGAAAGAAATTTCCTTAGACCAAGTAAAAAAGTGGATTTTGGAGCAGGATAAAACAGCTTTTGCAGAGAAAAAAACAGCAAAGAAAAAATAATGAAAATGAGAGGAAAAGGTAATGAAATATTTTGCCTTTTTCTCTTATATTTTGTGTAAAGGAATGGATTTACAAGACATTTTTATAAAGCCAGAGAAAATAGCCAGCGAACATTGGCAGCTGGGAAACACTATTTTCAATGAAGTTCAGGAAAATGGAGTGGTGCTTATTTTTTGTTCCGATGAAAGAGGGAGCGGAGGAAGTGCTGAGGTAAAGGATTTCAGTAGGCTTAGAAAAGAATTTTATGCCTTGTCATCATTTGATTTTGAAGTTCCTGTTTGTGATTTGGGAGATCTTATTTCGGGCAAAACTCAGGCAGATACGCGATATGTTTTGGAGGAAATCCTGACATTTTGTTATAATAAAAATGCAGTTCCTGTTGTAATCGGAGGAAGCGTGGATTTGTCTTACGCATTATTTTCAGCATTAAATTTCCATCAGAAAGCCATTAACTATGCCCATATATCTAATGTAGCTTCTCTTTCAAACGAAGGAGAAGAAATTTCGGAGGCGAACTATTTACACAAGATTTTAACGAAAAAAGAAGCTTCTTTGCGAAATTTTCATCTTTTGGGCTATCAAAGGCATTTGAATGAAATCGCTTTATTAAAGCTGATGAAAGAAGTGGATTTTGATGTCCTTCGCCTTGCTGATATGATGAATACGACGGAGAGGGTAGAGCCTTTTTTCCGCAGGGCAGATATGGTTACACTCAACTGTGATGCTGTGGAGAGTTTTACAGATGCTTTTTCTACAAATCCGCAGGTAAATGGGCTGAACCGCCGCGAAATCTGTGCCTATATGAAAGAAATAGGACTGAGCGAAAATCTGAAAACTGTCGGGGTGTTTAATTTTAATGTTCATTCGGAAAACGCTCTAAATCATCAGCTTATGGCGCAGATGCTTTGGTATTTGATAGAAGGAATAAATATCCAAAGGACGCATCCAAAGGAGCGTAGTTATGATACTTTCTTGGTTTTGATAGATAATAGGGAATTTAGTTTTAAAAGGGATACTTTCAGCGGATTGTGGTATTTTGCGAAGGGAAATGAGGTGAAAAAATGGATTCCTTGTTCCCGAGAAGACTATGAAAACGCTAAGAGAGGCGAACTGAATAAAAGGTTTTTAATATAAGATTATGAAGAAAAAGATTTACCGTATTTTGTTGATATTCATATTGTTTTTAGGAATAGCAACAGTATTATATATGTACAGAAAATTTTCATATGCGGAGAAGCAAGAATATTATCCTGTTCAGGATAATTCTAAGAAAGATAGTATATTGAAAATTGGAATTATTGGTGACAGCTGGGTAGGACGGACTGATTTGGATAAAAAAATGCAAAAATTCTTTTCTGAAAAAGGAATTGAAGCAGAGTTTATTGCCCTGAGTCATCCTGGAGCATCTTCAAAAGAGATTTATGAGGATATGTTCAAGGAAAAAAATGAAGAATTTTCATCAAAATTTGTCATAGAATCCAAGCCAGATTATTGTATCATCATTGCAGGAGTGAATGATATAGCAAGACATATAGGAAAGAAATATTATGCAGACCATATGATTTTGATAATCAATACTTTGTTACATTACAAAATAAAACCAATTGTTGTAGAAGTGCCTAATTTTGGGGTAGAGGATGTGCAGAAATACAAGAATGTATTTAGTAGGTATACAAATGCTATATCTGAAGCAATTGATGGTGATGAGGTGAATGATAATAATGTGTCTACATATAGAGAGACACTTAATAAAGAATTAAAAGAAAATGATTTGTTTGATAAAATCATACTTTTTGATTCAGATAAAATCAATAAAGATTACAAGAATAACAAGAATTTGTTTACTGATCCATTACATCTTAATGAGCAAGGATATGAAGTTTTTGTTAAAGAGTTATCCGAAGATATTATTGAGGAAATAAAAAGTGAGAATAAGCAGAATTAAAGATGAAAATCGAAATAGCATGAAGAAAGTATCCATCATCGTTCCTGTTTATAATGTAGAAAAGTATCTTGCAAAATGCCTTGATTCATTGGTAAATCAGACTTTGGAGGATGTGGAAATCATTGTAGTAGATGATGGAAGCAAGGACAATTCTAAGCAGATTATAGATGAATTCCAGACCAAATATCCAGATAAAATAAAATCTTTTGTAAAAGAAAATGGAGGGTTGAGCGATGCAAGGAATTTCGGTTTGGATAGGGCGGGTGGAGACTATATAGGCTTTGTGGATAGTGATGATTATGTTACAGCGGAGATGTTTGAGGAGATGCATTCTCTTGCCCAAAAATACGATGCCGAAATGGTAATCTGTAACCTTCAAAAGGTGGATGAAAACGGAAAAATTCTTCAAAAACTCTCACAGGTTCCCAATATGCCAGAGAAAATAGATTTAGCGAAGAACCTTTCTGTTTTTTCGGATTTGGGATATTTTGCTTGTAATAAACTTTTTAAAAGAGATTTGTTTGAAAATAAGCGATTTAAAAAAGGAGTACATTTTGAAGATATTCAACTCATTCCACAGCTTTTGTTGAGTTGTAAAACTTTAGCTCAGACTCAAAATTATCATTACCAATATCTTGAACGACAGGATTCTATTACGAAAACCCACACCGAAAAAGGTTTGGATTTATTAAAAGCCGTGAAAGATGTAGAAGAGGTATTCCAAAAGTCTCAATATTCTAATGAAAAACAAGCATTGAAGGGGTTTTGGATATTCGAGGCGGTTTATTCTTATTTAGCGTATTTGGCTTTTGTGAAAGATGATGATTTATACCGAAAAATGTCAGCAGAACTGAGAAAATTCATAAGAGAAAGAAAAATATCTTTGATAGAAATTCTTAATTATAAGCGGTTTGGTAAGAATTATCTCGTATCTTTGCCAATTAAGAAAAAAGTATATTATTTATTGTATTTTTTGAGGCAGGAATGGCTTTTGAGAAAAATACTGAAATAGAGAAAAGATGATACATTTCCTACACCCAGTTTTTACGATACTGACAATAATTCTAATAGTCTATAGCTTTTTGGAGATAGACAACAATAAGAATTATAGTTCTGTGTGGGTGGTGATTGCTTTTTTGACAATATTTATAGGGTTAAGATATTGGATAGGTGCGGATTATGCAAATTATTTTAGGGCATATCATGAATTCGGAAGAGATCTGGATATGTCAGATATTCTTAATATGATTAGAGAAAGGAGAAAGGATATACACATGGAATGGCTGTATTTGTTCTTTGCAAATGCAATATATGAGGCGGACTTTTCTTTTTATGTTTTTACTTTTCTATTAGCAATAGTTTCTATTTCAATTAAATATAAAGTCTTTACTGAAAATGCGGTGTATCCAGCATTTGCAATGCTGTTGTTTATGTATCCAACAATACTTGTTTCTGATGGAGGGCAGATGAGGCAGGGAATGGCTATGGCCATACTGCTTTTTTCCTTTAGATATATCAAGGAGAGAAAACTTCTCATGTTTTTATTTACAATATATCTAGCTATGAGTTTCCATACATCAACAACGATTTTTATTATTGCCTATTGGGTGGTTTTGATTCCTATGAATTCTACTCGAATTTTGATAGTTGTCTTAGTGTGTATCGCATTATCTCCATTAAAACTTTATCAGTATGTTTCGTTATTGGATTCTTTTGTCTCTACAGGGGTTTATTCAGGCTTTCAATCTTATGAGACATTGGATATAGAAGAAACTTCAGTTCGTTTTATCAAGTTATCAGATTTAATATGTATATTGTATACTTATTTTTTGGTTACATATGATAAGGCAGCATGTCAAAAAATTCCATATTACGAATATATGAGAAATATAGGGGTGTTGGGTATTTGTTTGTATTTTATTTTTAGATGGAATGAGATATTTTCATCAAGATTGGTAGCGAATTTTCTTATTTACATGCCTATGGTATTGGTAAATATAGTTGCGGCAGTAAGTAATGATAGACTTAGAAAGTCACTACAATATGTACTTTTGGTATTTGTTGTTTTTCAGTATTTTGTATATGCAAATCAGCATGGACTGAGAACAGGATATACAATGGAATATAGAAATCTTTTATGGTCAGAATAAAAATATTATGAATGAAATAAAACTATTTTTTGGATTAGAAGGGCAAGTGTTTTTTCTTGTGAAAATATGTTTTGTTCTCTTACTTTCTTTTTTGTTAAGTTATAAAGCTATACCTGTAATCATTAGAATTTCAAAGAGTAAAAATCTAATGGATATACCAGGTGATAGAAGTTCCCATGAGTATAAAATTCCTAATCTTGGTGGGATTGCTTTGTTTTATACAATAGGTATCTGTGCACCGATTTTTGCTTACGAGTTATTCATGCAGTATAGATTTTTGTTTCCTGCATTGGTTATCTTGCTTTATATAGGAGTAATGGATGATATTTTGGTGATGAAAGCCTATAAAAAGCTAATAGGGCAAATTGTTATTGCGACCATGATGGTAGTGGGTTCTGATGTACGAATAAGAAGTTTGTTTGGTTTGTTTGGTATTTATGAATTAGAATATTTTGTAAGTGTATTTTTTAGTATATTTTCATTTATTATACTTATCAATGCGTTTAATTTGATAGATGGAATAGATGGGTTAGCGGGAATATTTGCTGTGATTAGTTTTTCTATTTTTGGATTTAGTTATTACCGTTTGGGAGAATATAATTATCCGATGGTCATTCTTTGTGTGGTGATTATAGGATCTTTGTTGGGTTTTTTATATTATAACTTATCCAATAACTGGCGGCAAAAGATTTTTATGGGAGATACAGGTTCTATGATTATAGGATTTATCCTTGTGTTCACGGCATTTTATTTTATTGATTTGTTTATCAGTGGTGGAGACACAGTGTCTGTAGGAAGGCCAAAATATCATTTGGGAACAGCCCCTATTATAGCGGCAGCTATTTTGATTATCCCTATTATAGATACATTGAATGTTATTATTGTAAGGCTTTTGAATAAGAAATCACCATTAAGAGCGGATAGAAACCATATCCATCATAAGGTTTTGGATTTAGGTTTTACCCATAAAAAGGCTACAGCATTTATTATCACCTATTACATGGGAATAGTTTTGGTTACTTATTTTCTGCGCCATATGGATATTAATTTATTATTTTTAGTGGTGCTTAGTTTAGGTTTTTTTGGAGCATATTTGCCAAATATTATATCAAAAATGAAGAAATAATAATAAAAATCATATTTTTGCAGAATCAATAATAAAAACGATGAAAAGAAACAGCATTTTAGGCCTAGTGGCAGCAATGATGATGATATCTTGTGTGGGAACAAAAGATGTAAAATATCTTCAAAAAAATGAAAATCTGGAGATTAACTCTGAAGGATTAGTTCCTTACAATATTCCTGTATATAGAGTTACAAAAAATGATATACTTTCTCTTAATGTGATTACAACTCCTAAGGGGGATGCGGCTCAGTTTTATTCTTCATACAATGTTTCAGGAGGAGAAGGTGCAGGAGCAGGAATTTTGAATCCAAGTGTATCGGGAGCATCTGGCACAACATCTGGAAGTGGTAGTACAGGAACCATGTCTGGTGGTAATGGGAATTACTATTTCCGAGGGCTAAAGGTAGACTCTAAAGGAGACATCAATGTTTTTGGAATTGGTTTTATAAAAGCTGAAGGAAGAACATTGGAAGATATTTCTCAAGAAATCCAAACTCGTGTAAACGAAAATTTCTTAGGAGGAAAATCTGAGGTAAGACTTAATTTAGATGGGATAAGATACTATATCCTTGGAGATGTAGAAACCATAGGAATTACAGGTGAAAAAGTGGCTTACAAACAGACACTTACTATTACAGAGGCTTTGGCGATGAATGGTGGGCTGAATAGAACTGTAGATAGAAAAAATATAGTTCTACATAGAAAACTTCCAGAAGGAATAAAGATAGTAAAACTAGACCTTACAAGAGAAGATGTGATGAATTCGCAGTATTATTGGCTTCAGAATGGAGATGAGATTTATTTAAATACCAGAGGAAGAAACCTTAATGGGTTTGGTAAAGAACCTATTCAAGCTGTTAGTACAGCAGTTTCCCTTATTACATCAGCCCTTACGGTATATCTTCTATTTTCAAGATTATAAAATATGATTCCGGGAAAAAATAATAATACACAGGAACAAATCCCTACAGGACAGGAAAAAAGTAAGGTGGGGACTTTTAGCATATTTAGTGTAGAGAGTTTCATTAGGAGGGTTATTAGAAACTGGTATTGGTTTGTAGGACTTGCTATTTTGGGTTATAGTATTTTTTATATTTACAATAAATGGTATGTTCAGAGAATTTATGCTTCAAATTTGTCTTTGAGTATCTCAAGCGGTACAGCTAGCTATTTTACACCTAATCAGTCTATTAACTTCATTTGGGGGCAGGAAGGAAATCAAGATGGAGTGTTCCTCAAAAAAATGGTTCTATCTAGAAGCCATAATGAATATTTAGTTCAGGAATTGGATTTATTTGTAGGATATTCTACAAAGGGACTTCTAAAATCTACATATTTGGACAAATATGACTCTCCTGTTCTTGTAGAAGTGGATAAGGAACATTTACAACAGGTCAATTATCCTATAACGATTTACCCAAAAGGAAATGGAAAATATGAAATAGAACTTCCTGAGGAGGGGCATTCTACACATTTGTATAGCTATAAGATAGAAGGGTTTAAAGATGTTTCTGCATACGAAAGACCAGCAAATAAGGTTGTTTCAGTTAATCAATGGTATGAGACACCTAACCTACGGTTTAGATTGGTTCATAATCCAGAAGCAAAAGTTAAGTTAGATAAAATTATAATCAATTTAAGCACAGTAGATCAAGCTGTTAGGACGATAATTTCTACTATAAATGTAGAATTTGATAAAGAATTAAACACCATAATGACTATCAGTAAGAAAGGTTATAACCTTCGTGAGACAGTATCTTTCTTAAATCAATCTGTGGAGAAACTTATTGAAAAAAGAGAAGAGGATAAAACCCTTGTGGATAAGAATACTCTTCAATACATCAATGATAATCTCAAAAAGGTTAGACAAAAACTAGATTCTAGTGCAAACAACTTTAACCAGCTGAAAATAGATAAAAAAATGTTCAGCGTAGAGGGGAAAGACCAAGATTTGTTGAAGAAAATTTATGATTTAGAAATAAAAAGAGCTGAGTTACTTACTAAAATGAATTCTCTTAATAATATAAGAAATTCTGTAAGTAGAAGTTTGGAAGACCTTATCAATGTTAATAGTGCGGGAATAGAAGATGGAGGTTTTATGGCAACTATTTCGGAGCTTAAAGCATTGTATCTTAAAAGGTTGGAGATGTCTACTATCTATACGCCTGATTCTGAACCTATGCGGGAGATTAACAAACTTATAAATGAAGCTAGGGGAAAATCCTATGGTAGGTTGAACGATTATTCTTCTGTTTATAATGAACAATTGGCCAAAATAAATGATGATATCAGAAGAGCAGAACTAGATTTGGTGCATTTGCCTGATGACCAAAGGAAATATATAGACATGGAAAGGGAGTATAAGGTGATAGAAACAACCTACAATACTCTACTTTCAAAACAAGCTGAAACTCAACTGAGACTCGCGACAGCTAAATCTGATCTAAATATCATAGACCCAGCAAAAGACTTAGGGCAAGCTCCTATTGGGCCGAATGTAGCAATTGTGAAATATGGACTTGTGTTTGGTTTTATGCTTATACCATTGTTGCTGATTTTAGTAACAGAGATATTGGACAACAGAGTGAAATCTATAGCAGAGTTATTAGGCGTTATCAAGATACCTCTTCTAGGTGTTATTGGTAAAAACCTTCATGAGAACAACCTTACTGTATTGGAACAGCCAAAATCATCTATTTCAGAGGCGTTTAGGGGAATCAGAGCAAATTTAAGATTCCTTTATAATGAAGATGGAAATAGCAAAGTGATTTTGGTGACTTCATCAGTAGGAGGAGAAGGAAAAACATATTGTTCCATCAATATAGCATCAGTTCTAGGGCTGAGTGGGAAAAAAACTATTTTGCTCGGAATGGACTTGAGAAAGCCTAAAATTTTTGGAGACTTTAAGATAAACAACAAATACGGAATTTCTAATTATCTTTCGGGAGATATAGAAATGCACGAGATTATCAATAAAACTAAAATTCCTGCTTTGGATGTGGCGACTTCTGGACCAATTCCGCCGAACCCTTCGGAGCTTTTGATGAGTGATAAGAACAAGGAATTCATAGAATTATTGAAAAAAGAGTATGATTTTATCATCATAGACTCGCCGCCAGTAGGATTGGTTGCGGACTCTTTTGAATTGATGAAACTTACCGATGCCAATGTATATGTGGTAAGACATGAATACACAGAAAAACACATGCTTAGAATGGTAACAGAGAAGTATCATGCAGAGGAGATTAAGCATCTTGGGCTTATTTATAATGATTTTGTGTCTAAGCAAGGTTATGGTTATGGCTACGGTTATGGCTACGGTTATGGCTACGGTTATGGCTATGGATATTTCGATGAAGACAAAAATTATGAGGAGCCTACCCTGATAAAAATTAGAAATAAAATCAGGAGTATTCTTGGTAAAAACAAATAAACAAAAAAGAGCAATTTTTCATTGCTCTTTTTTTATATTTCAATATCAACTACATAGCCTTCGTGGTTTCTTATATTGATAACATTTCCATCTTGGAAACAAAGATATTGTCCTTTTATTCCTTGTAAAATGCCACTGAATTTAGGTTGTTTTTCCAAGGTGAAAACTAAAATTTTCTCAGGAGCAGTGTAGGGAAAATCTATTTTCCAGATTTTTTCTTCGTTGATGGCGAATTTTCTACTTTCTACAGGAAAAAGACTCTCTATTTTATTTCTAAAATCAAGTAAGTCTATTTCTTCCTCATACTCATTTTGGAGCATTTTTCGCCAGTTGGTTTTATCTGAGATATGCTGTTTCAGAGCAACTTCTATCACGCCTGCCTCGTAGCGGTTTTCGGTTCGTGCGATAGGTAGGGCAAATGTAGCGCCTTGGTCTATCCATCTTGTTGGGATTTGGCTTTCGCGAGTTACGCCCACCTTTACATCACCAGTATATGCCAAATACACGATATGAGGCTGAAGCTGAATGTTCTTTTCTATTTCCAAATTTCGCTCCTCTATGCCGAGATGAGCTGTGGAAAGCTCTGGTTTTAAGATGGAATCGCTGGCGAAAGGACTTTCGAAAAAACATTTTTTACAAAATCCCATTCGGAAAACAGGTTCGCTGCTTCCGCATTCTATACATTGATAACCAATGTGCTGTATGTTTATTTTTTTTCCAAATAACTCATTTAGGTGTATGATGTCTCCTGAAATATTTAGGTAATATTGCACAGGCTCGGCAAGTTGAGTTATCATTTTACGAATTTGTCCTCTGAATAACATCTTCTTTTTTATAAATACAAAAATATAAATTTTATGAATAGAAATAGCAAATCGTGAAAGTGTTATTTTTTTCATACATTTGCACCCTGAAAAAAAGAGATAATGAAAAGGATATTTATTTTATTAGGGTTTGTAGGATTGACAAACATTTATGCACAAAAAGGAAGAGTTGGAGTTAATACAGATGCTCCTAAATCTACATTAGACATCAATGGTAGTTCAGTAGATAACATAAAAGGTATCTTGATACCAAGAGTAACTGCAGCCGAAATGAAAACTATGTCAGGAGATGCAAATTTTGGAGGGCATCAACATTCAGTACTTGTTTATCTTACTGACACTATGCCAACAGCAGACCAGGCAGACAAGCATGAATATGTAACAGATGAGGGATTCTATTATTGGAATAATACAGCTTTAAAATGGATTCCTCTTAATGACCTTAGATATGTGGGAAGAGGAAATCATATAACCATGGATGCTGGGAAAAATGGAACTTCACTTCCTGCAGGGAGTAATAATATAGGAATAGGAAAAGGAAGTCTTAATGCGAATACTGGGTCAAATAATATTGCAGTAGGTGTTAGTGCTCTTCTGAAAAACATTTCAGGGAGTGGAGCTGTTGCTATAGGAACCAATGCTCTTATAAGAAATACTATAGGGCAAAATAACATTGCTATAGGAACTAATACTCTTACACAAAATATAGATGGAAATAATAATATTGCCATTGGTGTCACAGCACTAAATGCAAACAAAGCGGGTAATAATGTTGCAATAGGAGGGGAAGCGCTTACTAAGAACATAACAGGGAAGAATAATATTGCTCTTGGTCCAAATACACTCAGACAAAATACAAGCGCAGATAATAACCTTGCTATCGGTCTGAATGCTCTTGAGGCAAACACAACAGGACAAGCTAATATGGCGCTTGGTAATTCTGCTCTTTCACGAAATATAAATGGTGAATATAATATAGCATTTGGATATAATACCATGCCTCTAAATCAAGGAGGTTCTAATAACATTGCTTTAGGACATAATTCTGCTAACCAAATTGTAAATGGGAATTATAATACAGTAATAGGAACAGGAGGTTCGTATATAAATAATGGAAATGGGAATATTAGCATAGGAAATTCTGGAGATGGTACAGATACAGCATCATTAGATAATATCATTGCTATAGGTCATGGCATTACACCTACTACAGATAATACTATCGTTTTAGGAAATAGTACAGCAACAGGGCCAAAAGTAGGAGTGGGAACTTATACTCCTCAGGCAAAATTAGATATTAATGGAGACATCAGAGTAGGAGGGACTACAGCGTCTTGTTCAGCGGCTAATGAAGGAGCTATCCGCTATGAATCTTCATTAAAGAAATTCCAAGGGTGTGATGGTTCTAACTGGATTTCTCTTCACTAAAAAATAAAAATTAACAAGCATAGAAGTTTCTTTTAAAAGAAACTTCTTTTTTTATACTTTTGTATATCTAAAAAATATGAAATGACATATCTCATTACAGGTGGAAGTGGTTTTATTGGTTCGCATCTGACAGAATATTTGCTAAAAAACGGACATTCTGTCATCAATGTAGATAATTTTGATGATTTTTATCATTACAAAATCAAAATAGAAAATACTTTGGAGAGTGTAAATTCTTCAGAAGTTTTTGAATATAAAGATAAAGAATCTGACATTTGGAATCTTATAAATAAAACAAAATCAGATAGTTATCAGCTGTATTATCAAGATATTCGTGATGTAAATGGCTTGAAACAAATTTTTCAAAACCATCATATAGACATGGTGATACATTTGGCGGCTCTGGCAGGTGTGCGCCCTTCTATTGAGAGGCCTGTGGACTATGCAGAGGTCAATATATTAGGCTCCATGAACATCTTTGAACTTTGTAAAGAATTTGGAGTTAAAAAAATCGTATGCGCTTCATCATCAAGTGTTTATGGAAACAATGAAAAAGTTCCTTTTTCTGAAACAGATAATGTAGATCGTCCTATTTCTCCCTATGCAGCCACTAAAAAAAGCGTAGAAATTATAGGGCACACTTACCATCATTTGTATGGAATAGATATGATTCAGCTGAGATTTTTCACGGTTTATGGACCTCGCCAGCGTCCTGATTTGGCTATTCATAAATTTACTAAAATAATCTCCGAAAATGGAAAAATCCCATTTTATGGCGATGGCACTACTGCCCGTGATTACACTTTTATAGATGATATTATAGACGGAATTGCTAAATCTGCTCAATATTTAGAGAACAACCAAGGAGTGTATGAAATCATAAATCTTGGTGAAAATGAAGTGGTTATGCTTAAAGATATGCTCTCGGAAATTGAACAGAATTTGGATAAAAAAGCAGTTTTGGATAAGTTACCAATGCAACCTGGTGATGTCAAAAAAACCAATGCTGATATCACAAAAGCGAAAACATTAGTAAAATACTCTCCAAAAACAAACTTCCAAAATGGCATAAAAAAATTTGTGGAATGGTTTTTGAGAAAAAAACATTAAATTTGTAGAAAATTAAAATAATAGTATGTACTGGACATTAGAACTGGCATCTTATCTTAGTGATGCCCCTTGGCCGATGACTAAAGCAGAGTTGATTGATTATGCTATCAGAACAGGTGCTCCGATGGAGGTTGTGGAAAATTTACAAGCGATTGAGGATGAGGGAGAAATCTATGAAAGCATAGAGGAGGTTTGGTCAGACTACCCAACGGATGAAGACTTCCTTTGGAACGAAGACGAATACTAAAAAATAATGACAGAAAGTCTTACAGATTCTCTGTTATATTTATATATAAAAAGCAGAATATAGTTAAATAAATACAAAAACCAATGGTAAAAACTATTGGTGTAGATAAGTTATGAGTTTTTTTAATAAGATTTTAAAAAGCTTTTTGGGAGATAAAAACCAAAGAGATTTAAAGGAAGTTGGTAAAATTGTCGCAAAAATAAAGAAAGTAGAACCTGTAATCAGAGAACTTTCTGATGATGAATTGCGAGGAAAGAGTAGGGAGTTTAGAGAAAAAATAAAAACTGCAACAGCAGATATATCCACTCAGATAGAGCAGATAAAAGAGCAGATAAAAACTACAGCCAATATTGATGAAAAAGAAGCATTGTTTACCAAGATAGAAACTTTGCAGAAAGATGCTTATCAAAAAGAGGAAAAAGTTCTTAATGAAATTCTTCCAGAGGCTTTTGCTGTTCTTAAAGATACAGGGCGCCGTTGGGCAGAGAATGGACAGATTGTTGTACAAGCCACGGATAGAGATAGAGAACTCGCAGCGACAAAGGATTTTGTAGAGATACAAGGTGACAAAGCTATTTGGAAAAATAAATGGAATGCAGCAGGAGCTGACATCACATGGGATATGGTACACTATGATGTACAGTTCATAGGAGGAGCTGTATTACATAGCGGAAAAATCGCAGAGATGGCAACAGGAGAAGGGAAAACATTGGTGGGAACACTTCCTATTTATCTGAATGCCCTACCAGGAAGAGGAGTGCATGTGGTTACCGTGAATGATTACCTTGCGAAAAGGGACTCTGCATGGATGGGACCGCTTTACCAGTTCCATGAGCTTACGATAGACTGTATCGATAATCACCAGCCTAATACAGATTCCAGAAGAAATGCATATGCATGTGACATTACCTATGGAACGAATAATGAATTTGGTTTTGACTATCTGAGAGATAACATGGTGAATTCGCCAGATGAACTGGTTCAGAGAGAGCTAAACTACGCTGTAGTGGATGAGGTAGACTCTGTTTTGATAGATGATGCGAGAACACCTTTGATTATATCAGGGCCTGTTCCTATGGGTGATAGACACGAATTTGATGTTCTAAAACCATCTGTGGATAGAGTAGTAGAGGTTCAGAAAAAAGTAGTTTCTACGATTTTTAATGAAGCTAAAAAACTAATTGCACAAGGAAATACAAAAGAAGGAGGGTTCAAATTACTCCAAGTATATAGAGGTCTTCCAAAAAATAAACATTTGATAAAATTCCTTTCTGAGGATGGAAATCGTGTTTTGCTTCAAAAAACAGAAGCCCAATACATGCAGGACAACAGCCGTGAGATGCATAAGGTGGACAAGGACTTGTATTTCGTGATTGATGAGAAGAATAACCAGATAGACCTTACAGATAAAGGTGTGGAATATATGTCCCAAGGGAACTCAGATCCTAATTTCTTCGTTCTTCAAGATATAGGGACAGAGATCGCAGAACTAGAGGCTAAAAACCTTTCTAAAGAAGAAGAATTTGCTGCAAAGGATGAATTACTCAGAGAATTCGCAATTAAATCTGAAAGAGTCCACACACTGAATCAATTACTAAAAGCCTACACGCTTTTTGAGAAAGATGACCAATATGTGGTAATGGATGGCGAGGTGAAAATCGTGGATGAGCAGACAGGGCGTATCATGGAAGGTCGCCGTTATTCAGATGGACTTCACCAAGCTATAGAGGCTAAAGAAAATGTGAAAATCGAGGCGGCAACTCAGACTTTCGCGACCATCACTCTACAAAATTATTTCCGTATGTATAACAAACTGTCTGGAATGACAGGGACAGCGGAAACAGAGGCAGGAGAGTTTTGGCAGATTTATAAATTAGATGTGGTTGTTATCCCTACCAATAGACCTATTCAGAGAATAGACAAACAAGATTTGGTATATAAAACCAACCGAGAGAAATACAATGCTGTAATAGAAGAAATAGAAAGACTTACGGCTCAGGGAAGACCTGTGCTGGTAGGGACTACTTCGGTGGAAATTTCACAATTACTTTCTAGAGCATTGAGTTTGAGAAAGATACCGCACCAAGTATTGAATGCTAAATTGCATAAAAAAGAGGCGGAAATCGTAGCAGAGGCTGGTAAGCCAGGTGTCGTTACCATCGCAACTAATATGGCAGGGCGTGGAACGGATATCAAACTTCAAGACGAAGTCAAAAAAGCAGGAGGATTGGCGATTATCGGTACCGAAAGACATGATTCACGCCGTGTGGATAGACAGCTTAGAGGTCGTGCAGGTCGTCAGGGAGATCCAGGAAGTTCTCAGTTCTATGTTTCTTTGGAAGATAACCTGATGCGTCTCTTTGGTTCAGAGAGAATTGCAAGAATAATGGATGGAATGGGACATAAAGAAGGAGAATATATCCAAAGTTCTATCATCACAAAATCTATTGAAAGAGCTCAGAAAAAAGTAGAACAGAATAACTTTGGTATCAGAAAGAGATTGCTAGAGTATGATGATGTGATGAACAAGCAAAGAGACGTAATCTATAAGAGAAGAAAAAATGCTCTCTTTGGAGACCATCTGAAGTATGATATAGAAAATATGATTTATGATACAGCTGCAGCTATCGTATCACAAACCAAACCAACAGCTGATTACAAAACATTTGAGTATGAAGTAATCAAGTATTTCACTATGGAAGTGCCTGTTTCTGAGGAGGAATTTAAGAATAAGCAAGTATTAGAATTAGTGGATATTGTTTATCAAAAAGCATCCGAAGATTACAAAATGAAACTTCAAGTGTTGAAAGAGAAAACATTCCCTATTATTGAGAATGTCTATAATCAGCAAGGTTCTTTATTTAAGAATATTCAGGTGCCGTTCTCGGATGGACATAGAATGCTGAACATCGTGACAGACCTAAAAGAAGCGTATGAAAGCCATTGTGACAGCTTAATTACGGATTTCGAGAAAAATATTTCTCTTGCGATTATTGATGAAAACTGGAAATTGCATTTGAGAGAGATGGATGATCTTCGCCGTTCTTCACAAGGTGCTGTTTATGAACAGAAAGACCCGCTGGTAATCTACAAACAGGAATCTTTCCATTTGTTTAGCGAGATGGTGGACAATGTAAATAAACAAATCGTTTCATTCTTATTTAAAGGTGAAATGCCAGTAAATAACAATTAAAACAATAAAAAGGAGCAGCTGAATTTATGGCTGCTCTTTCCTTTATAAAATGAAATTACTAAAGTCTGAGCTCAGAAAAATCTACACGGGAAAAAGAAAATCCATGTCTTCTGCAGAAGTGGAGGATTTGTCCAAAAGTATTTTTAAGCAGTTTTTGGGAGCGTTTGATATGTCCAAAGTTAAAAATGTGCATATTTTCCTTCCGATTAAACAGAAAAACGAAGTTTCTACTTGGGAATTTATCGAATATTTTTGGGATAAAGGAATATCGGTATTTGTTCCTAAAATGGCACAAAACGAAATAAGGACTATCCAGCTGAAACCAGACACACCACTGAAAGAAAACGGCTGGGGAATTCTGGAACCAGAGGATGATTTTGTGGAAGATATTAAATATGATATCGTTATAACGCCGCTGTTATATTGTGATAATCAAGGAAATAGAGTGGGCTATGGCAAGGGGTTTTATGATATGTTTTTTTCAAAAATAGACCACAATGCCCTAAAAGTGGGAGTTAGTTTTTTCCCACCAGTGGAATTGATATCAGATGTTTCTGAGCAGGATGTTCCCTTAGATTATTTAGTAACTCCTACAGAAGTGCTGTCTTTTATGTCAAAATCAATAAAGTAGAACTTGAATTCTTTCATGAATTTCACAGGAGATTTTTTGAGAATATAGCTGGCTTTTTTATCAAAAAAGCCAATACTTTTTCTGTCTTTTGTTATATACTCAACTGTAAAATTAGCGATATTAAGAGTGTCTTTATCGGTAATTTGTTTATCGATATCAAGATTTATAACCCGAATATTTTTTACCCTTAAACTATCCAGTTCAGCAATGAGAGGCTTGGTTTTGATGGAATCTGGCGATAAAAAATAACTATTGATTTGGTTATAAATCAGCGAATCTACTCCTGTATTCCTGTTCCCAGAAGCATAGATAGCAGAAAGGTCTAGTAGTTCCTGTATTTTTTGTTTTGTGATGTTATTGATTGCCTGCGCACTATCCATTTTTATAGAGGGATAGGAGGTCTTGTTATGGTGTTTTATTTTATCCAAATCACTCATTTCTTCAGTCTCTTTTTTAGAGCAGGAAAAAACAAAAAGGCATGAAATGATGATGAGAAATAACGATTTAATTTTTTTCATTGTTTTCAATTTTGAATTTAATAGCAATAATCTTTCCATTTTCGATTTTGGTATCGAGAACTTTGAGGTTTCGTAAGGACTGGGTAGGTGTGGTTACCAGACCGATATATTTCTGTTTACTGAGCGTTTCTACGCCGTATATTTCGTTATCAAATATCTGGTATATCAGAGCATTGTCACTGATTAGGTGATTTAGTTTTTGCTGTCTGTTTTTTATGTGTTCCAGAGATGAGTTGTCCTTATCCTTAGTTGAATAATAATAAAGCATAAGTGCGTAATCATCTGGTTTTAAGGCAATATGCTCCACCTCTGGCGCATCCTCCAGATTTCTGAAAATTTCTACTTTTTCGTACAGTGGCGTACTCACTTCCATTCGTAGAGTTTTATCTTTCGTATTGATATAGAAGCATTCGTCAGGGTTTACTTTATAGAGGATAGGAGATTCTTTTTCCTTGATTACTTTTATATTTATTGTGCTTTGGATTGCTGTTCCTCTGTCTGCATCTGTAAAACAGAATTGGTAAGATTTTTTGAACAAACTGTCAGAATACAATAAAACTATGATAAATAAAGCCAAAACAGCAGAAGTAATCACCCATATATAGGCTTTTATACTAGAAAATGAAAATTTCTTATTGGGTTGGTTTTCAGCGATTTTTGTATCTAATAAAGATGTAGTGTTTTCTGTTTTTTCTTCAAGTTTAGGCTCTGGTAAGGATTCGACCTCATCTTCTAAATCCACTGCTTCCTCAGAGAAACTTTTTTTAAATTCATACCAAGACTGGTATCCGATATATGCCGAAAACATATTCAGCATGTCTATTCTTGGCAGTTTATCTATGTTTGTGGATTTGAAATAGGTGTAAAAAGTCTTTTCACTGATACTTCCTTTGACTTTTTTTCTTAAATCTTCTTGAAAATATACAATGTCTATTCCTTTCCATTGAGAAATATCCTCCTCGGAAGGGCTGTGATTCTTCAAATATTCTATCTGAATTTCCTTCTTTAATCGCTCAAAACACTCTAAATCCAAATTACTCAAAATACGAATTTATATTTAATTTACTGATAATCAGTATTCTTTATTTGTAAAATATTTTACAAAGATATTACAATTATTTTTCATAGGCAATTTTTTTTCTCGCTATATCTTTGCCTTGTTGATTTGATGTTCAGATTAACAAGTTGAGTCAAGAAATTTAATTTTAACCTTTTAAAAAATTTTTATTATTATGAAAAAGTCATTATTCGCAGCTGCTGTTGTAGCATTAGCATTAGTATCTTGTAACAAAAAAGCTGAAGAAGTAAAAGATGCTGTTGATTCTACAGCTCAAGAAACTGCTGCTACTGTTGATTCTGCTGCTGGTGCTGCTGTTGATTCTGCTACTGTTAAAGCTGAAGAAGTAAAAGAAGAAGTTGCTGCTAAAGCTGAAGAAGTAAAAGATGCTGCTGCTGCTAAAGTAGAAGAAGGAGCTGCTAAAGTAGAAGCTGCTGCTAAAGAAGTAAAAGAAGAAGTTAAAAAATAATTTAACTCTTAAGAAACAATTAAAGTCTCTCACTAATTTTAGTGAGAGATTTTTTGTCTTAGTATCTCGTAGCAGCTTATAGCGACAGCGTTGCTTAGATTGAGAGAGTCTATCGTTCCTGCCATTGGTACGATGATGTTTTCTCCTTTTCCTCTCCAAAAATCACTCAACCCAGAATGCTCCGTTCCAAATACGATGGCTGATTTTCCAGCTAGGTTCTTTTCATTTATTCCTTTAGAATCGGTGTTCATTATCGTGGTAAATATCTGAAAATCATTCTTTTTCAAGAAATCGACCACTTCTTGGCTTTCTGCTTGAAAGAGATTCATCCCAAAAAGACAGCCCACACTGCTTCGGATAACATTAGGATTATAAAAATCCGTTCTAGAATCTGTGATGACAAGAGCATCTATCCCAAAAGCCTCACAGCTGCGCAAAACAGCTCCCAAATTCCCTGGTTTTTCTATGCTTTCCAGCACAATGATAGAGGAATTCTCTTTTGGTTTAAAATCATTTAGTGAGGTTTCTTTTTCTTTGTAAATACCGATAATTCCCTCGGAAGAGCCTCTGTAAGCTATTTTTTCATAAACTTCGCGAGAAACCAGATGTATTTTCCCTTTTGGGAAATCTGTTCCGAAAATATCTTCGCAAATAAAGAATTCCACCGCTTCAAAATTAAATTTCAAAGCCCTTTCGTTTTCCTGTCTTCCTTCTGCGGCGAATATTTTGAGTTTTTTTCTCTCGTTATTTTTAGTGAGAATTTTGGTTAGTTTTTTTATTTTTTCGTTTTGAAGACTTTGTATAATCATGATTTTTTATTCATTGGTTGGTTCAGAATTGTCAATCAAACTCTGTGGAAGCTCTTTTTTGTTTTTTATTCCTAGAGATTTCATCTTTTGGGTCTGCGTGATCAGGTTATCCCTTCCGCTGTGCAGTTGTTTGTAAGCCTCTGTATAGGAAGCTTTTGCTTGGTCTATATTTTTGCCGACTTTCTCAAGGTTTTCCACAAAATTCACAAATTTATCATAGAGTTTGGCGCCTCTTTCTGCGATTTCTATGGAATTTCTGTTTTGATATTCCCGCTTCCAAAGGTCTGCTATCAGTTTTAAAGAAGTGATAAGGTTGCTCGGGTTCAGCAGTAAAATTCTTCTTTCATAGGCGTAGTTCCAGATGTTTTGGTCGGCCTGCATTGCTGCGATATAGGCTGGTTCGCTCGGGATGAACATCATCACGAAATCCAATGATTTTCCATAATCATCATACGCCTTCTGCGAAAGCTGCTGAATGTGGTTTTTCACCGAAGCCAAATGCTGGTTCAGCTTTATTTGATAGACTTCTGGGTCGGTTTCATCTACCAGTTCTGTGAAAGCAGTGAGCGAAACTTTGGAGTCTATTATCACATTTCGTTCATCGGGATATTTTATCACAGCATCAGGGCGCATTTTCTTCCCTGAAAACTCGGAAAAAAGAGCTTTGTTGTCCTCATTTCGCAGTTCGTGTTCTAGGAAATATTCCCGCCCTTTTACGAGACCAGATTTCTCTAAAATACTCTCCAAAATCATCTCGCCCCAGTTTCCCTGCGTTTTGCTTTCTCCTTTTAGGGCGCGGGTCAGCCTTTTGGCATCTTCGGAAATCTGCTGGTTCAGAGAGGCGAGTTCTTTTACTTTTTCGCCGAGAGAGAAGCGTTCTTTCGCTTCTTTGTCGTAGGTTTCGTTTACTCGGTTTTTTAGTTCTATTATTTTTTCTTGGAACGGATCCAAAATATTTTTCAGATGAGTTTGGTTCAGGTTCGTGAATTTTTCTGTTTTTTCTTCTAAAATTTTATTGGCAATGTTTTCAAAATGGAGTTTGCTTTCCTCTTGTAGTTTTTGGGAAAGATTTTTCTGCTCTTCCATGGAGCTTTGCAGGTTTTTGTTTTCGGCAGAAAGCTCGGATATTTTAGCAATATTCTGTAGGTTCTCTTGATTTAGATTAGAAATATTTTGATTTAGAATTTCATTTGTTTTTCGGAGTTCTGCGATTTGTTCGTTTTGAAGGTCTTTCTCTGCCGAGATTTTTATAAGCTGGTTTTCAGTAATATTTAGTTTTTCCCTTTGACCAGCAGAAAATTCTCTTTCTCCTTTTATTTGTTCCAAAAGCTCATCGATTTTGCCTTCTGCATTGCTGAGTTCAGTTTCTTTTTTAACGAAATTTTGCTGTAATTCCTCAAAGATATTTCGAGGAATTAGAGAAGATTTTAATGCAAAATATACAGCTGCACCGCCTATAATGAGACCCAGCCCAAGCCCTAAAAATAGATAAAACATGCCTTAATTTTTTTAAACTCCGAAAAGTACAAATAAAGAATTAGAAAATAAAATTTTAAAAAGCATATCTTTGCAAAAATTTTGAAATTCATCAATGACAAAAACAGGAAAAATAGAACTAATGGCACCCGCGGGAGATTTTACTTCTTTGCAGGCGGCTTTGGATAATGGAGCAGATTCAGTGTATTTCGGTGTGGAACAGCTTAACATGAGAGCAAGAGCCTCCATGAACTTTACTCTAGATGACCTGCCAGAAATCAGCAGAAGATGTAAGGAAAAAGGCGTGAGAACTTACCTTACGCTTAATACAATTATCTACGACCATGATCTTTCCATCATCAAAACCCTTTTGGATAGAGCCAAGGCGGCAGACCTTACGGCTGTAATTGCGATGGATCAGGCTGTAATCGCCTATGCAAGGCAGATAGGTATGGAGGTGCATATTTCCACGCAGATAAATATTACCAATATAGAAACGGTTAAATTCTATGCACTTTTTGCAGATACGATGGTTATGAGCCGAGAACTCAGCGTTACTCAGGTAAAGAAAATCTGTCAGCAGATAGAAAAAGAGCAGATAAAAGGCCCTTCTGGTAATTTGGTAGAGATAGAGATTTTCGGGCATGGTGCGCTTTGTATGGCGGTTTCTGGGAAATGCTATCTAAGTCTTCATTCTCACAATTCATCTGCGAATAGAGGAGCGTGTAAGCAAAACTGCCGTAAGAAATATACCGTGATAGACCAAGAAAGTGGTTTTGAAATAGAACTGGACAACGAATATATGATGTCGCCAAAGGATCTTTGTACTATTAATTTCCTTGACCAAATCGTGGATGCAGGAGTAAAAGTTCTTAAATTAGAAGGGCGAGGCAGGGCGCCAGAATATGTAGCAACCGTGACAAAATGCTACCGCGAGGCGATAGACTCCATAGCCGATGGCACCTATTCCCAGGAAAAAGTAGCAGACTGGATGAGCCGACTGGAAACAGTCTATAACCGTGGTTTCTGGAGTGGTTATTACCTTGGGCAGAAGCTGGGCGAGTGGTCGCCGAACCCTGGCTCTAATGCAACACAGAAAAAAGTCTACATCGGAAGAGGAACACACTACTACCCAAAAACGAGTATTGCGGAGTTTCTCATAGAAGCATTTGATTTGGATGTGGGCGATAAGGTTCTTATCCAAGGGCCTACCACAGGTTCCCAAGAAATGGTTGTAGAAAGTATGATGGTAGAAGATAAGGGCGATAGCCAAAAGGCAACCAAGGCGGATGTGGTTACTTTCAAAACAGATTTCCGTGTAAGACCAAGCGACAAACTCTACAAAATAGTAAAAAACGATACAATAGCTTAGCATAAACCTCTCCTTTTTGGGAGAGGTTTTTACTTTTTTTTGTTATTGGGTTATGGAATTTTGTCTTTAGAATTAAATAAAAAATATACGAAGACTTGAATAAAGTCGTAATTACTTCCAAAGTGACCACAAAAAGGAAAACAGAGTAAAGAAATTTTAAAATTATTTATTACCTTCGCATCAAAAATAAATGGTAATCGTTACACTACAAAGAGAGAAATGCATAGGCTGTAACTACTGTGCAGAGTTTGCTCCTGAATACTTCCGAATGTCCAAAAAAGACGGCAAATCCGTTCTGTTGAAATCCGTAGAGAAAAAAGGTTTTCACACCCTGAAAACACCGATAGAAGACGCCTATGAATCTTGCGAAAAGGCAGCAAAGGCGTGCCCTGTGAAAATAATCTCTGTAAAATCTATCTAAAATATAAGTTTCAAAACATCTTTTTGGGAAATGGAAGTGCTAGACAATGTTTTTTTTAATTCGTATCAGCGTGAGATAGTGGCAACTGCCGTGGTGCTGCTTTTTTCTTTGCTTATTAGGTTTGTAATTTCTACTTTGGTGGGTAGATTTGGGAAGAAATCAGGTTTTTCAAAGCCGAGAATTAGGCTGGTTTTGAAATACATAGATTTTCTGATAAGTATTTTTATAATCCTTACTTTGGTTCCTGTCTGGGGAGTGGAGCGGAAACAGGCATTTTTCGTGATTTCTTCTATTTTTACCGTGATAGGCGTGGCGATGTTTGCCCAGTGGTCTATTTTGAGCAATATCACGGCGGGGATTATTATTTTCTTTTCATTTCCGTTTAGAATAGGAGACAAAATAAAAATTCTGGACAAAGATGTCCCAATAGAAGCCGAAATAATAGACATAAGACTACTATACACGCTCCTAAAAACTGATAGTGGAGAGCGAATTTCCTACCCAAATAATCTATTTTTGCAAAAAGGAACAGCTATCATTAGTAAAAGTTAATATCTGGGCGATGTTCCAGATTTTTTGCTATAAAAACGGTTTTTGGATTTAATAAAATTCCTCTTACAATAGCCAAATATATTTCTTTAAAAGAAGAAAATAATTATGATAAAAAAAGGAATACTTTTGTTTATGTTATTAGTTACTAATATTCTTTTCTCTCAAGAAAAAAAGCTCGATGAATATAAAAAGTTAGTAGATTCTGCAATTTCAATTGCTGCTAATAATTATATGCTGCAATTAAGTGAAAATTCTTCTAAAGAAAATAATATTATCTATGTGGTAGATGAAAACTCTAAACCAATAGATTTAGATAGTATGAAATCAAAATTACCATTAAAAACAATTGATATCAATAATAAAAATAACAGAAAAACACTGAAGAAAGGTTTAAAAATATTAAAAGTTCACCCTCTTTTACAAGGAAATAAAATCACCATAACAATTATTAATTTCCTCGTAAAATACAAAGGCAAAGAATATCACTATTTTAATAATGGAGGTTCTTTCGTATTTTTTGAATATTCCTGTCAAGAAGAAAAATGGATTTTAACTAAAGTTGAACATATAGGTATTTGAGAAAAGCATAAAATATCTTATTTCACACACTTTTACCAATACTAAATTACTAAAGAGACCATCTAAAAATAATCAGATGAAAAATAAATTTTTATTATCAATGTTATTAATGAGCGTATTGAAGTATTATTTATTATCATGAAAAAACATATAGCCCACTAAACGCAACTGATTTTCAGAAATTATTTCATAGTTATAGAGGAAATGTTGATAAAATATATAGTAAGGATTTTATTGGGTTTAATTTTCATAATGAATTATTTGAATTGTATTCATATAAAATGATGGAAAATGTTTCCATAAATGAAAATTATCCAAAATTTGAAGAATGGGAGAAAAATGAAATTACAAATAAAAAAGAAAATAGTTCTACTTGGAAAAAATGTCCTATGGATATTAAAGAAAAAGAAAAATTTAAGGATGTAATTGATTCTGAAGTGTTTAAGGAAGATGTGTATGGTAAAAATTTTAATGCTATATTAAATGATTCTAATAACTATTACACATATGTATATATCAATGAATTAGAGTATTATTTCTTTCTTTTCAATAAAGATAAAGAGGAATTATATTATATAAGAAAGAAAGGCTGGTAAGATTAATAATTTCAAAAGAATAAAACCACCTTTTTAGGTGGTTTTGCGTTTTTTACGCCCTCCAAAAATCCCTATCCAAACTTCGGTATTGTATGGCTTCGGAGATATGGGCAGGACTGATGTTTTCAGAATCATCTAAATCTGCTATGGTTCGGGCTACTTTTAGGATTCTGTCGTAGGCACGAGCAGAGAGATTTAGTTTTTCCATGGCGTTTTTTATCAGCTGCTGGCAGGTGCTGTCTAGATCGCAGTACTTTTCTATTTCTTTAGGTCCCATTTGGGCATTGTAGTTGATATCCAGTTCTTTATATCGTTTGGCTTGTATCTCTCTGGCTTTCAGCACGCGGTTTCGTATTTCTATACTGCTTTCGCCTTTTCTTTTTTCTGCAAGTTGCTCAAACTCTACTTTTTGTACCTCTATATGAATGTCTATTCTGTCCAAAAGCGGCCCAGATAACTTGTTCATATATCTCTGCATTTCGGTCTGGGAAGAGGTGTTATTTGGGTCGTCAGGGAAGTAGCCCGAAGGACTTGGGTTCATACTTGCCACCAGCATAAAACTCGATGGATAATTCACCGAAAATCTCGCTCTGGAAATCGTTACCTCGCGGTCTTCCAAAGGCTGTCGCATTACTTCCAAAACAGCTCTTTTAAACTCAGGAAGCTCATCGAGGAAAAGAACTCCATTGTGCGCAAGGGAAATTTCACCAGGCAGAGGATAGGTGCCGCCACCTACCAAAGCAACATCAGAAATGGTGTGATGAGGTGAACGGAACGGGCGAACGGTCATCAACGAAGTGTTGCTGCCCATTTTTCCTGCTACGGAGTGGATTTTAGTGGTTTCCAGAGCTTCTTTCATCGTGAGTGGAGGTAGGATGCTGGGAACTCTCTTGGCGAGCATGGTTTTTCCGCTGCCAGGAGGGCCTACCAGAATGATGTTATGCCCACCAGCTGCTGCCACTTCCATGGCTCTTTTAGCGGTTTCTTGTCCTTTTACTTCCGAAAAATCATAAGGAAATTCATTGATTTTATTCTGAAATTCCTTGCGAGTGTCTATTTCGGTTTTTTCCAAATCTCTTTCTCCATTGAAAAAGTCAATAACCTCTTTGATGTTTTCCACACCGTAAACATCTAGATTATTCACTATTGCGGCCTCTTGGGTATTTTGTTTAGGTAAAATAATTCCTTTAAAGCCTTCCTCTCGCGCTTTTATCGCAATCGGCAAAACGCCCTTTATCGGTTGTAATCCGCCATCGAGGGAGAGTTCCCCCATGATGATGTATTGGTCTAAATTTTCGGCAAGAATTTTATCCGAAGCTGCCAAAATCCCTATCGCGATGCTCAGGTCATACGCAGAACCTTCTTTGCGGAGGTCAGCAGGCGCCATGTTGATGGTGATTTTCTTGCCAGGGAGCTTGTGTCCTACATTTTTCAAGGCTGCCGAAATACGGTGGCTGCTTTCCTTGATGGCATTGTCAGGAAGCCCCACGAGATGATAGCCCACTCCTTGGTCTACATTTACTTCTATCGTGATGGTCTGGGCAGAAACACCATGTATGGCACTACCAAAAACTTTGACTAGCATGGCAAAACTAAATTTTGGAAAGATTAATGATTTTTATTTTTGTAAATAATCTTGGGTCAATTTATCTAAGAAAATATGCAGTTTTTCATTCATTTCAGAATAATCAAAATCAAGGATTTCTTCTGGCGACTGCACAAAAGGATGAATTTGGCTGAGGTTTAATAAGTCTTTTTCGCTCTCAACTAGTTTTTTAACAACTTCTTTCGTCAGTTCCATATGGCACTGGAAACCATAGACAATATCAGAATATTTCACGATTTGTCTTGGACAGCCTTTGCTGAATGCAAGGATCTGTTTATCATTTTCCAGCCCTGGCATATCGTTGTGCCAGTGTCCCACGACCAAAGTTTTCCCAAAATGATTGATTTTTTCATCTTGAAGTCCCTGTTCTGTAAGTTCAATAGCAAAATTTCCTATTTCCTTTTCTGGACTATGCCCGAATTTAAATCCTAAACTTTCTCCAATCAGCTGAGAGCCAAGGCATATTCCTACGACAGCTTTCCCTGCATCGATACATTTTTTGATAAGGTTGATTTCTGCCTTTGCATCAAAATATGGATACTCTTCCATGCTGGTAGCAGGAGATTGTGGGCCGCCTAGTACGATGAGCATATCGATGCTTTCGGCGGAGTCAGGAAGTTTATCGCCTTCAAAAACTTTTGAAAAAGAAATATTGTATTTTCTCTTTTCCGCCCAGTCTAAATAAGCTCCCGCCGTTTCAAAAGTCTCATGTTGAATGAAATGTATATTCATATTTTTATTTTTCTAATAAAGTTTCCATGCACTCTTCCAGACTATTTTCCCAGTATCTAGGCTCTATGTTGTAGCTGTTTTCTATTTTGTCCAGACACATTGTGCTTCGCATAGGGCGTTTTGCAGGAGTAGGGTATTGATCTGTGGTGATGGGATTGATTTTGATTTTACTTTCGGATATTTCTGCGATTTTTTGTGCAAAATCAAACCAAGTAGTCTCAGGATAGTTAGAAAAATGGAAAATTCCGTATTCCTTTTCTTCCGTTCGGATGATTTTCATAATCACCTTGGCAAGGTCATTGGCATTAGTTGGCTGTCCGAATTGGTCAGCTACCACATTCAGTTCATCTTTGGTGCTGAATAAATTGAGCATCGTTTTTACGAAATTTTTATTAAACTCAGAATAAAGCCAAGATGTTCTGATGATGATGGTTTTCGGATTTTTTTCCAAAGCAAGGTTTTCGCCCTCTAATTTGGAAGCGCCATAAACCCCGAGAGGATTGGTAAAATCATCTTCCGTGTAGGGAAGGTCAGTCTCGCCATCAAATACATAATCTGTGGAAACATGGATTAAATCAATGTTAAGTTCCGCACAAGCTTCAGCAAGGTATCCCACGCCTTCGGCATTGACCGCGAAAGCCTTTTCTTTTTCCTGTTCAGCCAAATCTACGGCTGTGTATGCAGAAGCATTGATACAGAAATCAGGCTGATAATCAGAGAAATAACTATCAACTTGGTTTTTATCCGTGATATCCAAAGTATCATAATCTGTGAAACAGAATTCATATTCCAAAGAATGGTCAGAAGCTATTTTGTTCAAACAGTTTCCGAGCTGTCCATTTCCACCGATTACAAGAATTTTTTTCATGAATTATTTATTTAGAGTTCTTAGATAATTAGCTCTTGACTGAAAATCAGACTGTTCTACTTTGGTCAAAAATTTTTGGTTTGCTTGAATGATATCCTCGCCCATTACTTCTGATTTTCTGGATTTTAAATTAAAATGAATAAAAGTACACCAAAGCACAGCGTATATTTTCTCGGTGTCTAGGTCTTTCATGAGAAGTTCTATTTTGCAGGTTCTGTCACTTAGCTCTATCAGTTTGCTGGAAATAATCACTTCTTTGTTGTATTTTACTTCTTTCAGATAGGCTATTTCGTTTTGTATAACTACCCATACACAGCCTGTTTTGTGGGCGTATTCTTCGTGGGTGAATTCATAATGCTCTGCCATGTGGTCTTCTCGGGCATTGAGCATGTAGTCTATGTATCTAGAATTGTTAAGATGCCCCATAGGGTCACAGTCTGTAAATCTGATTTTTGCTTTTGAAAATAGTTCCATTGTAAAGTATTTAAATGTCAAATTTAAAAAAAACCACTCAATATTGAGTGGTTTTGTGTCTTAATTATTAAGAAAAATTATTTAAGTCCTAATTCTTTTTTTACTGCTGCAGTAGCATCTGCCCCGCCTCTGTAGATAAGTCCAACAGTATTAGTATCGAATACAAAATCCCATCCATTAGCTTTTGCTACTTTTGCTACAGCATCATTCACTTTCTTTTCGATTGGTGCATATGCCTCGTTTTGTCTTTTAGCTAAGTCTTGCTGAGCTACTTGAGTCATTTGCTGAATATTTTGTTGTAATTTTTGCAATTCTTGGTTTCTTTCTTCGTTTACTTTTTGAGATTGTTTAGGAGCTTCTTCTTGGTATTTTTTGAATTTAGCTTCAGCAGCAGTCATTTGCTTTTCGATTTCAGCTTGTTTAGTTTTGCTGAAAGCTTCTAGTTGTTGGTCAGCTTTTTTCTTCTCTGGCATTAGGTTCAAGATTTCTGCAACATCTAGAGTTGCTAGTTTCTGAGCGCTAACTGTTCCGAAAGACATTAAAAACATTGCGAATGCAAATAATAAACCTGATTTTTTCATAACTTTTGATTAAATTTAATATTCTTATTTTTTATTTTTCTTGGAATTATTTTTTTCCTTTTTATTTTCTTTATCCTTTTCTCCATCTTTTGGGTTGTCCCTCATCAGGAGATCCAGCACCATCTTGGTGTAGTCATACCTTTTATCAGTGAATAGTACACTGCTGTCAGAACTTCTATCAAGAATTATGCCTAAATCATTTTTTTCGGCAATAGTTCTGATGGCATTCCATACTTTTTCTTGGAAAGGCTGAACTACTTTGGCTCTGAATGTGTTGATTTCTCCCTGTGCAGTGAATTTTTCTTTCAAATGAGCCTGCACTTTTTTCTCCAAATCAGCCACTTCTTTTTCCCTTGTTTTCAGCTGTTCTCCTACTAAAAGGATTCTTTCATTATCAAAGAGTTCTTTCTTTTTGTTGTAGTTTGACTGCAAAGAATCCAACTGCATCTGCCAATACTTTATCTGTTTGTTAAATCTTTCATCAGCTTCCTTGTATTCGGGAAGACTTTTCAAGATAAAATCAGAATCTACCACACCAATTTTCTGTGCCGAAGATACTACAAATCCCCCAAACATGAAAATTATTCCTAAAAATAATGCGTATTTTCTCATTTTTAAATCTTTTATAGTGATTGATTCATCAAGAAGTGAGTCTGCCATCCTGATGGAGTATTAGATGTAGAATAAGGCAGTTTATCAATTCCATAAGCAAAATCAAATCCGATAAGCCCAAATGCTCCCATATAGATTCTCACACCTACACCCACAGATCTTTGTAATTTGAATGGATTATAAGTGTTAAATCCTTTCCATGTGTTACCTCCTTCAGCAAAAGCCAATCCGTAGATTTTTGCTGTTTGGTTCATAGAAATAGGGTATCTCAGCTCAAGAGCAAATCTGTTGTACAAAATACCACCACCAGTAGGAGTTACATCCGTAGATGTTCCACCTGATGTAGATGGGTCATCATATCCACGAAGCGGGATAAGCTCTCTACCGTCATATCTACCGCTGTATAGACCTGTTCCCCCCATGTAGAAACGCTCAAAAGGAGGTGCTCCCAGCTGCTTATTATACCCATGAAGGAATCCCATCTCTGCACTAGTTCTAAGAACCAATTTACCCAGAACTTCATTATAAGCATCAGCTTTGAATTTTATCTTGTAGTATTCCATCCATCTGTATTTATCAGCAGTAGACATAGTGGAATAATCCTTATTACCAAATGATGAATAAGGTGGAGTGAATTTAGCTGACAACTCTATATTAGAACCCGTAGTAGGGAATATAGGGTCATATCCAGCTGAGTTTCTGCTCAAACTTACATTAAATGCAAAGTTGTTCGCCGTACCATGCGTCAGAGTTTCTTCCCCAAAATAGAATGTATAATTATTAAAACTATATCTCTGGTAAGAAAGTCCTGTGTAAAGTGAAAAATAGTTATCTGGCCATTCTAGAAGTTTATTAAGCCCAACAGATGCTGATAAAATGTTTAACTTCATAGGGGTACCATAATAATCAGAATATTTCACACGAGAGTGGCTGAAACTCACAGACAAAGCAGTAGGTCTCTTTCCGAAAAGCCATGGTTCTACAAATGATGCACTATAAGTCTGGAAATACTGCCCAGCCTGCGCTTGTAGAGAAAGTGTTTGTCCGTCCCCTTGAGGAATTAATTTGTTAAACTTCAAGAATTTTCTCAAAGAGAAGTTGTTGAAAGTAAGCCCTAATGTACCGATGAAAGTGTTTCCACCATACCCTGCCTGAAGCTGGATTTGTGAAGACCCTTTTTCCTCTAATGTCCAATGGATATCCACTGTGTTATCCTGTGGATTTGGTTTTATCTCTTGTCCGATTTTTTGAGGGTCAAAGAACTGCATCCCTGCTAAATCAAAATAAGTTCTTTTGATGTCACTCTTAGAGAAAAGTTTCCCAGGGCGTGTTCTCAATGCACGAAGGATAACATGGTCATGGGTAGTAGTGTTTCCAGACCAAGTAACTTTGTTCCAAGTGGCTCTTTCACCCTCTGTGATACGGATTTCTAAGTTGATAGAATCTCCCTCTACAGACTTTTCTATCGGAGTAATGTTAGAGAAAAGATAACCACTATTCATGTATAATGATTTCAAATCAGAATCATCATCCTTACCGCCGTCTTCTCCCACTTTTTTGTTAAATCCTACAGCATCATAGATGTCTCCTTTTTTGTATCCCAACAGTCTTTGTAGTGTTTCTGTGGAGAAAACAGTATTTCCGTAGAATTCTATATTTCCGATATAGTATTTTTTACCTTCTTCTAATTTTACTTTGATATCAAAACCTTTATCACTTCTCGTTATAGTATCAGAAATGATTTTAGCATCTCTGTAACCGAGTGAATTGTAGTAGCTTATCAAATTATGTTTGTCTTCCTCGTATTTTTCTTTTATGAGTTTAGATGGTTTAAGAATACCAGCGAAAAATCTTTTTTGTTTAGTATTTTTAAATCCTTTTTTTCTAAGCTTTTTAGAAGAAATATTTTCATTTCCTTCAAAGTTGATACTTTCTATTTTTACTTTTTTCCCTTTATCAACTTCAATGGTCCAGTCTACCAAATTCGGATCTTCGCCGTTTGGTTTTTCTTGGATATTGATTTTAGCATCCGCAAATCCTTTTTTAATGTATTGTTGAGGGATTTTATTTTGAAGTGTAGAAACTAAATTTTCAGTAATTTTTGTTCCAGGCTTTAGGTCGTTTTCCTTAATTAACTTTTCATTTTGGGATTTTTTTATGCCTTTTCCTGTGAATTTAATATCTTTAAGCTCCTTCAAATCCTGTAAAGCAAATCTCAGAACCACCTGTTCTCCATTTACGCTTTCTACATAAACTTCCACTTTTGAGAAAGAGTTCGTATCCCAAAGTTTTTTGATTGCATTGCTGATTCTCTGCCCAGGTATTTCTACAACTTCTCCTTTGTAGAGGTCTGTAAATTTTAATATTTGCTCAGGAGTGTATTTTTTCACACCATCTACAACGATTCCCTGAAGGGTATAACTTCCACTTTGTTTTTCAGAAATTTGTGTTGCATTTTCTTTTTGGGTAATCTGTCCTTGAACCTGAGTTGCAGATGCCATCAGAAGGATGATTGGCAATATTTTAAAATTCATGTGATTTTTTCTTAAATTCTACTTTTACTACTTGTTTTCTAACTGCTCACTTATTTTACCGAATCGGCGTTCTTTAGTTTGATAGTCTAAAATACATTGGAAAAAAGTTTCTTTGGTAAAGTCTGGCCATAAAACATTTATAAACTGCATCTCTGCATAAGCTATCTGCCAGAGCAGGAAATTACTAACCCGAACTTCTCCACTTGTTCTAATAAGTAAATCTACTGGTGGAATTTCCTTGGTATATAAATGCTGCTCAAAAAGATGTTCATTAATATCATTTTCATCAATATCTCCATTTTTTACCTTTTTACACAGTTCTTTTACAGCATTTAGTATTTCTTTTTGTGATCCATAGCTTAGAGCTAGTGTAAGATTCCCTTTGGTGTTATTTTTGGTAAGCTCCATGATATTATAGAGCTGATTTCTTACATCTTTTGGTAGTGCTTCTAAATCTCCTATGGCACGGATTCTAATTCCTTTTGAAAAAATCTCTTCAGCCTCCTGTAACAATGTAGAAGAAAGTAGATTCATAAGCGTATCTACTTCCTCCGTTGGTCTGTTCCAGTTTTCCGTTGAAAAAGTATAAAGCGTAAGATAAGGAATACTCACTTCATTACAAGCACTGATAGCCTCTCTTACAGCTTTTATGGCATTTTTATGCCCAAAAGTTCTTTCTTTATTTTGTGATTTTGCCCACCTGCCGTTGCCATCCATAATGATGGCAACATGCTTGGGCAGATTATCAAAATTTAACTTTTCTTTTACAGATATCATTTATTTTTTATTTACAATAACAAGGTGGTCTTCCAAATGCGTAGGAAATACCTATTGTAACAGAGTTTAGCCAATCTTTTCCTTTACCCTTGTGTCCATCCATATACTGTTGTAGAGCAGTTTCTGCAGCTGCACGGTTTGCAGGAGAAACATTATATCTAATAGTATGATTCATCTTTTCAAGATTACTGTAATCAAGATTATCAGTAAATGTATATCTAAACATAGCCTCAGCAAAGATAGACCAGTTATATCCAAATTTGTATTTTAGACCTAAACCAAAAGGAATACCTAAAGTTACTTTCTTTTTGTGAATATTTTCACCAGGATATGTAGTAGAAATCAAAAATCCACTACCTGATTGTGTTACAGTAGTATTAAGGTTTGGAGAATCATACATCAATCCAGAAAGCCCTGCGAAAACATATGGACTAAACTTAGTTTGATTCTTTTTTAACTCATCATTGATAGAGAAAAAAGCATATTCAAATAAAGCAGACGCCTCCAAGATATCATTTGACATTTTAACACCTCCTGCATAAAGGTTATCAAAGAAAGCAATATTATATGCTCCCTCAACTCTTATCCCCTGTCTTGGGTTTAGATTTCTTTTGTAAAATAAACCTATGTATGTAGGCTGAACTCTCCTGTTTGTTCCTGCATCAGGAAAAGATCTTATCACACTTTTAGCATCCCCTCCAACAATTGAGTATCCGCCTTTTACTCCTATTTCATGTCTTTGAGAAAATCCCATAAACATACACAAAGTAAACAATCCAAATGTTATGTGTTTTTTCATATCTAAAATTATTTTATTTATTTTCAATTTGCAAATATAACTTTTTTTTAATTTATCAATGTCTAAATATTGTTAAAAAACGAAAAATACTATTAAATTATTGGTTAAGAAATAAAAAATAAATTTTTATACCTGAAAATCAATAACATATAAATTTTTAAAAACCAATACAAATTAAAAACATGATTTTTGGCATAAATTTTGTAATTTTGCCCCCAATGTTATAATTAGTTTTTTTAGTTGTAGTATTTCTTTTAATCTGTTTTGAAATACTATATTTAGAATCCCCGACCATTATTGGTCAAAAGTAGATGTTAGAATCTATTAGCCATGATCCGAGAGCCAACAAATTCTCGGATTTTTTTATTTTATTTCATAGATAGTTTGGTTTATTTTTAACTTGGTCATAGGTTTTACTTTTTTTATTTCTATATTTTTTATTCTTCTAGATGTAATATAGGATTTTATAACAAAGTTATTAATTTTTTCCATATCCGCCTCATTACTTACTATAAAAATAACTTTGTTACCTTGTTTTATAGAGACTATATTTTGTTTGAAAAAAGAATGAAGCAGTATTTCTTCCTTTTTCCAAAAATAAAAATTTGTCAATATTCTTGTGAAAATGAATAACAAAATGAAGAAAGAAAAACGCGTGAAAGTCTTTACATTCGGTTTTTCAAAGACACTTCTCAGTAAATAAACAAGTATAAATAAAATAATAAGTTCAGGAATTTCGATAGAAACATTTTCCACGAAACTAAAATCTGTTTTTGAGAAAAAAGCAACCATATTCAGGAAGAAACTCGCGCACCAGTCATAGATTTCTAAAAGCCAATCGGGAGTAAATTCAATTCCAAACAAAATAGAAACGATAAAGGAAAAAATAATGAATCCCTGTGATACCATAATGCTGACAACATTGATAAAAACAGACATTATAGAAAACTGATGAAAGTAAAATAATATTAATGGAAGTGTGGTCAGCTGGGCAGCAAGACTCAGAGAAAATGTATTTAGAATGAATCTTATCGCTCTGTTTTTTAGTGGTTTATAATGGTTGGTGATAGGTTTGTATAGCCAAAAAATCCCAAAAACCGCCAAGAAACTCAACTGAAAACCTACATCGAAAAGTTGCTGAGTATCAATCGAAAGTATCATCATCCCAGCTAGAGCCAAAGAGTGCAGAAGATTAGGTTTTCTCTGCAAAAAAATCATGATGTAATAGACCGTAATCATGATGCAGGAGCGCACCACAGAATTTCCATAATCGATGAATATCGCAAATCCCCAGATGGCTGCCAATGAAATATAAATAGGAATATTTCTGTATTTTACCGAAAAAATAGGATTTAAAACAAATAAAATCATCAAGAAGATAATCGCCATATGAGAACCCGAAATCGCCAAAATATGGATTAAGCCAGTTTTGCTGAAATGGTTGATGATTTCTTGGTCTATTTCCGTTCGGTCGGCAAGGATTATTCCTTTTAAAATCGCTTTATTCTGCGGTTGAAGGCTGGAATTATCTATTCTTAAAAGCAAATCCAGTCGTTTTTGCTTTATTTTATCAGCGAAACTTACAGATTCTTTCTTTTTGAATGAAATTTCATCAGGGATAAAGCCTTGATAATGAATATTTTGTCGAGCTAAATATTTTTGATAATCAAACTGAAAATCGTATTGTGGTTTTTGGGTAGGATTGAGGTAAGCCTTGGCCGAATAAAAATGCAGAAAATCCAGCTCTTTCTGTTCTTTCGGGATAGAAATTACAGCCGAAAAGGGCTTTTCAAAATTAAGAATTTCAACTTCATAGCGTTTGTTTCTTTCGTTGGAGTTCAGTTTTTTGCTGAGCTGAAAAACGATTTTAGTCGTTTTATTTTTCTCAAAATCAAAACATTGAATAGAATTTGAATTGAGAAAATGCAGAAAAGTTCCAATGCCAAAAAACAAAAATACCAAAAACGCGGATTTTAGTCTATCAAAGAAGAAATTTCGGATAAAAAGTCCTGCTAAAAATCCCACAATTCCTAAAACTAATATAGCGACCGCTCCCCAAAAAGGGAAATCAAATTTGTCTTGAAAGAAAATTCCCAATCCAAAACTGATAACGCAAATTAGCAAAGGCTGTTTGTTCATAGTAGTTTTGTGATGATTTCTGCGGCGCGCTCACTCGCTCCCTCACCTCCGAGGAGAAGGTTTAGTTTTTCGTATTCGTTTAAGATTTTTTCTCTTTGCCCTGGATTTAAGATTTTTTCTAATTCAGAATTTATGTTTTCTGTTGTTAAATCATTTTGTATCAATTCTTTAACAACTTCTTTATCCATAATTAAATTGACCAAAGAAATAAATTTAATGTGTTTTACCAATCTTTTTGCGATTTGATAAGAAACCCAGCTTCCGCGGTAGCAGACCACTTCTGGGATTTTTAGAAGGGCAGTTTCCAATGTTGCTGTTCCAGAGGTTACCAAAGCAGCTTTGGAAGAACGAAGCAAATCATAAGTTTTATTGGACACGAAATGCACATCATCCGTTAAAAACTCATCATAAAATTCTTTTGGTAAAGAAGGAGCTCCTGCTATAACGAACTGATAATCTTTGAAATAAGGAGTTGCGCTGAGCATCAGCCCAAGCATTTTTCTTATTTCTTGTTTTCGGCTACCTGGGAGCAGCGCGATGATTTCCCTGCTGTCTAAGTTGTTTTGATTCTTAAATTCTTGGCTGTCAATTGGTTTTAGGTTTGAAATTGCATCTAAAAGAGGATGTCCTACAAAGTGGGCTTTTACAGAATGTTTTTTGTAAAAATCCTCTTCAAAAGGGAGGATTACCAGCATCTCATCCACATATTTTTTGATGGTTTCTACGCGGCCTTCCTTCCAAGCCCAAAGCTGTGGAGAGATGTAATATACCACTTTGATTCCTAATGATTTAGCAAACTTTGCAATTCTTAGGTTAAAGCCAGGGTAATCCACCAAAATAAGGACATCTGGCTGGTATTTTTTTATGTCTTCTTTACAAAATTTGATGTTTCTCAGAATGGTTTTAAGATTTAAAACTACCTCCAAGAATCCCATGAATGCAAGGTCTTTGTAATGTTTTACCAATGTTCCGCCGACTTCTTTCATCAGGTCACCTCCCCAAAATCTGAACTCTGCATCAGGTTCTTTTTTTAGGATGGCTTTCATCAGGTTAGAACCGTGTAAATCGCCCGAAGCTTCTCCTGAGATGATATAATATTTTTTAGACATTTTATTTTAGTAAAAAAGATTTATTTTTGCTCAAATATAAATAAATAATATGTCAGAGCAAGGAGAAATTGTAAATAAAGTTGCGAATAGCGGACTGGTAAACATAGATGTTGCTGAATTTTGTCCAAAAGGGAAGTGTCTGGGTATTGACCTGAAAGGCTTTCTATATGAAGGACTTATATTACGGGAAAAAGATTTCCGCGAGCAGGTGGAAAATTTAGATGTGGAAATTTATGAAAACGCCTTTGTATATCTCTATTGTTCTACGGATGCTATCGTTCCGCTCTGGGCGTATTTTTTACTTACATCTAGGTTAGAAGGCGTTGCTAAAAAGATAGTTTTTGGTTCGCTGGATGAGCTAGAATTGGTTTTATTTCATGAAGAAATTCAGAAATTCGATTTTTCTGATTATAAGGACAAAAGGGTTCTCATCAGAGGTTGCGCCGATGTGGAAATTCCTACCAATGCCTATGTAGAGCTGGTTCAAAAATTGAAACCAATAGTAAAATCACTGATGTTTGGAGAGGCATGCAGTAGTGTTCCTATTTATAAAAAGTAAAATCGCAGAAATAAAAAATCCTGCATTTTTGCAGGACTTTACATTAAATAATATAACAATTTTGTTCCTAGAAAGATACTTCTGCGGTCTCTTTCCCACGCTGGAAGGTCATGTTTTTTTGGCTTCCTTTGTAGGCGATGTTCACTAGGTTTAGCTGTTTAGGATATACATCCAGCAGAATGTTGTTCTTAATTTTCAATGTGGAAATACTCGCCACACCATCTACTTCAAAATAAATAAACACTGTCTCTCCGTTTACTTGGCTACCAGTAACTTTCAGAGATTTGTTTTCTCCATTCACGGCTACTGAGAAATTTTTGCCAATATATTTTGCTACTTCAGCATTAAAACCTGCGGAACTAGCATTAACCTTTAGTGCATTTGCGATTTGCTCTGTGCTTACCTTGGTGGTAAATTTTAAAGTTTTGCTTCCCTCCACATAGTCTACTTTAGTCAATGAAGATTGGAACTGGCTCACTGCAAAACTCATTACCATAAGCAGCATTACAAAAAATCCAACAAGACTGACTTTCTTTTTTGTAATCATAATCTTAAAATTTTGTTAAATAAAGGCAAAAGCCGTGCCAAACTTAGAAATTCTCATGAATGGAGTACTTGTCATAGAAGGCTTTGATGTGTGAAACAGCCTCATCAGCGGTGTTTACCACTCTGAAAAGAGAGAAATTTTCTTCCGAAATTAATTTCATTTCTAGTAAAGTATTTTTGAACCAATCTAATAGCCCATTCCAAAATTCTGAACCAACGAGAACGATAGGAAATCTGCCGATTTTCCCTGTCTGAATCAGCGTCAGCGCTTCTGAAAGTTCATCCAAAGTCCCAAAACCACCAGGCATCACGATAAATCCTTGTGAGTATTTTATAAACATGAGTTTTCTAATGAAAAAATAGTCAAACTCCATGCTGTATAATTTGTCTATATAAGGATTCAGGTGCTGCTCAAAAGGTAGTTCTATATTGAGACCGATGGATTTTCCTCCGCTTTCTTTGGCTCCTTTGTTTCCAGCTTCCATGATTCCTGGACCGCCGCCAGTGATGACACCAAAGCCCAGTTCTGTGATTTTTTGGGCAATTTCCTCTGTCATCTTATAATATTTGGTGTCTGGCTTTATCCTTGCTGACCCAAATATAGACACGCAAGGTCCCATTTTCTGCATTTTTTCATAACCAGAGACTATTTCTCCCATTATCTTAAAGACCATCCAACTGTCTTTGGTGGCCTGCTCGCTCCAAGTTTTTTGTCGAAAACTTTCTCTTAAAATTTCTTCTTCCATTTTTATTTAAAATATTTTTCTGCTTCGGCGATGGATTCTGGTTTTCCCACATCTATCAGCAAAGCATCATGTTCGTATCCTTTGATAATATAGTCTTTCATCAGGTCTAAATATTCCTCCATGATGGAGAATTTGCCACGGCGGGTAAAGAGTTTCAGCAAATTACAATTAATGCAGTGTATTCCGCTGAAAGCCAATGGTTTTAGATTTTTGTAAGTGTTCCCAAAGATTTCTTCGCCTGTTTTCTCATTACGCCAGCCTTGCAGAGTCATTGCGCTGTCAAAAAGCAGTTTTCGTGAGCTTTTTCTGTCTGAAACTGCTAAAGTAACCAGATTATTCGATTTTAAATGAAAATTGATGAAATCACTGATGTTCAGATTGGTCAAAATATCAGCATTCATGATTAAAAAATGCTCTTCCTGCTCCAAAAGTTCTTTGGCAAAAACTAAGGCACCGCCTGTTTCCAGAAGTTCTTCGGACTCATCGGAGATTTCTATTTTAGCACCAAAATTATTATTTTCTTTCAGAAAATCAACAATCTGCTCTCCGAAATGATGAATATTAATAATAAAATCATTAATCCCGAAAGACTGCAGAAATCTGATGTTTCTTTCTAAAAGGGTGATGTTATTTACCTTGGCCAAAGCCTTTGGGTGTTTGTCTGTGAAAGGTTTTAATCTTGTTCCTTTTCCTGCCGCGAATATAAAAGCTTTCATACTCTATGCATTTAGCTGAGGTTGTTCATTGTGGGTTACCTTTACGCTTACTTTATCAGCGTATTTGTGTTGTAAAAATTCTCCTATTTTTATCGCTGAATAAACCGAGCGGTGCTGTCCGCCGGTGCAGCCAAATGAAATCTGAAGATGCTCAAATCCTCGCTCTATATAGTTGTCCACAGATATGGATATCAGGGATTTTATTGAGTTTAGAAAATCAGGCATTTGGGTTTTTTCTTCCAAATATTCCTGCACAGCCAAATCAGCTCCTGTCAGAGGCTTGTATTCATCAATTCGTCCTGGGTTTAGGATTCCACGGCAGTCAAAAACAAATCCACCGCCATTGTCTGTGTTATCCTTCGGAATTCCGCTTTTCTTGTAAGAAAAACTATAAATATCGATATGTAGCATAATGAAATAATTCTCGCAAATTTACAAATCTTAAAATAAAAAGAATTTTTACCCAGAAATCAAAGCGTTTATCTTCTTCTGAGTGTCTGGTTCATTGAGTTTTTCTATAACTGAGTAAAGCTCTGGAAAAGTAGCGTTTTCCTGCCAGTTTTTAGAAAAATCAGTTAGGTTTTTTATTCCTTGTCCGATGCTCGACAGAAAATGCGCTTTCCGCTGAATAAGCCCTCTAAAACCATAAGCGCCAAGCACTTGCATGAACCTGATAAGCTGGCAGTAGGGAAGAGCTTCTTTTAGCGCAGGCTGTGTTTCGTTGTCCCAAAGACTGAAATAAAAATCCAGCATTTCTGTTTTCCATTCGGCAGGGAAGTTGGCTTTTGCTTGGAATAAAAAAGAAACCACATCATAGACCGCAGGCCCTAGCATAGCGGATTGATAATCAATGAAAAACACTTCGTTTTCTTCATTTACTAAAATATTTCTCGATTGGAAGTCCCTCAGCATTATTGTTTTAGGAGAGAGGTTTTCTATTTTAGCTGTCAGAGTTTGAAACTCTTTTAGCAGAGAACTTTTGTGATAAGGCAATTCCAAGACATCCACCATGAAATTTTTAAAATAATATAAATCATGCGTAATCGGCAGATGATCATAGGCTTCGTATTCGAAAGTTCTGCGGAAATCTATTTTTCCTTCGGTTTTTTGTTGTAGAATGAATAGCTTTTCCAAGGTTTGTTTTACCAATGACTTCACCCTTTCGCTGTGCCCTTCGGCAGAGATGATTTCAGATAAAGTATTTTTGCCCAAAAACTCCTGAACATAGAGCGTTTTTTCTTCATTGACAGCCAAGATTTTAGGCGTGTTTAGCTTTAATGCAGAAAACTCTTCCGAAAGATAAAGAAAAGCCTCGTTTTCCCTGATGTTTTTGTTGTAAGTGATGATAAAATACTGATTATGAGACTTTCCAATGAAATTGATTCTCGAAGAGCCGCTCTGCTGTAATACCTGAAAATCAGCAGCAGGAGAGCCTATGAATTCCTCAAAAAAAGTTTTTGCGGTGGATAGATGCATAAAAAATTCTTTTAGCCACAAAGTTAAAGAATTTATCAGACAGCGTAGGTGAATAAAAAGTTTTTGTTAATTTTGCCTAAATTGTAAGAGTTATGAATAAAAAGAATGTCGCCGTGGTAATGGGCGGTTTTTCCGATGAGTATATCGTTTCGCTGAAAAGCGGTCAACTTATTTTTGATGAATTGGACAGGGATTTGTACAATGTTTATAGAGTTCATGTCTTGAAGGAAGGTTGGTTTTTTGTGGATGACAATGATGAAAAATTCCCAATAGACAAAGCCGATTTCTCGGTAAAACTTGCCGATGGAACGAAACTGAAATTTGATGTTTGTTTCAATACCATTCACGGAGCACCTGGCGAAAACGGGCTTTTGCAGGCGTATTGGGATGCTGTGGGACAGAGATATACGGGCTGTGATTTTTACCAAAGTGCATTGACATTCAATAAGAAAGACACTCTGGCGGTGCTTTCTAAATATGGAATTCCTTCGGCAAAGAGTATTTATCTGAGAAAAGGAGATGCTTTTAGCGAAGATGAAATTATCTCTGAACTTGGTCTTCCTTGTTTTGTGAAACCAAATCAGTCTGGTTCTAGTTTGGGAATTTCAAAAGTGAAAGAAAAATCTGAGTTCAAAGCCGCTCTGGAAAAAGCCTTCCACGAAGATGATGAGGTGCTGATAGAGAGCTTTTTGGATGGAATGGAAGTTTCAGTAGGTGTGGTGGATTATAAAGGAGAAATTACCGTTTTGGGAATTACGGAAATCGTTTCCGAGAATGATTTCTTCGACTATGAAGCTAAGTATGAGGGCGCTTCTCAAGAAATTACACCAGCCAGAATAGATGAGCCGACACGGCTAAAAGTAGAAGAAATCGCGAAGAAAGCTTATAAGTCACTGGGAATGAGTGGTTTTTCTCGTTCGGAATACATCATTATGAACGGAACGCCTTATATGCTGGAAATGAATACCAACCCAGGTTTTTCTCCTGCGAGTATCCTGCCGCAACAGGCGAAAATCTACGGAATCTCCATCAAAGATTTGTGCGGAAATGAGGTGGAAAAAGCCTTAAACAAACATTAAAACATAAAAATTATGAAAACACTTTGGTTGACAGCATTTCTATTTCCTTTATTTTTCTCTGCACAGTCAGAAGATGATTTGTATACTGAGCTAAAACTAAATCTTCCGAAAACAAAGAATACCGCTAAAGAAGTAAGAGTGGAGCCAGATGAAATATATTTGGATAAAAAAATGTGTTTTTTATTAACTCTAAATGATGTGGATAATGAAGGCGAAGAAAAGCAAACAGAATATGGTCTGGTGCCTTATTCCTATGAAATAAAATCTCTGAAAGGAGAACTTTTATTCTTTGGAGTAGCGAAGAAAGACGAAGCAGGAAACTGGAAAGGCATTGTAGATTTTAATATCATTGGTAAAAAAGCTTACAGAAACCCAAAAGTAACTGGAGCAACACGCTTGATGGAAAACTTAGTAGCCAATAATGTTTTTAATAAAGACTGCAGCGTGAATTTGGATAATTTGAAGCAGTTTTACGAAAAATCAAATCAAACTCGCTAGAAAACACTGAGGAGATAAGTAATGATGATGGATAACAAAACGCAAAAGAGAGATGAAGCAAAAGAGAAGATAAAACGGCTTCTCTTTGAGCAAGATGCAGTGGAAAAACTCAGAAACTTTGCATTGCAGTTGTATGCGGAAGGATTTTCAGAGAAGGAAATCTATCAAATATACCTCGAAAGTGATGAAGAATTACAAAATGATGGGACAGATGAGCACCTTATAGAGACATTAGAAGAAGTGATGGACATGATGGTAGGCTGGTATCCGTGCAGAAATATTGATTTTGCTAATGAAAGCTATAAGGGAAGTGAATAACATTTAAGAATACTAAAAATAAACAATGAAAACAGCGGTATTCCCTGGGTCTTTTGACCCTGTTACCTTGGGACATTATGATATTGTAGAGAGGGCGACGAAACTTTTTGATAAAATCATCATCGCCATCGGGCATAATGTACAGAAAAAATATATGTTTTCTCTGGAGCAGAGAAAAGAATTTTTGAGAAATACTTTTAAGGATTTTCCTAATGTGGAGATTGACTCTTTTGAGGGGCTTACGGTGGACTACTGCCGAAAGAGAAATGTGAATTTCATCATCAGAGGGCTGAGAAATCCTGCCGACTTTGAGTTTGAAAAAGCTATCGTGCATATCAATAGGACACTTACTCTGGAGAACAAGATAGAAACTATCTTCCTGCTGACTTCTTCGGCTAAGTCGTTCATCAGTAGCAGTAGTGTCAGGGAGATTATCTCGCTTGGTGGTGACTATACTTTGTTCGTTCCAGATGCAGTGAGGGTGTAGGAAGAAGGTCGGTCATAGAAACTTGATTTTTGCCACACGGACTCGTTTTGTGTGGTTATTGTTTTGAAAAAATAAAATGTTGATTTATGTTGTATGAAAATTTTAATTTCGTAATCGAACTTTTGGGGTTGGTTTCTTTCTCGATGTCTGGGGCTTTTGCTGCGATAGAGAAAAGATTAGACCCTTTCGGTGTGCTTATAGTATCTTTCGTTACTTCCTTTGGTGGAGGGACTTTGCGGGATTTATTGTTGGAAGTTCCTGTCTTCTGGATGAAAGATATGTTCAGCTGCACGGTGGTTTTTTTGGCAAGTATCTTTGCGATGCTGGTAAAGGTTTTTGAGAAAAAATTCGAAACACCGCTGTTCATTTTTGACAGTTTTGGGCTTGGACTTTTTACCATAATGGGAATTCAGAAAGGGCTGAATGCCGAGCATGGGACGATTATTTCTCTCACTTTGGGGGTTATCACAGGTTGTTTTGGTGGGATTTTTAGAGATATTTTGCTTAATAGAATTCCTTTGGTTTTGAGAAAAGAAATCTACGCTACGGCGTGTATTGTGGGCGGAGTTTTGTTTTTGGTGTTGTATAGATACACTTCTATGCCGTATATTATGGTGCATGTTTCTACTATTTTGCTGATTGTAGCGGTGAGAACTCTCGCGGTGAGATATCAGTGGGAAATGCCTAAATTCTATTTGTCCAAAGAAGATAGAGGGGAATAAAATAAAGCTGTATGTTTTTTGATTTTCATCATCATTTTCAGGAAAGGAAATATGGAATTTATAACTTGGATTTCACGGAAGAAATTCCAGAAAATTATTTTTCAGTTGGGCTTCATCCAAGTAAAATTGATGAAAATTACGGACAGAATTTAGATAAAATAAAAGAAATATCCCAGCACCCAAACTGCCTTGCGATAGGCGAATGTGGGCTGGATGGGCTGGTCTCGGCAGATGAGAGTTTGCAGGAACAAATCTTCGAACAGCAGATTCTCTGGGCGAATGAAATCCAAAAACCCGTGATAGTGCATTGTGTTCGGCGTTTTTCTCAGTTGCTGAGGTTTCAGAAAATCGCAAAAGTGCCGCTCATCGTACATGGATTTAATAAGAAAAAAGAAACCGCAGAAGAGCTTTTGAGTAAAAGTTTTTATTTGTCTTTTGGGAAAGCGCTGCTTTATAACTTATCTTTGCAGGAAACCGTGCGGGACATTCCTTTGGATAGGATTTTTTTGGAAACGGATACAGCAGAAGAGTCTATTGATGAGGTTTATCTGAAACTTGCCGAAATCAAAGAAATGCAGATAGAAGCGCTCAAAACCGAGATTTATAAAAATGTACAGCAGGTTTTAAAATGTGAAATTTAATTTTGTTTAAAAATAAAAAATCAAATCATGTCAAGAATTCTTACAGGAATACAGGCTACAGGAACGCCGCATTTAGGGAATATTTTGGGGGCAATCGTTCCAGCCATAGAATTATCTAAAAAAACAGAGAATGAGTCTTTCTTGTTCATTGCTAATATGCACACTCTCACGCAGATAAAAGATGCTGAGGTGCTGAAAAAAAACACTTACGAAATCGCTGCGGCGTGGCTGGCTTTTGGGCTGGATACAGAGAAAACTTATTTCTACAGACAAAGTGATATTCCAGAAACCTGCGAGCTTTCTTGGTATTTGTCTTGTTTTTTTCCTTATCAAAGGCTTACTTTGGCTCACTCGTTTAAGGACAAAGCGGACAGACTGGGAGATGTGAATGTAGGGCTTTTTACCTATCCTATGCTCATGGCAGCGGATATTCTGCTCTATGATGCCGAAGTGGTTCCTGTGGGAAAAGACCAGCTTCAGCATTTGGAAATGGCGAGAGATGTAGGAGCGAGATTTAATAACCAAATGGGCGAGGTTTTCGTGCTGCCACAGGCAGAATTGCAAGAAAACACGAAATATGTGCCAGGGACAGACGGAAATAAAATGTCCAAATCAAGAGGAAACATCATCAATATATTCCTTCCAGAAAAGGAACTGAAGAAACAAGTGATGTCCATAGAGACAGACTCTACGCCGCTGGAAGAACCGAAAAATCCGGACACTTGTAAGGTCTTTACGATATATTCACTCATCGCGACAGAGGACAAAACCCAAGCGTTGAGAGAGAAATATCTTGCAGGAAACTTCGGGTACGGACACGCGAAAACGGAATTGCTGAATTTGATTTTGGAAACTTATGCTAAGGAAAGAGAAATCTTTGCTTATTATATGGATAATCTTCCTGAATTGGAGAAAAAACTACAAGAAGGAGCAGAAAAAACCAAAAAAGTAGCCCAAGAAACTCTCCAAAGAGTAAGAAAAAGTTTGGGGATGTAAATAAATAGCTATCATATAGAATATGATAGCTATTTATTTTAAATATTTGAATTATTTTTCATCTTCAATCTTAAATAAATAATATGAATTACACAAGGTGTTGTAACTCGATAAGCTGGTGCTGTAATGTCTTTAACTAACCAAAGTCCAGTAATAATCCACATTATAGGTCCAAATGCTAGAGAAATAGTTCTTGTTAAAGCTGCGTTTGTTGCTAAAGCAAGTCCTCTTCCAAGTAGAGCTTTTGATATTTGATTTGCGATTATAACAGACATTTTATATAGGTGGAACCCAGAATTTTTTACTAGTTGATGAGCTAATTGTGTTAGTGCGGCACCAGTAACTCCTGTGAAAGATTTTCCACCATTGAATTCTTCAATGAATGTTTTTAATTCTTCTTCAGACATTTTATCAATAGCATCAGACATTATTTTTTGAAGATAAAGTTCCTCTATTCTTTCTGTGCTACTATTTTTGTTAAAATTTACTTTAGCTTTTTTAGCGACATCACACAAAATTTCTCTATAAAGCACACCATTTCCTCTAAACAGATTCATAATGCTATCTCCTCCAAAACGCTGTAATTCTTCAGCGAAAATTGGATATAGTTTCTGTAAATTGTGAGGGTAAAATTCTTTAAGAGGTTAAACTCTCTGTCCAACGAACATCCCCATCTTTATCAGTGGTGAGATAATCCACTAATGTTCTTAAATCGTCATTTTCACATTCTTTTAAGAACTCTAAATCAGAATCGTATATATATGCCATAAATAATATAATTTTGGACAAATATAAATATTTTATTTTGTTTATTCACTTAAAAAATATATTTATAACCAAATGATAGATTTGTTTAATAAGGAAACAAAATAATATATAGAAAAAAGTCTTTTAGGAGGATTAAAAATACGAATGAAAAATTTATGAATAGTGTAAAGAAACAGTATTATTAATAAAAAATGGGTAAGATTATTGAATAATTTGGTTGGTTAAAAAGAAATAAGTTTTTATATAAGGATATAAACTTTTACCTTTGTAAACATAAATAGATGTATTTATAGATTGGACATGTTGAAAATAGATAAAATAGAACTTCCTGATTTTCCATTGCTTTTGGCGCCGATGGAAGATGTTTCGGATCCGCCGTTTCGCCGTTTGTGTAAGATGCATGGGGCAGACCTGATGTATTCAGAATTTATCTCCTCCGAGGGGCTTATTCGTGATGCGATAAAGAGCAAGAAAAAGCTGGATATTTTTGACTACGAAAGACCAGTGGGAATTCAGATTTTTGGGGGCGATGAGGAAGCGATGGCGATGTCTGCCAAGATAGTGGAAACGGTACAGCCAGATTTGGTGGATATTAATTTCGGTTGTCCTGTGAAAAAGGTGGTCAGCAAAGGCGCTGGAGCAGGGGTTTTGAAAGATATTGATTTGATGGTAAAACTTACCAAAGCAGTGGTAAATTCTACTGAACTGCCAGTTACAGTAAAAACTCGGCTGGGCTGGGATACAGAGAGTATCAATATAGAGGAAGTAGCGGAGAGATTGCAGGAAGTTGGCATAAAAGCCCTTACCATCCACGCCCGAACAAGGACACAGATGTATAAAGGAAAAGCCGACTGGGAGTACATTAGCAAAGTCAAAAACAATCCTAATATAGAAATCCCGATTTTCGGAAATGGTGATATTGATTCGCCAGAAACAGCCTTAGAATACAGAGAGAAATACAATATTGACGGAATGATGATTGGGCGCGGGGCGATAGGTTACCCATGGATTTTTAACGAGATAAAACATTTCTTCCAAACGGGAGAAAAACTACCGCCGCCTACAGTAAAAGACAGGCTGGAAGCTGTAAGACAGCATGCAGAATGGTCAGCAGAATGGAAAGGCGAAAGAGCGGGACTGATAGAGATGAGACAGCATTACAGCAATTATTTCAGAGGGATACCGCATTTTAAGGAATATAGAACCAAGTTCTTACAGGTTCTTACGATGCAGGAAATGGAGAGCGTTTTGGAGGAAATTTATACTCAGCTGGATAAGGAATAAATATGCCTTTTTTAGAACTAAAAAAATTAGAGATAGGCTATAGAGAGCCTTTGGTCTCGTCCATTGATGCAGAGCTTTCGCTTGGTGAGGTTTGTCTTTTGGTGGGGAATAACGGTATTGGGAAAACTACCCTTATGAGGACTATTTTGGGGCAGATACCGCCGCTGAAGGGGCAGATTTGGATTAAGGAAACTGAAATAAAATCGGTTTCTTCCAAGCAGATTCCAAAATGGATTTCTATGGTTTTTTCTAAAACTCAAGTTCCTGAAAATTATACAGCTATGGATTTGGTTTCGTTAGGGAAATATATTCATTATCCGTATTATTTTAAATTAAATTCTCATGATTTGCAGGAGGTGGAGGAGATAATAGATAATCTGAATTTGACTCCGTATAAGGATTTTCCGCTCAAAAAACTATCCGATGGAAATCTTCAGAAAGCTTTTATCGGAAGGGCTTTAGCGCAGAATACACCGATGATTATTTTGGATGAACCTACGACATATCTGGATGAAGAAAATAAAATGATGATTCTAAATCTTTTGAAAAAATTAGCAAAAGAAAAAAATAAGGCTATTTTGTTTTCTTCACATGACTGGCGCTTGGCAAAAGATTTTTCAGATAAAATCTGGTGGCTCAAAGACCATAGGCTGAAAATAGGCGGAACTCTCAAAGATGCCGTTTCGGCGGGGGTGGACTCTATGGAAAAAGTTTTTTGGTTTGTAAAATAAAAAATTGACTAACTTTGCCCTTTTCAATTTTAGATTTCAAAGGAATTTATCATGCGTAGAGAACATAATCTCATTCCTGAAGAAGCGGAATGGAAGAAGAAAGTATTTAGAATAATATATTTTGCGGAGACTCCCTTAGGGAAGTTGTTTGATGTGGTTTTGCTGGCGATGATAGTCCTCAGTGCCCTGATAGTTGTCATGGACAGCGTGGAGAATATTCGTTTTCATAAGACTTTCCTAGTCATTGAGTGGCTTATGAACATCATTTTTACGGCAGAATATGTGGTTCGGATAATGGTTGTAAAAAACAAGAAAGACTATATATTCAGTATGATGGGGGTTATAGACTTTCTTTCTATCCTGCCGTTTTATATCGGTATTTTTACTCCTGAAGCTAAATACCTGATGATTATCAGGCTGTTCCGATTACTTAGGGTATTTAGGATTCTAAATATGATGGACTATATGGATGATGGGCATTATATTTTGCAGTCACTCAGAAGCAGTTCCAGAAAAATTTATATTTTCCTGATGTTCATTACCATCATTGTGGTGGTTTTAGGAGCGCTTATGCATATCATAGAAGGAGGGAAAAATGGTTTTCATAATATTCCTGTGAGTATCTATTGGGCGGTGGTCACTATCACTACGGTGGGGTATGGGGATATTTCTCCCGCTACACCGCTGGGGAAACTGCTTTCAGTGGTTCTTATGCTCTGTGGTTATAGCATTATAGCTGTGCCGACTGGGATTGTTTCATCTCAGATGAGAGAATGTATGAACAAGACAAAGAAACTATGCGACTGCTGTGGAAATATTGATAATGATGATGATGCCAGATATTGTAAGCAGTGCGGACATAAAATAGTAGAAGAATCTTCCTAATTTAGGGAGATTTTTTGTTATAAAATCTGATTTTAGAATTTTGAATAAGGTTTTTTGAGGCTTGTGATTTTTTTTCTTTTTTAAAGATTAAAAACAACTAATGTTAAAGTTTTTGTAAAACTGCGATAGAAAGCATAAAAATACTTAATAAATTTCATATATTTGTGCGAATTAAAAATAAAATAGATAAATGGGACTATTTAATGTATTCACGAAAGAGATAGCGATTGACTTAGGAACAGCTAATACCCTAATTATACATAACAACAAAATCGTAGTAGATCAGCCGTCTATCGTAGCGGTGGAGCGTAACACAGGAAAGATTATAGCAGTAGGAGACAGAGCAAAACACATGCAGGGTAAAACCCATGAGGAAATAAAGACAATCCGCCCTTTGAAAGATGGGGTTATCGCAGATTTCCAAGCTTCCGAAAGCATGATTAAGGAATTTATCAAACAAATTCCAGGAATCAAAGGGAGGGTTTTTCAGCCAGCTCTTAGAATTGTTGTTTGTATCCCTTCTGGAATTACAGAGGTGGAGATTAGAGCGGTTAAGGATTCTCTTCAGAAAGTTCATGCTAAGGAAATTAGACTTATCTATGAACCAATGGCAGCTGCGATAGGTGTAGGGATAGATATTCAGAAACCAGAAGGAAATATGGTGATAGATATAGGAGGAGGAACTACGGAGATTGCAGTGATTGCACTTGGAGGAATCGTTTGTGACAAGTCTGTTAAAATCGCAGGGGATGTGTTTACAGATGATATTGCCTATTACCTAAGAACCAACCATAACTTGTACATCGGTGAAAAGACAGCAGAGAGAATAAAAATAGAAGTAGGAGCGGCGATGGAAGAGCTAGATGTAGAAGTGGATGATATTTCTGTACAGGGTAGAGACCTTATTACAGGAAAACCAAAAGAAATCATGATAGGTTATAAGGAAGTTGCAATAGCATTAAATAACTCAATATCTAGAATAGAAGATGCTGTGATGGAAACTCTTTCCATGACTCCGCCTGAACTTGCAGCTGATATCTGGAAAACAGGTATATATCTTGCAGGAGGAGGAGCGCTGTTGCGTGGTCTTAGTGATAGAATACACAAAAAAACAGGGCTTCCTGTATTCGTAGCCGAAGATCCATTGAGAGCGGTGGTGAGAGGAACAGGAATAGCACTGAAAAACATAGATAAGTTTAAGTTTTTGATTAGATAAGTGCCTTAGTCAAGATGTTGTCTTTTGTATGGAGGTTTTTGGAGAGGAACAGTCTTGGTACTTTTTTCGTTTTTCTCCAGTTGGTATCAGTAGTTCTTATTTTTAGTAGGAACTCCATGCAGCGTTCTTTTGTGGCGGCACATGCATCAGCTTTTAATGCCTTTGTGTCTGGCTACATAGATGAGGGGGCAAGTTATTTCAGACTGAAACAAGTAAATGAAGACCTGACCGCTCAGAATAAAATGCTCATGCAGCAGCTGTATGGTAAGAAAAAATCCGCTGAAGCCAAATTTGTCCATGTGGATAATACTTTTACAGAAGGGCAGTCCTATTCTGTGATGGATGCAGAAATTATCCAAAACAGTATAAATAGAAATAATAATTATTTCACGATTAACAGAGGAAGAAACCACGGCGTGGAACCACAGATGGGAGTGATAGCTCCGCAGGGAATAGCGGGGATAGTTATCAATACAACGGCCAACTATGCTTTGGTTCAGTCTGTTTTGAGTGTAAATAATATTAAAATAAACACATCTCTAAAAAAATCAGATTTTTTTGGGACTTTGACTTGGGATGGAGAAGATACCCGAGTAATGCACCTAAAAGACATTCCTAAATATGTTTCTGTAAAAGTGGGAGATACCGTAATTACAGATGGTAAATCTTCTATTTTCCCAAAAGGAATCATGATAGGAAGAGTGGCTGGTTATGATGTGGATAGCAAAACAGGACACTGGGATATCTCTGTGGAGCTGAGCCAGAATATGGGACAGGTGCAGAAAGTTTTCGTGGTGAAAAACCTGAAAAAAACAGAATTAGAGGAGATAAAAGAGATTTTAGATGCTGCTGTAAAGGAAAATGATTAGTAGAAATATTTTGACGGATATTTTATTCATTGTAATATTGGTAATATTACAAGTTTTTTTGTTGAATAGAATACTCATCATGGGCAAGTATCCGCCAATTTTGTATCCTATCTATGTGATGTTTTATCCTTTTTACAGGGATAAATTTCAGTTTTTAGGGACGAGTTTTCTGTTGGGGTTAGGAATGGATATGTTTTTGGGGACATGGGGGATTAATGCCTTTGCGACTACATTGATAGCTTTTGTAAGAACCGTTATATTTAGGTCATCATCGGATTCTACATCAGATTTTTTCTCTTTTGAATCTTTGCAGTGGACGCAGTTTTTGGGTTTTATCCTTACTAATCTTTTTTTACACCAGTTTTTGGTTCAGTTTATAGAGTATTTTAAGTTGAGCAGAGCGTTAGATGTGCTTATCAATATCTCTATAACCACTGCATATTCGTTTGTTTTTGTTTTATTTTATGTTTTAATATTTAAAATCAAGCAGAGAGTTTGAGACCATATTTTAAAATTCTAATTTCCCTAGGGCTTATTGCTGTGATATTTGTCGCCAGACTGGCTTATTTACAGCTGTTTACGGATAGATATGCTCTCAATGCAGCCAATACATCTATCAAGATAGAATATATCATCCCTCAGCGTGGGGCTATTTTTGATAGAAATTCCAAATTATTGGTAGGAAATCAGCCTGCCTATGAAATATCCTATACAGAAGCTTTGATGAAACCTGATTTTGATATATTGGGCTTTTGTAAGTTGATGAATATCACCGAGGCGGATTATAATCATAAAATGAAGGAGATAAAGGCAGATAAGTATTTTTCTAAATTTACTCCGATGACTTTTATGAAGGATTTGAGCAGGGAAGATGTGGCGAGAATTCAAGAAATTATATTTAAATATCCAGCGTTTTCGGTTGTTTCCAGACCACAGAGAAAATATGAAGTTTCTACTTCGGGGAATTTGCTCGGATACACCAATCAGGTCAATGCAGCCTATATCAAAAAAGACTCTCTATACTATCTTCCAGGGGATATAGCGGGGATGAGTGGTATAGAAAAAGCCTATGAAAAGGTACTCCGAGGTGAAAAAGGGATGAAATATATTCAGAAAGATATTAAACTTCGGAATATAGGTTCATATAAAAACGGGGAACTGGACAAGGAGATGATTTCTGGGAAGGATTTGGTTTTGACAATAGACTATGACCTTCAAAGAATGGCTCAGGAAATGCTGGTAAATAAGCGAGGTGCAATAGTAGCAATAGACCCAAATAATGGCGAAATACTAGCAATGGCTACAGGGCCAGATATAGACCCAAACTTATTTACAGGGCCAGAAAAAACAAAAAATCTATACCGCCTGCAGATGGATAGTATGAATAAGCCGATGTTTGACCGCTCTATTCAGGCGGCTTACCCACCAGGTTCTACTTTTAAACTTGTTACAGCGCTTTCCGCTATGCAGATGGGGGTGATGACTCCTACTACTATTTTCCCTTGTGGTGGTGGGTTCAATGTTTCTGGAGTTAGAATCAAAGGGCATGGAGGAGCAGACCCTCTTATCCCATCTATCCAAGTTTCTAGTAACTGTTATTTCTCTTATGCGTATTTAGCAATGCTTAATAAATACCCAGGAAATCCGAGCAAAGGCGCTGATGAATGGGCAAAAATAATGCATAGTTTTGGGCTGGGGCAGTTTTTAAATAACGATTTGGCTGTTGGGTCAAAAGGGTTGATACCAGACGGAAAATTTTATGAAAAGAAATATGGTAAAAATTGGAAACCTCTCCAAGCTGTTTTCAATGGGATGGGACAGGGCGAAATCCTTTTAACACCTATACAAATCGCTAATTTTACAGCCGCTATTGCGAATAGAGGTTGGTATTACACACCACATATTGTAAAATCTATTGACGGAAAACCTAATCCAGACAAGAGATTTAAAGTAAAAAATCAGACATTAGTAGACCCAAAACATTTTGAACCAGTGATAAGGGGAATGGAAGCAGTGGTTTTGAGGGGAACGGGACGAGCTTTGAAATCTAATGATTTTACTCAGTTGGCAAAAACAGGAACAGCAGAGGTTCCACAGGGGAAGGATAACTCTATCTACACCATGATAGCACCAGCTGATAATCCTAAAATAGTAGTAGCAGCCGTGATGGAGCATGCTGGTTTTGGGGCAACTTGGGCAGGGCCTGCCTGCACGGTGATAGCCGAAAAATATCTTTTAGGAGAGCTGAAACGAGAGCATCTTTATAAAAGGCTGACAGGAGCGAGTTTCATGGCTGAATATAACAGACAATGGGTAGTTCATTTGAAAAAAATAGGAAGATATGAACCTCCTAAGCCAGATTCTCTTGCGATGAAAAAAATACAAGACAGTCTGCGACTGTTGAACGAGAAAAATAAAACAATCGATAATAAAAATAAACAAACTCAAAAAACACCATAATAGATATGAGATGGGCTAATGGATTAGACAAAATAGGGCTGCTGCTCTACATCCTTATCGTTTTGTTTGGTATCGCTAATGTGTATAGTGTAAGTACGGATAGCGGTATAAAACAGGCGGTTTGGTTTGGTATCTCATTGTTTGTTATGATGATGATTTTGTTTGTCCGTGGAAGTGTTTTTGAGAGTTTGGCGCCATTTTTTTACATTGTTGCAGTTGTTTTGCTGGTTGGGCTTTTCCCTTTAGGGAAAGAAATCAACGGACAGAGGAACTGGTATGTATTTGGGCCGATAAGTTTACAGCCAGTGGAATTTGTGAAAATAGCCATTGCGCTTATGATGTCTTCTTATGTAGGAAATCCTGATTTCAGCATGAAAAACGGAAGGTCGTTATTCGCAGCCTTTGCTATTATTGGTATTCCTGGGCTTTTAGTATTATTACAACCAGATGTCGGTTCTTTGATGGTTTTCATGGCGTTTGTCATTGCTCTGTACCGTGAGGGGTTGAGTGGATGGCTCTTTACTGCTGGTTTTTTGGTAGTGGGAGTGTTTCTATTGTCATTGGTTTTTGAGCCTGTATATATTGTAAGTATAGTAGTGATTTTGACCTTATTGGGTGTTTATTTTAGTAGAATTAAGTTCAGTTTTAGTACGATTTTTACGCTTGTGGTAAGTATCGTTTTACTAGCAGGAATAAGTTTTGGTGCGCCTAAAGTTATGGAAAAACTCCCAAAACACCAGAGAGAAAGGATAGAGGTTTTATTCAAAGGGGAAAAAGCATTCCGTGATACGGCGGGGTACAATTTGCTTTACTCTAAAACAGCGATAGGTTCTGGCGGACTTCTTGGGAAGGGGTATAAGGAAGGCTCTGTTACTCAGGGGCATTTCGTGCCAGAGCAGCGTACAGATTATATTTTCTGTACCGTTGGCGAGGAGTGGGGCTTCGTGGGAAGTTCTATTTTGGTTTTTCTTTATGCGGTGTATATAGGGCGGATTTATTTCTTGGCCGAACGCCAAAAGCCCGTGTTCAATAGAGTTTTCGGATATTGTTTTGCATCGATTTTGATGATGCACTTTGCTATAAATGTAGGAATGGTTATGGGGCTGTTCCCTACGGTGGGGATTCCGCTGCCTTATTTCAGTTATGGGGGAAGTTCCCTTTTGGCATTTTCTATAATGACCGCTATGTTTTTTAGGCTAAACTATGAGGATAGAAATAGTTTGATTTAAAAAACAAGAATATTTTCTAAAATTTTTATAAAGGGTGTTTTTTTTAGGGGGTGTTAATGAGAAAAGTAATATTTTTATTAACTTTGTCCTATAAAAACATGTGTTTATGTCAATATTAAGGTTTAGTGCGTTAGAAAAATTGCCTTTTATCAATTATAGAAAAGATAATTTCGTGGAAACTCCGCCCAAATTATCAGAATTATTTTGTGAAAATGTATTTTCCGAAGAGAAAATGCGTGAGTTTTTGACTAAAGAGGCTTTTACAGCTGTGATGGACGCCATAAAAAACGGAACTAAAATCCAAAGGTCAGTAGCAGACCAAGTGGCTCTCGGTATGAAAAACTGGGCAATGACCAAGGGGGTTACTCACTATACGCATTGGTTCCAGCCGCTTACGGGAACTACCGCAGAAAAACACGATACTTTTTTCACGCCGATAGGTGAGGGCAAAGCCATGGAGCGCTTTAACGGAGCAAACCTTATTCAGCAGGAGCCAGATGCGTCTTCTTTCCCTAATGGAGGAATTAGAAACACTTTTGAGGCAAGAGGCTATACCGCTTGGGATCCTACTTCTCCAGCGTTTATTATGGGAACTACCCTTTGTATCCCTTCTATTTTTATTTCCTACACAGGCGAAACATTGGATTATAAAGCTCCGCTTCTGAGAGCGTTACACGCTGTGGATGAGGCGGCTACGGAGGTTTGTCAGTATTTTGATAAAAATGTAACCAAAGTTACGGCTACACTTGGCTGGGAGCAGGAATATTTCCTTGTAGATTCGGCGCTTTTTAAGACCAGACCAGACCTTTTGATGACAGGAAAAACCCTTCTAGGGCACTCACCAGCGAAGGGACAGCAGCTGGAAGACCATTATTTTGGTTCTATTCCTACCCGTGTGATGAATTTCATGAAAGAATTAGAGATAGAGTGCGTGAAACTGGGCATTCCAGTATCTACAAGACATAATGAAAATGCACCAAATCAATATGAACTTGCGCCAATGTTTGAAGAAGCCAATGTGGCGGTTGATCACAATTCCCTATTGATGGATCTGATGGCGAGGATAGCACACAAGCACCATTTTCATATACTTTTCCATGAAAAACCATTTGCGGGAGTCAATGGAAGTGGAAAGCATAACAACTGGTCGCTCTCTACCAATACAGGCGAAAACCTGCTGAGCCCAGGGAAAAATCCGAAAAAAAATCTTCAGTTTTTGACATTTTTTGTAAATGTGATTAAGGCAGTGAACGAATATGCAGACCTTCTTCGTGCAGGGATTGCCACTGCGGGGAATGACTATCGTCTGGGAGCCAATGAGGCGCCGCCAGCGATTATTTCTGTGTTTATAGGTTCTCAGCTTTATGGAGTTTTGGAGGAATTGGAAAAAGTGAGCGAGGGGAAACTCAGCCCTGATGAAAAATATGATTTAAAACTAAATGTAGTCGGTAAAATCCCTGAAATTCTGCTGGATAACACAGATAGAAATCGAACTTCGCCATTTGCTTTCACGGGGAATAAATTTGAGATACGAGCGGTCGGTTCTTCGGCGAACTGCGCAGAGGCGATGACCATCATGAATTCCATTATGGCAAAACAGCTTCGTGTCTTTAAAAAGGAAGTAGATGCTTTGATAGAAGAAAAAGGATTGAAAAAAGATGAGGCTATTTTTAATGTACTGAGAGAATACATTAAGCAGTCTAAAAATATAATGTTCGAAGGGGACGGCTACTCCGAAGATTGGGTGAAAGAAGCTAAAAAACGAGGGCTGAGCAATCTAAAAACCACGCCAGAGGCTTTGAAAAGAGAATTAGACCCGAAATTCATCAGCATGTATGAAGAAATGGGAATCTACACCCAGCGTGAAATAGAGGCAAGAAACGAAATCAAGTTAGAGAAATACAGCAATATCGTAGGAATAGAGGCAAAAGTGCTGGCAGATGTGGCAAGAAACCACATCATTCCATCGGCGTTGAAATATCAGAACAGGCTGATAGACAATGTGAAAGGGCTGAAAGAAATCTACGGCGAAATAGACTTTAGACCTTTGGCGAAAGAGCAGATGAATCTGATAGAGAGAATTTCTCACAATGTTCATCAGATAAAAATAGGCGTGGATGAACTTTTGGAAGCCAAACAAAGAGCGGAAGCCATAGAGGACAATCAAAAACAAGCAGAAGCATTTTGTCAGGAAGTGAAGCCGCTTTTCTCAAAAATACGAGAAGCATCAGATGCACTAGAAATGATGGTGGATGATGAACTTTGGCCGATGACCAAATACCGCGAACTGCTCTTTACGAAATAAATAAACGCTCAGTGCAAGATTTTGTGCTGAGTTTTTTTAATAAAAATATAAAAACATGAATCAGAGAGAAAAACAATTACAATTTCATAAAAATTTGGCGACGGGACTTCTTGTCTTGATGTTTGTCATCTACATAAGTATGGTGTTTTTGCAGAAAAAATATCCCGAACTGTCCTTTATAGGCTATGTGAAGGCTTTTTCGGAGGCCGCTATGGTGGGAGCTCTTGCCGACTGGTTTGCGGTAACGGCATTATTCCAAAAGCCAATGGGACTACCCATTCCACACACCAATTTGATAGAAGAACGAAAGGCGGATATTGGGAATAATTTAGGAGGATTTGTTGTAGAGAATTTTTTAAAACCAAAGCAGATCCGTTCTCATATTGAGAATATTATGGTATCTAAATACATGGTAGAATGGCTTTCCAAAGAAACCACTCCTGAAAAAATAGAAAACATCATAAAGAGAATGTCCCTCAATGTGAGAGCCAGTCAGATGCTTGTGGAGTTTTTGGAAAAGGGAAAACATCAGGAATTATTTAACCAACTTTTCCAGAAAATAGAAGATTATATTTCTGAAAACCAAAATATGGTTCGAAGAGAAATAGACAATCAGTTTCCGCCGCTTATTCCATCTTTCATCAGAGAAGCGATTTCAGAAAAGGTGGTGGATGGTTTGCGGGAATTTGTAATGAAAATTACCAGAGATGAGGCGCATTCTGTAAGGCGGGAAATGACGGCGCAGCTCTATGATTTTTCTGAAAAGCTGAATTCTTCTGAATGGGAAAATAAAATCACAAAACTCCTGAAAGATAATATAAATAAGCAGATTAGCGAATTTAAAACCAATGAAGAATTTCAGAAAAAGCTGGATGTTTGGTTTCAGAAGACAGCTTATAGATTTGCATTGAGAAATAAGGAGAGAATAGGAGATTTTATCAGTGATACAGTCAAAAACTGGGAAGGCAAGGAGCTGAGCCAGAAGCTGGAAATGGAAGTAGGGAAAGACTTGCAGTTTATCAGAATCAATGGGACTTTGGTAGGAGGTATGGTAGGTCTGGTGATTTATGCTCTTACACAGCTTTTGTAGAAAAAACAAATCGGATATCCTTGGATATCCGATTTCGTCTAAAATAAATAAAATATAATGAAAAAACTAAAACTACTTTGGTTCTAACACGCAGAACGGGATGATAATCTCTTCTAGGGAAATCCCTCCGTGCTGATAGGTGTCTTTATAATAATTCACAAAATGGTTGTAATTTTTAGGGTAAGTAAAGAATAAATTGTTCTTCGCAAAGATATATTTGCTGCTCACATTTCCTTTCGGAAGGAATAGCTTTTCAGGATTGGTAATCGCCCAGACATCTTTGTCTTCATAGGTTAGACTTTTTCCTGTTTTATATCTTATGTTGGTAGAGGTTTCTCTATCACCCACCACTTTGCTCGGTTTTCTTACATAAATCATTCCGTGGTCAGTAGTTATCACTAGCTTGAAGCCGTTCTCTGCTGCCAGTTTGATGATTTTGATAAGAGATGAATTTTCAAACCAATTGTATGTTAATGAACGGAATGTTTTATCATCTCTAATTAGCTGATCTACAATGGTATTATCGGTTTTCGCATGAGAAAGAATGTCTATAAAGTTATAAACAATCACCAATAAATCATTGTTTTTGTGCTGATTAAAATCTTCTAATATTTTTCGCTCAAAATCAGCATTTAATATTTTAATATATTTTGAACTTTTTCCTTGCAGACCGAGTCTTTTCATCTGGTCTTTTAGGAAATCAAATTCAAATTCATTTTTGTTTCCGTCTTCATTGTCATTGAACCACTTGTCTGGAAATCTTTTTTCTATTTCCAAAGGCAGTAGTCCTGCGAAGAAAGAATTTCTAGCATACTGAGTCGCCGTTGGCAAGATACTGTACAAATACTCTTCCGAAGTTTTATTATAAAACTTAGTGAAAAGTGGTTCTACTACTTTCCATTGGTCATATCTCAGATTGTCTATCACCAAAAGAAGAACTTTGTCTTTTTCTATCTCTGGTTTTACTTTTTCCTTGAAAAGGGTGTGGTTCATCAGAGGCTTGTCATTTGAGTTAAGCCAATGTTCGTAGTTGTTTTCTATGAATTTAGCAAATTGGATATTTGCTTCTTCTTTTTGATTTTGAAGCAATTCTGAAAACTCACTATCAAAAACCTTATCAAATTTTATCTCCCAATTCAGGATTTTCTTATAATATTCTGCCCAGTCTTCATAATTATGAAGGTTGGAAAGTTCCATACTCAGATTTCTGAACTCTTGCTGGTATTCAGAAATAGTCTGCTGTTCTACCAAAGTATCTTGCTCAAGATTTTTCTTTAGTGAAAGTAGAACTTGATTTGGGTTCACTGGTTTTAGAATATAATCTGCAATTTGTGAACCTATAGCCTGCTCCATGATGTGTTCCTCTTCATTTTTTGTTACCATCACTATTTTGATGGAGCTGTCCAAGTTTTTAATCATCGGAATGGCTTCTAAGCCAGATATGCCAGGCATACTTTCGTCAAGAAGAACGAGTGCGAAACTGTTTTCCTCTATCAGTTCCAGAGCCTCATTCACATTGTTGATAGGAGTAACGCTGTAACCTTTGCTTTCCAAGAAAACAATGTGCGGCTTCAGCATCTCTATCTCATCATCTACCCAAAGTATTTTTGACATGATTTTTTCCACTAATTTTCTGTTTTCAAAAGTATGGAGAAAAAATATTAAAATTATACCAACGAAATGTTAATGTTTGGTTAAAGTTTTTTTATAATTTTACACGATAAAATCTTTTTATGGCTAATAAGTTGAAAATCATCAATGATCCTGTTCATGGATTTATAAAAATCCCGTATGAAATTATTTTTGATATCATGGAGCATCACTGTTTCCAGAGATTGAGAAGGATTTCTCAAACAGGACTGCTGAGTTTGATTTTCCCAGGCGCTACCCACACTCGTTTTCATCATGCGATAGGCGCGATGCATTTGATGTTTAATGCACTAGAGATTCTGAAACAAAAAGGCGTGAAAATTTCTACGGAAGAAGAAAAGGGAGCAATGCTGGCTGTCCTGCTTCATGATGTGGGACATGGACCTTTTTCTCATGCTTTGGAGAATATACTGATGGACAACTGGCATCACGAAAAACTTTCCCTTCTTCTGATGGAGCAGCTGAACGAGGAGTTTTCTGGCGAACTTACGATTGCGATACAGATGTTTCAGGGAAAATATCATCGTAAATTTTTTAATCAATTGATTTCCTCCCAGCTTGATGTGGATAGACTTGATTATTTAAAGCGAGACAGCTTCTACACGGGAGTTTCGGAAGGGAATATCAATACACAGCGGATTTTATCAACGCTGAATGTCCTTGATGATGAGCTGGTTTTGGATGAAAAAGGAATTTATTCTATTGAGCATTATCTTGTGGCGAGAATGTTTATGTATTGGCAGGTTTATTATCATAAAGCGGCAGTATTGGCAGAAAATTTATTGATAAAAATAATGAACAGAGCCAAAACATTGGTTTCGCAAAATGTGAAAGTAGAAGCTTCCGAAAACCTTAAATATTTCTTGTACAGAGAGAGCTCCACAGAGGCTACGGAGGAAGATATAGCGAGATTTATGGAGCTGGATGATACGGATGTGTTACAGGCTATAAAATCATGGAAAAATCATGATGATTTCGTGCTTTCGTATCTTTGTAAAACGGTTATTAACAGGAAGTTTCCTAAAATTATTTACTCTTCTACGCCTTTTTCGGATGATTTGGTAAGGGAGAAAATAAGGGAAACTAATTTGTATTTTGGGATAGAAAACGGAGATTTACTCGTGGATAATATTGAAAGAAGTCTACTGCCTTATGATAAAACCAAACAGCCTATCTATCTCCTGCGAAATGATATGGAAAAAGTGGCATTAGAGCAGGCTGGAAGTCAGATTTTATCGATGAATATTAATGAAAAAACAACGAGATATATTTTGTCCTTTCCAAAAGAGATTTCATGATTTTTTATGTTAAAAATATAAACAAATGTAAATTTTTATTATACTAATAGGATTTTTCTTATCTTTGCACGATTATGGAGTTTACAGCTGCTGAAATTGCTGGTCTTATCAAAGGAAAAGTAATTGGAGACCAAGGAATAAAAGTTCATGGATTTTCCCCTATAGAAGAGGGAAGGCATGGACATTTGTCTTTTATTGCGAATGAAAAATTTGCACATTTTCTACACTCTACGGAGAGTTCTGTGCTTATTGTTTCAAAAAATCTTTTGAAAGAAGAAAGTTATAAGCCAGTCATCATAGAAGTGGAAGATGCATATCTTGCATTTCAGGTTTTGATGAACCTTTATCAGCAGATGACCGAAAAGAAAAAAGGAATAGAAGCGCAGAGTTTCATCCATGAAACGGCTGTTTTGGGAGAGGATGTTTATGTAGGAGCGTTCACTTATATTTCAGAAAAAGCGGTAATTGGTGATGGCGTTCAGCTTGCTCCGCAGGTTTTCATTGGTAAAAATGTGAAAATCGGTAAAAACTCTAAAATAGACAGTGGTGCGAAAATCTATGACGGCTGTATCATTGGAGAAAATTGCGTTGTTCACTCTAATACTGTGGTAGGTGGAGATGGATTTGGTTTTCAGCCTACACCAAACGGATATGATAAAATTCCGCAGTTGGGAAATGTAATCATAGAGAACAATGTGGAAATAGGTTCTAACTGTAGTATTGACAGGGCTACCATAGGTTCTACCATTATAGGAGAAGGGACTAAAATAGACAACCTTATCCAAATCGCACACAATGTGAAAATTGGAAAAAATAATGTGATTGCTGCGCAGGCAGGAATTGCAGGTTCTACTACCATTGGCAACTGGAATATGATTGGTGGTCAAGTGGGAATTGTAGGACATATCAATATAGGAAATCAAGTGAAAATACAAGCGCAGAGCGGTGTAAATAAGAATGTAAAAGATGGCGAGGCACTGTATGGAGCGCCAGCCATAGATGCAGGAGACTACCGAAGAAACTATGTGCATTTTAGAAACTTGACAGAAATAGTAAAAAGAATAAATCAATTAGAAAATAACTCAAAAGATAAAACTAATGAGTGATAAACAAAAAACTTTAAAAGGAGAAATTTCCCTATCAGGAATAGGTCTTCACACAGGAAAAGAAGTAACCCTAACCATCAAACCTGCTAAGGAAAATACAGGCTATGTGTTCGTAAGAACAGACTTAGAGGGAAATCCACAAATAGAAGCAGATGCTAATTATGTGGTTTCTACTGATAGAGGAACTACATTAGAAAAATCAGGAGTTAAAATCTACACATGTGAGCATGTTTTGGCGGCATTAGTGGGAATGGATGTGGATAATGCTATCTTGGAGATGAATAGTGCAGAACCTCCTATTATGGATGGTTCATCCAAGTTTTTTGTAGAAGCTATAGAGAAAGCAGGAGTGGTGGAGCAGGAGCAGCTGAGAGAGTATTTTGCTGTTACAGAGGTTATTAATTTCACTGACCCACAGACTGGTTCTGAGATTACCATTATCCCAGCGGATACCTATGAAGTAACTGCAATGGTGGATTTTGGGACTAATGTTTTAGGAACTCAGAATGCTGTTTTGAAGAATATTTCTGATTTTAAAAATGAAATTTCTTCTGCTAGAACATTTAGTTTTTTACATGAATTAGAAATGCTTTTGGATGCAGGTCTAATCAAAGGAGGAGATATTTCTAATGCGATTGTTTATGTAGATAAGGAATTAACTCCTGAAACAGCTGAAAAACTTAAAAAAGCTTTTGGAAAAGATGATGTTTCCATTCAGCCAAATGGAGTTTTGAATAACTTGACTTTAAACTATCCAAACGAGGCAGCTCGTCATAAATTATTGGATGTTATCGGTGACTTGGCATTGACAGGAGTAAGATTAAAAGGAAAGGTAATTGCTAATAAACCAGGACATTACATAAATACAGAGTTTGCTAAAAAACTAAATAAATTATACAAAGCTCAAAAGAAGAAAAATGTTCCAAATTTTGATTTGAGCAAAGAGCCTATTTATGATATCAACGGCATCATGAGATTATTGCCGCACAGACCACCATTCTTGTTGATAGACAAGATTTTGGAGCTTTCTGATAATCATATCGTAGGGCTGAAAAATATCACAATGAACGAACCGTTCTTTGTAGGACACTTCCCGAAAGAACCTGTGATGCCAGGAGTTTTACAGATAGAAGCAATGGCACAGATTGGAGGGATTTTGGTATTATCAAGTGTCCCAGATCCAGAGAACTATTCTACATATTTTGTAAAAATAGATAATGTTAAATTCAAAAAGAAAGTAATCCCAGGGGATACACTTGTCTTTAAATTAGAGTTGTTAGCTCCTATCCGTAGAGGAATAGTGCATATGCAGGGGTATGGCTATGTAGGCGATAATGTAGTGGTGGAAGCAGAACTAATGGCTCAAGTAGCAAAAACAAAAATAGACTAAATGATTCATCAGCTTACAGCAGTAGACCCAAGAGCGAAAATCGGACAAAATGTTACCGTAGACCCATTTACCACCATAGCAGCGGATGTGGAAATAGGAGAAGGAACATGGATAGGCTCCAATGTTACCATTATGAATGGAGCAAGAATTGGTAAAAACTGCAGAATTTTTCCAGGAACTGTCATCGCTGCGATACCACAAGATTTGAAGTTTGATGGAGAGGAATCACAAGTTATCATTGGTGATAATACGACCATTAGAGAATGTGTAACAGTTAATAGAGGAACCAAGGCTTTAGGATACACTAAAATTGGGAATAATTGTCTAATCATGGCTACATCTCATATCGCTCATGATTGTGTTGTCGGTGATAATGCCATTATAGTAAATGGATGCGCGATAGGTGGACATGTGGAGATTGGCGATTATGCTATCATAGGTGGATTGAGTGCTGTGCATCAGTTCTCCCGAATAGGGAAACATGTAATCACAGCGGGAGGTTCTTTGGTTAGAAAAGATATTCCGCCTTATGTCAAAGTAGGAGGAGAGCCGCCTGTTTATGCAGGAATTAACTCAGTTGGGCTTAGAAGAAGAGGAATCTCTAATGAGAAAATTTTGGAAATTCAGTCCATTTATAGAGTGATTTTCCAGATGGGAATGAATGTATCTCAAGCATTGGCTTATATAGAAAGAGAAGTGCTGTCTACACCAGAAAGAGATGAAATTGTACAATTTATACAATCATCTCAGAGAGGAATCATCAGAGGTGGTAGTATGAAAAAAGAGGAAGAAGATAATCAAGATTAAAAATAATTAGAATAAAAAATGGCAACAACAGCTGATATTAGAAAAGGACTTTGTATAGAGTTTAACCATGATATTTACAAGGTAATAGAATTTCTTCATGTAAAACCAGGGAAAGGTCCAGCTTTCGTAAGAACAAAATTAAAATCAGTAACGAATGGAAAAGTATTAGACAATACTTTTTCTGCTGGTCATAAAATCGATGAAGTTAAAGTAATTACGCGTAAATTCCAGTATCTTTATGATGATGAGAATGGATATCATTTTATGAACAATGAAGATTTTTCTCAAATCTATCTAAACAAAGAAATGATAGAAAACGCTCAGTTTATGAAGGCTGGAGAGGAAATTACAGTAATTTTGAAAGAATCAGATGAAACACCTCTTTCTGCTGAACTTCCTGCAACGGTATTTTTGGAAGTGACAGAAGCAGACCCAGGTGTGAAAGGAAACACAGCGACTAACGCCTTGAAAAACTGTATAGTAGAGACAGGTGCTAGAGTTTTGGTTCCGTTATTCATAGAACCAGGAGATAAGATTAAAGTAAATACAGAAGACGGCTCTTATTTAGAGAGAGTTAAATAAATTTATATAAAACTACTATGAAATTTTCTGAAATCCAGACATTAAAACAAATAGCAGAAATTATCGATGCCCAATACATTGGTGTGGATGATTTTCCTATTTCTGGAACGAATGAAATTCATAGAGTAAAATCGGGAGAGATTGTTTTTGTAAATCATCCTAAATATTACGAAAAGGCTTTAAATTCTGAGGCGACAGTTATTCTCATTGACAAAGAAGTTGATTGTCCACAGGGAAAAGCTCTTTTGGTTTCGGATGACCCATTTAGAGATTTTAATAAAATCAATGCATATTTTACTCCAATACAGACATTTAAAACTTGCGGAGAAAATGTGAAAATAGGGAAAAACAGCCAGATTCATTCTTCTGTAGTCATAGGAAATGATGTGGAGATAGGAGAAGAATGCATCATCATGCCAAATGTGGTGATAGGCGATAGAACTAAGATAGGAAATCGCTGTATTATCCAGTCTGGGACAGTTCTTGGAGGAGATGCGTTTTATTACAGAAAACTGCTAACAGGATATATCAAGATGCTTTCTGTAGGAAAGGTAGTTTTAGAAGATGAGGTGGAAATAGGAGCGAACTGCACTATAGACAGAGGTGTTACAGATACTACAATTATAGGAGAAGGAACAAAGATGGATAATCAAATCCAGATAGGACACGATACTATCATTGGAAAGAGATGTCTGATTGCATCACAAGTTGGGATTGCGGGATGTTGTAATATAGGCGATGATGTTACCATCTGGGGGCAGGTAGGAGTTTCCTCGGACATTACAGTAGAAGATGGAGTGGTTATTTTGGCAACTTCAGGGGTTTCAAAAGATTTGAAAAAAGGTAAAACTTATTTCGGAGCACCAGCGGAAGAAGCCAAGGAATATTACAAAAAACAGGTAAAAATTTCTCGATTGATACAAGGATAATAAAAAAATGTTATTTTTGTACTTTGAATTAGAAAAATAAAATTGTTAAATAAAAATAAAAAATTATGAAAAAACTATTATTAGGAAGTTTTTTGGTGTTTTCAAGCCTTATGTCAGCACAGCTTTCTTTACAGTTGGAAAATACTAGAATAGGGGTAATAGGAGGACCTAACTATTCCAGAGTAAGAAATGCCCATAACCCTTCTGCGGCAAGATATTCATTCTATGGAGGGCTTTTAGCATTGATTCCATTAGATTTTGAAAATCAGTTTTATATTCAGCCACAGGTAGAATATTTGTCAGCAGGTGAAAAAGGAGAAGGGTCTACAGTTTATGCAAACAACTATATCAGTGTTCCTATTTATTTTAAAGGATATTTCACAGAAGGAAGACATTCTTTATTTGCATTTGCAGGACCTAGATTTGCTTTCTTGCTGAACCAAAAAGTTGAGAACCCATCTAGCCCTCTTTATGTGAAAGAGAGTATTGGTAAAGCGAGAAAATTCGACTTTGCTTTGTCAGGAGGTGTAGGATATAGTATAAACAGAAAATTCGAGATACTTGCTCGTTATGATTTCGGTTTGTCTAGTGTTTATCCAGACCTTGTAGAATCTTGGACAGGAAACCCGAATGTGTATAGAAAAAAATCTCAGCATATCTTGAGTGCAGGGGTAAGTTACATCTTTGGAGAATAATAAAAGATAAAAATAAAAAAAGCAACTCTATTTTAGGGTTGCTTTTTTGTTGTTTTTAAATGAGAAAATTAGTGTACATCTATCCCATCGAAATATATTTCTGTAATCGCGGTGTCATTATATTTGCTTCCTTTGTAGACTTCTAATATTTCAAATTTTAAAACCAAATCTGTTCCGTTTTTGTTGTGACCGAGTGTTCCCACTGAGAAATATTGATCGGTTCGGCTATCTTTTAAATTTAAAATTCCGAAAGGAACACCATTTACATAGAGTTTTAATTTTTTCACACGGTTGTTATTTTTCCATGTTTCTTCGGATTTCATGTATCCATTAGAAATAATAATTTCCGTAATCCTAGGGCTGTCATTTTTGAAATAATATTCTAAATATTCGCCGATGCCCTCATCTTTTTTGCCTTCTACCCAAGCGGTCTTGTAGCTTAAATCATTTGCAAATTCGGCTTTGTAGGAATCTCCAAGTGAGGATGATGCTTTTATTTTGTAATTTCCACCGCCGCAGTACCAGCTGCACCCTCCATCAATGATATCCCAAGCGTTTTCTACTACTTCGCCGTATTTTTCAAGGAGGATATTTAGTTCTTTTTGTTCCGAAGCTGTGGGAACTTTCTTTTGTAAAAGTTCATTTTGTCGGTTGATTTCCTTCTCTCTTTTTGCGCTGAGGTCAGGTTTTACTACTTTTTTAGGATAAAAATTTTTGATTTGGCTTTGTGCTGTTCCTCCACAGAGTAGGGCAAGAATTAGTAAATGTTTCATATTTAATATATTGGTTAAAAAAGTTCGCCTAAATTTTTTGGTTGTGATATGCCCAGATGTCGGTAGGCTTTTTCGGTAACTTCCCTTCCTCTCGGTGTTCGGATGATGAATCCTTCCTGAATGAGGTAAGGTTCATACACCTCTTCCAAGGTTTCGGCATTTTCTCCGATAGAAGTTGCCAGTGCCGATATTCCCACAGGTTTCCCTTTGAAATTTTCTATCATTACCCGCATGATTTTATTGTCCATGTCATCAAGGCCATATTCATCGACATTGAGCGAGTTTAGGGCAAATTTAGCGATGTTCAGGTCAATCTCTCCATTGCCTTTTATCTCCGCAAAATCTCTCACTCGACGGAGCAGGGCGTTGGCTATTCTCGGTGTTCCTCGGCTTCTTCGCGCTATTTCAAGGGCGGCATCTTCATAAATAGGAACGCCCAAAACCCTCGCACTTCGTTCGATAATCATACCTAAAAGTTCCACATTATAGTATTCCAATCGGCTTTGAATCCCAAATCTCGCCAGCATAGGCTTGGTAAGCATTCCACTTCGGGTTGTCGCTCCGATTAGGGTAAATGGATTTAGCCCAATCTGAACGGAACGGGCGTTAGGGCCTGTTTCGAGCATAATATCGATTTTAAAATCTTCCATCGCAGAATATAGATATTCCTCTACAATAGGTGATAAACGATGGATTTCATCGATGAAAAGAACATCATTTTCCTCTAAATTGGTCAGGATTCCTGCCAGACTGCCAGGTTTGTCCAGCACAGGGCCAGAGGTTACTTTGCAGTTTACGCCCAGTTCGTTGGCAATGATATGCGAAAGCGTGGTCTTCCCAAGCCCAGGAGGCCCATGCAGAAGCGTATGGTCTAATGCTGTTCCTCTGTTTTTGGCGGCAGCAACGAACACTTCTAGGTTATCTAATGTTTTTCTCTGTCCTGCAAAATCTTTGAAAGTTTGCGGACGGATTTTTTCCTCTTGTGAAAGTTCTTCGGAGGAGTAATTTTCTTTATCTGGATGCAAAAAATCAGGCATTTCTAATCTATTTGAGAACCAAAGATAAAGATTTTTTTTGACCAATTGATAAATTAAATTATTGTTTAAATTTAAACAATGTTGGATTTATTAAATTTAATTAGGTTTTAATTCTTTAATTTAAAGATATTTAATATTGTTTTAAAATTCAAACAAATATTGTTTTTGAAAAAATGTTTAAATTTAAAGAAATAATATTTTTATATTTGCACCTTCAAAAGAAAAGTGAAAACAAGAAACATGAGAAAAATTTTGTTACCAATAACATTATTGGCGGGAACCCTAGCCTATGCGGGAGGGTTCAGAGTATCGCTACAAGGAGTGAAGCAGTTGGCTATGGCGCATACGAGTGCCCATACGGAAGATGCGAGTGTAGCTTTTTTTAATCCAGCGGGAATGTCTTTCATTCCAAGTAAACTCAGTGTAGTAGCTGGTGGTTTTGGAGTGGCGAGTAAAGTGACATACCAAAATCTAGACACAGGAGAGGCTTATTCTACGGAAAATCCTTTGGGAACGCCTATTTATGCAGCTGTAGCATATAAGGTGGTGGACAATGTTTCTGTGGGATTCAGTTTTACTACGCCTTTCGGAAGTACAGTTCAGTGGCCAGAAAAATGGACAGGAGATGAAATCGTAACTAAAATGAGCCTAAAGAGTTATTTCTTCCAACCTGCAGTTTCTGTGAAGATGGCAGATTGGATGTCAGTGGGTCTAAGCTATATGTATGTGAAAGGACAAGTGGACTGGGATAAGAAACTTAATAAATTTAATGGTAGTTTAAATTTAAAAGACACGAAAGCGAGTGGACATGGTCTAGGGTTGGGATTCTATTTTAGACCAACAGAAAAACTTGATGTAAGTGTTGCATATCGTTCGCCTGTAATTGTGAAGGCTAATGATGGAGTTGTAAGCTTTAATGTATCTTCGGCATTGTATTCAGCATTGAAAGTGGATGCTAATGGTCAAGATAGATTCAAAGCGGAACTTCCATTGGTGGAGGAATACACGATAGGAGCTACATATAGAATTACTCCGAAATGGCAGGTTTCAGCGGATTTTAACTATACAGGATGGTCTCGTTATGATGCTCTGACGCTTGATTTCGAAAATGCACTTATAGGAAATCAAAAAGATAAAACAGTATTAAAAAACCTTAAAAACTTTAAGAATACGCAGACTTGGCGTTTTGGAACGCAGTATCAGTTTACTGACATGATTGCTGGGCGTTTAGGATATTACTATGACCAGTCTCCATATGAAGATAAGGATTTCATTCCAGAAACTCCATCTTTTGATAATAATGTGATAACGGCTGGTATTGGGCTGAAGTTTAATAAATTTAATGTTGATATTTCTGGAGGATATGCATTTATGAAGAGAAGAAATAGCATGAATGATAATTTAGGATTTTATGGTCAGTTGAAATCCAAAGCGGCATATTTCGGTCTAGGAATTTCTTATAACCCTTTTTAATTTGAAATCATGAAAAAAGTATTTATATCATCAATGGCCGTTTTGGCTGTTTTGTCAGTTACAAGTTGTAAAACTGATTTTGAAACCGATGTAGCGGATATCGCGGTAACTAGTGGAGAAGCAGATTTTAGTAAATATGTGGCTCTTGGGAATTCTTTGACTTCTGGATATAGAGATGGGACAGTGTATTTAGACGGGCAGCTGGAGTCTTATCCTGCGATGATTGCTGAACAGATGCAAAAAGCTGGAGGAGGAACTTTTACTCAGCCTTTGGTGCCTGATAACATCGGTGGTTTTGCTAATATACCAGGGTTTAAAGGGAAATTAACTCTTCAAGTAGTGAATGGAGCATTGACTCCAGTGTATTCTACGGCTGTTAGTGCATTAGATAGATTAACAGGAACATACAATAATATGGGGGTGCCTGGTGCTAAGTCTTTTCATTTGGTAGCGAATGGCTATGGTAACATGGCTGGGCTGGCATCTGGAACAGCAAACCCATATTTCGTGAGATTTGCATCTTCTTCTACTGCTAGTGTTTTAGACGATGCTAAGGCTCAGAATCCTACATTTTTCTCTCTTTGGATAGGGAATAATGATGTGCTTTCTTATGCGACTTCAGGAGGGGTAGGAACGAACCAAACAGGAAACACCAATCCAAGAACATATTCTTCTAATGATATTACCGATCCTAATGTTTTAGCGGGATCTATCAGAGCTGTTTTAGAAGGGATGAAATCAGTGGGAGCAACTAAAGGGGTGATAGCAAATATTCCGAATGTGACTTCTATTCCTTTCTTTACAACGGTTCCGTATAATGCTGCTCCATTGGATGAAGCTCATGCTGCTACCTATAATGCTGAGTTAGTAGGAAAATTAAAACCTGTTTTGACTGCTTTGGGGCAAGGAGATAGATTGAAAACTTTGGTAGTTGGGCAAAATCCATTATTGATAAAAGATGAAACTTTGACTGATTTATCAGCTCAAATCACGGCAGTTTTGACAAGAAATGGTGTTTCTGCTGCTGAGGCGGCTTTCATCGGGACTACCTATGGACAGGCTCGTCATACTACAAGTGAAGACTTGATATTATTATCTACAAAATCTGTTATCAATACAGATGTAGCTAATGTTTCTGATCCATTTAATAAACTAGGAATTACTTATCCTTTGGAAGATAAATATGTATTGACGAAATCAGAAGTAGCACAGGTTCAGACAGCGACTAATGCTTATAATACTCAAATAAAGGCTTTAGCAGAGGCTTATGGATTGGCTTTTGTAGATGCTAATGCTAAAATGGTAGAATTGGGCAAAAATTCTGGAATTCAGTACAATGGAGTGAATTATTCCACTACATTCGTTACAGGAGGTTCGTTTTCGCTGGATGGCGTACACCTTACAGGAAAGGGATATGCTGTGATTGCTAATGAATTTATCAAAGCTATCAATGCTAAATATAAATCCAACTTACGCCAAGTGAATCCAAATAACTATTCGGGAGTGAAGTTTCCATAACTTTTTATAATTAAATAAAAACCGCTTGATATTTTTCAAGTGGTTTTATTTTTTACTAACTTTGCAGCTCTCAAAAAAACTCAAATTAAACAATGGCTTCTCAAACATCTTATTTATTCAGCACTAGAACCAGTAGACAGTTAGCTGAAAAAATCGCTCATTACTATGGGCAGGAACTAGGAAAAATCAATTTTCAAGAGTTTAGTGATGGTGAATTTGAGCCTGTTTTAGACCAATCTGTAAGAGGCGGAAGGGTCTTTTTAATAGGTTCTACATTTCCTCCAGCGGACAATCTTTTAGAGCTTCTTCTTATGATAGATGCGGCTAAAAGAGCTTCTGCAAAGAATATTACGGTGGTTCTTCCGTATTTTGGTCTAGCAAGACAAGATAGGAAAGATAAACCGAGAGCTCCGATAGGCGCGAAACTGGTTGCGAATCTTCTGACAACGGCAGGTGCGACCAGAGTGATGACCATGGATCTGCATGCAGACCAGATTCAAGGTTTTTTTGAAATACCAGTAGACCATCTTTATGCATCGGCTATTTTTGTGGAGTATATTAACTCTTTGAATTTGGATAATTTGACCATAGCCTCGCCTGATATGGGAGGAGCTAAAAGAGCTAAAAACTATGCAAACCATTTAGGAGCAGAAGTTACGATTTGCTACAAAGAAAGAAAGAAAGCGAACGAAGTGGCGGAAATGACCCTTATTGGTAATGTGGAAGACAGAAATGTGATTTTGGTGGATGATATGGTGGATACAGCGGGAACACTCTGCAAGGCTGCGGATATCATCATGGAGAGAGGAGCAAAAAGTGTAAGAGCTATCGCTACTCACGGAGTGCTTTCTGGAAAGGCATATGAGAATATAGAGAAGTCTAAATTGCAGGAAATTATCATCACAGATTCAATTCCTCTTAAAAACAATTTGTCATCTAAAATAAAAGTGCTATCTTGCGCCCCGTTATTTGCAGATGTGATGAATCTTGTTCATAACAAGAAATCCATTAATGACAAGTTTATATTTTAAAATAATTAAATTTTTTATAAAATGAAATCTATTACAATTCAAGGACAGAAAAGAGAAAGCGTGGGTAAAAAATCTACAAAAGCTCTACGCGATGCTGAATTAGTTCCTTGTGTTGTTTATGGAGGTAAAGAACCATTACATTTCTCTACAGAAGAGAAATCTTTCAAAAACTTGGTTTACACTCCTGAGGCACACACGGTATCTATTGAGGTAGGTGGACAGACTATTCCAGCAGTATTACAAGACATTCAGTTTCACCCAATTACGGACAGAATCCTTCATGTGGATTTCTACCAGTTGAGTGCTGACAAACCAGTAGTAATGGAAGTTCCTGTGAAAATTACAGGTCGTGCTAAAGGTGTTGTAGCGGGTGGTGTTCTTAGACAATCATTCAGAAAACTGAAATTAAAAGCGGTTCCTGCTAATTTACCAGATGAAATCGTGGTAGATGTGACTCCACTTAAAATTGGTAACAAAATTTATGTGGGAGACATCAAAAATGATGCGTACACATTCTTACATCCAGACAATGCTGTAATCGCAGCTGTGAAGATGTCTAGAAATGCGATGAAAAACGCAGGTGCTGCAGGAGCAGACGATGAAGATGATGAATAAAATAATCTTTTCATAAGTTTAAAACAAAAGGCTGTCAATTTTTGATGGTCTTTTGTCTTTATTAACATAAATCAATTTTCAATAAAATAAAAACCTATACTTTTGCTTCATAAATTTAAAAAAAATAAAAATATGAAAATATTAGCATTTGCAGCGAGTAATCATTCTAATTCTATCAATAAGCAGTTGGTTTCTTATGTTTCAAGTAAATTTGAAGGGCATGATGTAGAACTTCTTGATATTAACGACTACGAAATGCCTATTTACAGCATAGACAGAGAGGTAAGCGGTGGCGTCCCTAAACTGGCAGAAGATTTTGCGGCGAAGATAGATGGAGTGGATTTGCTTATTATTTCGTTGGCGGAATATAATGGTTCTTATTCTACAGCTTTCAAAAATATTTTTGACTGGATATCAAGAATTCCAAACAGAAGTGCTTTCGGTGATAAAAAAGTTTTCCTCACTGCTACGGCTCCAGGTCCGAGAGGAGGTCTTACAATCTTGGAAACCGCAAAGGCAAGGTTCCCATACAATGGAGGGGATGTGATAGAGGATTTTTCTCTTCCGAATTTTTCTGAGAATTTTGATTTGGAAAAAGGAATAATTGATGAAGAAAAGAAAAAGGAATTGGAAGCAAAAATAGAAAAAGTAAAACAAGTTCTCATAAATTAAATATTTAAATAGCGGTCTCAAAGGGCTGCTATTTAGATTTTTAAACCGAAATAAATTAAATAAATTTTATTTTTTACTGATAAATTATTACCTTTGTCTGCTCAATTAGTTATTATTATGAAATTTATTGTCACAAGTGGCGAGTTACAAAAAGCTTTAAATACGGTAAGTGGTGTGATATCTAGTTCACAATCCAGACCGATATTGGAGAATTTCCTTTTTGAGTTAGAAAATAATTTGCTTAAAATCACAGCATCAGATGGAGAGACTACTCTTTTGACATCTTTGGCGGTTAAGTCAGAGAGCAATGGTAAAATAGCGGTTCCTGCTAAGATGTTTCAGGATGCGATAAAAACATTTGGTGATCAGCCTCTTACTTTTTTGGTGAAACCAAATGAAAATGGAGGTGGTCTTTTGGAAATTTTAGATGAGAAGGATAATTATTTCATAGCGTTGGATAATGCAGAGGAATATCCCGAATTGGCTGAGTTTAGTTCTTCACAAAAAGTTACTATTTCCTCAGGAATTCTTGCAGAAGCTCTTTCTAAAACGCTTTTCGCGACAAGTAATGATACGCTTCGTCCTGTGATGACAGGAGTATTTTTCCAATTTGGAGAAGAGGAGGCTAATTTTGTAGCGACGGATTCTCATAGATTGGTAGTTTATAAGAGAACAGATATTAAAAATAGTGAGCCAATGGAGTTCATTATGCCTAAAAAACCACTGAGTATCTTTAAAAATATTCTGACAAGTTCAGATGATGAGGTGGTTATAGAGTTTAATGAAAACATGGCGAAGTTTTCCTTCAAGGAGCATGTATGGATTTGTCGTCTGATAGATGGAAAATATCCTAATTATAATGCAGTAATTCCTAAGGAAAATCCTAATGTGCTGACTATAAATAGAGCGCTTTTATTAAGTTCTATCAAAAGGGCTTCCATTTTTGCCAGCAAATCTACCAGTCAGGTGAGATTTAAGCTGTCTGGAAATATTCTCTATCTTCATGCAGAAGATACAGAATATGCGAATAAAGCAGAAATGCAGATACCATGTGATTACTCAGGAGAGGATATCAATATAGGATACAGCTCAAAATTCCTGACAGAAATGATAGCAGTTCTAGATTCGGAGGATATTATCATGAGAATGTCCCAAGCGAATAGACCAGGGATTGTAGAACCAGCGGACGGACTGGATGAGGAAGAACAAATACTCATGCTGTCTATGCCAGTAATAGGTTTAAATTAACAAAATGAAAATAAACGAGATGTAGAGTAAAAGACCTTTGCATCTCCTTTTTTAATATTTATATTTCAATGAAGATTTCGAATAATTGGCTTAAAGATTACATTAGTACAGATTTAAATTCAGAAAAAATAGGAACTTACCTCACGGATATAGGTTTGGAAGTAGAGGGGATAGATAAATTTGAAACTATCAAAGGAAGTTTGGAAGGTATCGTTGTAGGTAAGGTTTTGACTTGTGAAAAACATCCAAACGCCGATAAACTAAGCAAAACCACTGTAGATGTAGGAAATGCTACAATTCTAAATATCGTCTGTGGAGCTCCTAATGTAGCTGCAGGACAGATAGTTGCGGTGGCTGTGGTAGGGACAACTTTGTTTGATAAAAACGGAGGTTCTTTTACTATTAACAGAACTAAAATCAGAGGTGAGGTTTCGGAAGGGATGATTTGTGCAGAGGATGAGATAGATTTGGGCAACAGCCATGATGGAATTATGGTTTTGGATGAGACTTATGAAGTAGGAAAACCTCTGGCGGATTATTTTGATATTCAGCAAGACGAAGTTTATGAAATAGGACTGACACCTAACAGAACCGACGCTATTTCTCACTATGGTGTAGCGAGAGATTTACATGCATTTTTGACTTGTAATGGAATTGATTCCAAGCTCGTTAAAATGGAAACTTACTCTGCTGAATCAGAAGGAGAGCATAATTTTTCTGTTGAAGTAGAAAATAATGATTTGGCGCCGAGATACATTGGTGCTGTTTTGAAAAATATAAAAGTAGGAGAATCGCCAGAATGGCTGAAAAACAGACTGAAAGCGATAGGTCTCGCGCCAATAAATAATGTGGTGGATGTTACCAACTATATTCTTCATGCTTATGGACAGCCGCTTCATGCTTTTGATTTAGATAAAATAGGAGGAAATAAAATAACGGTAGGAAACAGCCTGAAAGGAACGAAATTCACCACACTAGATGGAGTGGAGAGAACGCTGAACGGAGAGGAAATCATGATAAAAGATGGAAATCAGAAACCGCTCTGCATTGCTGGGGTTTTTGGTGGGCAGGACAGCGGAGTTTCTGAGCAGACACAGTCTATTTTCTTGGAAAGTGCTTACTTTAACCCTGTTGCTGTTCGTAAAGGAGCTAAATTCCACGGACTGAATACCGATGCTTCTTTCCGTTTTGAGAGAGGAGTAGACCCGAACAACACTAAAACCACTATTTCATTGGCAGTGAAGTTGTTACAGGAATTGACAGGCGCGACATTGATAGGGGATTATATAGAGCATTACCCTGAAAAAATAAAGCCTTATAATGTGATTTTTAGATATTCTAAATTAGATCAAATTTTAGGAATAAAAATCCATAGAGGGAAAGTTAAAGAAATTTTGAAATCTTTGGAAATAGAACCTCTTAACGAAATTGCTGATGGGTTGGAGCTTTTGGTGCCGAATTACAGGGCTGATGTTACCAGAGAAATAGATGTGATAGAGGAAATTCTTAGAATTTATGGGTATAATAAGATAGATGCTCCACAGAAAATTTCTTTTACTCCAGTGAAATTGAGCTTTGATGACCAAGATGGATTAGAAAACGAGTGGGCAAGGGCTCTTCAGGCGAATGGGTTTTATGAAGTGATGAATAATTCCCTTACTTCGGTGGAGGATGAAACGGATGCTGTGAAGTTGTTAAATCCATTGAGCGGTGATTTGGCGTTTATGAGAAAGTCTTTATTGGAAGGACTTTTGGAGAATGCTGTTTATAATATCAACAGAAAAAATGCGGATATTAAGTTTTTCGAATTAGGAAAAATTTATCATAAAAAAGACAAATACGAGGAGAGAAAACAGCTGGCGATTTTAGTTTCGGGAAGAAATCATTCTGAAAACTGGCTTCTTCCGAAGGGCAGCACAAGTTTTTATCATTTGAAAGCCTATGTTTCTCTTATTTTAAGTAAGTTGAATTTTGATATTGTTGAAAAACCATTGCAAGATGGTCGTTTTTCGGATGCAATAGAATTTTCAGTTGAAGGAAAAACCGTTGCAAGACTTGGAAAAGTAAGTCCGAAAATGCTGAAAAAATTTGACATAGACCAAGAGGCATTCTATGCAGAAATAGAACTTGAAGAATGTCAAAATCTTCGTAATACAGAGAATTTACGCTTCAGAGATATTCCTAAATTTAACAAAACTAGAAGGGATTTGGCGCTGTTAGTAGACAAATCTGTACTATACACACAGCTCTATAATGCTGCTAAAAATAACAAGTCTCCATTCTTGAAGAACATCAATTTGTTTGATGTGTATGAAGGTAAAAATCTTCCAGAGGACAAGAAATCTTATGCATTGAGTTTTGAACTTCTTAACGAAGAAAAAACAATGGAAGAAAAGGAGATAGCACAAGTGATGGATTCTTTGGTGGATGTTTTCAAGAAACAGTTTAATGCGGAACTCCGCTCATAAATACACGAATTATGAAAAAAATCATTTCACTAACAGCCGTGCTTGCTTTGTCATTGTCTTGTTCCAATGCATCTGTTGCAGGAAAAAAAAGAGAGTGTACATCTGAACAATACCAGTTGGGTTTTAGAGGAAAATTCTAAGACAAACTCTGGAATTACTTTAGAAATTGCAAAAGGTAGAGTGTCAGGTTTTTCTGGGTGTAATAATTATTTTTCGGAATTAACCACAAATTCAAAAGATACTTTCCAAGTAAAAAGTATAGGAGCGACACGAATGCTTTGTGATAACATCTCCGTGGAAGAAGATTATCTAAATTTACTTGAAAAAGTGAATAAATATGTAATCAACGAAACCTCTTTGGAGTTGTATAAAGACAATGTTTTGTTATTGAAATTTAAAAGAAAGTAACTTTTTTGATAGATAATTTTGTTGTTTTAGAAAAAAAAAGTACTTTTGCAAACCTATTATGGACAAATATAGAAACTATGACATCAGTTTTTCTGGTCTAAAGCAAGGAAAACATGAGTTTGAGTTCTGTGTTGATCAGCAGTTCTTTGATTTATTTGAGGCTGAAGAAGAATTTGAAAATGCCAAAATAGTTAGTAAAGTTTTACTTGAAAAACATTCTACTTTTTTGGATTTTGTAATTTCTGTTTCGGGAACAGTGGATTTGACTTGTGATATCAGCAATGAAAAATTCCAATATCCAGTAAATAATGAAATAAAATTCTTGGTAAAGTTTGGAGAAGAATATGATGATAGTAATGAAGAGATTATTACAATTCCTCATCACTATAGTGAGTTTAATATTGCTCAGTTTATCTATGAAGCAGTGGTTCTTGCTATTCCTATGAAAAAAGTATCTCCTGCTGCATTAGAAAACGAAGAATTTCAAAATTTACTAGATAAATTCAGACCTAAAATAAATGAAGAAAAGGCCGATGATGAAGACATAGATCCAAGATGGGAAGCGTTGAATAAATTGAGAAATAAAAGTTAATATAAAAAGCTAAAAATTATTAGAAATGGCACATCCTAAAAGAAGACAGTCATCTACAAGAAGAGATAAAAGAAGAACTCACTACAAAGCAGTAGTTCCTCAATTGGCAAAAGATGCTACAACAGGTGAATTACACCTATATCACAGAGCTCACTGGCATGAAGGAAAACTTTACTACAGAGGTAAAGTAGTTCTTGAAAAAGAAGTAGAATCTGCAGAATAACGATAGATTTTTGGTAAAATCTCCAAAAATCATGGTAGAAATATAGAACCATTCTTTTTTACAAAAGTGAATGGTTTTTTGTGTTTATTTACTATATTTGAATAATAAAATTATTTTTTATGGATATTAAAGACTTACAAAACCTTATTAAATTTGTTTCAAAGGCTGATGTAGCCGGAGTAAAATACAAAACTAAGGATTTTGAAATCAATATTACCAATCATACATTTGGTACGGTGGTGACAACGCCACAGATGACACAAGTTCAACCAGTGGTAAATGCAGCTCCTGTTGCACAGCCAGAGCAGGAATCTTCTGCAAACTCAGCAGAATCTGCAGAAAATGGTAAATATATTACAATAAAATCTCCTATCATTGGTACTTTCTATAGAAAACCAGCTCCAGACAAAGATCCTTTCGTGAGTGTAGGAAGCGAAATCACAGAAGGAACAGTGGTTTGTGTGGTAGAAGCTATGAAGTTATTCAATCAGATAGAGTCTGAAGTGAGTGGAAAAATCGTGAAAATTTTGGTGGATGATGCATCTCCTGTAGAGTACGACCAGCCATTATTCTTAGTAGATCCATCATAAATTACTCTATTTATTGTAATTGATAAACAGAAAAACAATGTTTAAAAAGATATTAATTGCCAATCGTGGAGAGATTGCGATGAGAATTCTCAGAACTTGTAAAGAGATGGGAATCAAAACAGTAGCAGTCTACTCAATCGCGGATAAAGACAGTCTGCATGTAAGATTTGCGGATGAAGCGGTATGTATAGGTCCTGCGGCGAGTAAGGATTCTTATCTGAAAATTCCTAACATCATTGCAGCTGCAGAAATTACGAATGCAGATGCCATTCACCCTGGCTATGGATTTTTGGCTGAAAATGCTAATTTTTCTAGAATTTGTCAGAAAAATGGAATCAAATTCATAGGAGCTACACCAGAGCAGATAGAAAAAATGGGAGACAAAGCCACTGCGAAAGCAACAATGAAAGCGGCTGGAATTCCTTGTGTTCCTGGGTCTGACGGACTTGTAGAATCTTTGGAAGAAGCTGAAAAAATTGCTGAAGAAATCGGCTATCCTGTAATGATAAAAGCTACTGCAGGTGGTGGAGGTAAAGGGATGCGTGCCATCTGGAGCAAAGAAGAGCTTAGAGAAAGCTGGGATTCTACTATTCAAGAGGCTTTAGCAGCTTTCGGGAATGGTGGAATGTACATGGAAAAACTGATAGAAGAGCCGAGACACATAGAATTCCAAATTGCTGGAGATAGATATGGAAAGGCTTGTCATTTATCGGAAAGAGACTGCTCTATCCAGAGAAGAAATCAAAAATTGATAGAAGAAACGCCGTCTCCTTTTATGACGGAAGAACTTCGTGAAAAAATGGGAAATGCCGCTGTGAAAGCAGCTGAATATATAGGATATGAAGGAGTAGGAACGATAGAATTTTTGGTTGATAAACACAGAAATTTCTATTTCATGGAGATGAATACTCGTATTCAGGTGGAACACCCTATCACAGAGCAGGTTATAGATTATGACCTTATCCGTGAGCAGATTTTACTAGCAGCAGGAGAAAAAATTCTTGGAAAAAACTATTATCCAAAGTTGTACTCTATAGAATGTAGAATCAATGCGGAAGATCCATATTCTGATTTTAGACCTGCTCCTGGGAAAATCACTCAGCTTAATATCCCTGGCGGACATGGTGTGAGAGTGGATACGCATGTGTATGCTGGTTATACAATCCCGCCAAACTATGACTCTATGATAGCTAAGCTCATCATTACAGCACAAACCAGAGAGGAGGCTATTGCTAAAATGAGAAGGTCTTTGGATGAGTTTTATATAGAAGGAGTGAAAACTACTATTCCTTTCCATAGACAACTGATGGACAATCCTGATTTCCTAGCTGGAAACTACACAACCAAGTTCATGGAGACTTTTGTGATGGATAAAGATTATGAATTTCACTAAATAAAAAGAAACACTACTAAATTTTTAGTAGTGTTTTTATTTTTTACTTTATTTACTTTACGCCTAATTTTCCAAGTAAGATAAAGAGCACGGCGATTACTAAATAGGACAATCCATTAGGAGAAGAAAGTGTCCCTGTTAAAACCACACAAGTTCCTATCAGAGCAAAAAGCAGCATAGTATATTTCAGGGTTTTATTTTTTAGTAAATGTTCTCTAAACAATTTGAAAAGCCCTAAATACAAACAAAAATTAACCACATAAATAAACAGAATAGGGATGGCTGATATGTCGTAATTTAGTTCTTTTAGGAATGGATTGGTATTAGATAAATAAAAAATAAAAAGATAAATAGTCATTAGCCCAAAGCCTACCAAAGCGCTATTTACGGGCATTCCAGTCCTCTTGCTGATATTACCCAGATTCAGGAATTTTTTAGAATACTCCAGATTGTAGAACTGGTAAGGAGCGCGGGTATTTGCAAGAACAAGACCATTGCAAGTTCCTAATACAGAGATGATTATAAATAGCTGTATGATTATCGCTCCTGCTTCAGTGGAAATTTTTCTAGAAAATTCTATGATGTAGGTGTCGCCCAGCTGCTGTATTTCATCACTGCTCATATTGGAGACAATTCCTAAATAATAAAAAACATAAACCACCAAGACGATCAAAGTCCCTGATATTAAAGCTTTTGGGAGGTTTTTCTGTGAGTCTTTGATTTCTCCAGAAATTTGCATCGCGATATACCACCCATCCATAGAAAAGGCGATAGGAATGAAACTTGCTCCCACTAAAAGCCAAAAGTTAGTTTCATTGGAAGAGATTAAGGTCTGATTTTCAATTTGATTTAGTGGTTCGATGTCATTTCCTACAAGGCTGATAATTCCAAAAGCAGCGATGAAAATGAGAGGAAACAGCTTTAAAACCGCGGTTAATTGTAAAAAAACACCACTGGATTTTGGTCTGAAAATATTAAGGAATAAAAATATAACTCCATTGCACCAGCCTATCAGTGAATAGTGCAGGAAATTAGGTTCAAAATGGATAAATTCGGCAAGGAAGTGAGAAATGTAAATACCTGATACCGTGAGCAGAACTCCCGCCAGCAAAGGTAAAAACATAATGAAATAAACCCAGCCCACATAAGCCGCCGCTCTCTTCCTATAGCGAAATTCCACATAATGCAGGAGACCGCCTTCTTTCGGAGAGAAAATGGCATAATTAGCCATAGATGCTGCTGAAAAAACCACACTGATTCCCACGATGATAAAGCCCATCACACCTGCATAAACATTGCCATTGGTGGAGGCTAAAACATCATCTACTTTGAAGAAAATACCAGAACCTATCATTTGCCCGACTACCATGGACACCGCCATGAACAGCCCGTATCTTACCTCTAATTTCTGTCCCATTGTTTGATTTTAGTAATTTAGGGCAACAAATATAAGGTTAAATTGAACAAAAAGGGTCAAAAAAATTAGTGTTCTAAAATCTTTTTATAAAGACTGAGATAATTTTGAGCCATTTTTTTATATTCAAACTGAGATGCCCATTTTTTAATTTTTTGGCTATTTTCTATCGGAGAATTATTAAATTCTATCATCCCTTTTTGATAAGTTTCTGCCATCTGCTGTGGTTCGAGGCTATCAAAATAAAAAGCTACATTTCCTCCAATTTCAGGAAGGCTAGTGTATTTACTCAGAAATACAGGCTTTCCAAAAGCCATTGCTTCAATAGGAGGAATTCCGAAACCCTCTGCGATAGAAGGATGACACATTGCTTGACAATTTTGTATTAGTGCGTATTTTTCTTCTTCACTGATATTTTTCAAAAAATGAACTCGGTTTTGCAGATTTAGTTTTTCAACTGTATCTCTTACTTCGGTGGCATAAGGCTCTTTTTTGCCAGAGGATACCAAAACCAAATCTTCGCTAATATAAGGAAGCATCTCTACGAGTTTTTTCTGATTTTTTTTAGCAAATAGAACGCCTATATTGAGAATATATTTTTTTTGTTTTAAAAACTCATATTTCCCCAAAGAATAGTTCTTTTGTTCGGGAAAATCAATTCCATTATGAATAACAAAAATTTCTTTGATATTATCTAATGCAAGAATATTTTTATTTTTCAACACATCTTCTCTCACAAAATCAGAAATACATACTAAATAATCCGTGTTTTTTAGATTATTATTTACTTTTTTGAGCATTTTATTTCTTTTGCTGGTACTCAAATCTTCATATAGAAAATTCAAATCATGAAGCGTAAGAATTTTGATGGATTTTTTATATTTTTTATGAAAATAAGATGAAAGTTGGTGGCTTGTGTGTACAATATCAAATTTTGAGCTGAAATTCTCATAAAATTTATGCCATCTTTTCCATTCAACGATGGGTAGAGAAGTATCTATTTTTTGTAATTCTGTTTTAGTTCCAAAATAGTTGAACATATATTCAGAATCAAGTGTCTGCAATCCTTTTGCTAAGTTTCGGAAAACATTAGCAATCCCTGAATTAGGATAACGAAGGCGCTCTAAGTCTATAAGGATTTTTTTCATTTTGTTAAGAAAATATTATCTAATACTTTTTTCTCTTTTTCGAAAGAATGATTTTCCAAGAAATATTTCTCAGCTTCTTTTTTCTTTTCTATATAAAAAGATTTATCGTGTAAGAGTTTTAGAATTGCTTCTGCAAAATCTTTACCTGTATTTTCTACGATACAGCCATTTAAGGTTTTGTTAAGAAGTCCATCAACTCCTCTACGGTTGGTTACCACAGGTAATGAATGGGATAATGCTTCCAAAACTTTTATTTTAATTCCTGTTCCTGAAAGCATAGGGCAAATAGCAATTTTAGCGTTTTGATAGAAATCTTCTATATCATCTACCATACCATGTTTTACGAAGTTAGGATGGTCAGGAACCACCTTACAAATTTTACCTATAATATGCACTTTAGTATCTTCTAAAAAAGGTAGCACTTCCTTTTCAAACCATTTGATACCCATTATATTATGAGGGTTTTGACTTCCCACAAAAATTAATTCATACTTATAATTTTCTTTATATTCTGTAGGGCAGAAAGGAAAAGATATAGGAATAAGTGTGATTTTTTTATCTGTAAACTGCCCAAAAATATATTCCTCTTCCACAGAGTAAGTCCAAATTTCATCAAATTTTTTAAGAATATTTATTTCGCTCTGGAATAGTTTCCCTATTTTTCCTATTTTATCCCTGCTTTGCGCTGTAATGAAATCGTGGGTATCTACTATTAGATAGGGCTTAGTTTTAATATTACTTACCACTTTTGCCCAAGAAGCGTAACTGATAATCACTTTATCATAGTTTCCTTTGTCTATAAAGTTTGAAACTTTTTTGTTGAGCATTGGATTAGTAATATCCACGCTTGTCCCCTTTATCAGTTTTGGAAGAAGATTTAATAGTTTATATTCAAAGAATTGTTTAATTTTATTGGTTTTACTCCCTTTTCTATTGATTAAATGTAAATTTACATTAGAATGTTTTTTTATAAATTTAGCCTTATCCTCTTTATCCCAATCCCCCCAATCTCCAATAGAAAGAAAATCAACTTCATACATATCAGATAAAGATTCCAGATAATTTAGCATTTGTGTACACCGTGTCAGGTTTCCTGCTTTGGCAGAAGACGGGTTATCTGGCATAAAGTATAATATTCTTTTTTTCATTTGCTTTATCTATGTTAGAAAAATTTATTATACCATTTTTTTCTTTTTAATTTCCAATTGGATTGTTTGACAATTCCTAAATAATTTTCCTTGATGCTATCTTCTGTGTGTCCTTGCTTCATAAAATCTGTGTATTGTTTTTCATAATGAAAAACCTTAAATAAAGGCTCTATAGGATAGATTGGAATAGTTTTATCTTTTAATAGCCATTCTCCATACCAAGAGAACTCACTTGGGCATTGATGAATAATTGAAGAGAAGTCCATTTTATTTGGCGCTAAATAGTTATCCTCTAAAGATTTCCATACTTTATTAGACCATATTACAGGAGAAGGCCCAAAATCATAAAAAACTCCTTTTCTTTGGAATTTGTCCATAATGAAGGAACGGTCTTTTTCAAACTCATTCTTAGGATTATATCCTATAGAACCATTATTGATACTACTCCAAGAAAATAAATCTTTCTGTTGATGCATTACTGTATAGGGCGTTTCAGAGTCAAACATAAAATCTTTTACTCTAAAATCTTTTATAAAATAAGAATCTGAATCTATACAAACATAATTTTCACAAAAATCCAGTTTGTGTAATTGAGATTTAATTATTTGTTGATATCTCCAAGGGTCTTTTTCTTTACAATCTACAATTTGACTATCTTTTATAAGATTTTCATTAGGAAATTTAGTTCTGAAAAAATCGAAATCTACATCATTTACAGAAATTAATAAGGGTATTTTATCAACATTATATCTGTGTATAGAATCTATTAACAAAGTAACTCTGTCATAGTCTTTTTTATATGTTTTTATGAATAAAACTATCTTTTCCATAATTATGAAGAAAATTTGATTTTTGTTGTTAATCCCTTATATACAGCTTTAAGCATCAATATAAAGAAGTTTAGTCGTTTAGAAAATGAAGGAGAATTATTATATTTCTTACAAAAAATTCCTTTAAAAGATTGTGTTAATGTTTTCTTTATCATAACATGATAATCAATATGATACATTCTAAAAAACAAAATTCTATTTCGAGATATATAATATTGATAAAAATCACCTTTATGACTCATCTGGTGATATGCTTTACAACTTGTAAGTACTCCTAATTTTAAATCTTTATGCTTTTTTAGTCTATAGCACCATTCTGCCTCTTCATAATACATAAAAAAATCTTCTCTCATCCATCCAATGATATCTAGAGTACTTTTCTTAAACATCATCACGCTACCTGTTACATAATCTATATTTGTATTCAGTGATTCTAAATTTCCCTTTTCTACCTGATTATAATTTATGTGATGATCCCACAATCTATTAGGGGTCAATATCCCACCATCAGAATAAATCAAATTCCTTTTAAATTTATCACAAATACGAGGACCTATAATCTGTAATTCAGGTTTGGAATGCAAAGTGTTATATAATTTCTCTATGGTATCCTTACTAATTTCAATATCAGGATTCAAAATTAGAAAAGTTGTCCTACCATCCTCTATTGCTTTTCTTATTCCGATATTGTTCCCTTGTGCATATCCTCCATTTATAGGGTTTGCAATAAATTTTATTTTATTTTTCAGGCAATATTTCTTGACTTCCTCTCCATCATTAGAAGCATTGTCTATCAAATAGAAACATCCAGCAGGAACCTCTTCTTCTCTCAGAGAAGAAACTTGTCTAAAAACCTCTTTTGCAGAATTATAGTTTAAGGATATGATTGCTAAATCATCCCAAATAGTTGCAGAATTGTCCATATCCTTAAATAATTATTTTAATTAAGACTTTGTTATTTCCCTTCTCTAGAATAGTCATCCTCTATTCTTACAATATCATCCTCCCCAAAATAAGTTCCCGTCTGCACTTCTATGAAAACTAAAAGCTCTGAACTTCTGTTTTCTATCCTGTGTTTTGCTCCCAGTGGGATGAAGATGCTTTCTCCGTATTTTACTACATGTTCCTCTCCATCTAGTACAACCACAGCCTCGCCCTGAACTACTGTCCAGAATTCCTGTCTGTGATGATGATACTGATAAGACAAACGATGTCCTGCATTTACTTCTATTCTTTTTAGTTTATAGTTTTCCTCATCTTCAAGGACATAATATTTACCCCAAGGTCTTTCTCCGATTTCCAGCATAATTCTGAATTTTTATTGTTAGTATAATTATTTTTGCCAAATTTAATAAAATTTCTTCTAAAAAGGTATACCGATTTTTCTACCTTTATAAACTCCTTTTTCTATTTGCCAGCAGACCATGTAAGCTCCAGCACCATCACTATTAGTAGCCACTATATAGTAGCTGTCATGTTCTTTATCATAATAAATGGAGTTGTTTTCTGTATAGAAAGTAGGTTCATACAAGTCATCATAAGCGCTTTTAGGGATAAAAACTTGTTTCCCATTGATGTTTATTAGAATATTTTTATATTCTTCTCTTGGCATCTCGCCATCTGTTCCCCAAAAAGGTTT
>CAUQQF010000002.1:0-153086 GCA_963520375.1 uncultured Flavobacteriaceae bacterium | reverse complement strand
CCTTGATTTGCAAAGTCAGTATCTATTTTTATTTTATTATTTTTCTTATATATAACTCCTCTTCTTCCTGTAATTTCTGGATCTGCATTCATATAATATAAAAATCTTACCCTCCCATTTTCATAAAATTGTAGCACATACTTAGCTACATCTACATCTCGTTTTTTTTATATTTATTATCAACTAAATACCCCGATTCTACTATATAAAAATAATTTATATCAATGGATTTATATATGTTTGGGTCAAAGTATTTTATATTTATTCTTTAAAACTTTTTTCCCTTCTAATAATTTATAATAAGGCGCAGAACAAGAATATAATATAGTACATAATAACAAAGTAATAATTATTTTCACCATGATGTAAATTTGTTTTTAGAATTTTAACAATTACCCTTATTTAAAAAATCTGATTATATATGCATATCTCTTTTCGGGTAGTGTCTACTATTAGTATTCCAAAATTCCAGTCATCATTCTCATCTACAACATATTTATAATATCCATTAGTAGTATTTAGAAATTGTTTTGGTATTCCATTGGGAGGCAAACCCTCTTTAATTGGAAGTTTATTCAATTTAGTAAAACTATTGTCTAACTGTTCATATGTCAAGATTATTGTTTTCTCCCCATCTCCATTTGGCGCCCATTCTTCTTTTCTGTATTTTTCATCAATATTCATATTACTCATATTGACTCCAAACTCCCGTTAATCCAAGATCTTTCTATTTTATGATCCGCGTATACCACAATTCCTAAAATGATAACTCCAATAGTAAAGAGTATTCCGAGCTTTTTTATCATGTTGTAAATCTGTGTGTTAAAAACCTATTTAACATTCAACTGATTCATTTTCAACCAATAAGAAGTTGCTTGGTATGTTGATATTGTTTGATTGGTTATATTTTTATCTACTTCTTTGTCTTTTAGCAGATGTTCTTCATAGAAAATATTTATTCCTGACTTTTGCTCTTTGTTTGGCGTCTCTTTCAGCTGATATTGTTTAATGTTTTTAATTGGTGAAATGATGGTCAGTTTATCATCTTTCACATATCCTAAATCCTGATAAGTCGCGATGTAAGCCCTCGGAACATAGTTTTCTGAAAACACATCCTGTCCTATGAATTTACTTTGATAAGTGAAATTCAGCAATCCGAAAAGCGTAGGCATCACATCTATCTGTGACATGAGTGTATTGAACTTCTGTGGCTTGACGAACTCTGGCGAGAAAATCATCCCTGGAATTCTATACTTATCCATAGGAAGCTCTGTTTTACCAGCACTCGATGCACAGTGGTCTGAAACGATTACAAAGACAGTATTCTTATACCACGGCTGTTTTTCTGCCATTTGGAAGAATTTTTTGATGGAATAGTCTGTGTATTTCACGCCTCCATCTCGGGATTTGGCTGTCCCTGGGATATCTATCCTGCCTTCTGGATAGGTAAATGGGCGGTGGTTACTCACTGTCATCCAATGATGGAAAAACGGTTTGCCTTTCTTGGCATCTTCATTCATCGTTTCTATGGCTTTTCTTGCCATATCCTCATCACTCACTCCCCAAATATTCGCAAAAACAATTTCTTCTGGTTTGAAATTATCCCTATCTACGATTTCATAACCATTTCCACCGAAGAAGTCTTTCATATTATCAAAATAGCTGTATCCACCATAAAGATACTTAACATTATAACCTTTTGATTTAAAGACACTTCCCGTAGTGAATTTATTTTTGTTATCTTTTCTTTTTACGATACTTTCCCCAGCTGTCGGCGGAATACAAAGCGTAAGCGCCTCCAAACCACGAACCGTTCTATTCCCCGTGGCATACAAATTAGTAAAAACAAGGCTGTGCTGTGATAAACTATCCAAAAACGGCGTGATATTATCCTTGTTCCCATACATCGCCATGAATTCCGCAGAAAGACTTTCAACGGAAATAAGCACCACATTTTTCGTGATTTCTGCGTTGTCAGATTTTATCATCCTTGGCAGCCTGTCCGTATGCAGTCGGCTAAGTTCTTCATTTAGCGCCTTTTGTGTGTTCATCGTAGGATAAAAGACATCAAAATCCAAAACTTTATTATTGAACGCATCATAAAATTTGACCAGTCCATTTGCGGAAATTTCGTTTTGGAATATGTTCGAAGAGTTTAATTTTATTTTAGATAAAGCAAATACACTCGCAGCCGCCAAAATTCCATAAGCCACAAGCGAAAGCCCTTTGATAAAGATATTTGGCAAATCCAAAAGCTCTTTTCTTGTCTTGAGATAAACCCAAATCGTAAGCGCCAGCGAAACGATGAAAACTCCTGAAAACAAAGGAAGTACAGGATAACTTTCTAGAATATTCCCAATAACTTCATTGGTATAAATAAGATAATCTACCGCGATAAAATTATACCTCACCCCAAATTCATTGTAGAAGAAATATTCGCTCACTGCATTGAAAACAATGACTAAAACATAAAGAAAAATCGTGATGAAATACAATACATTTCTAAACTGAACCCTCCTTTTCGGAAAGAAAAGCATCATCCCAAAAAGAAATGTTTTTAATCCTAAAAATGATAAAACAATCTCTGGAACTACACCTCCGTATTGTCTCGCTATATTATTGGGAACCAAGTATATATACAAGAACAATCCTACGAATATGGATAAAATAATCTGTCCCCATGGTCTTTCATACTTTTGATTTGACAAGAAAAGCAGATAGATATACAATATGGCACTTGCTATAATGAAGACAAAAATATCCGAAAGCAATCCCAAAGAAAACATTTTAACGACATCCAAAATACCAAATTCCGTAGTGGTTATCGGATGAAAGATAAAAACGCATCTTAATAGAAAAGAGATGATGATGTATATTATTCCTAAATAAACGAATGGTTTCAGTTTCATGAAATGTTTTTTATGAGTTGCTTAATTTTCTTTTAAAATCTATCATTTTCAAAGCTGTCACTCCTGCTTCGATGCCTTTGTTCCCAAGATTTCCGCCGCTTCTCGCGATGGACTGCTCCTTATTATCATCTGTCAAAACACAGAAAATAGCCGGAACATCTGTTTGCGTGTTACAGTCCTTAATTCCCTGCGTCACCCCTGAACAAACATAATCAAAATGTGATGTCTCCCCACGAATAACACAGCCAATGGCTATCACAGCATCAAACCGACCGCTCTTACAGAGCTGCATCGTTGCGTAACTTAGCTCAAACGCACCAGGAACATAGTAGATTTTTATGTTTTCTGGCTTTACGCCTTCTTTTTTCAGAACTTCTTCTGCCCCATCTCGGAGATTAAAAGTCACAAAATCATTCCACTCAGAAACCACAATGCCGATGGTAAAATCATCGGCATCTGTTATTTGGAGCGGCTTATAATCCGAAAGGTTTACTGTCGCCATTTTATTCTTTTTTATTTAAAAATATTTTACCATTTCTATATACGCATCAGATGCGCCTCCATCATAGTCCTGATACTTCTCTTCTATCGTTGTGAAATATTTTTTAGCAACATCATTTTTCTTTAATGAAAGTGCCAGCATTCCAGCTTTTCTCGTGAAGTAGTATGATGTGTATTCATCATCCGAAGCAGAAATAGCTTTTTCAAACTGAGAAAGTGCATCATCATTTTTATTCAGATTCACCATACAATCTCCCATTGCTCCGTGCTTCAGCGCCATCAATGTTTTATTTTTAGAAGAAAATTGGTCTAATAGGTCATACGCTTTTTGGTAATTACCTTTATTAAACTCTATCAATCCTGCATTATATGCTGAAAGTTTTCCTGCATTAGTTTCAGAAAAATTTTCTGCAGTTCCCTTAAATCCTGGATTTGCAGTTTTTCCTCCCAGAGCCAAATCCTCTTTTCCTTCCACAAGATTTTTCTGAGCGGCAAGGTAAGCCTTCGTAGCTTCCTCATTCTTTGGCTCTACCACAAAGTGCTGATACCCAAAGTATCCCAAAACACCCAAGACAACAACTCCAAAAGCCAAGCCTATTTTTTTAGCATTTCTCTCAATGAATTTTTCTGAACGAACCACATTTTGGTCTAATTCCTGAAAAATCTCAACCGTTTCTTTTCCTTCTATTTCCTTTTTATTTGACATAGTTTCTACTAAGTTTAATCCGCAAATTTAAGATTTTCAGACTAATTTGCAAATTTTAATCAATATTCTAAAATTTTAAACACCTCTGCACCCTCTATCTGTTCAAGTTTTTCTCTTCCTTTCAAGTCTTTCAACTCTATTAAAAAGCTAAACTGCGCAACCTTTCCTCCCTGTCTCTGCACCAGTCTTGCCGCTGCTGCTGCCGTTCCGCCTGTTGCCAAAAGGTCGTCATGAACTAGAACCCTCTGCCCCTGCTGGATTTGGTCAGTTTTCATTTCTATTTCGGCTGTGCCATATTCCAAATCATATTTTTCTGCAATGAATGGTGGAGGAAGCTTTCCTTTTTTTCTTATCAAAACAAATGGAACACCAAGTTTCACAGCGATAGCGATACCGAAAATATAACCTCGGCTCTCTATTCCACAGACTACATCTACTTTGCCTTTGCTGAATTTTACCATTTCATCAACAGCCTCCTCGTATAATTTAGGATTAAGGAAAATGGGTGTAATGTCTTTAAACTGTATTCCTTCCTTTGGGAAGTCAGGAATGTTAGTTATTGTATTTTCTAATTTTGTGATTAGTTCTTGGTTTGCCATGGTTTTTATTTCTTTTCTGATGAATTTACTTTATAACTTGAGATTTTCCAGCTGTCATCTACTTGTTTCAGACCATAGGAAACATTGAGCATTATGCTTTTTCCTTCTTTGTCTACGATTTGATAAACGGCATTTACACTCGCTGCCTTATCGGAAGATGATTTCACGGAAATATTTTTAACCTCAACGGACTTCACCGCCCCAAAACCTGTATTAGGATTAGAGAACTTGTCATAAGAACCCCAGTTCGGGTTGTCCACCAATTCGTAAGCAGATCTAAGGCTTTGATTACCAATTCTATTCAAGAATTTATCTACTACTACCTCAGGCTTTACTTTTGGAGCTGATGATGTAGTCGAAGATGAATTTTGGTCTTTATTTTCAGTATTTTCTCCTGTTTCTGAATCTGTAGAAGTTTTGGATTCTTCTTTTTCCTTTTTCTCTTCCGCAGTCTCCTCTTTCTCTGGTTTCAGACTTTCTTTATTTACTAAAACTCCTGCTTTCAGAAGCTGATGTGTTTTCTTAGTAGTTTTTACGCTAACTTTTATATCTATTTTAGAATCAACGATTTTGTCTACTGGCAAGACATCTACTTTTAGGTAAAATCCTTTAAATTCATTACTGCTCATCAGGTTTTTAGCCGTAAGTAATTTCTCGCCATTGCTATAGACTTCCATTATCGTTTCTAGTCCTGCATTAGAAAACTCGATAAGATTTCCTGATTCATCCACTAATCTAGGTGTAACTCTCAATGCCCTTGCACCTGAAGCTCCATTCCCATCTATAGGTGTTATCTGAATATTTAGACCTGATGCTTTAATGTCATTAGGATCTACTTCTGTTGCTGTGATATTTTGGAAAATATTCATATTCCCCAAATCTGGTGGAGAAGTGCTGGACCATTCTACATTATTTTTTTGTGCCACTCCATCTGCCATAGCGAAAATTTCGGGAACTTTTTTACCATTTATTAGTTTTGCTAAAGCATCTAATTTTTGAATATCAGTTTTTCCTTCTACACCGAAAGTTTTCAAGATGTACAAAGCTTCATTAAATTTAGTTTGTTCCAATGTGCTTAGCGATGTTGACATTTCATTGATACTAGCCTGAAAAGTCTTCATAGATGAGCCATCTACTGTGTCTTTTTTACAACTTGTGAAAACCAATAATATCACAAGAAAGTAAGAATATAAACCTCTCATATCATAAAAAATTATGTATGCAAAAATAATAAATTATTGAAATATATTGAATAATAAAAACTATATTTATACTTTTGCTGAAAATTATAGATAATGAAAAATATATTAAAAGTAGTTTTGCTAATATTATTACCTGCAGGTTTTGCTAAAGTAAATGCTCAGATTGTAACCAAAAGAGACAGCATAAACGGAAATGAATTTACCATCACAATGGATAAAAGAATAGATGATGTCATAGCGTCTATGGAAAATGAATGCAAGAAAAAGTCTCTCCGAACAAATGATGACACCAGCTCCAAACCACTTTCTCAAGCAGAAATATGTAAGAAAAATCCTAGGATTTTAGGATATAAAATTCAAGTAGGCGTAGTAAAAAGCTCCGAAGAAGCTAACAATCTAAGAACAGAATTTAGACAAGCTTTCCCTGCTATAAAAGTAGAAGTAGATGCCTCTCTAAGACCTAATTACAAGGTATTGGCAGGAAGCTACCTATCAAAAGAGTCAGCCGCAGCAGACTTAAAAAAAGTGAAAGCCAAATTCAAAGGTGCCATCTCTACACAATACCGAGTTTTCTGTGTAGAAGCCAAATAACATTTTAATATATAATCCATACAAAAACTCCCCTGCAAATCTGCAAGGGAGTTTTTATTTATATGTAAAATTTGGTGCTAGTTTTTTACCAAAAGCCTGAATCCTTCTCCATGAACATTGATGATTTCTAGACCTTCGTCATCTTTAAGGAGTTTTCTTAGCTTCGCTATATACACATCCATACTTCGCGCCGTGAAATAATTCTCTTTTTTCCAAATCTTTCTAAGCGCTAGGTCTCTCGGCATAAAATCATTTCTATGCATACATAGCATTTTGAGGAGTTCATTTTCCTTTGGAGATAGCTTATACTCAGCATCATGGACTTTCAACTGTCTCAAAACTGAATCAAACTCTATGTTACTGATTTTAAAATGCTCCTGCTCATCTTCTTCTACCACAGCACTTCTTTGCAAAATAGCTTTTATTTTATACAAAAGAAGTTCAGTATCAAACGGTTTAGTAATGTAGTCATCTGCACCTATTTGGTAACCTTTTAGAATGTCTTCTCGTAAGTTCTTGGCTGTCAGAAATATGATAGGCATATTTTTATTGATGCGCTTAACATCTTCTGCGAGTGAAAATCCATCCTTTTTAGGCATCATGACATCAAAAATACCAATATCAAATTCATTTTCCATGAATTCTTTTAGTCCCTGTTCTCCATCAGTTGCAAGCGTTACCTCATAATTGTTCATCATAAGATAGTCTTTTAGCACCGCTCCAAAACTTTGATCATCTTCAACCAACAAAATTCTATTATTCATATTTCTTATTTTTAGTGTTAATTATTTAGCTCATTGGTAGCTTCACTATAAAAGTGCTTCCCTGCCCTTTTGTAGATTCTACTAAAATCTGCCCTCCATGTAGTTCTATGATGCGTTTTACATAGGATAAACCTAAGCCCTGTCCCTTTACATTATGTACATTTCCTGTTTCTTCACGGAAGAATTTTTCAAAGATTTTCTTCTTGTTAAAGGGTTCCATTCCCATTCCTTTGTCAGAAATTTCTATTACATATTTATTCCCTTCGTTTCGGGTTTTTATGTTAATTTCTGGCTTTTCAGGAGAATATTTATTAGCGTTATCCAGAAGGTTTACAAGTGCATTGGACAGGTGAAATTCATCTATTTTTAATGTAAATTTCTCCGCTGTAAAATCCTCTGTAAGAGTCCCGCCTCGCTCCTCTACAATTAGTCTAAAAGACTCCGCGAGTTTATGTATCAATTCCCTCACATTAGTCTGTTTCAAGAACAACTGCATTTCTTTTCGTTCTAGTTTAGACATATTCAGAACGCTTTCCACCTGCTTTTTCATCCGAATATTTTCCTGCTTTATCAGCTGTGAATAGTATTTCACTTTCTCTGGATTGGTGGCTATTTTATCGTTATTTAATGAATCCGTAGCGACTGAAATGGTTGCCAAAGGAGTCTTAAACTCATGAGACATGTTATTGATAAAATCCGTCTTGATATCGGCTATTTTCTTTTGTCTCATCATATAATTAACCGATATGATATAAATCCCCAAAATCGTAAACAGCGATAATGCCATTCCCAACAGCATCGGAATATTATTTCTTGCTAAAGAATAGTCTTTATGAGGAAAAATTAGAGACAAAGTATATATCGTTCTATCCTTATTATCGGTAAAAAGAGGGTAAGAATACTGCGCCTTTCCTTCCTCTTTTTCTTTGAAAATATCATTTGCTATGGATGTTCTTTCATTATTTTTATCCAAAATAGCAAATCCAAAATCCCCACTAATTCCCATCATATTAAGCTCTCTGGTCAGCACAGAATCTAGGACTTTTAGACTTACCCTTCTCTCCACAGGAAGATTACTGGCATTTAGTTTTGCAAACTCTTTGAGCTGATAGGTGTTATTTCTTACTGTTTGGTTGATTTCAGTTGTTAGTTTTTCTGGGATTGCAGGATCTTTTCTGATGTTGATCTGCCCTTCATCCGTGTACATTTTCATTAGTTCCAAACTATCTCCGCTTTGGGATATAGGAATATTTTGGCTTTCTATGATTTTTTTAGAAAAGAGAATTTGTTTTTTTGTGGCAGAATCTGTTACCTGTTGTATATAGGTCTCTGTAGCTGGTTGTTCCTTAACAGAAACTACGGTCTTCCCAAAATTAGGATATTCCACATTCAGATACTGCTCTATCTCTATTCCTTCTATTTTTTTGGTTGTGGTTTCTAGCACACTGTGTACTTTATTAGAAAAATCCTGCTCCAAAGCACGATAGTAACCTCTAACCCAATACAACTGCAAGGAAATAAAGATGACCAATGATATAGTCATCGCAAAGGACAATATTAGAATAAAACGATTATTCATCTACAATATTTTGTTAAAATATCTACTTTATTATGTATAAACAAATTTTATACCACAAATATTAGAAATAATATGTTAAAAACGAAATATTTAACAAAATATTTTTCATAAAATCTATTTTTTTTCTAATAAATCTTCATCTATGAAATACTGAATTATGGCTTTCTTCATGAGTATCTGCTGCTCATTTGCCCTTAGTTCTGGTAGATTTTCTAGGATTTTATATTTAGGCCATCCGTCTTCATCATAACCCTCAAATTTATAATAACCAAAAGGCTCCAGCAGCCTACACACAGCAATGTGTATCAGATTGATTTTATCATCTTTTGAGTATTCCTGCCAGCCGCTTCCCAGCTCCCGTATTCCTATTAAAAACAATAATATCTCTACCGGAGGATTTTTTTCTGTATCAAAATTTTTCACAAAAAATTCCTCTATTTGCTTCCAAATTTCTGCTTCATTCATGATTTATTCTTTCTCTTTTATTTTTTCCATTCATCTAGAGCGAAACTTTTCTCTTGGTTTCCTCTTTAATGGAATATTTTGGTGCAGACATGCCATGTAGTAATGCCTTGCGTATACTCTGAATCTCGGTTTCTTCCAGCTCATATTCGTTCCCTTGGTCATCTAGAACATATTTTTTGCCATCTCTCTGCGCATCATAATACCTTCTGTCTGGCTTCATATTTTTATATAGTCCTGTTTTTATCGCATAACCACTGATGTTTTCATAAATAGGAGGTACCAATATTTTTTGTTTAAAAAGACCCCCTCGGAACTCTCCTTGTGTCAAGACAAAAACCTCTTTTTCACCTTCGCTTATCACATCATAGTCTATAGGCGTAATCTCTTCACCCTGCTTATTGACTATCCCTGTTTTTTCATCTTTTACCACATAAAACACAGATTTTGTTCCTCTATCTATGTTTGAAACATCATCATACTTCGGCGGAATAATCTCTTTTCCTCTCTGGTCTAGAAGTGACCATTTTTCGTTTATTTTTGCCTTAATGTATTTTTGCTCAAAGACTTCCGTTATCTCATACTTGGGCTGCACTACAATTTCTTCGCCGAGCACAGCTCCCCAAAGTCCCTTTTCCTCAAAAGGCTTTATATTAGGATAGTCTTTATAATGATAAAAAATATTTTTAGATTTTAGCGCATAGCCATCGCCTAAAAACAGTACCCAGCCTTCATTATTGGTAAATTTTTCCATCAAAAGCTGGTTTTTAGTGTTCTTTCCTATTCTTACCCTATCCTTTATGACTCGCCCATAAATAAGCGGAATATTTACACTTTCATTCTCAAAATAAACTTCCCAATATTTTCTCCTTTTTTTACCATGAAGATATCTGGTTTCTACTAAAGTCGTATCATTTTTATAAATAGGATAAGAAATTTTTAAATTTTCATTATTCTGAAAATCAATATCTATATAATAAGAAGGGCGGATATCCTCTATCACATTTAACAACCTCAGCAAGTGGTTCTGGTATTCTCCTTGGTTCTCTTTATGAGGCACTGATTTCGTATAATATCTGCCATTCAGCATAGAGAGATCATCAATTTTCACCATTTCCGAAACCTTGCACGAATACAAAAAACTTACTAAAATAGAGTAAAAAAGGATGTTTTTAATTTTTCGCATTCTTTATAATTTTATGTAAAGTTACATTTTTTCTTTCATGCAGTTGCTGTGCTGCTCAAGAAATTAAAAATCTAATCATCAAAGAAAAATCAAACTTTCTTTTCTAATTTCAATAAAAATGCATACTCCAAAGCATCTTCCTTCAAGCTCTCGAAACGCCCCGAAGCGCCGCCGTGTCCAGAGGTCATATCCGTTTTAAAAAGCAGAAGATTGTTATCTGTTTTCAGCTGTCTCAGCTTGGCTGTCCATTTGGCTGGTTCCCAGTACTGCACTTGACTGTCATGCAGTCCCGTGGTAATGAGAATATTAGGATAATCCTTAGCTTCGATATTATCATAAGGAGAATAAGATTTCATATAGTCATAATATTCCTTTTCGTTTGGATTTCCCCATTCATCATATTCTCCTGTGGTGAGCGGAATAGTTTCGTCCAGCATGGTGGTAACCACATCTACAAACGGCACCTGCGCCACGATGCCACAGAACAGCTCTGGAGCTTCATTCATCACAGCTCCCATCAGAAGCCCTCCTGCACTTCCGCCCATGGCGTAGAGATGCTCTGGCGAAGTATAATTTTCTTTCACCAAAAATCTTGCTGCATCTATGAAATCATAAAAAGTATTTTTCTTGTAGAGCATTTTTCCGTCTTCGTACCACTCTCTTCCTAAATATTCTCCCCCTCGAATGTGGGCAATCGCATAGACAAAACCTCTATCCAAAAGAGAAAGCCTCACGCTGGAAAACGCAGCATCCACAGTATGCCCATAGCTGCCATAGCCGTAGAGCAGGAGTGGAGTTTCGGCAAATTTTTTCGTGTCTTTATGATAGACCAAAGAAATCGGAATGCTGGATTTCCCATCTCTCGAAGGCGCCCATATTCTTTCGGAAATGTAGTTTTCGCTGTGAAACTTTCCTCCCAAAACTTCCTGCTGTTTCAGCAGTTTGGTGGTTTGAGTTTTCATATTATACTCATAGGTAGAATTAGGCGTAGTCATGGAAACATAGCCATAGCGCAAGGTTTCGGTATCAAACTCTAAATTCAGTCCGATATAAGCGGTATAAGTAGGGTCATTAAAGGGCAAATACCATGATTTACCCGACTGGTTATCAATAATTTTAATCTGAAGTAGTCCTCTTTCTCTTTCTTCGAGAACCAAATAATTTTTGAATATCTCAAAACCTTCCAAAAGCGCCTCTTTTCTATGAGGAATCAGCTCCTGCCAATGTTCTTTTTCCGTCTGCGAAAGTGGTGTTTTCATCAGTTTGAAATTGGTGGCTTTTCCTTCATTGGTCAAAACATAAAAATCGTTCTGGTAATGTTCTACGGCATATTCTAAATTTTCTTCCCTTTTTTGGAAAAGTTTCCATTCCGCAAAAACATTATCAGCTGGGATAAATCTATGCTCATCCGAAATCGTAGAAGAACTCACGATAAAAATATACTCCAATGATTTGGTTTTGAAAACACCTACATCAAAGGCTTCGTCTTTTTCATGAAAAATCAAAACATCTTCTTCCTGCGGCGTTCCTACCTTGTGCCGAAAAACCTGAAATGCACGAAGGCTTTCATCTTTTCTGATGTAGAAAAAATACTCATTGTCATTCGCCCAGACTATTTTCCCTGTGGTGTTTTCTATCGCTTCCGAGAAGTTTTTTTCTTGTTTTAAATCCTTTATTCGGATAGTATAAATTCGCCTTCCTGTAATATCTTCTGAATAAGCGAGATGTGTATTATCCAGCGAAACGGAAATTCCACCCACATCATAAAAATCGTGGTTTTGAGCTAAAATATTTACATCGAGCAAAAGCTCTTCTTCGTTCTCTAAAGTCTGATGTTTTCTGTAAAAAACAGGATATTCTCCACCCTTGTGATAGCGAGTGATGTACCAATATTGGTTAAAGAAATAAGGCAGACTCTCATCATCTTCTTTGTAGCGGGATTTCATCTCTTGGAAGAGTTCCTCTTGGAGCCATTCCGTGTCCTTCATGATGAAATTACAATAGGCATTTTCCTCCTCTAAATAGGCGATGACCTCTGGGTTCTCTCTCTCATTGAGCCAGTAGTAGTTGTCTATTCTCTGGTCTCCGTGTATGCTGAGTTTCTTTTCTATCTTTTTGGCTTGTGGTTGTTTCATAGGTTTTAACCTTTAAAGGCGACAAAGATAGTGAAAGGTTTTCATTCAATTTTCAATAGTTTTATCAAAAAATCCTTCAGCAATAGTTATTAAAAGATTTTGATTAAAAATATAAGGAACTGAAAGTTTTTCAATTATTTTAATAAAAAATTTATATTTCTTCTTTTTTATTTATAAAATGTGATGTATTTTAAATAAAATTTGTTTTTTTGAAAGATAATACCTTTATTTGTTACATTATTTGCTTTTAGTTGCTTCTTTTTTTACTTTTTTCTGTAAAAACTTATGAAATCAAAGCTGAATACTATTATTATGGTTGGGTTTGCCTTGTTTGCGATGTTTTTTGGTGCTGGAAATCTTATTCTGCCTCCTTTTATAGGTTTGGAGACAGGAAGTGAATGGCTGATAGCATTGGCTGGCTTTTTTATTACAGCTATTATTGCTCCTTTTCTGGGGGTGCTGATGGTGGCGAAAGCAGGTACAAACTTTACGGACTTAAGGCAGAAAACACATCCGCTGCTTATTAAAATTATTACTTTACTAGTTATTCTATGTATAGGCCCTTTGGTAGCTATTCCGCGCACTGCTGCTACGACATTTGAGGTTGGTATAGAACCTTTATTTCCGAGTTTGTCAAAAAAGGTGTTTGCTGTGATTTTCTTTGGATTGGTGCTGGCTCTTTCTCTTTCAAAGTCAAAGATTGTAGATATTATTGGTAAATTTTTAACGCCTTTTCTTTTGGTTGTTTTGGCTTTATTGATAGTATTGGGCATTTTGCAAGCTCCCTCTGCTGAAACACCTGCCACGCATACTTCTGCCGAGAGTTTTATTTTTGGTTTTACTGAAGGCTACCAGACTTTGGATGTTTTGGCTTCGGTGATATTTGCAGGCATCATCATCAAGGCGGTAACGGACAAGGGCTACACTAAACGCCATGAGCGGACTTCTGTAACCTTTTTCGCGGGAGCAGTCTCTACTCTTTGTCTGCTGGTTATCTACGGCGGGCTTATTTATCTGGGAGCAGTAACTGATTATCCGCTTATCCGCTGAGCAAACAAGTCTCCCGCACGGATCTGCTGCTGCATATTTCACATTCTATATTAGGTCGCTGGGGAAGCATCAGTATTGCCATAGCGATTGCTTTGGCTTGTCTAACGACTGCTATTGCACTGACTTCGGCAGTAGGGGCTTTTTTGAAGAATTGACTCAAAACTTTATTTCCTATAAGACAGGAGTGATAGCAAGCTCTCTTATTTCGGCTGTGCTTTCCATCAATAGTGTAGACAGCATTATAGACTATGCTATACATATCTTGCTGTTTATCTACCCTATTGTTTTTACGCTTATTTTATATGTACTTTTGTTTGAAAGGTTCGTGAGCAGCCGACTGCCTTACATTATGAGCATCTTGACCACGGCTTTGCTTTCACTTATTTCAAGTTTAAGGAATATGGGAACCGAAATGCACCATCTATACGACTGGAAGGAACATCTGCCGCTAAACGATTACAACTTAGAATGGCTTCTTCCTTCATTTATTGTCTTTGTGACAGCTGCTGTTTTCAGTAAGATTTTGGGTAAATTTCGTTTTTAAAACAGACTTAAAAGAAACTTCACACCTTGAATATCTGCTCCAAGGCAATGGTCTTTATGCCTTTTTGCTCTGTTTTGGCAAGTTTTATCATCTTTTGGGCTAATACAGCTGTGGATATCGGGCGGTATTTACGGAATAGTCCTATTTTATTGAATAATTTGATGGCTTTAAGGCTGAAATTTTCTCCTAAACGGCTGGAATCATTTCTTTCCAAAATAGATGGCTGTAAAATAAAAAGTCGGTCAAAAGGGAGTTTTTTTACAACATCTTCCAGCATGCCTTTCATTTTAGAGTAGTATATAGCAGACTTTGCATCTGCCCTTGCTGCGGATACCAGCACAAAGGTTTTGACATGATTTTTACTGCAGTTTTCCGCAAAATGTAGCTGATAATCGTAATCTACCTGCCACTGCGCCTCTTTGCTTCCTGCTTGTGCAAGAGTAATCCCAAGACAAGAGAAAGCCACATCACCATGAAGCAAAGCCGCCCATGTTTGTGGTTTTTCAAAATCAATAATATGTGTGTATAGCTTGGGATTTTGACAATTATAAGCCCTGCGCACGAAAATATGCACATCCGTAAAAGCCTCATCTTCTAACAGCTGTGCGACCAACTCCTTTCCTGTCGCTCCCGTAGCACCGATGACTAATGCTTTTATTCTTTTTTTGATTTAATGGTAAATCCGCTCAACTTTCTTAGTGGTTATCCAACTTATCATTAATAATTCTATCCATAAAATCCTGCATAAATGCCCGCATATCAGCAACGCCTTTTTTCATTTCATTATTAAGCGGTTTGTCTTTAAGATTCTTAGTAAGATTGATATCTTCCTTGTCATAGATACCAATGGTTTCTCCCTTAGTATCCAAAACATAAATATAATTCCCCTGAATAAGCTGGTAAAAATTGGTATTGGTAACAAAAGCACGAGGCGTCTCGTTTTTATCAGACATTAAACTACGCCCCCACGAGCGGAAAGGTTTTTGGTATCCAATCAGATCAACAATTGTTGGAAAAATATCTATTTGCTGTCCTAACACATCGGAAGTCCCTTGTGGGATAAGGTTTTTATTAGGACTAAAAAGGATAATGGGTATTTTATAATGCGGTATTTTTTGGCTATAATAACCATAAAAATTTTTAATGGTATGATCCGGAATAATAACAAAGATAGTATTGTGATACCATTCTTCTTTCTGCACCGTTTCAAAGAATTTTTTTATAGAAAAATCGGTATACTCCACTACATTATGCATTGGCATATCTCCTCTATTAAAGCGGTTTTTATATTTCTCCGGCACGGTATATGGGTCATGAGAAGAAAGTGTAAAAACCGTTGCTAAAAAAGGAGAGTGCATCTTGTTTACTTCTTTAGCGAAATATTGTAAGAAAGGTTCATCATCTATTCCCCAGCTGCCATTATAAAAACGCTCATCGTTAAATTCTGTGCGCCCTAAATAAGATTCATATCCTATCTGTTTAGTAAATCCATTAAAATTCATAGAACCATTGGTCGCTCCATGGGCAAACATTGTTTGATAGCCCAATTTTCGTGCTATATTAGCAACTGATGATAGTTTTCTCTGTGAATAAGCAGACTGCACAAAAGCCTTTTCAAAAGTGGGCATACCTGCTGTTACGGCAGAGATTCCCTCAATAGAATGGATGCTATTGGAATAGATATTTGTGAAATAGAAACCCTGCTGAGCCAAAGAATCCAGAAATGGTGTATAAGATTTATAATTAGGAATATTGGTGTTTTTGTTCATTATTCCAAAATACTCTGCTCCCATTCCTTCAAGAATAATCAGAACAACATTTGGTTTTTCAAGAACTTGGCGATTATACTGTTTTATGGGTTTAATGTTCTCTGTAATATAATCTTGTGTTGTAAATTTATATTCTTGAAAACCTTTATTTTTACCCATCGTACGAAAAATAGTAAATGGAGTATTTAGTAAAATATTTACTTGAGAAATATCTTCTGCATACTTATTAGCGTCCATTACAGTAAGTGGAACAACCCCTCTTTTAAAAGACATTCCGCGTATTCCGAAGATTAAGGTAGGTACAAACATTACAATAACAATAATAGAGGTAATAAAGTACTTTTTCCTATTAAGAATACGCTGTTCAGCAATTCCCACCTTTCTATAAAGAAAAATCCATAATCCACATAAAAGCAAGAAACTTAAGAATATCATTCTATACTGCACTAAAAACCCGCCCAAAAGACCGATAGGGTTGTTTTCATTTTGAATCAGCCCCCAGTCATTAGTAGTAAGGCGCGTTTTATTATAAGAAAAATATGCCGTATCTACAAAATTGAGCATATAAGCAGGAATATTAAACAGAAAATACACCCAAAACAGCACTTTTTGGTATTTGGGTTTCGTATTGATAAGAATTGGAATTATGCTCAGGAAAATAAACAATAAATTAATATAAATAATGGCCGCCGTATCAAAAAGAAGACCATAGAAAGCCAATCGAAAAAAGTCTCCAACCCCCGAAACGGAAAGATATTCCTTATTAAATCCGTAAAAGGTAAGGCGTACAAAAAAATAAAACAGATATACTAAAAACAATCTGTAAAAGAGAACTTTATACTCTGTTATCCGAAGGTTTTTCATTATTTCAAAGCGTTCGTTTAGTCATCCTTTTATCCATCATTTCATAGGAAATAGAATAGCACAAATAAAATAATCTTAGCTATTTATTTACTATTTGCAATATATTTTTCTATTGCCATAGCCATAGAAGGAGTTTCCTTTGTAGGCGCCATTACATCCACGCGCAATCCTGCTTCTTCCGCAGCCAGTCTGGTTCCCTCACCAAAAACGCCTATTTTTTTATCTCCTTGTTTAAAATCTTCAAAATTCTTGAATAAAGATTTTATTCCCTGCGGACTGAAAAACACCAGCATGTCATAGTCCTTAAGTTTGACATCAGACAGATCACTGCTTACGGTTTTGTACATCACCGCTTTCGTCCAGTCTATTCCAGAACTGTCCAAAACCTTAGGGATATCATCTCCCATCACATCAGAACATGGCAGGAGGTATTTTTCATCTGGAAATTTTTTGAACAAAGGCAGCATATCCGCCACTGTTTTCTCTCCAAAACTTATCTTTCTCTTTCTGTAAACAATATGTTTTTGCAAATAGTTTGCAACAGCTTCAGATTGACAGATGTATCTCATGCTGTCCGGCACTTGGAAACGAAGCTCTTCTGCCAATCTGAAATAGTGGTCTATAGCTCCTCTACTCGTGAATATTATCCCTGTATACTGTGAAATATCTATTTTCTGCTGTCTGAACTCCCTTGCATCTACTCCCGCTACTTGTATAAAGGAATGGAAATCCACCTTTATTTTTTCCCTTTTTAAAAGCTCCAAATATGGAGAAGATTCTGCACTTGGTGCCGGTTGTGATACCAATATTGACCTTACTTTCATCATTTATCCTTATAGGTTCATAAAAATACAAACTTCCAAACCGCCAGCATAGGCAAAATTTGGAGCGTGCAAATATACAAAATTTTATAATACCACTCCTCTGGCAAAGGCTTTTCTTTATGGAGAAAATAACATATATTTTTTATGACAAAAAAGACCAATCCTGTAATTACATACACAAGGTAAACCCGCTGCTTATCAACTCCTAAGTAGTAATGGACAATTACAGCCAGCATTATTAAAAGAGATTCTACAAAATAAAACCGCTGAGCAATGAATCCCAGAACCATCCATTTTTTAGGTCGGGTAACCGCTCTATAAAACAATAAAGTAATGAGCGCTTTTAGTAAATAATAAGCACTCAGGATTATTATCATAAATCCTATCTTATTAGGAACCCAGCCCGAAATATCATTGTCCGATACATAACGAGGAACAATAGGAATATACTGAGCCAACAAAAGAGCTTGGCTGACAATAAACACACAACTGACAAATATCCAGCTGAGCAGATTGTTCTGAGCCTCTCCATAAGACTGCAAAAGATATTCCCTAAAAGAAACCTCTTTCTGTACCCAGTTAAACAAAATCAAATATACTACTCCTAGCCCAAGAAGGGTAAAAATAACCCAATCATGGTTTTCAACAATTCTAACCACTCAAAAAAATTTTCAACAAAAATAAGGTTTTATATTATTTTTAAACCTGAAGATTTAAAAAAGATTATATTTGCACCTTATTCTGAATGAAAAAGTTAGTTATTATCCCTACTTACAACGAGAAAGAAAATATCCGAGATATTATTTCGGCTATATTTTCTTTGGGACAAGATTTTCATATTTTAGTCGTGGACGATTCCTCTCCTGACGGCACTGCGGAGATTGTAAAAACCCTTCAAAATGAGTTTCCTGCACATCTTCATTTGAGCGTTAGAAAAGCTAAAAATGGTTTAGGAAAGGCTTATCTGCATGGCTTTGGCTGGGCGCTTCGTCACAATTATGATTATATTTTTGAGATGGATGCCGATTTCTCACACAATCCCAATGACTTACCAAAATTATTGGAAGCCTGCCAAAATGCCGATATGTCCATTGGTTCTAGATACTGCAAGGGCGTGAATGTGGTCAACTGGCCCATGAGCAGGGTGCTGCTGTCTTATTTCGCGTCTAAATATGTGCGATTTATTTTAGGAATTCCTATTCATGACACCACGGCTGGTTTTGTTTGTTTTTCAAGAAAAGCGTTGGAAAACATTGGTTTAGACAAAATCAGATTAAAAGGCTATGGTTTTCAGGTTGAGATGAAATATCGCGCATACAAAAAAGGTCTAAAATTAGTAGAAATTCCCATCATCTTTACTGACAGGACGCAGGGAGAATCCAAAATGAACGGCGGCATCATCACCGAAGCCATTTTTGGTGTTATTAAATTAAAATTAAAATCATTATTCGGAACTTTATAACTATGAAAAAAATCTTTGTAATAGTTCTTTTTCTGGCGTTATTTTCTTGTAATAATTCTGCCGAAAAGCCCAAAAACCTCATCAGTAAAGAAAAACTATCAGAAGTTATAGCAGATTTTGCCATCTATGAGCAGGCCTATGTGATTCAGCCCAAAATGAACTTGGAAGATGCCAATCTTTTTGTTTTGAAAAAGCATCATATTTCGGCTCGTGATTTTAAAGATAGTTATAATTATTATATCCTTGACTCCAAAAGTCTGAATGAAATATATGACAATGCAAAAAAAATAATTTTGGAGAAAGACCCGAAAATGAAAGAATATTTAAAGAAAAACAAATTCGAAGACAATCCTAAACAATAAAATATTCCTCTATGAAGAATTTTTTTGAAGTTGAAAAAACTACCACTGGAAAAGCCCGCGCAGGGAAAATAACCACAGACCACGGAGAAATACAAACTCCTATTTTTATGCCTGTGGGAACTGTGGCAAGTGTAAAAACCGTACATCAGCGCGAACTAAAAGAAGATATAAAAGCACAAATCATCTTAGGAAACACCTACCATCTGTATCTCCGCCCAGGAATGGAGATTATGCAGAAAGCAGGCGGACTGCATCAGTTCATGAACTGGGACAGACCTATTCTTACCGACAGCGGTGGTTATCAGGTATTTTCTCTCGCTGCAAGCAGAAAAATGACCGAAGAAGGCGTAAAATTCAAATCCCATATAGACGGAAGCTATCATTTTATCTCTCCTGAAAAATCAATGGAAATCCAGCGACAAATAGGAGCGGATATCTTCATGGCTTTTGATGAATGTACTCCTTACCCATGCGAGTACAACCAAGCCAAAGAATCCATGGAGCTTACACACCGCTGGCTGAAAAGATGTATTGACTGGACATCAGCAAATAAAGAACTCTACGGACATCAGCAGAATTTATTCCCGATTGTTCAAGGCTCTGTCTATCACGACCTTAGAAAAATCTCTGCCGAAGTCATCTCAGAAGCAGGAGCTGTAGGAAATGCCATCGGAGGGCTTTCTGTGGGAGAACCAGAAGAAATAATGTACGAAATTACAGACATCGTTACAGACATTCTCCCAAAAGAAAAACCACGATACCTTATGGGCGTTGGGACGCCTTGGAATATCCTAGAAAGCATTGGGCTGGGAATTGATATGATGGATTGCGTAATGCCGACACGAAATGCCAGAAACGCTATGCTTTTCACTTGGAATGGTGTGATGAACATGAAAAACCAAAAATGGAAAGATGATTTTTCGCCGCTGGATGAATTTGGGACAAGTTTCGTGGATAGAGAATACAGCAAAGCCTATGTAAGACATCTTTTCATAGCGAAAGAATATTTAGCAAAACAGATTGCTTCCATTCATAACTTGGCATTTTATTTAGATTTGGTAAGAACCGCCAGAGAACATATCCTTGCTGGAGATTTTTATGAATGGAAAGACCAAATCATACCTCAGCTGAAGCAAAGATTGTAATTTTAAATTTCAATTAAACAAAACTCCTTTATTTTAGTCATTTATTTACTATTAGGGAGGTCTTTTTTAAACTATAATTAAATAAATTTAGCTGTTTAAAAAAAATTGTTATATTTGCTGACAAATATCATATAATTATGCTGATAGAACATCACATTGAGATTGAACATAATTTTCAGAATATTTTCTGTGAAAAGTCTTTCCAGGAATGTCTCTCAGAGGAAGATTTTCAGAGATATTTAGATGAAAAAAAAGTTATCTCTATTCCAAAAGGCAAGTTAGTTTTCGCTGAAGGTGAGATGCCAAAGGGCGTTTTTTTCATACAAAAAGGCGCGATAAAACTCTATAAAATGGGGTTTAATAAGAAACAGCAGATTCTACGCTTCGCGAAAGAAGGTGACCTCATCGGTTATCGTTCACTACTTTCAGAGGAGGAATTTGGTGCATCAGCAGAAGCTATGTCTCCTGTGCAGGTAACTTTCATTTCTGGAGAGATTTTTCATAAGCTGCTTATGTCTAATCCAAAGCTGTCCTACGCCATGCTTCAGAAGATTTCTTGTGAATTAGGAGAGTATTCTAACACCATCACGCTCCTTGCACAAAAAACTGTAAGAGAAAGACTCGCTGAGATTCTTCTTTTACTGGAACTTAAGCTAGGAACTGATCCAGAAGGTTTTATAAAAATTTCTTTAACAAGAGAAGAAATATCTAACCTGATAGGAACCGCTACAGAAAGCGCCATCAGACTTATTTCTGAGTTTAAAACTGATCAGCTGATAGAGGTTGAAGGAAGAAATATAAAAATACTAGACCACAATAGATTGAGAAAACTGGGTCATGTAGATTATAATTAAAATTTTACAAAATAGGCTTTTGCCTATTTTTTTATGTATTTTTGTCTTTTACATTTAAAAATAAAAACTATGTCTGTACATTCTGAAATAAAAAAAATAACCACAGAAACCATCCGAAAAATGAAACAGGATGGTGAGAAAATATCCATGCTCACAGCTTATGACTTTACTACTGCCAGAATGCTGGATGCTGGTGGAATAGACACTATTTTGGTGGGAGATTCTGCTGCTAATGTAATGGCTGGATATGACACCACCCTGCCTATTACCCTTGACCACATGATTTATCATGCACAGAGCGTGGTGAGAGGAATAAAAAGAGCTTTGGTGGTTGTGGATTTGCCTTTTGGTTCTTACCAATGTAATCCAGACAAAGCCCTAGATTCTGCTATCCGAATCATGAAAGAAACTGGAGCGAGCGCCATCAAACTAGAAGGCGGAAGCGAGGTAGCTGACTCTATCAAAAAAATCGTGAATACAGGAATTCCTGTGATGGGTCACCTTGGACTTACTCCACAGAGTATCAATCAGTTCGGAAGTTATAAACTCAGAGCTAAAGAAGATGCCGAAGCCCAAAAACTAATCGAAGATGCTAAATTATTAGAGAGTTTAGGTTGTTTTTCTTTGGTTTTAGAGAAAATCCCTAGCCAGCTGGCTAAACAAGTTACAGAGAGCATTTCCATTCCTACTATCGGTATCGGAGCGGGTGTTCACTGCGATGGGCAGGTTTTAGTTTATCAAGATATGGTGGGAATGAATGAAGGCTTTAAACCTAAATTTTTAAGAAAATATCTTGATCTTTATTCTGAAATCACCTCAGCTGTGGGACAATTTGTAAAAGATGTGAAAGAACAAAACTTCCCTAATGAAAATGAAAGCTACTAAATCCATACTAAAAAGCAAATGGAGTCTGCTCCTTGCTTTTTTATTCAGTTTTTCTCTTTCGCATGCTCAGAATACTTCATATACAATGATTAGCGCGGGATACGCTTACCAAAATCAAAGTTTTGGAGAAGTAGGCGGGAAAATTTTATTTACCCAGAAGGATACTGATAATGTGGCATTTCGTGTCGGAGCATCTGCTCTGGTGGGCGCTACAAATGGTAAATTTGCAATAATGCCAAAAGTCCATGGAGATATCTTATTCAATCCTAGAAAAGAAGTCTATGTCGCTCACGCCTATTATTACATGGCTGGAGTGGAAGCTACCACCAAATATTTTGCTCCTTATTTGGGAATTAGTTTATTTGGTTTATTTGATATTACTGGCGGATATGCTTTTTCTTATCCGAACCAAACGCTTCACGGAAAAGAATTAAAGGGATTTCGTTTAGGAGTTACTTTTAATATCCCAACAGAGCCATTCAAGAACTCAAGCAAACCTAAAGGATAATTTTTTTCTAGTAAAAAATTTGCTTTTCTAGTGTATTTTTATTTACTTTGTAATATAGATTATTAAAAATTCTAAATTACATGAGGTAAAATTCTACATTTTCAATAATTGATATAATGGGAGGAGATTCGTCTTCTCTGTAAAAAATGTAGAGTTATGAAAATATCTGACAGTTGCCTCATATCACAATATCAAAAAGGTGATGAGCAGGCTTTAGAAAAGTTAATTCAGAAACACCAGCAGGACTTATTTTCTTTCATTTTTTATAAAGTGAAAGATGAAGATCTAGCAAATGATTTTTTTCAAGATACTTTTATAAAAATCATCATCAAACTAAAAGAGGGAAAATACACAGAGGAGGACAAATTCATCCTCTGGGCTAAAAGAATCGCCTCCAATCTTATCATAGACCATTTCCGTGCAAAATCCAGACATATCACCGTGTCTGAAACATCTTACATGGATGATGAATTTTCTATTTTTGACACTATTAAGGAAACTGATTTCAATGTTGAGGAGCAGCTGATTCTCAGTCAGATACATCAAGATTTAAAAAATATCATCGTATTTCTTCCTGAAAATCAGCAGGAAATCATCAAAATGCGTTTCTATGATGAACTGACATTCAAAGAGATAGCAGAGCTGACAAATACAAGTATCAATACTACTCTTGGCAGAATGCGCTACGCCTTGATGAACATTAGAAAAATAATTGCAGAAAATAAAATTATTTTAACATCATAATAATTAACAGTTTTTTTTCGTTCGAGAAATAAAAATATCTCACTAATGAAAAAAAACTACAATTTTGCTAAAATTGTACTTATGCCCAAAAAGAAAACCATAGATTTTATTCTGAATTTTTCTAAAAGTATCAGTGCAATTAGTTTAAACAAGATAGATTTTATTGCCTTCAAAAATTAACAAAAAACTCCTTTTAAAAGGAGTTTTTATTTTTTATTCTCTTCCAAAAGAGGTTCTATGTATTGTCTGTCATTACTGAGGCGCGGGACTTTATTCTGTCCGCCCAGCTTCCCACGAGATGCCATCCAGTCATAGAAAAGATTAGTTCTCGCTTTATGGATAATCGGCGGTTTCAGGGTCATGTTATTGTATCTTTTTGCCTCATAATCAGAGTTTAGAGATTTCAGCGTTTCATCAAAGATTTCAGAAAAACGCCCAAAATCATTCGGTTCTGTGGAAAACTCTATCATCCATTCGTGGCTGCCAGATTCGCCATCTTTCATATAGACTGGCGCACCTGTGTAATCCGTGATTTTCGCATGGGTTTCTTGGCAAGCCTTAGAGAGGGCTGTTTCCACATTGTCTATCATCAACTCTTCGCCAAATGCATTGATATAATGTTTGGTTCTTCCCGAAATTTTAAACCTAAACGGCTTCAAATCTGTGAATCTTATCGTATCGCCTATCAAATAACGCCAAAGCCCTCCATTAGTGGTGATAACGACTGCATAATTTTTCCCTAACTCTACATTTTCCAGCGAAACCGCTTTTGCATTTTCTGTCCCAAAAGTATCCATTGGGATAAATTCATAGAAAATACCATAATCCAGCATGAGAAGCATTTCATCGCTGCCAAATCGGTCTTGAATTCCAAAAAATCCTTCCGAGGCATTATAGATTTCATAATAGCGGATATCCTTACCTATCAACTGTTTATACTGCTCTCTGTACGGCACAAAACTAATTCCGCCATGGAAAAACACTTCCAGATTTGGCCAGACTTCGGAAATGGATTTCTTTCCTGTGTCTTTCAAAACCCTTTGTAGAAGCACCATCATCCAGCTGGGAACTCCCGTGAGGCTTCCCACATCTTTGTTTTTTACTTCTGAAACTATGGCTTTCAATTTGGTTTCCCATTCGGACATGAGGGAAACTTCCCTACTCGGCGTGGTGGTTCTCTCTACCCAAAAGGGTAGATTTTCTATCAAAATCGCTGATAAATCGCCGAATTTCGTTCCAAAACTTTCATAAAGTTCGGCACTTCCGCCCAGTCTTAGATTTTTAAATTTAAATAAATTACTGTCTCTGTGATTGTTAATATAAATCGCCAAAAGGTCTTTCCCTGCCTTATAGTGGCAGTTTTGGAGGCTTTCATCTGAAATTGGGATAAATTTACTCTTTGCATTGGTCGTTCCAGATGATTTCGCGAAATGTTTTATTTTCCCAGGCCAAAAAACATCAGGATTTCCCTGCCTCGCCTTCTCTATAAAAGGTTCAAAATCCTCGTATGACACAATAGGAACCTGCTTATTGAAATCCTCATAAGACTTAATTTCTTCAAAGTGATGAAGTTTCCCATATTCCGTATTTTTCGCTTGGGAAAGCAGGGAAAACAAAACTCTCTGCTGAGTCTCAATAGGATACTCGATAAACTGGTTGATTCCTTTCATCCTTCTGAGAATGAAAAGATTAAATATTTTATTTAAAATAGAATTAAATGCCATAGTGACAAAGGTAAGAATATTTTAAAATTTCTGCCCTATTTATCGATTTCTTTGTATCCCACATCTACGAGATAGAGTCCGTGCGCGGGAGCAGATGCGCCTGCTTTATTGCGGTATTTGGCTTGGATGATGTCATGCAGATCCTCTGGTTTTATTTTTCCTAAACCTACTTCTACCAATGTTCCCACGATAGCTCTGACCATATTTCTTAAAAAACGATTAGCTGAAATCGTAAAAACAAGGCTGCTGCCTTTTTGGTTCCATTGAGCGTGATAGATTTTACAATTATTGGTTTTTACATCCGTGTGCAGTTTAGAAAAACTGGTAAAATCTTCATATTCAAAGAGGATTTTACACGCTTCGTTCATTTTTTCTACATCTAATTTTTGTCTCCACATTTGCCACGAAAAAGCCTCTGTGAAAGGGTCTTTTTCTAATGAAATATGGTATTCATAAGTTCTATAAACAGCGCTAAATCTCGCGTGCATTTCTTCTTCAACCTGAAAAATTCTCTTAATGGCGATGCTCGGCGGGAGAAAAGCATTCAGCCTCTTCACTAAATCCGCGCTGATGGGCTGCTGCGTATCAAAGTGGGCAAATATCTTTCGTGCATGTACGCCCGTATCGGTACGCCCTGCGCCTGTGGTTTTTATATCTTCTCTCAATAGAGTAGAGAGGGCTTTTTCCAAAACTTCCTGCACGGATATTTGTTTTGGCTGAATTTGATAACCAAAGAAATGAGCTCCATTGTAGGAAAATTCTATAAAATACCGCATAATTTGCAATTTAAGACTGCAAAAATCGTAAATTTCTATTACATTTGCCCCGTTTTGGTGGTCATTTAGCAATGAAAAAAATATTACTTCTCTCGGACACGCATTCTTATATGGATAATCGTATTTTGGAATACGCCTCACAGGCGGATGAGGTCTGGCATGCGGGAGATTTTGGAAATCAGGAAGTAATAGACAGCCTCAGCGCGGTAAAGCCTATGAAAGGTGTTTTCGGGAACATAGATGACATAGGAATACGGAAACAATTTCCCGAAATACTGAGATTTACCTGCGAGGAAGTGGAAGTTCTGATGACGCACATCGGCGGTTATCCTAAAAAATACGCTCCCAACATCAAAGCAGAACTGCTCCAGCGCCCACCGAAACTCTTTATCTCTGGGCATTCTCATATTTTGAAAGTTATGTTTGACCAAGATTTGGGACTGCTGCACCTCAACCCTGGCGCGTGTGGAAATGTGGGCTGGCACAAGGTAAGAACGATGATGAGATTCGTGATTGATGGGCAGGAGATAAAAGATTTGGAAGTAATAGAACTCGGCACAAGATAAAATTATGAAAATAGGCGATAAAGTTTCGGTGATTGATGAGGATTTGGAAGGAACATTGGTCTCGGTAAAGGATAAAACAGCGGTTTTTGAGGATTTGCATGGTTTTCGGCACGAATATCCTTTGGTTCAGCTTGTTTTGCGCGGAAACTTGATTTATGATGAAGTTCCTTTGAGCAAAAAAGAAGAAACAAAAAAAAATATTTCTCAAAAGCATCAAAAAAGCGCGATGAAAATAGACCTTCACTTTGATCAATTAGTGAAAAACCCTAATGAATATGACTCTTGGGAACGGCTTTTCATCCAAAAAGAGCGACTAATAGAGGTTTTGGACTTCTGCAAAGCAAATAAAATAAAACGGCTGGAAGTCATCCACGGACTCGGCGAAGGCGTTCTGCAAGAGCTGGTCTATGAAGTGCTGCGAGGCTATGCAGGGATAGAATTTGAGGAAAATGAATTCTTCAAGCATCAGTCTGCTTCGGTGGAGGTGGTATTTGTTTAAACAAGGAGAAGTTTCGGTTGTTTTAGGGCTGTTATTGTTTCATTTTGCCATTTTAAAAGCTGGTAAATACCACTATCATAATCATTTTTTATAATATACTCTTTTATTAGTTCAGCTCTTTGAATAGCTTTTTTGAACCACTCTGCATTTTCATGCTTTTTTAATGCTGTTATTTTTTCTATATATTGTAATGCTTCAGAATATTTCCCAAGTATAAAATATGTATATGCTAAATATTCATCTCTTCCTATTTTATGCCCACAGTAAGAATTATTTAATATATAGGGTATAATATCCTCAAAAGAGTTTAGAAAGTTGAATTTTTTGAAATTCTGTAAAGATAAATTTATGTCATTTATTTCTTCTTTTTTCCAATGATTTCCTATTCTCTCACCTAAACTGAAATTATATGTTGAAAACGGAACATATAAACACTGGACAAAGTATTGTAAGAAAAAAGCGTCTTTGTCTACTGATGAATCTAAATAAAATCCTATTAAAATAGCTGCTCCAGACTTATCTTTTATTATGTAGTAAGCCAATCTTCCTTTTTTAATAAACTTATCTGTGAATTTTATTTCCTTTATAATTTTGTTTAATTCTGTTGTTCTCATTGCTTTTTAGGATTATACAATATTAGAATTTATTTTTCACAAATAGATGCAATACAGCAGATCGTATTATTTTCAACAGGGAAAAATATAAGGTTTCCTTTTGTATTTTCTTTTAAAAAATTATTTTCTTCATAAACAGCAGAATTTATTTTGAATAATTCGTTGCTATCTTTCACAAAATATTTCTTCACATAAGGAGGATACCAATCTCTACAATTTTCTTTTTTCACTATTAAAGGGAAGTTATGCTTCTTATTAGCAGATTTGAAAATTGCTTTATAATCTTGGTTTGAAAATTTTATTACTGCATATATTTCAATGATTTGGCTGCAATCTTGGCTGAGTTCCCCAAGTTTCGTTTTGGATATTTCATATTCTACTTTTTGAATGGCAACAGGAAGATTTATATATTTTTCAAGCTCTTTTGTGTCCGTATATATGTTATTTTCGGTTTTATTTGGCTTAATACAAGACATACATATAAAAAACAATAGCATTTTTCTCATTTTTCAGATTATTTCACTTATTTTATTCAACCTTACAAAGATATTTCTTAAAAACAATCTTTTCACAAAATTTTCTCTTATTTTTGTGGAATGCAAATAGTTATTATCGGTTCTGGGAATGTTGCCTATCATCTGGCGAAAGCTTTTATGGAAAACCAAATTCCTGTAAAACAGCTTTTCGGCAGGGATGAGGCAAGTTTGGAGAAAATCTCCTCCGAGCTTGGGATTTCGTATTCTACGGAGTGTTTAGAACCTGCGGATTTATATATTATCGCGGTGAAAGATGATGCCATCGGTGAAGTTTCCAAAATCATCACGGACAAAAACTGCCTCGTAGCCCACACTTCTGGCTCTACCCGAATGGAAATTCTGGCTGGAGAATACCGAAAGGCAAGTTTCTATCCTTTGCAGACTTTTTCAAAGGAGAAAAAACTGGACTATTCTAAAATTCCATTTTTCATCGATGCTGAAAATGAAAACGACAAGGAAATTTTGATGAATTTAGCCAAAAAAATTTCTTCAAAAGCCATGCTCGTAGATGATGAAAAAAGAAAATATATCCATCTCACGGCTGTTTTTTCTTGTAATTTTATCAATCATCTCTTTGCCAGAGCAAAAGAAATTTCTGACAGCCAAGACATTCCTTTTGAGTATTTTCTTCCGCTGATAGAAGAAACCGTTGATAAAATCCATTTCATCAACCCAAAAGATGCCCAGACAGGGCCTGCCAGAAGGAACGACCAAAAAATATTGCAAATGCATGAAACTCTCTTAGAAAACAATGAACAGAGAGATATTTATAAAATAATGAACCTATCGATAAAAAAAATGTATGAGTTATAAATCAAAATTAAAAGATATAAAAGCCTTCGTATTTGATGTGGATGGCGTTTTCACGGACGGAAGCATCGTTCTGATGCCAGACGGGAGCATGAGCCGTACGATGAATGTTTTGGACGGCTATGCTGTGACCAAAGCCATAAAAGCTGGCTACAGAATCGCATGTATCACAGGAGGAAGCGACCCGATGGTAAAGCACAGGCTTAATTATTTAGGGATAACGGATTATTACCCAAAATCCAGCTACAAGCTTCAGAATTTTGAAGATTTTAAAGACAAATATGGTTTGAAAAACGATGAGGTTTTGTCAATGGGAGATGATATTCCTGATTATGATATGCTTAGGCTGTCGGCTATCGGTGCTTGTCCCATCAATGCTGTTCCAGAAATCAAGAAAATAGCCGATTACATTTCGCCTATCCACGGCGGAAAAGGGTGTGTGCGGGATGTGATAGAACAAGTGATGAAAGTGCAGGGAAAATGGACAGAGGAGGACGATACCGCTTCTGTATAAAATGAAATAAATATGAAACTATACTTGGGTTCGCAGTCGCCACGCCGCAGAGAATTACTTGGTTCTCTGGGATTTGATTTTGAAGTTGTTGATATAAAATGCGATGAGATTTATCCCGAAAATCTCCCTGCAAGTGATGTTGCTGCTTTTCTTTCGGAGCTGAAAGCCAAGGCTTTCCGAAGTTTGGAGAAATCTGAAATTCTTCTGACTGCTGATACTGTAGTGGTTTTTGAAAATAAAATTTTAGGAAAACCGAAATCCAGCGAGGAAGCCAAAGAAATGCTCAAAACACTTTCTGGAAAAACGCACCAAGTATACACTGCCGTAAGCATCAAAACTCATGATAAAATCCTGACACAGACCGATGTAGCGGATGTGAGTTTTTTGGATATTTCGGAGGAGGAAATAGATTTTTATGTTGATAAATTCCAGCCGATGGATAAAGCAGGAAGCTACGGAATACAGGAATGGCTCGGAATGGCGAAAATTGATAAAATAAATGGGAATTTCTACACCATCATGGGACTTCCTACGGCGGTGGTGTATTCCTTATTAAAAAAGGCTGAAACTGAATAATTATACAATAAAACACGAAATAATAGAGTTTAAAATAAACGATGAAAAAAAACATATTCTTATTGTCCGTTTTTGTCTTGGCTGTGGGCTGTTCCACAAGAAAGAACAAGTTTGTCAATAGAGCTTATCATAATTTTACAGCTTATTATAATACTCTTTTCCATGGAAAAGAAGCTCTGAAAGCCGAACTAAAATCACAGAAAGAAAGTCACAGAGACAATTTCCAAGAAGGATACATAGAGGTTTTTAGTCAAAATTCTTTGATTCCTACCAGTGAAGAAGAAGATGTTGATGCTAATTTCTTTGGGGATGTGATCTCTTCTCCCATCCAAAAAAATAACATTGGTAATTTCCAAAAAGCAGAGGAAAAAGCCCTAAAAGCGATAGAGAAACACTCTATGGTTTTCGGAGGACAGCAGAAGAATAAAGAGATTTTTAATGCTTATCTTCTCCTGATAGAATCTCGCATCTATCAAGGGAAATTAAGCTCTGCCTTAGAGGCTATCAGCCAAGTTTATCAGACCATGCCAAAGGACAAAAGACTTCCTCTTGCAAAGATATACGAGGGTCTGATTTACTCCAAGATGAAAAACAACATCCGTGCGGAAGAAATTTTCTATGATTTAGATAAAAACTATACTCTTACCAAACAGCAAAAAGCGGTTATGAGTGTATATCAGGCTGAAAATCTGCTACATAGCAACAGAAAAAAAGAAGCCATAGACCATTTAGAAAAGGCTTTTGTTCTCAATAAATCCCGACAAACGAAAAGCAGAATCGCCTATCTAAGAGGGCAGATTTTGGCGGAATTGGGAAATATGGAGGAAGCCAGAGAAAGCTTCGTAACGGCGTATAAATATTCTAATGATTTTGAATTAGAAGTAAAAGCACAAATAGAAATCGCCAAGACTTTTAACAATGACAAAGACTATGAAGAGGCTAAAAAATATCTAGAAAACATAAGCAAAAAAGGAACTTATGCTTCCAGAAAAAATGAATTTTACTACGCTCTAGGGCTATTGGCAGCCAAAACAGGAAAAGAAAACGAAGCCAATGAGTTTTTCCAAAAATCCCTCAGAGAGCAAATATCTGACCCACATATCCGTGGGCTGGTTTATTACGAAATCGGTAATTCACATTTCAAAAAAAGCGATTATATAAAGGCTGGTGCTTATTATGACAGTGCTGTGAGTGTCATAGAACACACTCCTACAAAAGATAGGATAAAAGAACTCTCTACCAACATCAAAAACATTTCTAAAAACTACTACCTCATCAAGAAAAATGACAGTATTTTGGCTCTTACCAAAATGTCTGAAAATGAGCTGAATGACTTCTTTCAAAAACACATCAATGAACTGAAAGAAAAAGAAGAAAAAATAGAGCTGGCAAAGAGAAAGGAAAAGAAAAATAAGGAACTAGAAAACTATTTTTCTTATGACAGCAGCTCTGATTTCAAAGGATTTGAAGATAATTTCACCAGCCAAAAAGGAAATAAATTTTATTTTGCTAACGAAATTACTGTAGCCAAAGGAAGTAATGAATTTAGGAAAATATGGCAAAACAGAACGCTGAGCGACAACTGGAGATATGGCGAGGATAATAAACTGGGCGGTTCTCTGGATGATTTAGAAAATGAAGCTCTGGGCAGAACTCCTGCTGATGCGAGGAGATTTGAGGTGGCTTTCTACACTGAAAAAATACCAAAAGAGAAAAAAGAGATTTTAGCGCTGAAAAAGGAGCGAGACAGTGCAAGTCTGGAGCTGGGCAGAATGTATGAAACTTATTTCCAAAACACACCACTCGCTACCAAAACATTATACGATTTGGTGGACAATCAGCCTGAAAAAGATATAAAACTACAGGCTCTATACCTCATCTTCTCCATGAACCATGAGAAAACTCCTAACCAAGCAGAAAGAGCCAAAAATATCATCATTCAGGAATTCCCAGATACACCTTATGCTATTTTTGTGAAAAATCCTAGAAATACCAATTTCACAGAATCTGAAGAAGAGGTGAAAAAAGTCTATCAAGAGGCCTATGCTCTGTATAATGAAGAAAAATACAAAGAGGCACAGAATATTGTAAATCAAGCCGTTGAGAAATATCCGAAAGATGCTCTCATTCCTAAATTTGAGCTGCTAAATGCGTTCATCATCGGAAGAAGCGAGAGCAAGGAGAAAATGATTTCTTCTCTACAGCAGATTGTCCTAAACTATGAAAGAACCAATGAAGGGAAAAAGGCTAAAGAGATTTTAGATTTCTTAGTTCCATCTAAGAAAAAAGAGGCCGATGAAACGAAAAACAAGGACACAGAAAACAAAGAGCAAAATCCTGAACCTGAAACTACTGAAAACGAAACGGATATCATCTCTATAAATGAATCTGAAACTTCAGTCAAAATAGAGGAAATACCGCAAGAAAAACCAAAAGAAACTCCAAAAGAGGAACAAAAGAAACAAAAACCTACAAAACTAGAACGACCAGTCCAAAGCTGGGAAAAACAGTATTTAGATTAATAATAAAACCAGCATCAGAGAAGTTTCTGATGCTGGTTTTATTATATATTTTACATTAAAATTTATGTTATAAGAAATTTACTTTTTCTTCACTCCGTGAAAATCTTTCAAGTAAAATGGCTCAAAATAGACAATATCCTCAAAGTCTTTTTGCTTGTATTTTTCTACGGCTTTTTTTATCAAGTATTTCGCTGATGGATAGATATTTTCGTTGTATTCCGCCTGCGAAAGTTTTAGTACCTGCTGTGCTTTCAGAGAGCCATCTCCTACGAAAAGTATTTTTTTGCCCTCATATTCTTGGAAAGATTCTTCATCCAAAATCTTCGCGTTTGTCTCTACCAGCATCTGCCCTGATTTCCCATCAAAAACAGCCGTATAGACCTCCATTCTACGAGCATCTATGAGTGGAATTACCAAATCATAATCGCCCAAAAATGGCTCTACCATAGTTTCCAGAGAATTTACCGTTACCAAAGGAATACCAAGCCCAAAACAAAAGCCCTTCGCCGAGGCTGCTCCTATCCGAAGCCCTGTATAAGACCCTGGCCCTTTTCCTAACGAAACTGCATCCAAATCCTTCAATTTTATTTCAGCTCCTTCCAAAGCCCATTCTATATAAGTGTGGAGGTTTTCGGATTGTTTATAATCCTGCGATACTTTCTCACAAAGACAAAGCAGTTTTTCATCAAACGAAATAGCAACAGAGCAGTTTTTAGACGAAGTCTCTATGTGTAGAATTTTCATTCAGCAAAATTAATTTTTTTATTTAAAATCCTCAAATATCTATGATTTCAAAAGCATTTTCTATATGCTTGATTTGGAACTGATTTTCTTCATTCGGAAGAATGGCGATTATATCAAACCTCGCTTCCTTGTCTATTTCATTTTCTTCCAAAAAATGGCTCGCAGCAGAGATGAGCAGTCTGATTTTCTTCTTATTCACTGCCTCTTCTGGACTCAGGAAAGTATCTGTGCTTCTGGCTTTTACTTCTATTATAACAATCTGATTTTCAGTCTCTGCGATGATATCTATTTCGGCTTTTAGGTATCGGTAGTTTTTGACTAAAATTTTATAGCCTTTCTTTTCCAAAAACTCTACAGCTAGATTTTCAGATTCCTTTCCAAAGTCATTATGCTCAGCCATTGATGGATTTATAAAAATTCTACTTTTGCGCCCGTTTCGGAAACATTTAGTTTTATTTCAGAGCCTAAAATCAGCGGCACATTATCAAAAATATGCCCATTAGGAAAAGCGAACAGCTTTGGGAAAGAATATTTCTTGAGCCTTTCGGCGATTATTTCATAAGCCATAGCATCATAACTATACTCATAATCAGGGTTTTCCGTTTCGTTTCCCATGTTAATCATCCCTCCGATGATGATGCCCTTTATTTTCCTAAAAACACCAGCCAAATCGAGAGAAATGAGCATTCTGTCCAGCGAATAAAAATTCTCGCCGATGTCTTCTATAAACAAAATTTTGTCCCTGAAATCTACCGAATACGAGCTTCCCAAAAGCGCATAGACCAACGCCAGATTTCCACCAACTAAAATTCCCTCTGCTCTTCCGTGGTTATTCTGCGGATGTGGAGCGACCTGATATTTAGGTTTTTTCCCGCTGAAAATATTGAAAATCTCCTCGTAACTTTCTGTAGAAACTCCAAAAGATGAGGTCTTCAGCGTTTGTCCGTGGATACTTGCAAAGCCCTTTTTCAAGAGGAAACTTTGGATAACGGTATTGTCCGAATAGCCGATATACCATTTGGGATTTTCTTTGAAATGTTTTAGTTTTAGATGTCCCAAAAGATGCTGACAGCCATAGCCGCCGCGCGTAGCCCAGATGGCAGAAACCTCATCACTGTTCAACGCCCAGTTCAGGTCAGAAATCCGCTGTTTTTCCGTTCCAGAATAGCTGTACCCAAAGGAAAATCTGCCCAAGCAATGAGGACTGAGAACAGGCTCATAGCCTTTGGATTTGATGAGTTCCAGCGTGGATAAAATCTGCTCTTCTTCTACCGAACCAGCAGGAGAAACGACTGCTATTTTATCGCCTTTTTTAAGGGTTTTTGGGAATATAACCGCCATAAGTGTCTGTTATTGAGTATCTTTTTACTTTATTTCTTCTCGTTTGATGCCTTTTTCTTCTAATCTTTTGTCCAATTGGTTAAAGGATTTAAAACTTTGAAGGAAAATAAACACGCTCAGAACCAGCAGAATAAAGCCTACGCCTTTTCGGATTTTATTAGCCACCTGCTGGTTGAGTTTATTGTGAAATTGTTTCGCCAAGTAGATTTTTGCCAAGTCTATCAAAAGATATGTTCCGATAACCAAACCGATGTAAAGCAAAAACCTGCCCGTATCGGGATAGTTTTTTCTAATGAAAATCACCGTTACCAGCCAAAAAAGCACCACACCGATGTTCAGAATATTCAGCAGGAAACCATTGAGAAAAGTTTTCAGATAGTTTTGGTTGATGAGTCTTTCCTCGCCTGCGATGTGCATTCTGGTTTTGGAAACAATCATATAAATCCCATAAACAAAGATAATAAGCGCGGAAATCCTATAAAAACTCGGGTATTGGTCTATGATATGGATAATGTCCTGACTGCTGAAATACGCCGCCACAATGCACACTATATCCGCAAAAACCACGCCCAAATCCAGCGCCAATGCATGCCGAGGCCCTCGTGAAAGGCTGGTCTCCACCAAAAGGAAGAAAACAGGCCCAATGAATACCAAACTAAGCATAAAACCCAAACCGACAGCAGAAAAAATAAGCTCTATCATAGGATGCGAATTCTTAATTGAAACTCCAAAAATACGGATTTTATTTTTAGATGAAAATCATTATCTTTGCCCAATTAATTTTAAATTCAATATAAAATGAAAAAACTTTTATTTTCAGCTCTCGTGGGAGCGATGATTATTTCGTGCAGCAGGGATAATGACAACACAAACCCTACAACGCCTCAGACACCTGCAATCAGCCAAACGGTAATTCTTCCAACCAAACTTACCTCTTCTCGAACTGGTAAAGCAGATAATGTAACTACTTTTAGTTATAATGGAAATAAGCTCATAAAAGCTACTTATGACAACAAAGATGAAATTTACACTTATACAGGAGATTTAATCACTTCTATAAATAATCCTGATGGAAGTTCTCATGTATTTAATTATGATTCTAATGGAAACCTTATCTCTGAAAAAGGAGAATCTTATAATGGTTCTATTAAATTTAATGAAAATAATATAACATACACTGTCAATGGTTCTACTGTAACAGCACAAAAGATATCTAAAAATTATGATGATATAACTGGAACTCTATCTTCTATAACCACTTCTACCATCACTTACACATTAGATGCAAAGAAAAGACCAATAAAAAGAGTAGAAGTTTCTGAAGAAAAAAACACGGCAGGGGATATCACTCAAAAAGAGAATAATACCTTTACTTACCAATATGCAAATCATCATAGTTTAATAGAAAACATAAAAGGAATGGATAAACTTAATTATTCATCTTTTGCAATTGGAGGAGAAGATAGTGATAACATATTCTTTCCTGTTTCTTATATAAAGCAAGAAATAAACAGATCTTTTTATCATTCTGGTAGTCTTTCTCATAATAATAATTATACAAGAGAATATACGGTAGAATATACTTTAAACACTAACAACTATCCTACGAAAATACAATTTAAAACTAAAGACCCTGCTACAGGACAATATAAAAATAGTGATTATTATCGTACAATAGAATACAACAAATAACACAAAAACTCCCTTTTTTAGGGAGTTTTCTCTTTTTGGTTTAAAGATATTTTCTTATCTTCGTATAGTTAATTTTAAATTCAATATAAAATGAAAAAACTTTTATTTTCAGCTCTCGTGGGAGCGATGATTATTTCGTGCAGCAGGGATAATGACAACACAAACCCTACAACGCCTCAGACACCTGCAATCAGCCAAACGGTAATTCTTCCAACCAAACTTACCTCTTCTCGAACTGGTAAAGCAGATAATGTAACTACTTTTAGTTATAATGGAAATAAGCTCATAAAAGCTACTTATGACAACAAAGATGAAATTTACACTTATACAGGAGATTTAATCACTTCTATAAATAATCCTGATGGAAGTTCTCATGTATTTAATTATGATTCTAATGGAAACCTTATCTCTGAAAAAGGAGAATCTTATAATGGTTCTATTAAATTTAATGAAAATAATATAACATACACTGTCAATGGTTCTACTGTAACAGCACAAAAGATATCTAAAAATTATGATGATATAACTGGAACTCTATCTTCTATATCCACTTCTACCATCACTTACACATTAGATGCAAAGAAAAGACCAATAAAAAGTGTGGAAATTTCTGAAGAGAGAGACTCAATAGGAAATCTTATTGAAAAGACGAATAATAATACTACTACTTACCAATATGCAAATCATCATAGTTTAATAGAAAACATAGTTGGTTTTGATAAATTGACCTATTCTGATTTTCTTTCTAATAATGAGGATTTTCCTCATGATATCGTTTCTTATATGAAAGAGGATATCAATAGAACTCATTATCATTTTGGTGGCAGCCCTGATAATGATAGTTATATTAACGAGGTTAAAGTAGAATATTCTGTAAATACTAACAACTATCCTATTAAAATACAACCTAAAGCTAAAAACCACATCAATGGACAATTTGAAAATAGAAATAATAGTTATTTCACAATAGAATACAATAAATAACATAAAAACTCCCTAAAAAAGGGAGTTTTTTTTATTGCTGTTATTCTACTATTTTAAAATCCAATTGTTTCTGGATGAGGTTGGCTTTTACTACTTGTATTTTTATCTCATCACCGAGGCGGTAGGTCTTGCCTGACTTGGCACCGACAATAGAATGCGCCTTCGGATCATGGAAGTAGGAATCATCCATCAGGTCTCTCAGTTTTATCATACCTTCGGCACCGTTTTCAGGTATTTCTACCCAGAAGCCGTAGTCTGCCACACCCGAGATTACGCCTATGAAATCCTGACCTACTTTGTCTTCCATGAACTTCACCTGCATGTATTTTATAGAGTCCCGCTCTGCATTAGCTGCCAGTCTTTCCCTATCACTGCAGTGTTTGCAGTATTCTTCGTATTCCTCTCTGTTTGGCGATTTTCCGCCATCCAAATAATGCTGGAGCAGTCTATGCGCCATGAGGTCTGGATAACGGCGAATAGGCGAAGTAAAGTGCGAATAATATGGGAATGCTAGTCCATAGTGTCCTATATTCTCAGTAGAATAGACCGCCTTGCTCATACTTCTCATCGCTAGGGTTTCTACCATATTTTCCTCGCCTTTTCCTGCCACATCTTTTAGGAGTTTGTTCATACTTTCGGCTATTTTTTGGGAATTGGAAATATTCATTTTGTAGCCGAGTGTCTGCACGAAATCCCTCAGCGCTTCCAGTTTTGCTGGGTCTGGGTCATCGTGGATACGATAAATAAAAGTATTATGCGTCGGTTCGCCCTTTCTGGAAAGAGATACATATTCGGAAACTTTTCTGTTTGCCAGCAACATAAACTCCTCTATCAGGTGGTTAGAATCTTTACTGATTTTAAAATAAACCCCGATAGGATTATTGTTTTCATCAAGGTTAAATCTCACCTCACTGCGGTCAAAGGCGATAGCTCCTTTCTTTAATCTCTCTTTTCTGAGAATCTTCGCCAAATGGTCTAATGCCAAAATTTCCTCCGCCAAATCTCCTTTCCCTGTTTCTATACGTTCTTGGGCTTCTTCGTAGGAAAATCTTCTATCGGAATGGATGACTGTACGCCCAAACCACTGCTTCACTATCTCTGCCTTGTCATTCATCTCAAACACCGCCGAGAAAGCGTATCTATCCACATTTGGCTTTAGCGAACAGAGGTCGTTACTGAGAATCTCTGGGAGCATGGGAACTACCCTATCCACGAGATAAACGGAAGTTGCACGGCTGTATGCTTCCTCATCGACGAGCGTTCCTGGCTGCACATAGTGGGATACATCGGCAATGTGTACACCTATTTCCCAGTTTCCGTTGTCTAATTTTTTCAGCGAAAGTGCATCATCAAAATCCTTGGCATCTTTCGGGTCTATGGTGAAAGTAAGTGTCCCCCGCATATCTCTTCTTTTTTTCAGCTCTTCGGGAGTGATTTCTCGGCTGATTTTATTCGCGAAATCCTCTACTTCCTCAGGGAAATGGTAGGGAAGTTCATATTCGGCGAGGATAGAATGTATTTCCGTTTCGTGTTCGCCTGGTTTTCCTAATACTTTGATGATTTCCCCTTCTGGGTTTTTGGAATTGATATCCCATTGGAGCATTTTCACGACTACTTTATCGCCGTCTTTGGCTCCGTGGATTTTAGATTTAGGAATGAAAATATCGGTATTGATGACTTTTTTGTCACAAATCACAAACCCAAAATCCTTATATTTCACATACTCAAATGTCCCCACGAAAGAGTCTTTGGCTCTCTCCAAAACCTCTAATACAGAGCCTTCCAGCTTCCGCCCTTTGAAATTGTAAGTGATGATCAAGACCTTATCGCCCTGCAAAGCATCTTTTACATTTTTCTGATGGATGAAGATATCCTCATCCAGTCCCTCCACGCTTACATAGGCATTTCCATTGAGGGCAAAGTCTATCGTCCCTGTCAGTGTTTCTTTTATCTGCAGATTTACCATATACTTGCCCTTTTCTACTTCTTTTATTTTATCTTGGGCTCTCAGTTTGTGCAGAGTCTGGATGACCAGCTCTCTCTGGCGCGGATTTTTGTAGTCTATTCCGTCTGCTATCTGTTTGTAATTGTATATTTTTGAATTTTTCTTATTCATAAATCGGAGAATGAGTCTTCCGATACTCTCCAATTTGTATTGTTGTTTTTGTGATTTATTTTTCTTCTTCATAAATGTTTTTCTTAAAAATTTTGTTCTTCAAATATAACATTATTTATGCTTTTTTAACCAAAAATCCCCCTTCATCTTTTTATAAAAAGGGGGATTGAATTACAAAAAACAAAAATCGTTATTTTCCTATGGTTTTATTTTATCCACTCTCAGCTGGTGTCTACCTCCTTCAAATTCTGCGGTAAGGAATGCTTTTGCTATTTCCAAAGCCTCTTCATTACTCACGAATCTTGCTGGAATTGCTACCATATTAGCATCATTGTGCTGTCTTGTCAAAGCTGCAACTTCTGGGTTCCAAGCTAGTCCAGCTCGGATACCTTCATGTTTATTGGCTGCTAGCTGCATACCATTTCCTGTTCCACATACTAAAATTCCCAAAACGCAGTCTCCCTTTTCGATAGAAGTAGCGGCTGGATGAGCAAAATCTGGATAATCTACACTTTCCTTGAAAAATGTCCCAAAATCCACCATGTTATAATCTGCTTTTAGTTTTCTTTTTAGAAAATCTTTCATTTCATGACCTGCGTGGTCAGATGCTATTGCTATGTTTATCATATCTATTCTATTTTTCTTTTTGCAAAAATATTATTTTAGCAAGGTTTGAGACAAATTATTTTTTATGATTTTTGTAATGTTTCAGTCCGCATTCCAAGAATTTCTTGAAATCTTCTTTGTCCATGTATCCAGAAACAGGTGTGTTAATCACCTTATTATCAGGAGTTACCAGAACATAGTGCGGCTGGGAATTGTTCTCAAAATTTATCTGCTGAAACATACTCCATCTGTCGCCTATTGTTTTTATCTTCTTCATCTGCCCATTTCCCATGTCTATTTTCATCTGTTGGTCTTGTGGAAGTTCATCTTTATCATCTATATAAAGAGAAGCCAAAACCACCTCGTTCTGAAGAATCGGTAAAATATCTGGCTGTGACCAAACGAATTCCTCCATTTTTCGGCAGTTTTCGCAGCCATGCCCCGTGAAGTCTATCAGGATAGGTTTGTTTTCTTTTTTTGCTAATTCTACTGCTTCGAAATAGTCATGAATAGGGTGTATTCCCAAAATTCCATTCTTTTCATTATGAAAATAGCTCACATTGAGCGGCGGCAAAATTCCGCTCAGCATAGAAAGTTTCGGTCTGTCGCTCGGTATCAATCCTTGAACTAAATACATCAAAAAGCCTATTCCAGCCGCTCCAAATAATTTTCTCGTAAGTGAAATTTTTGGTTTTTTATCATCGTGAGGAAATCTTATTAGCCCAAACAAATATAATATTAAACCAATGGTAAGGACTATCCAGATAGCGATGAACAATTCTCGCTTTAAAAATGCTGTTTTCGCTACCAAATCTGCTTTGGAAAGGAATTTCAGAGCCAATCCCAGTTCTATGAATCCCAGCACTACTTTCAGCGTATTCATCCAGCCTCCTGACTTCGGCAAAGACTGTAATGCCTGTGGAAACAGCGCCAACAATCCGAAAACAATCGCCCAAGCAAAACCAAAACCTGCCAAAGCAAAAGTCAGCAGCATAGGAACATTAGACGAACCCGTTACTGCACTTCCCAGCAATGACCCTAGAATAGGCCCTGTACATGAGAACGAAACAATCACCAAAGTAAGCGCCATGAAGAATATTCCTACGATTCCTCCTGCCTCTTCCGCCTTTGAAGATTTATTGGCTATAGAACTTGGCAACGCTATATCATAGTATCCGAAAAAGCTTCCCGCGAAGAAAACAAACACGATAAAAAATGCCAAGTTAAGCCATACGCTGGTAGATATTTCATTAAAAATATTTCCAGCAACGCCACTTATCAAGTGAAATGGCAAACTAAGCAAAGTAAAAATCAACAGAATGAAGAAACCATAGAGAATGGCATCTCTTCTGCCCTTCGCTTTGTCTTTCGCTCCTTTGGTAAAGAAAGAAACTGTCAAAGGTACCATAGGGAAAACGCATGGCGTAAGCAAAGCAATAATCCCTCCAATAAATCCTAAAAATAGATAAGTCCAATAGCTCTCATCTGTATTCGCAGCCTGCTCTGTACCACACTGAACAAGAGGATTTTTATAATCCAACCCTTGTATTTTTAGGTTTTTCGTGTCTAACTTTTGGTTTTCAGCCAATGTCTGCGAAACCTGTGTTTCATCTGTGGATACATCTTTCGGAGTTTCAGAATTTTCTTTCTTATCTAAAATTTCTTCGTCCTTTATGTCACTTCCCTCTATCTTTATTTGATGCTGAAGTTCAATGGTATTGGGCGCAAGACAAACCCTGTCATCGCAGGTTTGATAAGTGATTTCTGCTGAAACATTGGTAGATTTTTTAGCATCTTTTAGTTTGAATTTTTGTTTAAAAGACACTGTATTAGAATAATATACTATTCTAGCACCAAACGCCTCCGAAAACTCATCTATTTTTTTTCCTACCTCGGTTACCTTTCCTATGGGTTCTATATTTTTCCCAAGAAGTTTCATCTCTGTGGGAATACCGCTGTCTTCAGGAATATCTTTAGAGTAGATATGCCATCCGTTTTCTAATTTTGCTATGAGGATGGCTTCGTATTCATTTTCTGCTAGTTTATTAACTTCTAGTTTAAATTTTACTGGGTCTTTTATCTGAGCATAAACTCCTGTAATGATAACACTAAAAAGAACAAGTAAAAACTTTTTTATGCTTTGCATTTTGTATTATTTGTTTTAATATTTTTTATTCAAAATCTTGTAATTCCACGAGCTTTTTATAAGCTCCATTTTTGTCCATAAGCTCTTTGTGAGTTCCCTGTTCTAGTATCATTCCTCGTTCCATCACTACTATCCAGTCTGCTTTTTGAATCGTAGAAAGACGGTGGGCGATAACCAGTGAGGTTCTGTTCTCCATCATTTTTTCTAATGCTTCCTGCACGAATCTCTCGCTCTCAGTATCGAGCGCTGAAGTTGCCTCATCCAGAATCATAATCGAAGGATTTTTCAGCACGGCACGGGCGATGGAAACTCTTTGTTTTTGTCCGCCAGAGAGTTTATTCCCATCATCGCCTATATTGGTATCATACCCATCCGAAAGATTGAGAATGAAATCATGAGCGTTAGCGATTTTTGCGGCTGCTTCTACTTCTTCTCTATCCGCATCTGGCTTACCCATGAGAATATTGTTATAAACACTGTCATTGAACAATACAGACTCCTGAGTAACCATTCCTATCATTTTTCTATAATCCTTTACTTTTAGGTCTTTTATATTATTCCCATCTATCAGGATTTCTCCCTCTGTGGCATCATAAAATCTGGCTAAAAGATTGGCAATCGTAGTTTTTCCACTTCCACTTTGTCCCACCAAAGCAACTGTTTTGCCTCTTGGAATAGTTAAATTAAAGTTTTTCAGTATGGTTCTATCTTCATTATAATAAAATCCTACATTCTTAAACTCTATGCTGTTTTCTAATGTCTGGATAGGAATAGGATTTTCTTTTTCATCTATCTTGATATCTGCATCCAGAATCTCTATCACACGCTCCAGCGCTGGCCCTCCCTTTTGTATGGTAGAAATGGAATTGGCTAAACTTTTAGCGGGAGGCAGAATTTGGAAAAACATTGCTAAAAACACCAAAAACTCCTCAGGCGAAAGACTTTGGTTTTCAATGATTTGTTTCCCTCCATACCATGTGATTATCAGGAAAGTGATAGAACCCAAAAACTCACTCATAGGAGAGGCAAGTTCTCTTTTTTTACCTACGCCTACTGCGGCATTCAGCCACTTATTGATAGAAGTTGTGAAACGATTGTTTAGTAATTTATCTGCATTAAAAATCTTAATAACTTTCGCAGATTTCAGGGTTTCGTCTACGATAGAAAAAATATTTCCCATCTCGGTTTGGGCTTCGTGAGCTTGTTTTTTTAGGCTTTTCCCTATCAGTGCTATCAGAGTTCCCATCACTGGCAAAACCAATAAAGTGAAAAATGTAAGCTCTGGACTTAAATAAAATAAAGTAATCAAGGTGCTTATGAGCATAAAAGGCGAATTGACCAGCTCTACTAAACTACCCAGAATACTTCCTTCCACTTCTCCTACATCATTAGACATTCTGGACATCATATCTCCTTTTTTTTGTTCTGTAAAAAATGAAACAGGAAGTGTCAAAATCTTTTGATACATAGAAGTACGAAGGTCTTTGGCTACACCTACACGATAATAAATAAGCATCAAAGAACCTATATAACGGAAAATATTTCTTGCAAAAAACGCAAATGCCGTGATAACACATAACCACGCCAAAACGGTCAAAGCTCCATGTTCTCTCGCATTCACTTCTACCAGATAATATGCATAGTCCTTCAAATAGGAAAAATAATCTGACATATTTCCGCTGTATACAGGCTCTACGGCTGGTTTTTTGTTATTAATAGTCCCAAAAAGCATTCCCAAAACAGGAAGTATAGTTCCCGCGGATGCTATCTGAAAAACGGAATAAAGAATATTAAAAAATAAACTCCCGAAAATATATTTTTTATGAGGGTTGGCAAATGCCAAAATTCTTCTATAAGGATTCATTAAACATAAATTTCAACTGACCAAATTACAATTTTTTTTCTTATACAAAAAAACCAGCCCAAAAGACTGGTTTTTCACTCAAAATAAATCGTTGCATAGCTATCGGAGTCTGTCTACAGATTTTACAAGCCTCTCATCTCTACGGATATTTTTATTTGCCATAAATAAAAACACAATAGAAATCAGCGGAAATACTGGCTCAATACCTTTCTCAGGAAAATCCATTCCTCCAGGTAAATTTAGTAACCAATAAACCAATAAACCAATCAACAAAGCGTTTATAACAATGCTGAAATTATTCAGCAGTATTTGTCTTCCTCTATTTTTGTACATAAAAATACAGATGAATTCTACTGCTCCCAAAAATCCTACTCCACCCAAAAATCCTGGAATTTCAACATCTTTTGATGTCAAAAAAAGTCCTCCAGTTGCAAGCATCGAAACAAGGATAAATATAGTCTGTATTCTTTGTAACATGGTGCAAAAATAAAATATTTTTTTGTATTTATCAAAAATAGTGTAGATTTGCAGCATATTTTTCGATTAAAGGAGCAGTGGACTTCTATCATTTGTTCCTAATTACATCTTAATTTTACATTGATTTTAATTACATTTACTAAATATTTATATGTTTAACATTGAAAGCCTACAGTCAAAATCTACAACAGAATTGACTAAAATTTGTAAAGATTTAGGCATTAAAGTAGCAAGAAACAGCACAGAAAATGATAAGGTTTTCGCTATTCTTGACTTTCAAGCTGCAAATCCCAAAATAGCAAAAGAATACTATAATGCAACCGAAGAAAAACCTGAGAATACCACTGAAAACCAAACTCCAGAGAAAAAAACTACTAAAAGAAAAAGAGTAGAAAAACCTGCAGAAGAAAATATTTCGGACAAAAAAGAAGAAACAAAATCAAAAACCGAAAAACCTGCAAAAGAGGAGAAAAAAACTACTCCAAAAACCAAAAAATCTCCTAAAAATACAAAAGAAAAAGAAGCTAATATTCCAGCTTCGGCAGTAGAGGAAAATATTTTGGAAGAGAAAACCAATGAAGGAGAAAAACCTCTAAAAAAGAAAATCAAGCAAAAAGAAAACTCTAAACAATCAGAAAACAAAGAACCCGAAAACGAAGAGCAAAATCCTCCTAAAAAGGAATTTAATTTTGATAATATCGTAATCGTAGAGGGCGTTTTAGAGATTCTTCCTGATAACTACGGATTTCTCCGTTCTTCGGATTTCAACTATATTTCTTCTCCAGATGATGTATTTGTCTCCACAAATCAAATCAGAAATTATGGTTTAAAAACTGGTGATACCGTGAAGGGTATCGTCCGACTTCCAAAAGAAGGAGAAAAATATTTTTCGCTCCAAAAAGCATTGGAAGTAAATGGCAGAGACCTGCATTTCATAAAAGACAGAGTAGCTTTTGAATATCTTACTCCGCTATTCCCACAAGAGAAATTTAATTTAACTGGAAAAAATTCCACACTTTCTACCAGAATAGTAGATCTATTCGCTCCAATAGGAAAAGGACAAAGAGCAATGATAGTAGCCCAGCCTAAAACAGGGAAAACCATGCTCCTGAAAGACATCGCTAATTCCATCTCGGCAAATCATCCAGAAGCCTATATGATGATTCTTCTGATAGATGAAAGACCAGAGGAAGTAACTGATATGCAGCGAAGTGTGAATGCAGAAGTAATTGCTTCTACCTTTGATGAAGCTGCAGAAAAACATGTAAAAGTAGCCAATCTGGTTCTGTCAAAAGCCCAAAGAATGGTAGAATGCGGACATGATGTGGTGATTTTACTAGATTCTATCACTCGTCTGGCAAGAGCCTATAATACGGTAACTCCTGCCTCTGGGAAAATCCTCTCTGGTGGAGTAGATGCCAATGCACTGCACAAACCAAAAAGATTTTTCGGAGCGGCTAGGAAAATAGAAGGCGGCGGTTCTTTGACCATTATCGCTACAGCTCTGATAGATACAGGTTCTAAAATGGATGAGGTGATTTTTGAAGAATTCAAAGGAACAGGAAACATGGAACTCCTGCTGGATAGAAAAATCGCTAATAAAAGGGTTTTCCCTGCAGTGGATTTGGTGGCTTCCAGCACGAGAAGAGACGACCTGCTGCATGATGAAACCACTCAGCAGAGAATGTGGATTTTGAGAAAATATCTTTCTGATATGAATCCCGTAGAAGCTATGGAATTTGTAGAAAAACAAATGAAAGCAACTCTGAACAACGAAGAATTCCTAATGTCTATGAACAAATAAAAAAACCTCGGAAATTCCGAGGTTTTTCGTTTTTAGGAGTTTTATTTTGTTGAGATTTTGTCCATCCATTCGAAAAGTTCTTCCAAATCATAGTCGCCTCTGTGTACTATGTCCCAAGGCATAGCAAAATCTACAGCCTTCTTATTATTTTTAAGAGTAGTCGCTAGAATTGTAGAAATCGCAAGGGAAGTATCTGCATCTTTGGCGCCGTGTCTTATTCTCCAGTTTTGGGTGGAGGTGTTTTTAACGAAATTCATCAGATTCATCATTTTTACGATATCCACATCTGCCATTTCGGCTTTTGTATATTCATATGTTCTGGCTCCACCTTCGACAGGATATTCTGTTATGAAAAACTTGGCTGTATTATTATCAAAAGAAAATTTTGTAAAATGTTTATTATCAACCGTTAAATCTCCAAATAAATTGTTTTCTCCAGCGGATAAATCCAAGGCATCAAACGCAGGAGCGGATTTACTTCTACGAAGATATTCTTTGGAATAAGTTTTAAAATCCAGCCCTACTACTTTTTTATTTTTAAACTCAAGCCAAGAATATTTACTCAAATCATTTCCTTCCGAGATGGCTTTATTAGCTGAATTTATCACAAATTTTTTCACATATTCTTTGAATGTTCCTTCTCCGTTTTCATTGAGCATTAATGTTTTTCCGTTTTCATCTTTTAGTTTTAAGGAATTCACATATTTAGGAAACATAGCAGCCAGTTTGGGCTGAACAGCGATTTGTTCCTCAGTCAAGGTTTCTGTGAATATCTCAATATAACCAGGATGGACAAGATTTATTACCTTATAATCCTTCACATGTCCATACTGCCATTCGTAGGCTGCATCAGCATTGTCAAGATTGATAATTGGGCAATAGGCAGAGACCGCAAAAATATCATCTCTCGCAGCAGCAGCGCCTAATTCATTCAAGTAAGAATGATAAATTTTCTGATTTCCACTCGCTCCCAAAAGCGCAGAAAGGGCTCCGCCTGCGCTTGTCCCATTAGAAATGATTTTTTCGGCATTACCCGGCATTATTTTATCATTAAATCTAAGATACCTCACCGCCGCCTTCAAATCTACTATCGCAGCAGGAGCTTTGCCAATGTATTGTGCTTTATCATTAGTAAGTTTACGCCCTCTTGCTCCTGGAGATGCCACTACATAGCCTTTGGACAGGGCGACAAGGATAGCATTGTCCTTGCCTGTTCTTCGGTCTTTTATTGGCTCTCCTGCTTGTGAGGACATATATCTACCTACATCATTTGGGAGGAAAATAGGCGCTGTATCAGCATTATACTTTCTGATGTTTTTTCCCTCGTAGTATTCCACAGGGATATAAATGTTCATACTCTGATATCGTACATCCACAGGATGGCTGACATAGACTACATCTTCGTAAGCTCTGAAAGAAATTTCTTTTCCTGCTACCTGAGCCGTTTTTATGGTGTATTTTTCTGAATCAAAATTCAGAGAATACTCTTTGGACTGGGCGTGCATCATAGAAGCAGCCACTGCCATAATTCCTATTGCTGTTTTTTTCATTTGACTAATTTTTCATATAAATATAATTTTATTTAAAAAAATTATCTTCTCGTGGCTACCCAAGTTCCTCTTTGTCCCTCTTTTTTCCACTCGCCTTTACCGAAGCGCAGACTTCCTTGAATCATAAATTTAGAATCTCCTGAATACACCTGCTGCAATGTTCCATCATGCAGCACACAGCCCATGCTTTGTTCTTCATAAAAAGTTCCCGAAGTCCTTGTTACTCTCTTCATATAGCCGCTTTTTGATACTTCCAGAGTGAAAGTCCCTCTTTCATCTCCTGTGTAAGTTCCTGTCCATGTTCCCATATAGGGCGAAGTATAGTTTTTTCTTTCCTGTTCCTTCCAATAGTTATCTATAATTCTTTCACAAGAAAATAAAATCATCAATAGAAAAACACCATAAAATAATTTCTTTTTCATCATTTTTTTAAATTTAAAATAAATGTATTAATAAGACAATTGTTAGAAAGTATATCCTATTCTTAAATGTAGATCTATTTCTAAAAAGCTACCATATTTGATTTCTTTTCTATATCCTAATCCTAATCCTAGTTCATAATTAAAATGATTGTTTACTCTTCTAATTCCCCATTTTGGAACAATAGAATAGCTTTCTACAGAAACATTACTTACTGGTCTATAATTTAAAGCTATGCCGCAAAAACTTCCCGAATTTTTACTTATTTTCTTATTTTTAGATGCTCTTTTATCTATATTATAATAATATTTTGGTTCTAACCTAAAATTAGGATGCCACCCAATTCCATCTCCTACAAACCAAGTAGGTTCTAAGCCAATTTCTGAACGAATTACTATTTTATTTACTAATTTTAATTCATTATTTACCCAAATTCCTAATCCTACTTGTAAATTGGTTACAGACTTTTCTACATTCTTTTGCGAAAACAACAGAACAGGAAACATTATAAAAAAAAATTTTTTCATAGTTTAAATGTATTCATCTTAATACCATGCCATTTGCCATTCTTTTTAACTATTCCATAAAGATTTACTTTAAAATCTTGTGGTTTTTTCATGCTTCCACCTGATATTTCTGGAGAGATACTACCTTCTGGATTTATATTAATTCCTACATTAAATCCCCAATCAAAAGTTTTTTCTACTTTTGCTGAATTATAATTATTTCTATAAAATGCTTTATGTATACATAATTTTCCTAATTCAGGAATACATAAGGAGTAAGTAATATTATTATCAGGGACTTTTCTACCTAATTTTATCCATGTTTGTCCTAAATAATTAATAGATTCTTTCCAAAACTTTTGGTTTAAGTACTGACTTGTTAAGTGACTATTTCCTGCTTTCATAGCATTATATATTGCTTTATCAAGAATAGCATTATCAGAATAAAAATTTCTACCTAATATATCTTCTATATAAATATCATCTTTTATAATTTTAGGATAATTTTTTATATCATAACTAGTAATAGAATAACTATGTGGATAAAAACCAGGTTCCCATCTTACATTGGCATCAAAAACTAGTCTCGAATTATTATTGTATATTGTTGTTTTTCTATTATTTGGTGGTGTAGTTCTAAAATATTGTCCATAATCATATATGAAAATTGCTGATGTTACCCCTATTCTTATTTCATCTGCTGTTTCTTTTCTCCATCCTCCTGTCCATCCTCTATACTGATGTTTTACTTTTACACCTAAATGATATACTAAATAATAATTATAATTGAATGCTTTTACCTTTACTCTTCTTCTTTTTTCATATTGATCAATACAAACATTATTCTGTCCAAAAAGATCTCCAAATAAACCTTTTCTAGGTTTACAGGATTGTAAACTTTCAACAAATTTATACACTTCATCATTATAAATATCAGCTCCTCCTTTTACTGGCAATTTTGAATTTTCAGGTTCTTCTATAATAAAATCTTTTGCAACTGTTCCTGGACTATAAAATTCTGGATTCTCAATAAAATATTCAATATTTGCATCTATTTGCTTCACTCCATTCGTATTTGCATTTGATAATACAAAATTTTCCTTAATACTGGTATTAGTAGGCAATAGTAAGTTATCAGAAATATTATTAACTTTTAGATAATTTTGTAACTCTGAATATTTATCATCTTTAACAATAAATAAACCAACATCTGTATACTTGTATATTTTGTTTGCTACTTGTATCTCCGCATCACTATTCAAAAATGCAGAATAAACATCATCTCCTATTATTTCCTCCAAATCGTCTAAATCATCTTCAATATCTTCTAGTGTTAAATTATTGGATATTATTATTTTTTCTGATTTTAACGAATTTAGTCTTTCACTCATTTGATTCACCATCAATTTTTCATTTTCTTCTGTAATAATAGGTCTTAAAGACATAAAATCTTTGTCTTTTAAATAATTTGCAATAATTTCATCCTCCTCATCCTTAATCTCATCATAGGCATTTTGTAATGATTCAATACTTGAAAAATACAATCTACCATTTACAACTGTTCCATCTTTGACTTGTACGGACACATTTTTTTGTTGTTTTAAATCCTCTAATTCTTGTCTACAAGAATTTCCAAATAACGCAAGACATACAATACTTGTACACATTAAAAACTGTTTCATAATTTATATTTTTTTTCAAAGTTAATTAATATATTTCAATGATTGATAAAATCTCTTAGGAAAATTGATTATAATATTTGATTTTTATTTACTTTTGGCGGAATTTTTAAATAGAATATATTATGTCATTTAACTTACCTAAACTAGATTATGCATACAATGCACTAGAACCTATAATAGATGCCCAAACTATGGAAATCCACCATACGAAGCATCATCAGGCGTATATAGATAATCTTAATAAAGCCATAGAGGGAACCAACCTAGAAGGGAAAAGCATAGAAGAAATCTGTAAGGCAGCAGAAGCACCCGCGCTGAGAAACAATGGAGGAGGACACTACAACCACTCTCTTTTCTGGGAAATTCTAACTCCCAATGGAGCTAAAGAACCTGTGGGAAATGTGAAAAAAGCGATAGAAAACTATGGCGGTTTTGAGAAATTCAAGGCTGATTTTTCAGAGGCTGCTAAGACAAGATTCGGTTCTGGATGGGCTTGGCTGTGTAAGAAAGATAACGGCGAAGTAGAAATCTGTTCCACTCCGAATCAGGATAACCCACTGATGCCGAATGCTGGCTGCTCGGGAACGCCTATTCTAGGAATAGATGTCTGGGAACATGCATATTATCTAAATTACCAAAACAGAAGACCAGACTACATCAGTGCATTTTTTGAAGTTATTAACTGGGACAAAGTAGAGGAACTTTACAACAAATAAGAAAGAAAAAATTGTGATGAATTTTATATGAATTTGTTCCATTTTTTTTATTAAATTTAAACAAAAATTTATTGTAATGAAAAATAAGATTTATTTTTGGATGATAGGTCTAGCGATGACCTTGGTTTCGTGTAATGTAACCGCTGATATTACCCTGCACAAAGATAAAACACAGAGTATAGTGATGGACATCGATGGGAAAGAAGCAGCAAAAATCTTTAAAGATGAAAATAAGAAGGGTAAGAAAGATAAAGATGACCTCCCAAAAGAATGGACCAGCCTATATGAAATGAACCTAAAAAAGGATAAAAAAGAAAGAATCACCGCTCCAGACACCATAGCAGTAATGAAAAAAATATATGTAAAAGGCAGCTATGATAAGGATGATTTGACAGATATTTCCTTTAAAACTGATAAACTGACTAATAAAGAATTGTCCATTATGTTCAATAAAAAAGAGGAAAAATCCTTACCAATTCTTGTTTTGTTCTCCAGAAATGAATGGGACGGAAAAACCCTGAAAATAAACACTTCTGTATTAAATGATATACTCATCAAAAAAAATAAAGATAAAGAATCTGATTTAGATTGGATGATATTTACTAAAGACTATCAGGTAACTTTCCATTTCAATTCGGAAATAAAGAAAATAGAAGGAAAACATGATTTAGTAAGAAAAGTAAATAACAACACGGTAGAAATAAAGTTTAATATAGATGATGTAAGGAAAAAAGAATTTAAATTCAAAAATGATGATTCTTTTATAACAATTACTACGAAATAAAAACCAAGCTAAATAGGTACTTTTCATCAGGTTCAGCCTCAAAAACTGAATCTGATTTTTTTATTAACAATGTCTGTGGCTAATGAGGAAAAACTACCTTTATTCCATGTGGAAAACTTCCAAGAAAAAATATTTTGAAATCCGAAATAAAATTCTAATGAGAAAAATTTTCCCACAAGTCAAGAATTATTTTCAAATAAAAACATTTGTTTTTGAATAGGTTTATTCACATTACACTTTGACACATTGTCTTTATTTCAGACTTATTCACGAATGTTGATAAGGTATTTTATAAATTTAGAATCAATGCTTTATGATGTGAATTATCTATGAATTTCAGCTAAAATATTTGTGCTAAACTTTCATAAAAAATTTATCCACTAAACCCAGCTCTATAACAATATACATCATATATCTTTTTTAAATTAAATAGAAAAAATGAATATTGTAATAGTGTGGTGATTGGGGAATTTTTTGTCGGCTAAAATTTTTATTGGACGAATTTATAATTTAACTTTGCAGAAAGTAATCAAATAAAAATATATACATATGAAAACGATTAAACAATTTGATTTTTCTGGTAAAAAAGCCTTAGTAAGAGTAGACTTCAATGTCCCTCAGGATGAAAACCTAAAGGTAACGGATAATACCAGAATCACGGCTGCGAAACCTACGATTGAAAAAATTCTTTCCGATGGCGGTTCGGTTATCTTGATGACGCATTTAGGACGACCAAAAGGAGAGAAAAATGATAAATACTCACTAAAACACATTCTTCCTGAGATAGAAAAAATTTTGGGTAAATCTGTGAAGTTCGCTGAGGACTGCATCGGTGAAGAAGCTGTAAAACTGGCTTCTGAGCTGAAAAGCGGAGAAATTCTCCTATTAGAAAACCTTAGATTCTATAACGAGGAAGAAAAAGGAGACAAAGCATTTGCAGAAAAGTTAGCCAAGTTAGGTGATGCGTATGTGAATGACGCCTTTGGTACGGCTCACAGAGCGCACGCTTCTACGGCTGTTATCGCTGAATTTTTTCCTCAGACTAAGTTTTTCGGGCTGCTTATGGCGAAAGAATTAGAAGCGATAGATAAAGTCCTTCACTCTGGAGAAAAGCCTATTACGGCGATACTTGGTGGTTCTAAAGTTTCCACTAAAATCACGATTATAGAAAACATTCTGCCAGTGGTGGATAATCTGATTATTGGTGGAGGAATGGCTTTCACTTTTATCAAAGCGCAGGGCGGAAATGTAGGAAATTCTTTGGTGGAAGATGACAAGCTGGATTTGGCTTTAGAAATTTTAGAAAAAGCTAAAAATCAGAATGTTAAGGTATATATTCCTGTGGATGTTATCGCAGCAAAAGAGTTTAACAATGATGCCGAAAGAAAAGAAGTGGCAGCAAATGAAATTCCAGACGGCTGGATGGGACTGGATGTAGGAAGCGAGTCACAAAAGATAAATAAAGATGTGATTATGAGTTCCAAAACTATTCTTTGGAATGGTCCTTTGGGAGTTTTTGAAATGTCTAATTTTGCTGAAGGAACTAAGGCTCTGGGAGACAGTATAGCAGAAGCTACTAAAGCGGGTGCGTTTTCTCTCGTAGGGGGAGGGGACAGTGTGGCATTCGTGAAGCAATTTGGCTACGCAGATAAGGTTTCTTATGTATCCACAGGTGGTGGAGCGATGCTGGAAAGCCTTGAAGGACTGGAACTTCCAGGAGTATCAGCTATTAAAAAATAATTGTAATTATAAAAAGAAGCGAACTCTAAATTTTAGGGTTCGCTTTTTTTATGAATATTTTTGAGTAAAATATTTTATATACATGAAAATTTATTAAGTACAATCCCAATTATACATTACATTATCAAACTGGCATTTCGCCAAATCTTCTGGGTTTATAAAGAAGTTAGCCACGCCACAATCACCCCATATAATTTCTACATCTTCTATTTCATCAGAATCTATTTGAAGAAGAAGTAGGGTATGAGGGTCATTTTTTTTACGAGGATCATCTTGGGTGAAGTAAGGATAACCACCAATCTTGTGCCCTGTGCTATCTAAATCACGAATATAATCAGCTTCATCAGGTAACTGATATAGATACTCTATTTTGTTTGAAAAGGTTTTATTCCACTTTTCTATAAAAAGTTTTTGTGCGGAATTTTCGTCCAATGAAAAAGTTTCAATTTCTTTGGTAAAATGTAAAGCAAACTGCAAATCAGCATCAAAAGGCAAATTGTCATTATCAAAGACATAATCTTCTATAAAATCATCAATGGACAAAGCTTCACCAATAGTAGGGTAGTAGAGTACTCGCTTAAAATCATTACTGCAAGGATTGTCAAAGTCTAGCCCAAATAGATAATCTTCAGTATCTGCTATCCAGAACTGCAATAGACCTTTTTTAGGATAGATATTGTTTTCGGGTAGTTGTTCACAGTTAATTTGTGCCAGCATAAAGAGTGGTTTGCCTTCAGCACTTGTAGGTAATGAGCCTCCTTTTGGGACATAGGGCATACCACCGAATTTACTATCGGTAAGGGCTAAACTATCAGATAAGGATAGTTTGATACGAATCATTTCCTGTTGCGTAGTAGCATTAAGGTCGGCAACTAATTGCTCAATTTGTTTTTGTGTAGGAATCATTTTATTATTTTTTAGTAGCAAATTTAAAAAATATTAAAAACTCATATCTTTTACCGATTTTATATTATTTTTTAAGGAAAGAATCATCACGATTTCGGCGATGTTGTTATTATTTTCCTCCGTGGTTGCATTGAATGTTATGATATTGTTTTTCAGGTTTTTATCAACTTTATTGATGTTTATTTCTTTTTGTAGAAAAACAGCATGGCATTCGGAAATTATTTCTGAAACAGCGGCATTTTCATCAATTTCAATTTCAAAAATAAGGTTAGAAGATTTTTTCATAAAAACAGTTTCTACCTTTTTCAGTGCTATCATAATGATGAGCATAAAAATAATGGCAATGAGTGCGATGTTATAAAATCCCCAGCCGATTCCTAATCCCACACAGCCAGTTGCCCAGATTCCAGCCGCGGTAGTTAGTCCGCCCACTTCGCCTTTTTCTTTGATAATGCTTCCAGCGCCTAAGAAACCTATTCCACTGATAACCTGCGCCCCAAGACGCCCCAAGTCCGTTTTCATAATTGCTGCAAGACCATGGAAATCTTTTTCAAAGCCATAGATATTCAGCCTAAGCTGGTCTTGAACCATGGAAACTATCGCCGCACCGAAACACACAAGAATATAAGTTCTGAATCCAGCGGGTTTGTGTTTTCTTTCTCTTTCGATGCCGACAAGCCCTCCAAAAATGATGGCCAATAAAAGTCGTAGAAAAACAACATCCACAGTCAGCTCACCTACAAATTTAATTTTTGATATGTTACTAAAAAATTCAAACATGATATTTTATTTTTAATTTAAAATTTTCTTGAAAAAGTTATTTTTGAGTAAAAAATCAGCTTTAATAAATATATTAAAAATCCATTTTCTAAGTTTTTTCGATAATATATATCAAACTTGAAAATTCGCCTGTTTTTGAGGCTTTAAAATTAGAAATCGCTCCGTGAATTGCTCCAAAAAGCCAAAAAAGTGGATTTTTCTTATATTTTTCACTTAGCATGGAGATATAATAAGAATCGAGCAGGAGAGGTTTTATTTTTCTGATTTTCCAATTTGCATTATTCATCAATTTTTCCATTCCTGATTTTGAGAAATGCCAAATGTGTCTCGGCACATCATAGGCAGCCCAAAATTCTTTGTATTTTTTTCCGTCGTAGGAAGTGTAGTTTGGAACAGCGATGATGAGAAGTCCATTTGGTTTTAATTTCTCATGAAATATTTTCAGGTATTTTTCCCTTTCCTCTATATGCTCTAAAACATGCCATAGGGTGATACCATCCAGACTTTCATTTTCTATTTCTGTGAGTTCTGGATTGGAAATGAAAATTGTTTTTTCGGATTTTTGTTTTGCAAAATTTCTTGCATTTTCATTTGGTTCAAATCCGAAAGTGGTGTATTCGTTTTCTATAAATTTTACAAACTCTCCCGCGCCGCATCCATAGTCTAATATTTTCAAATGGGTTCCTATTTCATTCTTGATTATATTTTTTTTATAATTAAGATTAAACTTCTGTAAAAATTTATACACTTTTTCTTTCAAACTTCCCGAATCCTGATGATGTGAAATGTAATTTTTACTTTCATAATATTTACCTAAATCATCGGGCAGAGGAGAAGTTTTATAAATCCCTTGGATTTCTGTTTCTATGATTTCAAATTCTTCCTGTGAGAGAAAGTGGTCTTTTATTTTCATTTTAATTTTTTATAAAACAACCACAATGTTTCACATGAAACATTGTGATTTTATTTTCCTAAATAAATTAATAAAACATTAATATCCGCTGGTGATACTCCTGATATTCTGGAAGCCTGTGCGATATTTTTTGGACGAATATTATTCATCTTTTGTAGAGCTTCCGAAGAAAGTGAAGCTACCTTGCTAAAATCAAAATCATCAGGAATTTTTATATTTTCCATTCTTTGGAGTTTTGCTACATTTTCTTTTTCTTTTTCTATGTAGCCTTTGTATTTTATATTGATTTCTGCTTGCTCTTGTATCTCTTCAGAATATTCACTCACTTTACTTCCTATGATTTCTATTTTAGAAAGTTTTTCTAAATTTATGTTAGGACGAGTTAATATTTGAGATGCTCTGTATGCTTGGTCTACAGGGTTGCTTTCATTTTCTTCAAGAATAGGATTTATAACATTTGGTTTTAATGATAATTCTTTAAGGAATTCTTCCAGCTCTCCAGACTTTTTGATTTTTTCTTCTACTTTTCTGAGTCTTTCTTCTGATGCTAAACCTATGTTATAAGATTTTTCAGTCAAACGGATATCAGCATTATCTTGTCTTAGAAGTAGTCTATATTCTGCTCTTGATGTGAACATACGGTACGGCTCTTCTGTTCCTTTCGTGATGAGGTCGTCTATCAGTACACCTATATAGGCTTCATCTCTGCTGAGGGTAAATTCATCTTTGCTGTGAACTTTATTATGTGCATTGATTCCTGCAATCAGACCTTGTCCTGCTGCTTCTTCGTAACCAGTAGTTCCGTTGATTTGTCCAGCGAAAAATAAATTTTCAATCAGTTTGGTTTCCAAAGTATGTTTCAGCTGAGTAGGAGGGAAGTAGTCGTACTCTATGGCATAACCTGGGCGAAATATTTTAGCGTTTTCAAAACCTGGGACATGTCTTAGCGCTTTGGCCTGAATGTCTTCTGGAAGTGAAGAGCTGAAACCATTTACATAGATTTCAACAGTTTTCCATCCTTCTGGTTCTACGAAAAGCTGGTGTCTGTTTCGTTCAGCGAAACGATTGATTTTATCTTCTATACTTGGGCAGTATCTTGGTCCTATACTTTGTATAGTTCCGTTGAACATTGGGCTTCTATCAAACCCAGAGCGGAGAATATCATGTACAATTTCATTAGTGTAAGTGATATAGCAGCTTCTTTGTTCTTTAAGTTTAGGCGTATCGAGGTAAGAGAATTTTTGTGGATTTTCATCGCCTTTTTGTTCTTCCATTTTGGAATAATCTAGACTTCTTCCATCTATTCTTACAGGTGTTCCTGTTTTCATTCTTCCTGCTTCAAAACCTAAACTTACTAATTGCTCAGTAATTCCGAAGGCTTTTGGTTCGCCCATTCTTCCGCCGCCGAATTGTTTTTCTCCAATATGTATCAGCCCATTTAGGAAAGTTCCATTGGTAAGAACTACTGCTTTTCCACGGATTTCTACACCGATGTTGGTAATTACTCCTGCCACTTTACCATTTTCTATAATGATATTTTTTACCATATCTTGGAAAAAATCAAGATTAGGAGTGTTTTCTAAAGCCAATCTCCATTCTTCTGCAAAGAGCATTCTGTCATTTTGAGTTCGTGGCGACCACATAGCAGGTCCTTTTGATAGGTTCAGCATCTTAAACTGGATAGCAGATTTATCAGCTATGATTCCAGAATACCCGCCAAGTGCATCTATTTCACGAACAATTTGTCCTTTTGCTATTCCGCCCATCGCAGGGTTACAGCTCATCTGTCCGATGGTCTGCATGTTCATAGTAACCAGCATAGTTTTAGAGCCTAGATTGGCTGCTGCTGCCGCTGCTTCACAGCCTGCGTGTCCTCCACCTACTACGATTACATCGTATATTTCGTTTATCATATATTGTAAATAAGTTTATAAATAATAAAAATGTTTCCCGTGAAACATTAAAATAAATTGATATAAAAATCTTCTTTTGCTCTCATTTCTTTTTGTTCCTCATCGGATTTATCTTTATATCCGCAAAGATGAAGAACACCGTGAGCCAGAACCCGTAGTAATTCCTTTTCAAAACTACTGGATAGGGTAGAGGCGTTTTCCGAAATGCGCGGCAAAGATATAAAAATATCTCCGCTTATGGTTTTGCCTTTTACATAGTCAAAAGTGATAATGTCTGTATAATAATCATGATTAAGAAAATCCTGATTTACTTTTAGCAGGTATTCATCATCACAGAAAATATAATTGATATTTCCTACTTTTTTCTCTTCGTTTAAAATAAGTTTTTCAACCCATTCCGAACAATTTTCAGGAAGGGTAATTTCCTCTACATTTTCAAAAAAATACTGTATCATTCTGCTTTATTTATCTCTAAAAAATTAGAACCAATGTCCTAAAATTACACTAAAAATTCCTTTTCCTTTATTCACAGCCTTGCTGTAATTTAGTTTTATCTGCCCAAAAGGAGATTTGTATCCAGCGGTAATTCCACCAGAAATATCACCTACTTTTAGAATATAATTTATTTTATGCTCATCAAAGGTATTCATAAAATTAACATGTCCTGTGATGAAATAGTTTTTCTTAATCCTAAACTGAAAATCATTCCCAGCAACGATAAGATTATCCGTAGCAAAATTCCCAAACTGATAGCCTTGGAAACTTACAAAATTTCCTAAATTCTGCTCAAAAATTCCACCTGGGTAGAAATGATAATAGTATGGAACATCTTTCCCGAAAGTTAATCCTCCGAAAAGATTCAGCCTATAAGTTACGCGGCTGGAAATAGGGAAACTCATTCGGATGTCAGCTTTGGTTTGGAAAATTTGTTTTTCAATATTTTTATTAAAAATATCTAATAATTTTCCTTCTATATTGAGATAAAAGCCTCTTGATGAAAAATCCTTGTCATTCCTCGTATCACTTTTAATGAAAACATAAGGATTGAGAAAGTTTTTTTCATTATCATAGCGGGTAGTTCCTATTTTGGACTCAAAATAATCATGGCTCATCCCTCCACCGATGGCATATCTATCTTTCCAAATAGACTGAAGATAAATTTCATTTCTAAACCATTTCCATTTTCCTATTTCATTTCTATTATCATCATTAAGCTGTAGGCTCATCCCAGAAGAATAAATCCCAAACCCAGGGAAGTAGCCATTATCCACAAAATAATTAAAATAATATCTCGGTCTATTTCCTCCCACGATGGCATCAAGGGAGAGAATAGAGTTTTGGAATAAAAACCTTTTGATGGTTGTATTGATGAGCAGTCCTGTTTTGAAAACCTCATCATAATGAAGCCCAAATTTTAGTAAAAACCGAGCGTTATCTTCTTCTAATTCAAGTTTTAGAATGTTTTTTCCTTTATCTTGTATCAGGTCATAATTGATAAGTTTATAATTATTGGTAGCATATAATTTATCAATCATTTGGTTAATTCCAGCATAAGTCTGCAGAGAAGGAATTTTAAGGTTCATTTTCCCTTTTACATAAGATTCATTAAAAATCCTGCTGTTCACCAAAATAAGGCTGTCTACTTTATAAATATTAGAATAGACAGGCTTACTCATCATTTTCGGTAGAGAGTCTCTTTTTGGTAATTTATTGAGTATATCGATGTATTTTTTAGCTTCTTCATATCCTAAATTTAGGATTTTTTCTTTGTCGCCATAGCTTGTGGAAGAATACCCTTTTAGGTTAGGATGTATTCTTATATCTGTATTTTTATACTGAGTTTTATTTTCATTTTGTATAGTGAAATCTATCACTTGATCTAAAATCTTTATAGCCGAATTAAGCTCATCTTTATTCGCCAGAGGAAGACTTAAATCCACACCGATGACAATGTCCATACCTTTATCTTTAAGAGGTTTTGATGGAAAATTTACTGTCATCGCACCATCTATATACAGACTGTCATTTACTTTCACAGGATTTATCAGCGAAGGATAGGCGGAACTCGCCATGATAGAATTCACCAAATCTCCTTTTTCAAAAATTTTTACTTTTCCATTTTCCAGATTGGTTGCCACACACATGAAAGGAATATTCAGCTTTGAAAAATCTGTGACATTAGAAACATTGTTAAACAAATCCTTTAAAAGGAAAAGATTTTTTTGTCCTTGTGAAATGGCTTTTGGCAAGACATTGAATTTACCTTTTTCAAAAGGAATATTCAGCAGATATTTGTCATTATTTTTATCAAAAAACGAAGTTTCTTTTCGGTCTTTTTCATTGGCAAGGATTTCATAAAAATCTGTTTCTTTGATGATTTTTTCTATTTCCTTTGCCGAGTAGCCCGATGCATAGAGCCCTCCAACTATCGCTCCCATGCTGGTTCCAGAGATGTAGTCTATTTTTACTCCCAGTGAGTCTATCACTTTCAATACGCCTACATGGGCAAAACCTTTCGCGCCGCCGCCTGCCAGAGACAGTCCTATTTTTGGGTTTTTCGGAATTTTCATGTTTTCTTTTACCTGAGCTTTATACAAACTCAAAGAAAACATTATTATAAATATTTGAAGTAACTTTTTCATAATCAGTCTTTTATATAAATTCTTTTGACTCTTCGTGAAATGGAAGTAAGAACTTCGTAAGGTATGGTCTGGCAATAGTCTGCAAACTCTTCCAGAGTCTTACAGGAATTGAAAATAATGACCTCATCACCTTCTTTTGCAGGAATTTCGCCCAAATCTGCCATCAGCATATCCATGCACACATTTCCCACGATGGGAACTTTTTGCCCTTTGATGATTACAAAGCCCTTTTTGTTTCCTATCAGCCGAGGAATGCCGTCTGCATAGCCTATCGGAATGGTAGCGATTCTGGTATCTTTTTCTGCGATGTATTTTCTGCTGTATCCTATAGAATCTCCTTTTTCTACTTTGGAAATCTGAGAAATGACTGTTTTAAATGTAGCCACATTTTGGAGCTGTTTTTCTATTTCAGGAACGCAGGAAATGCCCATCATCCCAATGCCTATTCTTACCATATCATATTGATAATCAGTAAAATTGATAATTCCAGCTGTATTGAGAATATGTCTAATAGGTTTATAATCAATGTTTTGGATGATTTTACTTGAAACTCGCTCAAAGGTTTCCAGCTGGTGCAGTGTATATTCCTTTTCTTCGGGAACATCCGCGCAAGATAAATGGCTGAAAATACTCGCTATTTTGACATTGTATTTCTTCAAGGTTTTCATCAAATCATCTATTTCATCTTCTTTAAAACCAAGGCGGTGCATTCCTGTTTCTATCTTGATATGGATAGGGTAGGTCTCTTGGATTCCTTTCGTTTGGAGCTGTTTTCCAAATAAATCCAAAACCCTCAGGCTGTATATCTCTGGCTCTAGATGATAATCTATGATGGTATCATAGCTGTTCTGCTCAGGATTCATCACAAGGATGGGAGTAGTCACACCGTTTTTCCGTAAATCAACACCCTCATCTGCATAGGCAACTCCCAGATAATCAATATGGTGATGCTGCAAAAATTCAGCAATTTCGTAGCCGCCCAATCCATAGGAAAAAGCTTTTACCATCGCGCAGACTTTTGTCTCTGGTTTCAGCAAACTCTTGTGAATGTTTATATTATGTATGATGGCATTAAGATTTACTTCAAGCGTAGTATCGTGCTTTTGGAGTTCTAAAAGTTTTTTGATTTTTTCAATTTCAAAAACTCTCGCTCCTTTTAATAAAATGAGCTGATTTTCAATCGTATTGAGATACTGGCTGTCTATAAGTTCCTGAGTGTTGTCAAAGATTTTGACTTTCCCTGAAAACAAATCTTTATACTTCGTGATGTGTTCGCCGATGAGAATGATATTTTCAAAATCCTGCTCGTTGGTAAGTTCAGCTACTTTTTTATACAATATTTCGTCCTCTTCTATCGTGTCCAAAATATCCGTAAGGATGAGCGATTTTTTCTGCTTTTGATATTGGTTAATGAACTGATATGCAATGATTAACGAATCCAAATCCAGATTAAAAGAATCATTGATAATCAGATTATTTCTAATGCCGTTCACACTCTCCAGACGCATTTCCACAGAATGCAGATCTTGGATTTTGGTTACAATCTTTTCGTTGGAGATTTCTAAAGATTTTAAAACGGCTACAATCGCCAGAATATTTGAAAGTGTAGCCTCATCTCGTTTTTGGAGAGAAATACTGATTTCTTCATCAAAATATTTTATCCCGATGTGTTCATTAAGATTTTTATAATCGGAAGAAATACGGACATCATTTCTTTGATTTAGTCCGAAACTAATTAAATTTTTACTTGAATAAAGTTTATTTACTAAATTATAAACCAATTCATTATCTCCGTTATAAATAATAGTTTCACTTTCTTTGAAAAGAATGATTTTTTCGTTTATTAGTTCTTCTTCATTTTTAAAATTAGAAGAATGAGCAGAACCGATGTGCGTCAAAACGCCGATTTTTGGAGCAAAAATATTTTCCAATTTTGCCATTTCGCTCGGTTTAGAAATTCCGACTTCAAAGATTCCCAGCTGGTGTTCCTCGTTGATTTGCAGCAGCGAGATAGGAAGCCCAATCTGTGAGTTGAAACTTTTGGGAGATTTCACCGTAGAAAATTCATCCCAAAGACACTGATAAAGCCATTCTTTTACGATGGTTTTGCCGTTGCTTCCTGTAATGCCGATGGTGTTTTCTAAATGCGAATTTTCTAAATGTTTTTTGGCTAAAACTTGTAAAAACTCGATGGAATTTTTGGTAATAATCCATGTAATATCTTCGTATTCAGGATAGTAGTTTTCAGAAATAATGACTTTCACACCTTTTTCTACTACGGAAGAAATGTATTTTTCGCCAGAATTATTTTTGGTATTAATGGCAATAAACGCCGTATCCGAAATAGAATAAAGATTTCGGCTGTCAAAAGAGATATTGCTGATGAGAATATCTGGATTCCCAATCAGTTTAGAATCTGTAAGTTGCGAAATTTGTAATGTGCTGTATATCATTATTTTTTATTCAAAACTTCTTCTGTAAAAACTTTTCTGCTCACAGCCTCGTAGCTGTCAGTTTCTCCTAATTGTACCAAATCATCACTTCCTGAGATTCTCATGGAATAATTCGCCAAGTTCCCTGTTTTCTTGCAGATGGCATGCACTTTCGTAACATATTCTGCTGTAGCCATCAGGTTGGGCATCGGCCCGAAAGGTCTTCCCATGTAGTCCATATCCAGCCCAGCAATCACCACACGAACGCCGTTGTTCGCCAGCTGATTGGCTATTTCTACAATACTTTCATCGAAAAACTGCGCCTCGTCTATGCCCACCACATCACAGTTAGACCCTAGGAGTAGAATCTCATCGGGAGTTTCTACGGGAGTGCTTTTTATTTTATTTTGGTTGTGGGAGACCACCTCTTCATTTGCATAGCGGTTGTCCAGCTTTGGTTTGAAGATTTCCACCTGCTGTCCAGCCATCTCTGCACGGCGGAGCCTTCTGATGAGTTCCTCGGTTTTTCCAGAAAACATAGAACCGCAGATAACCTCCATCCAGCCACTTTGTTTGGCGTGATTGATTGTATTTTCTAAAAACATTGTAAATTAGCCTTTTGATTTTGATGTGAAAAATTCAAAATTAAATCCCAAATTTAAACAATTTTAATAAAAGAATTTATGAGCGGTATACTTTATTTTGTTCCTACGCCTATTGGCAATCTGGAAGATATGACTTTTCGGGCAGTAAAAATTTTGAAAGAAGTGGACTATATTCTTTGTGAAGATACACGGACTTCGGGAATTTTATTGAAACATTTTGAAATTTCTAAACCATTGAAATCGTATCACTTACATAATGAACATCAAGCGACACTTAAAGTGATAGAAGACCTGAAAAACGGTCAGAATATCGCCATCATTACCGATGCAGGAACGCCTGGAATTTCTGACCCTGGATATCTGCTGGCAAAGGCATGTGCGGACAACGAGGTGGAAATGCAGTGTCTGCCTGGTGCTACGGCTTTTGTTCCGGCACTGGTGGTTTCTGGACTGCCTAATAATGAGTTTTTGTTCGTGGGATTTTTACCGCAGAAGAAGGGAAGACAAACCAAACTGAAACAGCTGGCGGAAGAGAAAAAAACGATAGTTCTCTATGAAAGTCCGCACAAGATAAACACCACGCTGGAGCAGATAAAGGAGTTTTTCGGAGAGGGAACGAAAATCAGCCTCAGCCGAGAAATTTCCAAAAAATTTGAGGAAACCAAACGCGGAACCATAGAAGAACTCATAGAATTTTCGAAAAGTAAAACCCTGAAAGGCGAAATGGTTTTGGTGGTGAATAACCAGATTTAGCCATCAAAAAGATTTTAAAAAGGGTACTATTTTTGCTTCCTTAATATTCTTATAATCAAAAAAAACATTTAAAAAATGGTTCAAAGATAACTTTAAGTTGTAAGTAATATTGAACCAAAGGAAATAATTTTGTAGAAACTAATCATGTTCTTCGGTATGAAATCTCATATTATGAAAAGTCTCATTTTTTAGAAAAGTATAATTTGCCAATTTATTTTGCTGAATATACTTTTGACCAAAACAAGCTGAGTAAAATTTATTTTGGTTTTGAATATCCGTAGGAGATTTATTTAAAGGAAAAGATTAGATAATCAAAAATAAATGATTGAAAATAAAATTATATTGCATGAAGGTTATCTAACGATATTCATAAGCAACTTCTATTAAAAAGAAAATCTATCACTATTTAAGGTTTTTCAGATAAATAAAAAAGCATCAAAGATTAGATATAGGCGGTAGATATACCAAAATTTTAAGAAAAAAATGTATCTTTGGTACAATAAAATAAAAACTATATATTTAAAAGTTATGGCAAATTTGTTAGACGAAGTGACAGGACCTGTAAATAATTCAGGACGAGATGTACATGTAATAGATAAACAGCTGCCTGTAGAGATAGGCTTTGGCTCTACTCTTTTTCAGATAGCATTATGGGTTGTGATACCGATATTGGTGCTGTTATATGTGCTGGTTATGGGTAGTACGCTACAAAATCCTTTACTTGTTGGCGGTGTGGGCTGTCTGCTGGGCATCCTGCCTGGTGTTATTTTTATCTTTATGAAGATATCAGCTCGTAATTATTTCCAGCAGTTGGAACAACGCATTCAGGCGGAAGCATCTAATATTGATAATTATTTGGAACAAAGAGTACAAATACTTCAGAATGTCGTAGGGCTTGTTGAGCGGGCTGTAGATCTTGACAAGGATGTGATGAAAACAGTGGCAGCTCTTCGTAGCGGCAGTGTAAATGAGGACAACAGAAGCGATGTGAACGCACAGATTAACACCGCTTTCGGCAGGCTTTTCCCACAGGTTGAAGCTTATCCAGAACTGAAAGCGCACAACGCCATTGCAGATGCGATGCAGCAGAACAGCTACCTACAGCGCGAGATAACAGCAGCGCGAACTGTGTATAACAGCCGTGTAACGCAGTGGAACACAGATATTTTCTCATGGCCTACAAAGATGATAGTAGCAGCACAGCAGGGCTACACCACGCGTATCCCATTCACAGCATCAGCCGAAACACGCGAGGCAGCAAGAGGTAAGTTTTTCTAAGACTTTGGAATATAGATGATTCAGGATATCTATGACCCATTAAACGAATACATCAATACCTTTCGTGACAAGTTTAAGAAGGTAGCAGAGGAGACCTTCGATGCGCTTGCTCAGGAAGCGCAGATTGATGTAGAAGCAAATCGTGCTACATGCCAGCAGATTTATAAAGGCGAGGCAGACATGGCAGATATAGCAAGCCGTATCACACGATGGACGGTATTATGTGTCATCCTGTGGATAGGTGCGGTGATAGGATTTGCTGTTGCCTATGTTAAGAGAAATGAGTTCCCGATAGAGCAGCTCTTATTAATAGGCGGCGGCGCAGTCTTGGCGGTTGTCTTTCTTTTGGTAAAGGTACATCCTACCTTGAAGTCTTTACGAAGTGAGCGAAATGATTTAGCCCAAAAAGTAGATGATTTGAGAAATACAGCATGGGAGCAAATGGCGGAACTAAATAAACTCTACGACTGGGATATTTTGACACGAATGATGTCGAAGACTGTGCCAAGGCTGGAGTTTGACCCATATTTCACCACACAGCGATTGGCTGACCTTCGTGCTACATATGGTTGGAATGATTCCTTTAATGAAGGGCGTTCGGTACTTTATTCCCATTCTGGACTTATCAATGGTAATCCGTTTGTCATCTGTAGAACACGAAAAATGGAAATGGGACAGAAGACCTACTACGGCGAGAAAACTATTTACTGGACAACGAGGGAAACTGATTCGGATGGGAAATCTCGCACAGTGAGTCATTCGGAGACATTGCGCGCGAGCGTGACAGCGCCTTATCCAGAGTATTATGAGCGTACCCGCCTTATCTATGGCAATACAGCCGCGCCCGATTTGATATTTAATCGCAAACCAAGTGGATTGGCAGGCAAAGAAGGTTCGCTTCGCTTTAAGTGGGATAAATTTTGGCTGAAGCGTAAAGCTCGTAATCTGGCAGATGGAGATTTTGCTATGCTGACAAATGAGGAATTTGAGGTCGCATTCAATACAAGTAACCGTAATAACAACCAGCAGTTCGCTTTACTCTTCACGCCATTGGCACAGCAGAGTATGATGGCACTTTTGCAGGACAATACCAATGGCTATGGTGATGATTTTAACTTTGATAAAAATCGTATGATAAACACCATCACGCCTTTGCATATCCAAGAGCTGGATCTTGATATGAACCCAGATCAGTACTGTAATTTTGATTTTGAAAGAGCCAAAAAAGACTTTTACGAAATTAATGCAAGATATTTCCGAGCGATTTATTTTAGTTTTGCGCCGTTATTATGTGTGCCGATGTATCAGCAAATACGGTCGCATAAGGATATTTATGGGCGTGATATGGAGCAGAGAAGTTCGTTCTGGGAGCATGAAGCACTGGCTAATTTCTGGGGGCAGGAGCGTTTCAAGCATCCTGACTGTGTGACGCAATGCGTCTTGAAAACTTCCGCAAAGGTACAGAACGATGGTAGCACGATGATAGATGTCACGGCTCATGGTTTCCGTTCAGAACCTCGCCTTTCGTATATTAGTAAGTTTGGTGGTGATGGCTCTTGGCATGATGTGCCAGTGAACTGGTATGAGTATTTTTCTGTAGAGGGAAATGGACAGATTACGATGCATGAAGATAATCATCAAGAAGATACAGATACGACACAGACCCAGCGTTTGAACCGCATAGGAGAGGTGCTAGAAAAAACACATTTAGATGTGTATAGAAGGCATATAGCATCTAAAGCGTAGTCAGATGGAATTTCCTAAAATTAAAAAATCAGAATATGCAGTTTTGATATTTACTATATAAAAATCAAAAAGCTTACAAAAATCTCTATAATGATTATAAATAAAGTTAAAATAAACTGACTCTTTTTTGAGCCAGTTTATTTTATAATCCTGTAAATATACATACTATCATTTCTTCCTCTTGTATTCCTACATTATATTTTTCAGAAGGATGGTCATATACAAGTGTTCCTGTCTGTTTATCCTTATATCTGAAAATCAATTTTTTTGATAAAAAATAATTTTTCTTTTCATTAAAATACATAGATGTATTACAAACTGTAAAAGTAGCTTTTTCATAATTAAAAGTAGCATATATTACCTCAGAAGCTTGTTCAGAATCATAACTTTTTAAGCCAACTAATTGATTATTATCACCTAGTTTTGTAATAAACCCTTTATAATCCAAATCACTCTTGATGATTTTTATATTTTGGAATCTTGCATAAGAAACCAGTAATTCAGCTGGAATACTTTGAGAGCTTACATAGTTAGATAATATGATGGATAAAAAACAAAATAATTTAAATTTCATATTAAAAAAATAATTTATCAAGAATAATTTTTTTATAATAATTTAGAAACACCATCTCTTATTTTTTGCAATAAATTGAGAGTTAATGTTTTGGTAACTCGTTCATTATCGCTAATATTTTTATCTTCAATTTCTGAATTTAGTTTGTTAATTCTATTATCAATATACCATGCTAGCTCCTCCTTTCGTTCAAAACTTAAAATTTCTTCTCTATTATCCAAATCTATAAATGCAGTTTGTTGTCTTAGATTTTCGAATGTATAATTTTCCATATTAAAATGTGTTAAATAATTATTTTTTAGTAACATATATTATAATTCCTGCAGGAGCAAGAGAATTGGGAACAACATATCTTAGATTTAAAATATAATCTTTATCAACTGACCAACACCAAATCATATCATATCCCCTAGAGGTATCTTTATAAATAGGATCACCATATTTTATGGTATATTTTCTTAAATAAGGTTCAAAATCAGAACTATTCCAACCTTTTTTATTAGAAACATAAGTATCTCCACACACATTTTTTTCACGAAGCTCTATACTAGTAGTATCTCCAAAATAAAGACGACCTTTATCATTTAATGCAAAAGGGCTTTCTATTTCTTTACATATTTTTGGTAATCCTAAATTATCATAAATAGCTTGTGCACTTACAAATGCCCCCATTCCTAAAAACACTAATATTGAAACTACTTTTTTCATATTAAGAATATAATTTTTAATTTAACATAGCAAATTTATAACTACTTCTAAAAAAAACATACAACTTTTAGTAAAATTATTTTACTATTAAGATATATTTTTATACTTTTGATAAAAATTTAAGTAATGGAAATGGAAAAAATTATAGAAAAAATTGCTCAGTATAGGAATAAAAAAGGTTATACATATGAGAATATGGCAGATGAGTTGGAGCTTACTCCTGCTGCATATAGAAAAATAGAAACAGGTGAAACCAAACTTACAGTGGAGAGATTATTCAGAATTTCTGCAATTTTAGAAACACCTATAAATGAGTTTTTGGAGATGGATAAAAATGCTTTTGTGCAGAATAATTATAGTAACGAAAGTGTTTTTCAGCAAAAAATAGAAAATTTCTATCAAGAAAATAAGGAAATAACAGACCAGCTCATAAAAGCAAAAGACCAGCTGATAGAACAACTCCAGAAAGAAATCCAAACTCTAAAAACAAGATAAACTCTTCTAATCTTTTAGGTTTTAAAAATAATCCTTAATTTTGAACCAAAATAATAAGAATATGAAATTATTAGAAGGAAAAGTAGCTCTCATCACAGGTGCAGCTACAGGTATTGGAAAAAGAATAGCAGAAGTTTTTGCAGAGCAGGGAGCTAAAATAGCATTTTCCCACATCGGTCCAGATGACTTAGCAAAACAAGTAGAAGCAGACCTAAATAAAATCACTACAGCTAAAGAATACCACTCTAACGCTGCCGATTTTGATGAGGCTCAAAAACTGATAGACGATGTTATCGCAGACTTCGGGCAGATAGATATCCTTGTGAATAATGCAGGAATTACCCGAGACAATCTTCTCCTTAGAATGAGCAAGGAGGAGTGGGACATCATCATGAAAGTGAATTTGGATTCTGTTTTCAACCTTACAAAAGCAGCCATCAAACCTATGATGAAAGCAAGAACAGGGTCTATCATCAACATGGCTTCCGTGGTAGGTGTTAAAGGAAACGCAGGACAGGCAAACTACGCAGCTTCTAAGGCTGGTGTTATCGGATTCTCTAAATCTGTTGCTTTGGAACTAGGTTCTAGAAACATCCGTTGTAACGCTGTAGCGCCAGGTTTCATAGAAACAGAAATGACAGCGAAACTAAGCCCAGAAGTGGTACAAGGCTGGAGAGATGCCATCCCGTTAAAGAGAGGAGGGCAGACTATCGATGTAGCCAATACATGCTTATTCTTGGCGAGCGACTTGTCTTCCTATGTTACAGGACAGGTTATCAATGTAGATGGCGGTATGCTTACTTAAAATATTACAAAAGACTTTCACGAAGAAAGTCTTTTTTTTATTTAAAACATAATGAAAATCCTTTTTTTTCGTTCTAATAGAAAAATCAAACATAATGAAAAATTTATTATCAGGAATTTTATTCCTTTTCGGTGTGGCGTGCTCTTTTGCACAGAATGATAGAGAGGTTGGTGACTTTATTTCTCTAAAAGTCTATGACAGGATTTCTGTAGAACTTATAGAATCCAAGAAAAACAAAGTGGAAATCATAGGTGACGGCAGTGCAAAAATCCAAGTAATCAATAAAAACGGAGAACTAAAAATCCGAACCAAAACCCTGAAACTTCTGCAGGGAGATGATGTTAAAGTAAAGGTTTATTACAATGACCTCAGCGATATTCAGGCGAGCCAAGGTTCAGAAATCACTTCTCGTGATGTATTGAAAACCAACTTGCTGAAACTCACTGCTAATGAAGGTTCTAAAATCCAAATGAGGGTAGATGTCGACCAGCTGAATGTAAGAGGAAATTCAGGCGGTGAAGTAGAGCTTTCAGGGAATGCAGATGTTCAGGAAATCGTGATGAACTCTGGCGCAAAATACAAAGGCGATGACAACGAAGGCGAAAATGTTTCTGTAACTGTAAATGCAGGCGGAAAGGCGGAAGTCTACGCTTCTAAAGCTGTAAATGCCACCGTGAGAGCAGGCGGAAGAATAGAAATCCACGGAAACCCAAAGCAAAGAGATGTAAAAAAAGTAGTAGGCGGAGTTATAGAATTTAAATAAGAGAAAGCACCCAGATTATATTCTGGGTGTTTTTTATTCCGAAAAAAGATTTTCTTCTTCCTTTTCGAAGAAAGTATCTATCAGTAGATTTTCCTTTTGTGATGCTGCTACAGCCAGTTGGTCGGCTCTTTCATTTTGTGGATGTCCTGCGTGGCCTTTTATCCAGTGGAAAGTAGGTTTATACTTGTTGAAAAGTGGGATAAATCTTCGCCACAAGTCAGGATTTTTTACATTTTTAAAGCCTTTTTTTATCCAGCCAAGAATCCAGTTTTTATTCACTGTATCGGCTACATATTTACTATCGGTAAAGATATGAATATCATGCCCTTCTTCTTTGAGATTTTCTAAAGCTGTGATTACCGCGAGGAGTTCCATACGGTTGTTGGTCGTCAGCCGATACCCTTCCGAAAAACATTTCTCATAGTTTTTCTCAGGTGCCTGCATGATGATGCCATAGCCGCCTTTCCCAGGGTTGCCGCTGCACGCTCCATCGGTATAGATTTCTATCCTCATATTTTTAGAAAGGCATGTCATCTTCATCGTTCATAGATGAAGCAGAAAGGTTGTTTTTAGGTAAGTCAAACGCCGCAGAAGGGTCTATGCTTACACGGAGGTTTTCAAAAGCATTTTGATTTGGTTGAGCATAGGAAGACTCATTAGTTCCAAATAAATCCAAATCCGAGAACTTTGCTAAACTTGATTGGAACGAAAGTCTTACATCTGTAACGGCTCCATTCCTATGTTTTCCGATGATGAGCTCCGCCTGTCCAGCAGAAGGGCTTCCGTCTTCCCAGTTTTCTATTTTGTAATATTCAGGACGGAAGAGGAAAGAAACGATATCAGCATCCTGCTCAATCGCTCCTGATTCCCTCAAATCCGAAAGCTGTGGGCGTTTGTTAGGTCTGCTTTCCACACTTCTGGATAGCTGAGAAAGAGCAATTACAGGGACATTAAGTTCTTTTGCGATGGCTTTCAGGGAACGCGAAATAGTGGCAATTTCCTGCTCTCTGTTTCCTGCCCCTTTTCCGCCATTGTTTGCGGTCATCAGCTGGAGATAATCCACCATGATGATTTTCACGCCGTGCTGCATTACAAGTCTTCGGCATTTAGCCCTAAAATCAAATACAGAAAGTGCAGGTGTTTCGTCTATGTATAGAGGAGCATTTTCCAGCTCTGAGACATTGTTAAACAGCCTTTGCCATTCCTCATCGCTCATTTGTCCTTTTCTCAGTTTTTCGGATGAGATGCCCGTTTCGGAGGCGATCATCCTTGTGATGAGCTGTACAGAGGCCATCTCTAATGAGAAAAGTGCCATTGGGATTTGGTGCTGAACGGCGATGTTTCTTGCCATAGAAAGCAGGAATGCCGTTTTACCCATTGCAGGACGGGCAGCGATGATGATAAGGTCAGAATTTTGCCAGCCTCCAGTTTCTTTATCAACATCTCTAAACCCCGAAGGAACGCCAGAAAGCCCTTCCTTGTCTTTTAGAGCTTTGATTTTATCGATGGCTTCCTTTACCAAAGAGTTGGCTGTATCAAAACCTTTTTTGATGGTTCCGTTTGTGATTTCAAAGAAACCTTGCTCGGCTTTATCCAAAAGCTCGAAAACATCGGTAGATTCTTTGTAAGAATTGTCAATAACATTGGCAGAAACATTAATAAGTGAGCGGAGAATGTATTTCTCCAAAATGATTCTCACATGGTATTCTATATGCGCAGAAGAGCTCACCACTGTGGTAAGATCTATGATGTAGTGGTCGCCTCCCGCCAAACTCAGCTTTTCGGTGCGTTTCAGTTCCTGAATCACGGTCACCATATCCACAGGGTGGTTATTCTCATAGAGTTTTAGAATAGCTCTGAAAATTTCCTGATGCCTTGGGTCGTAGAAAACCTCAGGTTTTAGCAAGTCTATGGAGTGGTCTAAGCCTTTCTTGTCAATCAAAAAAGTTCCGATTACAAGTTTTTCAAATTCCACTGCATTAGGCGGAACTTTCCCTTGAGAAATAGAAAGTTCCTTTGCAAAATTTCCATGTGTGAGAGATGATAATGTTTCTTTTTGTACCATGGGACAAAGATAAAGATTAAACTCTCAAAATTCTACGCAATGTTGAAAAGTAACTATAAATTACAACAAACAATTATAAATCAACTAATTACAAATTTTAAGAATGTTAATAAAATTGCATAAAAAATCCAGTATATTTTTTAGTTTTTCTTCTTTTTATGTATTTAGGAAAATTAAGCTATTTGTATAGAATAAATTGTTGATTTTAAAATTATTGTATTGTAATAATTTAAGTAATTGTTTAATAATTAAAAAGAAAATCAATATAAAACCAATTCCTACAGCAGCCTCTTCTGTTAAGATAAAAAACTAAAACGAATAGAAATTAAATATGAAATTTTGATGGCTTTATGTTTTTCTATTTTTGAACTAAATTTAGAAAATATTAAAATAATCATTAAATTTGCAATCCTAAAAAGATTTTGTAATGAATAAGTACATAAAATTAGTGATTGCAGGACTAATGGTAGCAGGAGGAATATTCCTGATGTTCAACAGACAGGTGGGCTGGGGGATAGTATGTGTAGTTCTATCAATAGCTCCTATTATATTGTTTTTTAAGAATGAATATATTCTTTTATCCCTTTGGAAGATGAGAGACCAGAAGCTGGATGAGGTTGCGAGACTGCTTTCTAATATTACAGATTATAAAACACAGCTGCACAGAAGCCAATACGGATACTATCACTATATGCTGGGGCTTACATATGCTGAAAATCCATTGAAAGCAGAAGGGTTGATGAAAACAGCTCTTGAATATGGAATGAGCATGAAACATGATAGAGCTTTGGCGAAGTTTAATCTAGCAATTGCAGCACTTTCTAGAGGGAACAAAACAGATGCGCAGAGATTGCTAAATGATGCTCAAAAACTAGACACAGCAGGAATGCTTACAGAGCACATTAGAACAATGAAGGAGCAGATGAAAAAACCAAACATGCAGAAACACATGCACAATCCTAACATGAGACATAGAGGTAAATTCTTCTAGTTTTTGAGATTTTGATTACGAATAAAAAATGGAGATTAGTTACTAATCTCCATTTTTCTTAATATATTTTTAATGTCAATGTTATGCAGACAAGCCCAGTCGCCTCGATAACATTCTTTATTTCCGAAAACTGAACACGGTCGGCAGACAAGGTCATTCACTTGGACAATATCTTCCTCGCTTTGCCCATAGCCAAGAAAACCAGCATAAGGATGCGTCTGTCCCCAGATTGATATACAGCGAGTTCCTACAAGGCTGGCTAGGTGCATATTAGCCGAGTCCATAGAAATCATTAGTTCTAATTGTGAGATTTTTTCTAATTCTTGTTTCAAAGAAAGTTTCCCTGCGAGGGATTCTGAATTAGGAATTTGTTTTTCCCATTCACTTAGGATTTCTACTTCTTTTTTTCCGCCACCAAAGAAGAACAGCGGTTTTTCTTTGGCGATTTCTTTCGCTAATTCAAAAGATTTTTCCAACGGAAGCATTTTCCCGAAGTGCTGTGCAAAAGGCGCAAATCCTACGCCGTTTTTTATTCCTAGCTGAGGTTTGAGCTGATGTGAAAGCGTTAATGAAAATCCCATTTTTCTCAAAACATCGGCATATCTTTCGGTGTTTTTTTTTAGTTGGGTTTTATTAAGGTTTTTGGTGTTGATGAGTTGTTTTTTCTCTTTTCGCCCTTTGTCTATTTTATAAATAGGAAGTCTTTTTAGCCAAAAGAAAAAATTGAGAATATTGGATCTGAGGACATTATGAAAGTCTGCAACCATATCTGGCTGAAATTCAGACAAGATTTCATCGGATAGTTTTTTTAGTCCAAAAAAACCTTCATATTCCTTTAAATCCACTCCTTTAAATTTGAGCTTTGGAATTCCATCAAATAAATCTTTGAAATTTTTTCTGGAAACCATCAAGATTTCTGTATCAGGATTTTCATCAAGAAATTCCTTGAGAACTGGCACCAGCATGGCGATGTCGCCAAATGCGGAAAAACGGTAAGCGAGTATTTTGGTCACGATTTTAGTTGATAAGCTACAGCGTAGAATTTTATTTGTTTTATCATTGAGGCAAGTCCATTTGCTCTGGAAGGAGAGAGGAATTCCTGCAGTCCGATTTTGGAAATAAAATCAAAATCAGCCGCCAGAATTTCTTCGGCAGTATGTCCGCTGTACACTCCCACTAAAAGAGAAATAATTCCTTTTGGCAAAATTCCGTCAGAATCAGCAAGGAAAAAAATCTTGCCATCGCGCAGTTCTGCATCCAGCCAAACCTGAGACTGACAGCCTTTTATTAAAATATCTTCATTCTTTTTTTCTTCTGGAAGACCTTTTAGTTCTTTGCCCAAATCTATGATATATTCATACTTCTGTTCCCAGTCTGAGAGAAAGGCAAAATCATCTATTAGTTCCTGTTGTTTTTCCTTGATACTCATTATGCGATTTTTGCAAAAATAAAAAATATAACAGATTTCAGGGCAGAAAATTTCTAAACAACTTTAAAAATAAAATATGACATAAAGTCAGACAAAAAAAATGGTAAAATATTTGATATTGTTTGTTGAATAATTACTAATTTAGTAATATAATTTATGAAGATTATGGAAAATAAGTTTTCGGAGGGTATGGACAGGGTGCTTCGCCATAGTAGGCTTGAAGCAAATAGACTGAAAAGCGAGTTTCTGAATACAGAACATTTTTTGCTGGGAATTATCGGCACGGAAAATTCTGCAAGAAATATTTTGGAAGCACTAAAAGCAGATTTGGTTCAAATTCGTAGAAAGATAGAAAATATCAGCATCAATAATAATTTTAATTCAAATCCTGAGAGAAGTATTATGCCTACTAAATTGGCAGAATATTCTTTGAAAAGAGCCGCATTAGAGAGCAAACAATATCGTTCTGATGAGGTCAATACGATTCATCTTTTATTGGGAATTTTATATAAAATAGATGACCCTACTACGCATATTTTGGAGGCGTATGATATTGATTATGAAAGTGTAGCGGCTGAATATAGAGCAATGCTCAAAAACAGCGGACAGCTGCCAAAAGCTTCTTTTGATGATGAGGAAGAAGATGCTGAGGATGCTGCATTTCCACAAACCAATAAACCAACTGGAAATATCGGAACAGGAAAAAGTAAAACGCCTACATTGGATAATTTCGGAAGGGATTTGACCACGATGGCTAAAGAAGGGAAATTAGACCCTGTGATTGGTCGTGAAAACGAAATCGAAAGGGTATCCCAGATTCTTAGCCGAAGAAAGAAAAACAATCCTCTGCTCATCGGTGAGCCAGGGGTAGGGAAGTCTGCGATTGCAGAAGGTTTGGCGCTGAGAATTCATCAGAAAAAAGTTTCGCGAGTTCTTTATAACAAACGAGTGGTAACGCTTGATTTGGCGAGTTTGGTTGCTGGAACTAAATATCGTGGGCAGTTTGAGGAGCGAATGAAAGCCATAATGACCGAGCTGGAAAAAAACAGAGATGTCATTTTATTTATAGATGAGTTGCACACCATTGTAGGAGCAGGAAGTTCCACAGGAAGTCTGGATGCTTCTAATATTTTTAAACCTGCTTTGGCGCGAGGGGAAATCCAGTGCATCGGAGCAACTACTTTGGATGAATACCGCCAGTATATAGAGAAAGATGGAGCGCTGGAGCGTCGTTTCCAAAAAGTGATGGTAGAGCCTACCAGCGTGGAAGAGACTATCCAGATACTAAATCAAGTAAAAGAAAAATACGAAGAGCATCATAATGTGACTTATACAGATGAGGCTATCCGAGCCTGTGTAAATCTTACTACAAGGTATATCACAGACAGATTCCTTCCTGACAAAGCTCTCGATGCGATGGATGAGGCGGGCTCTCGTGTTTATATCAAAAATATGAAAGTTCCTACGGCAATTACCTCGTATGAACAACAAATAGAGGAAGTTAAGGAGCTTAAACAAAAAGCTGTGAAAGCCCAAGATTATTTGGAAGCAAGAAAATACAAAGAAGAGGAAGAACGCCTGATGATAGAGCTAAACCTTGCACAGCAGGAATGGGATAACGAAATCAAAGAGCGAAAACAAATCGTTACGGAAGAAAATGTAGCGGAGGTGGTTTCTATGATGAGTGGAGTTCCTGTAACGAAAGTGGGCAAAAACGAATTGGACAAATTGGCACAAATGGACAATGTGCTCAATGGAAAAGTTATCGGGCAGGAAGAAGCTGTAAAAAAAGTTGTTCGGGCTATCCAAAGAAACAGAGCAGGTCTGAAAGACCCTAAGAAACCGATAGGAACATTTATTTTCTTGGGAAGCACAGGAGTAGGAAAAACTGAACTAGCAAAAGTGATGGCTCGTGAGCTGTTTGACTCTGATGATGCCCTTATCAGAATAGATATGAGTGAATATATGGAGAAATTCGCGGTGTCTAGATTGGTAGGTGCGCCTCCAGGGTATGTAGGTTATGAAGAGGGCGGACAGCTTACAGAAGCGGTAAGAAGAAAGCCTTATGCAGTGGTTCTTTTGGATGAGATAGAAAAAGCACACCCAGATGTATTCAATATTTTATTGCAAATTTTGGATGAAGGTTTCGTGACGGATTCTTTGGGTAGAAAAGTAGATTTCCGAAATACAGTTATTATCTTGACTTCTAATATTGGTTCAAGAGACTTGAAGGATTTCGGAGATGGAGTAGGTTTCGGAACAGCAGCGAAAAAATCCACTTCTGATGCCAGAGCAAGAAGCACGATAGAAAACGCCCTGAAAAGAGCCTTTGCGCCAGAGTTTCTTAATAGAATAGATGATATTATTTTCTTTAATGCTTTACAAAAAGAAGATATTCACAGAATAATAGATTTGGAGCTTGGTAAACTATATTCTCGTTTAGAAAAACTGAACTATAAAGTGGGGCTGACAGATGAAGCCAAAGAATTCATCGTAGAGAAAGGTTGGGATAAAGATTTCGGAGCGAGACCACTGAAAAGAGCTATCCAAAAATACATAGAAGATATCCTTGCCGAGATGCTCGTGAATAAGGAAATGCAGGAAGGAGATACGGTAATTTTGGAGGTGAATGAAAATAAAGATTCGCTCATCGGAAGAGTAAAATCAAAAATATAGTTTAAAACAAAAATAAAAAAGACACTAAAAAATGGTGTCTTTTTTATTTGATAGAGATTTAAAAATTAACAGCGCTGCCTCCACTATTCTCTAATTTTTTATCGATTTCATTGTTTTTTCCTTTGGAGAAATCATAAGCAACTCCAAAAACGAGCATGTTCTTATTATTCTGAATTTTAGTGTGATTTGTAAATTCAACTAAACTTTTACTATAACTTTTTGACTTGTATTCAGAAGGGACACCTATCCAATACATTCCCGATGTGAAAGTCCAGCCATTCTTTTTGTATTGTAAAAACAAATGGTTTTGATTTTCATTGGTGTACAAAAACGCACCATCCAGCGAAAACACAGGAACATTAAACTGATATTGAAGCGTGAAATTCTTGTATTGAGAAACCAGTGTAAGTCTGTTACTCAGGTACGAATTTTTAATTTCTATATCTTTTATTTTGATTTTTTCCCAAATAGGAGCCAGCAGCGTGGTTATTCTCAGATAATTGTTCCCAAATGGTTTGATAACTCCCACAAACTGGGCGCCTCCTTTGGCGTAGTGGTCTGCGTTTTCGTAGTTTAGAACATATCGGTTGGCAGAGTGGTCAAAAGAGTAATACTCCGTGATTGCGCTTTGGGTGTTGTTATAGAGAGCAATGATATTAAAGTCAAAATACTTATTGTTAAATGAATATTTCAGCTGGTTTTTCCACAGATATTCTGGTTTTAGATATGGATTTCCCTGTTTTACTATGTTGGGAACGAGCTGTACGATATTGCTGCTCAGCTGCTCGCCACTGGGAGTGGAGGGCTTATAGGAGCTTATCAATTGCAAAGCTTGGTTTTTTGATAATTGATATCCTAAAATCAGATTGGGAGTGAAAGACCATTCGTTAGTTCTTTCATATTGGGATTTATTGTTAATATTGGTAATTCCAACACCCAGACGATACATCAGCTTTTTTATTTTTCCAGAAAATTCGGTGTAGAAATACTGTTTGAAATAATTTACCTGATACTCAGAATGTCCTGCGAGATTAGTCAAGTCATTAGAAATATTCTCATTGCTAAATCTATAACCAGAGTTTAGTTTACCTATCTTAAAGGTGTGAATATGAGCAAGTTCTATGACGGAGTTAAATTGCCTGTTGCTGAGGTTCATATCGTTTTCAAAAACACTGGCGCCAGTATTTGTTACCCATTCTTTAGCCAATTTGGAATTTTGGGTTCGGAAAAAAGAACCGACTGCATTTAGAACAATTTCATCTTTTTGACCAAGATTTTTATTAAAGTAAAGGTCTAAAACAGGATTTATATACTTCTCATTATCATAGTTTAGTAATGAGTGTTGTGTAGCGAGCGCACCTTGGATAAATTCACTTTCTCCATTTGCCCTCGAAAAATAATGGTTCATATTCAAGTTTAATTTAGCTTGAAATGAATAGCTGTCTTCCTTTGAATTTGAATATGTTGCAGAAATTTCTTGGATTGTATATCCAAAATGTTCCTTTCTAAATTCATCAGAACGATATTTCTGACCATTCAAAAGATATTCGTAAGTGCTGTGATAGTTTCGGTTATCATAGTCTCTGAAACCCAGATTGTAATCCAGCCCAAAAGTATTTTTGCCTCTCGTGTGAGTGAAATACGCCGAACCATTCACGAATCCTGTAAGAGTGGCATTTTGTATGCTGGCTCCTCCTGTGTAGCCATTTTCTGGATTTCTTGTAATTACATTAACCACCAAATCAGCCTTGTTTGCCCATCTTGTAGGCGGAACATCGTAATAATCAATTCTGACAACGGTTTCGGGTTTTATTCCTTGAAGCTGTAGATTAGAGGATTCTCTTCCATTGATAAGGATAAGGATTTTCCCGCCACGGATACTGCTCACATTATTAGAAACAGGGTCTAATTGAAGCTGTGGAACACTTACCACCAAGTCTTTTGCGTACCGTGCAGACTTTATTGCATTTTCATCAAAAGAATAAGAAACATGGTCAGAAAACACTTTTCTTTTCTGAGATTTTATGATGACTTCTTGGATTTCTTTGATATTAGAAATGCTGTCTTTCGCCGTGTTTTCTTGACAAAAGCCTTGCAAAGACGCAAGGAAAGCCAGGGCGTGAAGTGTTCTCTTGTTCATGGGTTTTATTTTTTAATTAGTTTGAGTTTTCTTGTATAGTTTTCACCTTTGACAAATATAACATAAATTCCTGTTTTCAGCTCAGAGATGTTGTAAATTTTTTGTTCAGGGAATATTTTTATAAGTCTTCCCGAAGCATCAAAAACTTTTACTTCCTGAATGTGATAAAAACCTTGCAGATAAAACACATCAGCGACAGGATTAGGATAAAGAAGCTCTGGTTTAGATTCTTTTTCAAGGGTGTTTTTTAGTTTTATGGTAATTTCCTGCGTGTGGGTTGTTTCGTTTCCACAGCTGTCTTTAGCAGTCCATTTGTAAATGATTTTGGAAGTTTTTCCGTTTGTTTTTTCTTCATTTACAGATGAGGTTACAGTCGCTGTTCCGCAGTTGTCAGCGGCAGTAAGTATTATTTGTTCAGGGACAGTATCTCCTTCCTCTATTGTGATATTTTGAGGAAGAGGTTCTACGAAAGTAGGGGCGGTTGTATCTTCTACTTTTATGATTTGCACATGAGAAATGCTGTTGCCGCAGTTGTCTTTTGCGGTGTATGTACGCTCAATGGTGAAGTTGTTGGAACATTGCCCATTTATTCTTCTGTCAGAATGAGATACACTGACAGGAGAACAGCCACCTTGTATGCTTGGATTAACGGCATTAGGAATGCTGTTTCCACAGGCAAGATGAATATCAGCAGGGAGCGTATTTGCCAAGAATTGTAAAGGCTGTACGGCTTTTGGTTTTATAGTGATGATTTGTGTGTGGGTTGTTTCATTTCCGCAGCTGTCTTTAGCAGTCCATTTGTAAATGATTTTAGAAGTTTTTCCGTTTGTTTTTTCTTCACTTTTGGATGAAGTTACTGTTGCTGTTCCGCAGTTATCGTTAGCAGTAAGTGTTGCTTGTGCAGGGACAGCATCGCCTTCCTCTATTGTGATGTTTTGTGGGAGTGGTTCTATGAAAACAGGCGCTGTATTATCTACTACTTTTATTAATTGTGTATGTGTAAGAGATTGATTACAGTCATCTGTAACGGTGAAGATTCTTTTGATAATGTGTTTGTTAGAACAGCTTCCGCTTGTTTTTTCATCTTTGTAGGTGATTTTAGGATTGCATCCTCCTTTCATGGTAGGCATAGTGACCGCAGGGATAGTATCTTCACAAGAAAGCGTAATATCCTTTGGAACAGAAGTAAAAGATAAAGAGGCAGGAAGAGTTTCATTTTTCTCAATGATGAAGCCGCCGCCATTTTTGGGATTGTAATTTGTCAAAGCAAAAGCTAATCCATCGATGACCTCTATTTTGATAATTCCAGCAGGAATGGAGATGGCTGTATTTCCAAAATTTATGTTTCCAATGTTGATATTGGGCAGTGTGACTTCATAGCTTCCATTGTTGTCAATATTATTAGCCAAAGTGTGTTTATATGTTTTTCCAAAATCATCAGAAAGAAGGATTCTCACCTTTGTGTTTTTGAAAATATCATTATCTACCTGCCAAGTAAGCGTAAGTTTTTTGCCTCCTTTGTATTTGTTTTTCATGGTATTGGTTAAAACAAAAGGAAGTCCTTCTTTTACAGTCACTTTGGTTTCTACAAGGTTATATTGGGTAATATAGTCCGAAGGAAGCTGAGGTTGTGCATCGCTCACTCCTAACCAAAAAGTAAAAGTGCTAGTTTTCTGTGTGGGAATCCAACTGTTAGCAACCTCATTCCCGGTTTGCTCGCTGTATTCTTTTTTGAAGCTGGACAGGGTTGGTTGTTGTAGGTTTATATACTGTATATTGCGCAATGGATTCCCTGTCACCAAGGCGGACATCTCTTTGATTGGCTGTATATAGAAGCTCGGGGCTGTCAGGGTCTGTCGCAGGAATATAGAATTGGAAAAAAGTGTTTTCAGGGATAGTGTAGTGATTTTTGATTTGATTGGCTTCAATCTGTGGAGGTGCGCTATTGAAAGGTATTCCCAGAGGAATATTAGGGAAAGATTTATCACCTGCGACTTGAGTGCGCTGAGAATCTGTATAGTAAGGAACAGAGGCTAGTCGCTCACGGATGCGATGGATACTTGACAAAGAGAAGAAATCTCTAGGACTGCCATAAGACATTACGGATTGTCCTCGGAAATGCTCAGTTTTTTCACTAGCATAATCAAACGAAGGACTGCTGAATGTATGTCTTCCACCGAATAGGTGTCCTATCTCGTGAGCAATTACATTATTTGTAGGGCGTGCTAGTGCAGCGCCTTTATGGTTTTCATAAACGGCATACATGTAAGCAAGTCCTCAGATTCCTTTGGAGGAAGTATGAGAAATAACAATCCCAGTTTCATAATTATTTTCTCCAATAAGATTGTTAATCAGCTGAGTGGAGTTGTTTATGATGTATGATGCATTTTGGGAGCTGGAAAAAAACTCTTCACTTGCGTTTTTGGCGATAAGTTTTTCATTATTGATTATTTCAAATCGCACACCTATATCTCGCATATAGATTTCATTAAGGAAAATTTCTATATCCGCCCAAAAAGTTTTCACTTTATCTATCTCATTATTAAAAAACCAGCTGCTAAATACATTATGGGTAATAGGCATTGCTAGTCGATAAACCCTAAGCACATTAGTATTGGCTATTTTAGGAGCGGCGTTTCCATCTTCTAAAATGCTTAATTCAGTATTCTCTGTATGTGTATGAAAAGGGTCTTCTGCACTACATACTTCATCTTCTTCGTTTTTACGAAAAAGAACATTATTTCCTTTTGAGCTGATGCTAAAAGAAGAGCTATTGTAAGTGTAACTTCCTGAAACTGAGTTTTTACCGACAGATAAGCTGGCTACAAGGGTATTTTGGTAATAGCCGACAAAACTCTGGATGCCGTCTTTCTTCAAAGAACTATTTCGTGGATACCATTTCAAAGGTATGCTCTTTTCTTTGGGAATGGGCATGCTCCATTCTGAAAAATTAGGCTGAGAAAAAATCTTTTTAACCTCAGATACCTTTAAATTTTGTCCCGAAATAAAAACTAAAAAACACAGAAATACGGAAATGAATAATTTTTTTATCATATGGATATAACTTTATTTTGATTGTATTATACAAAGTTAAGTCAATCTAACAAAACGATGAAGTTATTTTCAAAATAAAAAAATATGATTGTTGTTATCTCCGTCTATAATATGTTCTTTTTCTAAATAAAAGTAATTGATTTATAATGTTTAATGTGATTTAATTCAACCAATTTTTAAAATCCTTCACTCGCTCTCGGCTGATACTGATTTCTTCCGTTGGCTGGAAGCGGAGTTCCACTTTATAATTCGGCGAAGTGTGGATATTCTTGATGTAATCAATGTTAATGATAAACTGCCTATTTGCGCGAAAAAACGATGAAGAATCCAAAACACTTTCCAGCTCTTCTAAATTAAAATCCGTAGGAAAAGCTCTTTCAGAGGTCTGAGCGTAGACCATCTTGTTTTCGGTGTAGAAGCAGGAAATTTCTTCCACAGGGATTATCTTTAAATTATACCCGATTTTAACCAAAACTCGTTTCAGAGAAGGTTTTTCTTTTTGGATAAGTTCCTTGAAATTCAGATTGTTATAAAACTGCTCCTTTGGAATGAAATTTTTAAATTTATCAACCGCTTTAGTTAAATCTTCTAATGTAATGGGTTTCAGTAAGTAATCAATAGAATTAAGTTTGAAAGCCCTCAGCGTATATTGGTCAAAAGCCGTGGTATAAATGATAAAACTCTGGGTAGGAACCTGTTCAAAAATATCAAAAGAAAGTCCGTCGCCAAGGACGATGTCAGAAAAAATAAGCTGTGGATGCTCATGCGTTTTGAACCATTCTACGCCTTCCTCCACCGAGTGAATGACCGCAGCGATTTCTAAATCAGAAAACAACGAAAGCATTCTCTGGAGCTGTCTCGCCGCTGGTTTTTCGTCTTCTATAATGATGACTTTCATGTTTTTGTTTTTAAAATTAATTTTATGCTTATAGATTTTAAACGAATGCTTATTCGTTTAAAACGAGTAGGCATTCGTTTGGAAAGTAATCGTTATTAAATTTCTTTTCCCTCTTTTTCCATGATTTCACGAACTTTTCTCTTTTCCCAAGAATTCCCAAAAGGAGAGAATACGCTTAGTCCGTTCATCACCACTCCGAAGCCCCAGCCTACAAGCGGCCACCAGAACCAAAGATGATCGGGATTGTGATACAGATTAAGACAGATAAAGAAAGTGTTCATAACCAAGTAAGTGATGAGGTGCATGTAGAAAGATTTGATTTCTTTCATTCTTTTGTAAGCTCTGTCATAAGCGGGATTTTCGTTAGTTGTTTGCATAATATTGATTTTTGAAGTTAATAAAATAGGGATTTTTACACTGAAATGATTTTCTGTTTTTTCTATAAATACTTTTTTGTTTGTAATTAAATTATACCGAGCCAAAATATTGTTTAAGCCAATTCCAGAAGGCTGGTGAATGGAATTTCGTGGTTGCAGATTGTTTTCTACAATTAAATACTGGTTTTCGGAATACACTCTGATTTGCAGAGGTTTTTGTGCCGTAGCGAAATTATGTTTGATGCAGTTTTCCAAAAGAAGCTGTAACGAAAGCGGCACAACGAAGGCTTTTCTGACCTCTGGTTCTATTTCAAAATGAAAAGAAATGCTGTCTTCAAAACGAGCGGTGAGCATCTCGCAGTAGGTCTTCGCAAAGTCCAATTCTTCCTCTACACTTACTAATTCTTGGTCTTTTTTATCCAAAATGTATCGGTAAATTTTGGACATTGATGCCGTGAATTCCTGCGCTTTTTGTGGATTTTCCTCAATCAGGGAACTCAGTACATTCAACGAATTGAAAAGAAAATGCGGGTCGAGTTGGTTTTTGAGGCTTTCAAAACGGACATTCGCGGAAGTTGCGATGATTTTCTGCTCCACCACCTGCGTCATTGTAGATTTTTTCCACTCTATCATGAAACTTCTCGCATGGAGAAAAGCAGAAACTCCCAGAGAAATAAGGATATTAAAAATATGAATCCACCACATTTTTTCTGTCCAAAAAACCTCAACGGGCATTTTTTGTATCAAAATGAAATTGATGTAGTTGCACAAAAGCACACTCGCCACACTTACCAAAATCGTGAAAATAATTCCAAAAGTCACACGCTCATAGGTCTGTGATATCCAGTCCCATCTTTGGCTCAGGAAATTATTGAGCAGCATCTGGCCGAACCCAATGGTATAAATGTAAAGGGCTGAAATACAGAAATCCAAAAAGAACTTCTCCAAAGTAGGATTCTGCATCCAAAACATTCCTAAAAAAGCAGCAACACCAAAGGAAATAAAAAGACAGATGAAGAAAAACTTTTTCATGGTTTTTATCTTTTGATGGTTCAAAGGTATAATAGATTTCTGATGAAAACTAAAAAAATAAACTGAGTGGTTGTTTTTGAATACTGAGCCGTATTTTCTAATATAAAATTAAACAAAATCCCGCTCATTTCAGAATGAACGGGATAGGATATTTAGTAAAGAACCGATTTTATTTCAGTTGTCGGATGCCCATTTCATAGAACCCGAAACTTAGCAAATCAGCGTTTTCATTGATAACTTGGTCTGTAGAACGCCCAGCACCATGCCCAGCATTCATTTCTATTCGGATAAGAATAGGATTTGGGCAGCTTTGTTTCTCTTGTAATTCAGCTCCGAATTTGAAGGAGTGTGCAGGAACTACACGGTCATCATGGTCGCTGGTGATAATCATCGTAGAAGGGTAGCACACGCCTTTTTTCACATTATGAACAGGCGAGTAGGATTTCAGGTATTCGAACATCTCTTTACTGTCTTCAGCTGTTCCATAGTCATAAGCCCAGCCGGCACCAGCAGTAAATTTGTTATAACGAAGCATATCCAATACTCCCACGCCAGGGAAAGCTACTTTGGCAAGGTCTGGTCTCATAGTCATGGTAGCTCCTACAAGAAGTCCGCCATTAGAACGCCCAGAAAGAGCCATGTATTTAGGCGAAGTGTAGCCATTTTTTTGTAGGTATTCTCCTGCAGCGATGAAGTCGTTGAATACATTTTTCTTCTGCATTTTAGTTCCTGCATCGTGCCATTTTTTACCATACTCACCACCACCACGGATGTTTGGAACGGCATAGATTCCGCCATTTTCCATCCAGATAGCATTTACAGGCGAGAAAGAAGGTGTAAGACTTACATTAAACCCTCCATAAGAATACAGGATAGTTGGGTTTTTACCATCTCTTTTTAATCCTTTTTTGTAGTTGATCATCATCGGTATTTTAGTTCCATCTGCTGAGGTATAAAATACTTGTTCGGATACATAGTCATCAGGGTTAAATTTCACTTTTGGTTTTTGGTGAATTTGGTATTTTCCTGTAGTCAAATTATATTTATAAATCGTGCTAGGCGTGATGTAATTTGTAAATGAAAAATACAGCTCTTTTTCTCCTGTTTTCCCTTCGAAACCATCTGCTTTCCCAGCTCCAGGAAGTTTGATATCACGGATAAGTTTTCCGTTGTAGTCCAGCTGTTGCACGAAAGAAATAGCATCTTTCATATACTTAGCAAATAGGTATCCGCCGCCAGTAGAGATAGACAGCACATTTTCTTTTTCTGGGACTACTTCTGTCCAGCTGTTAGGATTATTGATATTAAATTTCACTATCTTTTTGTTTGGAGCATTTTTGTCCGTGATAGCATAGATGATATCGCCTTTCGTATCGACTACATTTGTATTAAAATCATAACCAGTCTGCATAGGGACGAAGTCTGTTTTTTTCTTTAAATCTTTGATGTAAAGTTCATTTCCATTCGTAGCATTCGCCGCAGAAATGATTAGAAATCTCTGGTCATCAGAAACGCTGGCAGAAAGATATCTTCGTTTAAAGTTTTCTCCACCGATGATGAGCTGGTCTTCGGACTGCTTAGTTCCCAGTTTGTGGAAATAGATTTTGTGCGTGTCTGTCTTTGCAGAAAGTACGCTTCCATCAGGTCTGTCATAGCTGGAATAGTAGAAACCTTCATCGCCAAGCCATGCAATTCCGCTGAATTTCACATCTACAAGGGTTTCATCGATTTGTTTTTTGGTAATGGCATCTAGGATGATGATTTTGTTCCAGTCGCTGCCTCCTTCGGAGATTTTGTAAGCAACGAGGTTTCCTTTTTTATTAAAGCTGATTCCTGCTAAGGAAGTAGTTCCGTCAGCCGAGAATTTATTAGGGTCAAGGAATACTTCGGTTTTTCCGTTTTTGTCCTTTCTGTATAGAACATACTGCGCCTGAAGCCCATCGTTTTTATAGAAATAGGTGTAATCTCCCTCTTTGAATGGAGCAGAAATTTTTTCATAATTCCAGATGTCTTTCAGCTGTTTAGCAATGTCCTTTCTGAAAGGGATTTTAGCCAAATAATTATTAGTAAAATCTACCTCGCTTTTTACCCAGTTTTTGGTGTTTTGGGACATGTCATCTTCCAGCCAGCGGTAAGGGTCTTCCACCTTCGTACCGAAATACTCATCGGTGTGGCTTATTTTCTCTGTTTTAGGATAATTGTGTTGAGCGTTCATAAATGAAATGGCAGCTAAACCCACTGCGCAGCATAATGTTTTGTTAATCATAACTAAAGATTTTTCCCAAATATAATTAAATTTCCCATTGTGAAAAGTAGTTTTCATTAAAATCTTTATTTTTGCCTTATGATAAATTTTTTAAAGACTAAAATTGCCTTACTTTGGGCAAAAAAACATACCAAAAATGCTGAAATTTATAAACAAAATGCGGCGGCTGACCAAGAAAAACTTTTGTTTTCTTTGTTAAAAACAGCCGAAAATACGCTTTTTGGAAAAGAGCATCATTTTGGAGAAATCCAGTCTGTCAGGGATTTTCAGGAAAAAGTTCCTATCAGTGATTATGAGGATTTAAAGCCTTATATAGAGCGAATAGAAAACGGAGAAAAAGATATCCTATGGACTTCCCAGCCAGAATATTTCGCTAAAACATCTGGGACGACATCAGGCGCTAAGTACATTCCCATTTCAAAGGAGGGAATGCCTTACCAAATAGCCGCTGCACAATCAGCGATATTCCATTACATTGCCCAAAAAGGCAATGCAGATTTTGTGGCAGGGAAAATGATTTTCCTGCAAGGTTCTCCAGAATTGGAAGAAATCAACGGCATCAAAACAGGCAGGCTTTCGGGAATTGTGGCGCATCACATTCCAAATTATCTTCAAAAAAACAGACTGCCTTCCTACGAGACTAACTGCATAGAAGACTGGGAAACTAAGGTGGATAAAATAGTGGAAGAGACTGAAAATCAGAACATGACTTTGATTTCTGGTATCCCGCCGTGGCTCATCATGTATTTTGAAAAACTGATTGATAAAAAAGGCAAAAAAATAAAGGAAATTTTCCCAAATCTTCAGCTCATCATCACAGGCGGAGTGAACTATGAACCTTACCGAGAAAAAATGGAATATCTTTTAGGCGGCGAGGTGGATATTATTCAGACCTTTCCAGCGAGTGAGGGCTTCTTCGCTTTTCAAGATGACTATACGCAGGAAGGGCTTTTGCTTTTGACTAATCATGGGATTTTCTACGAATTTGTTCCGTTAGAAGAATTTGGAAAACCTAATGCAAGGAGATTGACTTTATCAGAAGTTGAGCTAAATAAAGATTATGCTTTGATTATCAGTACTAATTCAGGGCTTTGGGCGTATTCCATCGGCGATGTGGTTCGTTTTATTTCTAAAAATCCTCACCGAGTTTTGGTGAGTGGGCGGACGAAGCATTTTACCTCTGCTTTTGGAGAGCATGTGATTGCCTTTGAGGTGGAAGAAGCCATGAAAGCCACAGTGGCAAAGCACCCAGCACAAATTACTGAGTTTCATCTAGCGCCACAGGTAACACCTGAAAACAAGGAACTTCCTTACCATGAGTGGTTTATAGAATTTGAAAAACAGCCAGAGGATTTGGAAGAATTTAGGAAAACGCTGGATTTGGAGATGAGGGAGCGAAATGTTTATTATGATGATTTGATTTCAGGGAATATTCTTCAATCATTGAAAATCAGTTGTTTGGCTAAAAATGCTTTTCAAGAATACGCCAAAGCAGAAGGGAAACTGGGCGGACAAAATAAAATCCCACGACTTGCCAATGATAGGAAAATAGCCGATATTTTGGAGAAATTCAAGAAATTGACATAATCAAATGATGAAAAATATAAAAACCTTATTGCCTAAAGACAAATTAGATGGTAGTAATTTAGAGGAAATAAAAATATTAAATGACTCTGATTTATCTCAACTTACAAGTGAATTGCTGACTTGGACACAAGATGCTAATTGGCCTATTTTTCCTAAAATTGTAGAAATTATTGTGGCAAGGCAAGATTTGTTCATTAGTGAAATTTCTAAAGTTTTCCAAACAGATGATATGATTTGGAAATATTGGATTTTGACGAATATCTGCCCTAAACTTAGTTTAGAAAACAAAGATTTCTTGAAAAAAGATTTTGATAATATGGCAAAGGTTTTACAGACAAATACGGAAGAAGAGGAAATTTTAGAATTGATAAATACATTAAGAAAATAAATAATGAACCTAAAAATATCACTTGATGCCCTAAAAGCTTTGAAGAATGAGGAGTTTAGAAACCTTATTACAGGGCGGTTTTTTATTATTCTCGCCTTTAAGATGACCTCCACACTTTTAGGCTGGTGGGTTTATGAACTTACAGGCGATCCGTTTTCTATTGGGCTGATTGGTCTGTCTGAGGTGATTCCTGCGGTGGGCTGTGCTTTGTATGCTGGGCATTTCATTGATATGAACGAAAAGAGAAGGCTTCTGCTCATTTGTAATTTTGCTTATGTTATTCTTCTTGGAGCATTGCTTATTCCTGCTTGGTTTCAGGGAAATTTAGAATTTACTAATGATGAGGTCACTTATTTTATTTATTTCGTTGTTTTTCTTACAGGGATTGCACGGTCTTTCCTTGGACCTATTGTCCCTGCGATGATACCCAAAATCGTAAGCAAAGAACTTCTCCCAAGAGCCATTACTATCAATCAGACTACATTTTTGGCGGCATCAGTCATGGGGCATGCGATGTGTGGATTTTTGGTTTCTTTATTGCAAATCAAAGGAACATTAGTGGTGATAGTTTCTTCCTTATTTGTGGCTTTCTTTTTTTATTTTAAAACAAAACCACAGCATTCGGAATTTAAAGACCAAGAAGTCAATGTTTATGAGAGTATAAAGGAAGGCTTGCATTATATATTTAAAACAAAAGAAATCGTGGGTGCTTTGACATTGGATTTGTTCGCTGTGCTTTTTGGTGGCGCTGTGGCTCTTATTCCTGTTTTTGCAAAGGATATTTTACAGCTGGGCGCGGTGGGTTACGGCTTTCTGAATGCAGCATCGGACATTGGGGCAGGGATTTCTATTTTCACACTGACTTTCTTCCCTTTGAGAAGAAATCAAGGTAAGCTTTTGCTTTTCAGTGTTTTTGGATTTGGGGCATGCATTTTGCTCTTTGGAATTTCAGAATATTTTATTTTATCATTTTTAGCATTGCTGATGAGTGGTATTTTGGATGGTGTCAGTGGAGTGATTAGAGGAACGATAGTTCAGCTGAAAACGCCTGACCATATGAGGGGAAGAGTGATGAGTGTCAATAGTATGTTCGTGATGTCCAGCAATGAGCTGGGGCAGTTCGAAAGTGGAGTGGCAGCAAGGCTTTTCGGGGCGGTGAATGCCGTGGTTATAGGCGGTTCTATCACGATGCTTATCGCTGTGGCGGTGAGACTTACCTCGCCAAAACTGAGAGAAATGGAGTATTAGATTTGCGAGAATGAAAAAATAATTTTAATTTTAACCTATAAAAAAGTTGAATTGTATTCAAAATTCATATATTTGCACAAAAATAAATTTAAAATTATATTGTTATGTCAGACATTACATCTAGAGTAAAAGCTATCATTGCTGATAAGCTTGATGTTGAAGAAACAGAAGTAACTCCAGAAGCTAGCTTCACTAATGATTTAGGAGCTGATTCTTTGGATACAGTGGAATTGATCATGGAATTTGAAAAAGAATTTAACATTCAAATCCCAGATGACCAAGCTGAAAAAATTCAGACTGTAGGTCATGCAATCGCTTACATCGAGGAGGTGATTAAGTAGTAATTGTTTTACTGAAAAACTAAAAAAAATTATGGAATTAAAGAGAGTAGTAGTTACAGGTTTTGGAGCCATTACGCCACTGGGCAGTAATGCACAAGAATATTGGGAAAATCTCACTAAGGGCGTAAGCGGTGCTGCACCTATTACTCTTTTTGATTCTACTAATTTTAAAACTCAATTTGCTTGTGAAGTCAAAAATTTTGACCCTCTTGCTCATTTTGATAAGAAAGAGGCGAAGAAAATGGACAGAAACACGCAGTTGGGACTTGTTGCGGCAAGAGAAGCTGTGACACATAGTAGAATAATAAAAGATGAGGTAAACAAGGATAGAGTAGGTGTAGTTTGGGGTTCTGGAATTGGAGGATTAGGGACTTTTGAAGCCGAAGTTTTAGGCTGGGCAAATACAGATGTTCCTAGGTTTAATCCGTTCTTTATTCCTAAAATGATAGCAGATATCACACCAGGGAATATCTCTATAGAATATGGATTCCATGGGCCTAATTATACTACTGTTTCTGCGTGTGCATCATCGACCAACGCTCTGATAGATGCTAAAATGCTTATTCAGTTAGGGAAAGCGGATGTTATCGTATGTGGAGGGTCAGAAGCTGCTGTTACAGCCAGTGGTGTAGGAGGCTTTAATGCCTTGATGGCTCTTTCTACTAGAAACGACGACCCAAAAACAGCATCTAGGCCATTTGACAAAGACCGTGATGGTTTTGTTCTTGGAGAAGGGGCAGGTTGTATTATTCTTGAAGAATATGAGCACGCCGTAAAGCGAGGAGCAACTATCTATGCAGAACTAAAAGGAGCAGGTCTAAGTGCTGATGCTTACCACATGACAGCTCCACATCCAGAAGGACTGGGAGCATATCTTGTGATGAAAAACTGTTTAGAAGATGCTGGTGTTCAGCCTGAAGAGGTAGATCACATCAATATGCATGGTACATCTACACCTCTTGGGGATGTGGCAGAATCTAGTGCTATCGCTAAACTATTCGGAGAACATGCTTATAATATTCAAATAAACTCTACAAAATCTATGACAGGGCATCTCTTAGGTGCAGCGGGTGTTATAGAAGCTATAGCAGCATTAGGAACCATTGTTCATGGTGTGGTGCCTCCTACTATCAATCATTTTACTGATGATGAACAGATAGACTCTCGTCTTAATTTTACATTTAATAAAGCTGTTCAGAGAGATGTAAAAGTAGCAATGAGTAATACTTTCGGTTTCGGAGGACATAATGCATGTGTTCTATTTAAGAAAATCTAATGAATAAGATTAGGAGGTATATTTTGGACTTTCTATTAAAGAAAAGAAGAGATACAAAATACCCCGATAGGGATCTGAAATTTATTGCCGATATTAGTAAACTCGTTGGATTTAAAATCCAAGATATAGAGCTATACAGAGAGGCTTTTTCCTTAAAAAAAAATTCTAAAGATGGTGGCTGTTCCAAAAACTATGAGAGACTCGAGTTTTTGGGGGATGCTATGATAGGAAGCATCATTTCTTATTATCTGTATGAGAACTATCCTAATCACAATGAAGGCTATCTTACACAGATGAAATCCAAGATTGTCAATAGACAAAATCTTAATCGTTTGGGAGAACAATTATGTTTGACCAGCTATATTCAGAATTCTAAATTACAAGTTTTAGGAGAAAATATCTCTGGGAATTTATTGGAAGCTTTGGTGGGAGCCGTGTATTTGGATACTAATTATAAAATGTGCCAGTCCGTTGTTGAAGGATGGCTTCTTAACCCAAGTGAAATTACCAGATTAGAAAACAAAATAGTAAGCTACAAGAGCCTTCTTCTGGAATGGGGACAGAAGAAGAAAGTGAAGATACAGTATGAAACTGCTGAGGAACTTCTACCCAACAAGAGTATTTGTTTCAGATGTTCGGTTTTGCTTAATGAAGAAAAAATAGGCTGCGCCTCCGAATCTTCAAAGAAAAAAGCAGAAGAAAAAGCGGCTAAAAGAGCGTTTTATGCATTAAATAAAAGAGAAAATATCCTTGAAAAGTAACAAATTTTTCCTTGATTTTGAAGAAGAAGAAATTGTAATAGGGTTGATAAAATTGAAACAACAAATATCTAATCATGAGCTGTTTTTCAAGGTAAATCAACTCAATTTGTTTAATTTTCATAGGGCTAATGACCTAATGGCAGAGGATTATTTTAGGCATTATAAGTTCCCAAAATTTGAAACTTATGATGAAATTACACAAGCTAATTTTACTATCTTTGCTAACAGGTCTTTTTGGTCCGAAACAAAGCAGACAAGTCCAAATGAACTTTTCCAGCAAGGAGATGAAGAAAAACATTTTATTGATAAAGAAGTAGATTATATAATCTTTTCAAAAGATGGTTGGGAGGATTTTTCTAATATAAATTTTCCTCAGGATTGGGTGGATTCCGTAGAAGAATTCCAGCTGTCTTCAGAACATGAACTATACCAAATAATAATTTATGATAAATAGAGATTTGAAAAAAACAAAGATAATAGCGACATTGGGACCTGCATCTTCTAGCAGAGAAACCATGATAGAAATGATAAAAGAAGGAGTGGATGTGTTTAGAATCAATTTTTCTCACGCTGACTATGATTTGGTGAAGAAAAATGTGGAACTTATCCGTTCTATCAATCAGGAATACGGCTTTAATACGGCTATTCTTGGGGATTTGCAAGGACCTAAACTCCGTGTGGGCGTGGTAAAAGAAGGTTCTTTTATCAACCCTGGGGACATTCTTACTTTTACCAATGAAAATGTAGAAGGCGATGCATCTAGAGTGTATATGACCTACGAAAGATTTGCGAAAGATGTAAAAGTAGGCGAGAGAATTCTGATAGATGATGGTAAATTGGTTTTTGAAGTTATAGAAACCAATCAAAAAGATATTGTAAAAGCAAAAGCAATACAAGGCGGCCCGCTCAGCTCTAAAAAGGGAGTAAACCTTCCTAATACAGCGATTTCGCTTCCTGCCCTTACAGAAAAGGATATAGAGGATGCTAAATTTATGCTGGATAATGAGTTTGACTGGATTGCACTTTCCTTTGTGAGACACGCACAAGATATCAAAGATTTGAAAGATTTGATTCAAAATCATACCAATGGAAAGCAGAATACTCCTATTATTGCCAAAATAGAAAAACCCGAAGGCGTGGAAAACATGGATGAAATCCTAAGAGAATGTGATGGAATCATGGTAGCCAGAGGAGATTTAGGGGTGGAAATCCCAATGGAAGAAGTTCCTGTGGTTCAAAAAAAACTAGTAGAAGCAGCAAGAAATCACGCCAGACCTGTAATCATCGCTACACAGATGATGGAAACCATGATCAACAGCCTGACACCGACTCGTGCGGAGGTGAATGATGTTGCCAACTCTGTGCTGGATGGTGCAGATGCTGTGATGCTTTCTGGTGAAACTTCTGTGGGGAAATATCCTGTGGATGTGATTAAAAACATGGCTAAAATCGTGAGCAATATCGAAAAAGATAAACTCTATATGAGCAGCAATAAGCCTATTGAAAAAATCCAAACCGAGGACGAAGACCGCTACATCACAGATATGGTCTGCTATTCAGCGGTGAGAATCGCTAAAAAAGCCAATGCGAAAGGTATCATCACGCTTACCAATTCAGGCTATACAGCGTTCCAGATTTCGGCTCATAGACCTCATGCTCACATCATTGTATTCTGTTCAGACAGAAGGGTTTTAGCGAAGCTTAATCTTCTTTGGGGAGTTAGAGCGTTCTACTATGACATGCAGAAATCTACCGATGAAACGGTTATCCAAGTGAATATGTTGGCAAGTAATTACGGCTTTGTGAAGCAAGGAGATTTCGTGGTAAATCTAAATGCGATGCCAGTGTATGAAAGCGGAAAAACTAACACACTGAGACTTTCAACTATTTAAAATATTGTTTAATCTAAAATTGATAAAATAAAATTATGTATCCAGAAGAATTGGTAATTCCTATGAAGGAAGAACTTACAGAAAATGGTTTCAAAGATCTTACAACGCCAGAGCAGGTTGTAGAAGCACTTGGGCAGAAAGGGACAACGCTATTGGTTATCAACTCCGTGTGTGGTTGCTCTGCTGGAGCAGCGAGACCAGGGGTGCTTTATTCCCTTACAGGAGATAAGAAACCAGATCATTTAGTGACTGCTTTTGCAGGATTTGATACGGAAGCTGTAGCAGAAGCGAGAAAGCACATGGCACCATTCCCGCCGTCTTCTCCATCTATTGCTTTGTTCAAAGATGGCGAGCTTGTTCATATGATAGAAAGACATCATATAGAAGGACATCCAGCAGGAGCTATCGCTGCTAATTTGCAAGCAGCTTATGAAGAGTTCTGCTAAAAAGATACTTTTTAGAAAAAGAATAAAGCCAATCTTTAATTACAAAGATTGGCTTTATTTATTTTTATGAGAAAATTATTTTTAAAACTATTTTAAATTTAATAAAAATGAATGTTTATAAAAAGAAGAAAACCTTGGCAATCAGTGGATTATCAAGGTTTTAGAGTACCCCAGGCGGGACTTGAACCCGCACGCCAAAGGAGGCACAGGATTTTAAGTCCTGCGTGTCTACCAGTTCCACCACCAGGGCATGGAATGGAGCGAAAAACGGGATTCGAACCCGCGACCCCAACCTTGGCAAGGTTGTGCTCTACCAACTGAGCTATTTTCGCAACTGTGCGGATGAAGGGACTCGAACCCCCACGCCTCTCGGCACCAGATCCTAAGTCTGGCGTGGCTACCAATTACACCACATCCGCGGAAAAAATGAACTACTTTGTTCTTTTGTGATTGCAAATATACAAACTTATTTTTAATCCACAAGCATAAATATATTTTTTTTTATTTTTTCCTTTTAAAATAGTTTTTTAACTTTACCAGCTAAAATTTATATTTCTATGGAATTACAAGGGACAGTGAAGAAAGTATTTCAAACTCAAACTTTTCCAAGCGGTTTTCAGAAAAGAGAGATGGTGTTACTTACAGAGGAGCAGTATCCGCAGCCCATCAGTATAGAGTTTTTATCTGAAAAAATATCACTTTTGGACCAAGTGTCAGAAGGAGATAAAGTAAAGGTAGGAATCAATATCAGAGGAAGAGAATGGACGAATCCAGAGGGACAGGTGAAGTATTTTAATTCTATCACGGCATGGAGATTGGAAAAAACAGATGGAAGCAGCTTTGATGAGCCTACATACACGGCGCCTGCAGCATCACAGTCTTCTGCGGTGAATGACAATCCGTTTGACGAAGAGTCAGATGATGATTTACCATTTTAAATAAAATCTTATTATAAAATAAATCCTGCTGTTTAGTGGGATTTTTTAAATTTTAATAAATGTATCAATTAGATTCGGAAATTTGGTTTCCAGACCCGTACAAATATCATCCCGAAAGCGAGATTGTTGCCGTAGGAGGAGATTTGTCTGCTCAGCGGCTGATTTTGGCTTATTCTTTGGGGATTTTTCCGTGGTTCAATGAAGGTGATGAGATTTTCTGGTGGAGTCCAGATCCTCGGTTTGTGCTTTTTCCAGAAGAGCTGAAAATTTCTAAATCGATGCGAAAAATCCTGAGAGATGGCAAATTTGTTTTCACAGAGAATAAATGTTTTGAGGAAGTAATGAGAAATTGTGCGAGCATTTCACGAAGAGGGCAGGATGGGACTTGGATTTCGGAAGAAATGATAAAAGCATACACAGAACTAAATCAGCAGGGAAAAGCCAAAAGTATAGAAGTCTGGGAAAATGGGGAATTGGTAGGAGGTTTTTATGGTGTGGAAATGGGGCATGTTTTCTGTGGCGAGAGTATGTTTAGCAAAGTGAGTAATGCTAGTAAAGCAGGATTTATTCAGTTTGTAGAAAAAAATGCTGACCGATACAAACTCATAGATTGTCAGGTCTATACAGAGCATTTGGAAAGCCTTGGAGCGAGGGAAATCCCTAAAATAGAGTTTTTGGATATTCTCCGTAAGCCTACGAATTGATTTTGATAACCTTAAATTCTCCTTTGAGATAGGCTATCTGCATCTCGTTTTTTATTTCTTTTGGAAGAGTGGTAACGGGAATGGTGAGTTTTAGAATTTTTTCCCAAGAGAGCGTCTGATGGTAGAGTTCATAGAAACCATAGCCGACGAATTTCCCGCCTTTGAAAGCCAGAAAAGAATGCTCGCCGAGTGTTCTCCCTTGTCCTACCCACAGCTCGTTCCTTCCAGCGAAAGAAATTTTCTTTTTCAAGGCTTTATAATCTAAATTTTCTTTTTGTAGGATTGATAATAATTTTTCGGCCTGAGAAGGATATTTGAAATTAAATAAATCCGTTTCACCCTCATTCTTTTTAGATGAGGAAACGAAGAAAGAGCCTGTCTGCGCACTGTATCTTATAACAAAAGGTTTAGAAGTATTTCTTTTTACTTTTTTTTCTTTCAGCATCAGCAGGGCGATGATGTCCGTGCCAGTAAATTCGTAGTAAATTTGCTCTACATTTTTTTGAAACTGAATGTTTCTTTTGGATTTAGAGTTTAAAATTCCCTTTGCGGACTTGTATATATTGTCGCTGAAATCGCAGAAAATGATTTTTCCTGCTTTATCTTGTAGGTAGAAAATCCCTTTTTCAGAAGGTAGATTTTCGGTAAGTTCGTTGATTTTATTGATGTAGAGTTTGGATTGTGTTTCTTCTTGATGCTGTTGAATAATCTGGTTTTCAGTGTCTTTTGAGATTAGAAGTTTAAACAAATCCAATGTCGCTCTGGCATCGCCGCCAGCACGATGAGCATCTGAAAGCGGGATGCCCACAGATTTACAAAGTTTCCCAAGTGAGTAGCTTTCTACATCGGGAATGAGTTTTTTGGCTAATGGAAGGGTGTCTATGGTATTGATTTTAAAATCAAATCCCAATCTTCGGAAAGACTGGCGCAGCATACGGTAGTCAAACTCTACATTGTGTCCCACGAGAGTGGTGTTTTCGGTCATTTCTATCACCCGTTTTGCTATCTCGTGGAATTTTGGTGCTCTTTTGACCATTTTGGGAGTTATCCCAGTGAGTTTTTGGACATATTGGGTAATTTCGGCTTCGGGATTAACGAGCGTGATGAACTGGTCTACCACCTCATGTCCATCATAAACAAAAATAGCGAGTTCTATGATGCATTCCTCTCTGAATCCTGCGCCGTTACTTTCTATGTCTATTACTGAATACATTTTACCATCAATCAAAGCTGCAAAGATAAAGTTTTAATGCTAAATGGTCAAAGTTCAGCCATGTGTCTGCTTTATTTTCATTAAATTTTACTTAATAGATTTTTTATTTATAAATATAAATTCCCTCCGAAAATGAAGGGAATTTTAAATAAAAAATTATTTTTTAGAACCTTTGGTGGTCTTTTTAAGTCCTATCATTCCCATGATGGCTTTTGCTCCTTCTCTCATTAGGGTTTTCCCAAAAGTCTGAACCATAGGGCTTCCTAAGATGCTTTCAAACATAGAAGGCTCTTCCTTGGCAGGTTTGCTCTGCTGAGGTTTGCTGGTTTCTGTATCTGTAGTATTTCCCTGCTCTTCATTCATTCTTCGTAATAATATTTCGTAGGCAGACTCTTTGTCAACAGTTTGGTTGTATTTTCTTACTAATTCTGATTGGTTTACGAGATTGTCAATTTCCTCTGGAGATAGGATATCCATTCTACTTTCTGGCGAAATTAAATAAGTGTGAACCAGCGGAGTAGGGATTCCTTTTTCGTCTAATGCCGTTACGAAAGCCTCCCCAATTCCGAGGGACTGGATGAGTTCACTCGCTTTATAAAACTCACTCATAGGGTAGTTTTCCACGGCTTTGGAGATTTCTTTTTTGTCTTTTGCGGTGAATCCTCTTAGGGCGTGCTGTATTTTTAGTCCCAGCTGACTCAAAACAGATTCTGGAATATCGCCAGGCACCTGCGTGATGAAATAAATTCCCACACCTTTGGAACGAATAAGTTTTACCATCGTTTCTATTTGTTCTAAAAGTACTTTTGGAGCATCTTTAAAGATTAAATGAGCTTCGTCTATGAAAACAGCCAATTTAGGTTTATCTAGGTCACCTGCTTCTGGAAGAGTCAAATATATTTCAGCAAAAAGAGACAAAATAAAAGTAGAGAACAGGGCAGGTTTGTTTTGGATATCCACTACACGAAGGATGTTTACCACACCTTTTTCGTTTCTTGTTTTTAGTAAGTCTAAAACATCAAAGCTGGGTTCTCCGAAGATTTGTGTAGCGCCCTGCTGTTCTAGTGCTACGATGCTTCTCAGGATAGCGCCTAATGATGCGGGAGCGATAGAGCCATAGCCGTCAGCCAGTTCTTTTTTACCTCGTTCATTATCAGTTACATACTGTAATACTTTTTTCAAATCCTCTAAATCTATCAGAGGAAGACCTTTGTCATCACAATATTTGAAAACGATAGACATGATGCTGGTCTGTGTGTCATTTAGCCCTAGAATTTTACTCAAAAGCACAGGTCCAAATTCGGTAACAGTAGCTCTAAGTTTTACTCCTTTCTCCGCAGAGAGAGACATTAGCTCCACAGGGAAAGCCTGCGGCTGGTATGGTAATTTGGTTTTATCATATCTTTCTTGGATACGGCTGTTCATTTCTCCTGTGGCTGCTATTCCAGAAAGGTCTCCCTTGATATCCATTACCAAAGAAGATATGCCATGGTGGGAGAGCTGCTCTACGAAGGCTTGTAGTGTTTTGGTTTTTCCTGTTCCTGTTGCTCCAGCGATGAGGCCGTGTCTGTTGATGGTTCGCAGAGGGATGTTTACATCTACTTCAGGGATGACTTCTCCATCCAAAATTCCTTTTCCAAGGGTAAAGAAATGCCCTTTTGCAGTGTAGCGAGGCGTAGTTTCTGCTATAAATTTTTCCTTTTTTGACATTATTTATGATTTTAGGGTCTAAAAATAAAAAAGAATTTATAAAATAACTAAAAAAGGAGATAGAAATTTCTATCTCCTTTATGTTGGTTTTTATTTTCTTATAGTTTATAAGTAAGACCAATTCTTCCTCCAAAAGTATTAATTCCACCACCAAATTGAAGGTTCAAGCCAAGGTTTTTAGTAAAGAAATATCTTCCCCCGATTTGTAATCCTAAGTCAAAACCTGAAACAGCAAAACTTGTATGGAGATTTTCATAATATGATTCAAGACCAGTAGGACCAGTATATGTCTTTGAATTGCTAACATTATAATAACCTAATGTAGCTCCTGCATATAGATTAAATTCATTTGGAAGTTTTAGTAATCTATCAAAATGATAGTTTCCATTAACACCAAATCCAAAAAAGGAATACTTGTCATCAAAATAACCACCACTCATTTTTTTAGAACTATAAGAAGCCTCTGCTCCAATAGTAAAGTCTCTAGCTATTCCATAATCTAATCCTAAGTACACAGGTACTCCAAATCCAGATAGCCCTACGCCTCCATTAATTTGTACTTTGTTTTGTTCCAAAGCTCCTTGTGCAGATGCTGTAGCTACAGCAAAAAATAAAGATGCACATGCTAAAATCTTTTTCATAAAATAAAATTTAAATTTTTAAAACAGGGACAAAGATATACATATTTTTTAGATAGAAAAATATTTTGTATCAAAAAAATATTTGTAACTTTATAAAATGTAAAAAATTATAATTATGGACAAAATAAAAAATTACATTGGGTTGATTATTGTTTCAGTTGCAATAGTTTTTTCTACTTTTTTGGCTGCTAATGCTTTTAAAAATAGAAACTCAAATAATGACACTATCAATGTTACAGGGCTTGGGAGTAAGGACTTTGAGTCCGACCTTATTGTATGGAATAGTTCTTTTACAAAGAAAAGTGCGGATTTGAAAACTGCCTATGCTTCATTAGAAAAAGACAGGGATGCTCTCAAAAATTATCTATTGTCTAAAGGCGTGAAAGAAAAAGAAATCGTGTTTTCTTCGGTAGAAATTTCTAAAGATTTTGATAGAACTTATGATGAGTATCAGAATGTTCGTTCGGAAGTGTTTACAGGATATACTCTGAAACAGAATGTACAGGTGGAGAGTAAAGAAGTGGAAAAAATAGAGAACATCTCACGCCAAGTTACTGAGCTTATCAATTCTGGTGTAGAGCTGTATTCTGATCAGCCAGAATATTACTATACTAAACTAGCTGAGTTAAAACTAAAAATGATAGCAGAAGCGACCAAAGATGCAAAACTTCGTGCTGAAAAAATCGCAGAAAACGCAGGAGCAAAACTTGGTGATTTGAAAAAATCTGAAATGGGAGTTTTCCAAATTATTGCGCAGAATTCTTCAGAGGACTATTCTTGGGGAGGTTCGTTCAATACATCTTCTAAAAAGAAGACCGCCAACATCACCATGAAGCTCTCCTACAATATTAGATAAATTTCATACCTTTGCGGTTTTCAGATTATTTATGACAAATACAAGTCCGAAAACAGTAGCATTTCATACACTCGGGTGTAAGCTTAATTTTGCAGAAACATCTACTATTGCGCGCCAGCTTATAGGGGCGGGATATGAGAAAGTGGAGTTCGATGACCCTGCGCAAGTTTATGTAATCAACACATGTTCGGTAACGGATAATGCCGATAAAGAGTGCAAGTTTCATGTGAAACGAGCAGTGAAAGCCAATCCAGATGGTCTGGTGGTGGTCTTGGGATGTTATGCACAGCTGAAACCAGAGGAAATATCCGCAATAGAAGGTGTGGATTTGGTTTTAGGAGCAAAGGAGAAATTTAATTTACTTAATTTCCTTGATGATTTAAGGAAGTCCGAAAGTTCAGCACAGGTTCACTCTTGTGAAATAGAAGATGCAGATTTCTTTATAGGTTCTTATTCTATTGGAGACAGGACTCGCGCCTTTCTGAAAGTTCAGGATGGATGTGATTACAAATGTACCTATTGTACAATTCCTATGGCAAGAGGGATTTCTCGTTCTGATACGATAGAAAATATTGTCAAAAATGCCCAGCAGATTGCCCAGCAGGATATTAAGGAAATTGTCCTCACGGGAGTGAATATTGGTGATTACGGAAAGGGTGAATTTGGGAATAAAAAACATGAACATACATTTTTGGATTTAGTGACAGCGCTGAATGAAGTGGATGGCATCGAACGAATCCGAATTTCTTCCATAGAGCCTAATTTGCTGAAAGATGAAACCATAGAACTTGTAGCGAAGAGCAAGAGTTTTGTGCCGCATTTTCATATTCCATTGCAGTCGGGTTCAGATGAGATTTTGAAAAAAATGAAACGTCGTTATCTCACAGCTCTCTATACCAGCAGAGTGAATAAGATAAGGGAAATCCTGCCTGATGCAGCTATCGGTGTGGATGTAATCGTAGGTTTCCCAGGTGAGACCGAGGAGAAGTTCTTGGAAACTTATAACTTTTTAGCGGAGTTGCCAATCAGCTACCTGCATGTATTTACATATTCTGAAAGGGACAATACGGAGGCGGTTAGCATGGAGGGCGTGGTTCCTATTTCGGAGAGAAAGAGAAGGAATAAAATGCTCAGAATTCTTTCTGAGAAGAAAAAAATGGCTTTCTACCAAACACAGCTAGGGAAAGTTCTGCCTGTTCTTTGGGAGCATGAGGAGAAAAACGGAATGATGTTTGGCTTTACGGATAACTATGTCAGAGTCCAAAAACCATATGACAAGAAGTCCGTGAATAAAGTAGAAAGAGTGAAATTAGAAAAAATTTCAAAAGAAGGGAATGTAGTGGTTTCTAGTTCTTTTGAGGAATTTTTAACAAAAGTTTAACCTCTATTGTCATTACAATGGAGGAAGTTTTTTTATTTTAGTGGATTGAATTTTCTTAAAATATTATGTCACAAAAAAGCACATACGGCGACAATGTCATCTCTCTGAGAGATGTAAAAATAGTTCAGAAGAATTTTACAGTTCTTTCTAATGTTAATTTGACCATAAAAAAAGGTAAGTTTAATTATCTCATTGGGAAAACAGGTTCTGGAAAAAGTAGCCTTCTCAAGGTTCTTTATGGGCATCTTCCACTCCGCGAGGGAGAAGGAGAGGTGGTTGGATTTGATTTGACAAAACTAAAAGTATCCCGCATTCCTGATTTGAGAAGAAAACTGGGAATTATTTTCCAAGATTTCCAGTTGCTTATGGATAGAACGGTAGAGAAAAATCTTCTGTTCGTTTTAGAAGCTACGGGCTGGAAGGATAAAAACCTGATGGAGGAAAGAATAGATGATGTTCTCAGCAGTGTAGGAATGAAAACCAAAAAACACAAAATGCCTCACGAATTGTCTGGTGGAGAGCAGCAGCGTGTAGCTATAGCAAGAGCTTTGCTGAATCACCCCGAGCTTATCTTGGCGGACGAGCCTACGGGAAACCTAGACCCAGAGACTTCTAATGATATTATGACTTTGCTAAGACAAGTGTCTGAGGAGAGAAATTGTGCAGTGCTGATGGCTACGCATGATTATCATTTGATACAAAACTTCCCAGGACAGGCTATCCGTTGTGAAGATGGGACAGTATCTGTTTTGCAGGATACAAGCATACTTTTTGAATAAAAACTTTAAATTTAACTTTTTTCAATAAAAACTAAATTTAATTAGTTAAATGATGTTAAATTGTATAAAAAATTAGTTAAAATACAAATTTGATATAATATCATTAATAAATGCTCGTTTTTGATATTAGTAACCAATTAAATTTTTAAGAATTATGAAAAAGTTAGTTTTTGCAAGTTTATTCCTTGCGTTAGGAACATTCGCAGTAAACGCACAGTCTACTCCATCAAAAAAGAAAGCTGAGCCTTCTAAGAAAACGGCTAAACAATCACCTAAGAAATCAGCTCAGCCTAATGAAGCAGAACACGCTGTTCCTGTTGCTCATGAAAGTGGAAGTCATCCTTCAGTGGATAAAGAACAGCCAAAACAAAAGGAATCAGAGGATAAAAAGGAGGAACATCCTGTAAATCCATAGAAATAGATTTTATTGTTTATTATAGATAGCCACTTCTGAAAAAGAAGTGGCTATTTTTTATGGGTAAATTCTTATCTTTGCGCCCAAAGTTTTAAAAGATGAGTAAAATTCGTGTTCGTTTTGCACCGAGTCCTACGGGCCCTCTGCATCTTGGTGGAGTGAGAACAGCATTATACAATTACCTTTTTGCTAAAAGCCAAGGAGGAGATTTTATTTTAAGAATAGAAGATACAGATACTGCCCGCTATGTGGAGGGAGCAGAAGACTACATCATGGAGGCACTGGATTGGCTAGGAATACAGCCTGTGGAAAGCCCTAAAAAAGGAGGACCATATGCACCATACAGACAGTCTGAAAGGAGAGAAATCTATGATAAATATACTGAGGAAATTCTAAAAACGGATTATGCTTATTTAGCGTTTGATACTCCAGAAGAGCTTGATAAAATCAGATTGGAATACGAGGCTAAAGGAGAGGTTTTTTCTTATAATAATGTTACTAGAAACAGCCTGAGAAACAGCATCGCACTTTCAAAAGATGAGGTAGAAAAGCTTTTGGCTGAAAAAGTTCCTTTCGTGGTTAGGTTTAAAATGCCAGAAAACCGAGTGATGGAGCTTAGCGATATTATCCGCGGAAATTTCAGCGTAAATACTGATACTCTGGATGATAAGGTTTTGGTGAAACAAGATGGAATGCCAACTTATCATTTCGCAAATATCATTGATGACCACGAGATGCAGATTACCAATGTAATCCGTGGAGAGGAATGGCTCCCATCAATGGCTCTGCATGTATTGTTATACGAAGCTATGGGCTGGAAAGCACCAGAATTTGCGCATTTGCCACTAATACTAAAACCAGAAGGAAAAGGAAAACTCAGCAAAAGAGATGGCGATAAATTCGGGTTTCCTGTATTTCCGTTGAATTTTACTGATAAAGAAACAGGCGCTGTATCCAAAGGATATCGTGAGGAAGGCTATTTCCCAGAAGCGTTTGTTAATTTCTTGGCACTTTTGGGCTGGTCGCCGTCTGATGATAAAGAAATCTTGTCATTAGAAGAGATGATTCAGGAATTTAATCTGTATAAAGTTCATAAATCTGGAGCGAGATTCAGCAAAGAAAAAGCAGAATGGTTTAACAGCCAATATCTTAAAATGAAAACAGATGATGAACTGCTAGTTTTATTTAAAGAAATAGAAGCAGTGAAAACTTCTGGTGTCAGCGATGATAAGTTGATTACAATTATTGGGCTGATGAAAGAAAGAGCGGTTTTCGTGAAAGATATCTATGAACAAGGGCGGTTTTTCTTCTCTACACCAGCAGATTATGATGAAAAAGCCATCAAAAAAGCGTGGGCAGATACCACAGGAGATCTTCTTGCGGAGTTTGCACAGAAATTAGAAAATACAGATTTCCAATCGGAGGTTCTTAAAAATCTTATTCATGATTTCGCTGCCGAAAAAGAATTAGGAATGGGTAAAGTGATGATGCCGCTGCGTTTGGCTTTGGTGGGAGAACTGAAAGGGCCAGATGTTCCTGATATCATGAATATTATAGGAAAAGAAAAAACGATAGAACGAATCAAGAAATTGATAGAAACTCAAAAAAAATAAATTCATATTTGATTTTTAAATTTATTAGTATTTTTGAAAACTCAAATATTATTCAAAATTAGAAATATGGAATACTTGGATTTTGAACAACCGATAAAAGAGTTGATGGAACAATATGAAAAATGCGCCATCGTAGGTGAAGAAAGTGGAGTGGATGTTTCAGCAACTTGCAAACAGATAGAAGAAAAAATCATCAAGACTAAAAAGAAAATCTATGGCAACCTTACACCATGGCAGAGAGTGCAGCTTTCCCGCCATCCAGACAGACCCTATACATTGGACTATATCCACGGAATAGCAGATGAGGGCAGTGTTGTGGAGCTTCATGGCGATAGATGTTTCGCGGATGACCCAGCGATGATAGGAGCGATGATAAAGATAAATGGTCAAAGCGTGATGGTTATTGGGACACAAAAGGGAAGAACCACGAAGGAAAGACAATACAGAAGATTCGGAATGTCTAATCCTGATGGATACCGTAAGGCGCTGAGATTGATGAAGTTGGCAGAGAAATTTAATATGCCTATCGTGACTCTAATAGACACTCCTGGCGCTTATCCTGGTCTTGAGGCGGAGGAAAGAGGACAAGGAGAGGCTATTGCAAGAAATATTTTTGAGATGAGTCTTCTGAAAGTTCCTGTAATTGCTATCGTTATCGGTGAGGGAGCTAGTGGAGGAGCTCTGGGAATAGGTGTAGGGAATAAGGTCTATATGATGGAAAATACTTGGTATTCAGTGATTTCGCCGGAGTCATGTTCTTCTATTCTTTGGAGAAGCTGGGAATACAAAGAAACTGCTGCTGATACACTGAAACTTACAGCGCAAGATATGCTGAAAGAAAAGTTAATAGACGGCATCATCACTGAACCGCTTGGAGGAGCACACTACGACCCAACAGAAGCATTTGCTAATGTAAAAGATACGATTTTAAAAAATATAAAAGCATATAAAGGCTTTACTGAAGATGAACTTGCTACACAAAGACAAGAAAAATTTGTAGCAATGGGACAATACAAAGGATAATTAAATAAAAAAGCTGGAAAATTTTCCAGCTTTTTTATTTTTTATCTTACACCTAATGTTAATTGATAATCAGCATTGATGGTTCTTGATTGTTGGTATTTTCCTCCACATATTACGGAAGAAATAGTATATGAACCTTTGTTTAAAGACATTCTTCCTGTAGAGTTTGCAGGGACACTGATATTATAACTGCTTTTCCCTGCGAAATTTACTACAATAGGGCATTTTGACAGATTCTTCACAGTTACATATGCACTATTTCCCTTGCTGCTTCCATTGAGTATTCTAGTAGCTTCTTCGGCCGTCTCTTGGTGGCTTCTGTGGTTGCTTTGAGGTTGGTGAGAAGTCGAAGTGTACGAGGAAGAACTGCTGACACTTAAACGGGCTAATTTCCTTTTGAATTCCGGAGTTTTAGGGTGGGTAGGATAGTTTACAATGAAATTTGCAACTACCTTCGGGTCGTTGGATTTTTCTGTCTGTTCTACGGTATATTGGGACTGAGCGAACATACCTGCGGACAGAAATCCAAAAAGAAGTAAAATGGTTTTTTTCATCTTTATAAAAATTTGTATCTTTGCCAATTAATTAATTACAAAAATATAAAAAATATTATAATTATGTATACACCAGTAGCAGCAGATGTAGCTAAACTAAGAAACACAACAGGTGCAGGAATGATGGACTGCAAAAAAGCTTTGGTAGAAGCTGAAGGGGATTTTGAAAAAGCCATCGAAATCCTTAGAAAAAAAGGACAAAAAATCGCAGCAAATAGAGCAGATAGAGAATCTACTGAAGGTGCTGTAATCGCAAGAGTAAACGAGGATAACACACTAGGTGCTATCATCTCTCTAAACTGCGAAACTGACTTCGTTGCTAAAAATGATGCTTTCGTAGAATTGGCTTACGAATTAGCAGAACAAGCAATGAACTACGCTTCTAAAGAAGAGTTCTTGGCTTCTGATTTCCACGGAATTACAGTTGCTGAAAAACTTATCGAGCAGACAGGAGTTATCGGAGAGAAAATAGAAATCGGTGCATTTGAAAGAATCGAAGGACCTTTCTTGGCGGCTTATATCCACGCAGGAAACAAAATCGCAGCTATCACAGCATTGTCTGCTAAAGTAGATGGAGCAGCAGAAGCAGCAAGAAACATCAGTATGCAGGTAGCATCTATGAGCCCAGAAGTTCTTTCTTACAAAGATTTTTCTCCTGAGTTTATAGCAGCAGAAACAGACGCAAGAATTGCAGCAATCGAGAAAGATAACGAGGAGCTTGTAAGACTTGGAAAACCATTGAAAAATGTTCCTAAATATGTTTCTTATGCACAATTGACAGAGCAAGTTCTAAAACAAGCAGAAGAAGATGCAAAAGCTGAATTGAAAGCTGAAGGTAAGCCAGAACAAATCTGGGATAAAATCTTACCTGGTAAAGTTCAGAGATTCATCAGTGATAACACTTCTCTAGACCAAGAAAAAGCATTGCTTGACCAAAACTACATCAAAGACGGAGACATGAAAGTTTCTCAATATGTGAAATCTGTAAACCCAGATCTTGAAGTAGTAAGATTCGTAAGAGTTTCTCTTTAATTAAAATTATAAATTTTACCCAATTCCTCTTAGTCGAAAAGCTGAGAGGAATTTTTATTTTATGAACATGTATTTTTATAAAACTTTGTGATAAATATCAGTATTTGAAATCATCGTCGTATGGTTTTTATTATTAATTTTGCTAACAAATTACACTTTTTTAACACTAAATAAAAGAATATGAGCGAAATAAGTGAAATAATCAGAGATTACTGGACAGAGCGCTCCAGAACATATAGTGATTCCACATTGCAGGAGCTTTATGGAGACAATGCCCAGAACTGGGAAAATATTCTCTATGGAGATATTGATAAAAACCAGAATTTGAAGATATTAGACATCGGAACAGGACCAGGGATGTTCGCGGTGTTGTTGGGAAGAAATCCGAATTTTGAAGTGTCTGCAGTAGATTCCAGCAAAGGGATGATAGAACAAGCAACCCAGAATGCACAGAAATTCGGAGCGAAGGTGAATTTCCAGCTGCTGGATGCACAACAGCTGCCTTTTGAGGACGATACATTTGATGTGATTGTCACTAGAAATGTGACTTGGAATCTTCCTCACCCGAAAGATGCTTACAAAGAATGGAAAAGAGTACTGAAAAAAGGAGGAAAAATGATAAATTTTGACTCCAACTGGTATTCTTATCTTTTTGATGAAAATCTACATAAATACCATGAAGAACACCCAGACAAGAAACTTCAAGAAGTCCTGCCAGATGGAATGGAAGCACGAATGGAGAACATCGCAAAAACGCTTCCTCTTTCCAAGGAGAGAAGACCTGCATGGGATGTTAATTGTCTTTTGGATTTAGGGTTTTCTAAAATGGCTTTTGATTATAATATCAATGATGAGGTCTATGACAAGGAGCATCAGGAAATCAATGCCTATGCACCGATGTTTAGAATTATCGCAGTTAAATAATGATAAATTAAATTTAAATTATGCATAAAATATTTTGTTCAGTTGCACTAGGAGCACTCGTTTTGTCTTGCTCAGGGAAGAAAGAATCAGTAGATAATAAGGCGCAGGCTAACACTCCTAAAATGGAAAAAGTAGAATACACCTATCATGATGGGACTAGGGATTTAAAAGTAACCATCACTACACCGCCACAGCGTGCGGCTCTTTTTACGCCACATATGACGGAGATGCTATTGGCATTAGGTCTTGGAGATAGAATAGTGGTGGGAACTACGGAAGGACCTGTTTCCAAGCAATTTGAAAAGGAATATGAGAAAGTTTCGGATGAATATAAATTCATAGGACATAGTTTTAAAATGACCAAAGAGGCTTTCCTGCTTAGAGAGCCGGATTTTGTTTCAAGTGATGGAGACCTTAGCTCAGAATCCACAGGTTCGCCAGAGGAGCTTTTGGCTCAGGGAATAGCGCCATTTACACCAAAAACCATCCAGACTCCAAATGCTACGATAGAAACTGTGTATGAAGATTTCTATATGCTGGGAAAAATCTTTAATGTAAATGACAAAGCGAAGGAAGTGGTAGAGGGAATGAAATCCAAACTTGCTGAGGCTAAAAAAACATTCGTAGTTAAACCTGAAAACGAAAAGAAAAAAGTGATGATACTTTCTTCTATTAACAATGGGATTTGGGTTTTCTCTTCTTTAGCAGCGGATTTGGTTCGTCAGGCAGGAGGTATCAATATTTATGAAGATGCAGGAACTCCTTATGAATTCGTGTCTTTTGAAAGTGTGGTGCATAGAAATCCAGATGTGATTTTCATCACGGATACACAGTCTAGAAACATGACACCAGAAGAAAAAGCGAATTTCATCAAAAATCACCCTATCTTGAAGGATATCAACGCGGTGAAGAATAATCAGATTTATGAAGTGAACTATGCGGATGTTTCGCCAGGGGTCAGAAATGTAGATTTTATCATCAGATTAAATAAAGTTCTTTACCAAGGAGGAAAATAGAATATTGTTTGAGAATAGTTGTGTAAATTTCAATAATTTCGTTAAAAAATCATGTTTTTATTGGTTTTTTAACGAAATTATTACGATATTAGCAAGATAAAATTAATACAACTATGGAACAATTGGTAGAAAAGATAGCTGGGCTTATTTGGTCCGATGTCTTTATCGTATTATGTGTTTTCACGGGAATTTACTTCTCTATTAGACTCGGTTTTCCTCAGTTTACCCAAGTAAGGGAAATGCTGAGGTTACTTTTTCAGGAGAAAGAATCAGAGAAGGGATTGTCTTCTTTTCAGGCGTTTTCTTTGGCTATTTCAGGGCGTGTAGGAACGGGTAATATTGTGGGAGTTGCCACAGCGATTGCCATGGGAGGGCCTGGGTCTATATTTTGGATGTGGCTGATTGCGATTTTGGGTTCCGCATCGGCATTTGTAGAGTCTACATTGGGGCAGGTTTATAAAAGAGAAATAGACGGCGAATACCGTGGAGGGCCCGCCTATTACATAGAAAAAGGGCTAGGGATAAAGTGGTATGCTGTTCTTTTTGCTGTGATTGCGGTGGTATGCTGTGGGTTTCTTTTGCCAGGGGTTCAGAGTAATAGTATAGCACAGTCTATGAATAATGCCTTTGGGATAGTTACTCAGACAGATTATTTTATTCCTATGAATATTTTTGGGGTAGTAGTTGTAGGGCTTTTAGTGGTGATAATATTTGGAGGAGTCAAAAGACTGGGGCATGCTTCAGAAACGATAGTTCCCTTGATGGCGGGAGCTTATATTTTGGTGGGGCTGATTATCATTATTCTTAATTTTCATAGAATTCCAGAAGTATTTTCTACAATTATTTCTTCGGCTTTTGGGCAGGATGCTATTTTTGGGGGTGTTTTAGGAAGTGCCATTGCTTGGGGAGTGAAAAGAGGAATTTATTCCAATGAAGCAGGGCAGGGAACAGGGCCTCATGCAGCGGCGGCATCAGAGGTTATCCATCCGGCAGAGCAGGGACTGGTACAGGCGTTTTCTGTGTATATAGATACTCTTTTTGTTTGTACTACTACGGCATTTATGATTTTGTTTACAAATCAGTATAATGTAATTGATGAGCAAACTAAAATGATGGTGGTAGAACATGTAAAGGGCTTGGATTATACAGGTTTTACTCAGTCTGCGATTTCTTCTCATTTTCCTTCGTTTGGGAATGAGTTCGTAGCGATAGCACTCTTTTTCTTCGCTTTTACTACTATAATGGCTTATTACTACTATGCAGAGACCAATCTTACCTTTATTGTCTGCTCTAAATATCACCATTTGGCTATTTTTGTTTTAAGAATCGTTTTTCTCATAGGAGTGTATATGGGAAGTGTGCGAGAGGCTAAAATGGCGTGGATAATAGCAGATGTAGGGTCTGGGTTGATGGCGTGGGTGAACATTATAGCGATTTTACTGCTGGGAAATACCGCACTGAAAGTATGGAAAGACTATAAAACACAAAAGAAAAATGGAATAGAAAAACCAACTTTTGATGTTAAGGAGCTAAATATCAAGAATGCTGATTTTTGGGAGAAAAAACAAAATCCCTAAAACTATGGTTTAGAGACTTTGACAGGTTATAATATATGAATGAATTTTTACAATTAGTGTATTTTAATTAGAAATTGTTACAAAAAAGATTATATTTTTTTATTCTAATTATTTAATGCACTCATTTAGTGGATGTAATTTGTTAATATAATGTGTAAAATCACAACACAAATTCCTACTAAAAACGAGATTAAAAATACTAAAATTAGAAGAAATATAATATAGGCTGTTTGACCATATTTTCCGAATTTTTCATTGCAGAAATTTCTCATCTTTTGTAAGAAAACGGATTCTTTTTGGATTTTCAGGAAACTTCTATCATATTCAAAACCATCTTCTTCGCCTGTGATTTCGGCTACGATTTTAGAAATTTTCTGGATGTATTTTCCATAATTCTCATACAGCCAGTATTTTCCTGTAGAATATATACCCACGCAGAATGATAAAGATAGTATGGTAAAAAAAGTGAGGTCAAAATTCTTGCTATCCAAAAATAAAATAGAAAACAAACCTAACATAATGGGAATGAAAGCGGTATAAAAAGATTTATAAAGCTCTGAATTTAAAACCAATTCATACCTTAAATCCAAAATATTATGATAGGTATTAAGACTTTTGGTATTCAGTTTTTTATAAAAAGTATAGAATTTCAGATAATAATATCCCATGATTATAAGTGCTATAAATATCAGCATAATAAGTAGATATATCTGCATAGTATCCTTTCCTGTCAGAAGAAGCAGTGCAGCCCACAAAGGAAAAGAAACAATACTTATCCAAAATTCTGTCCGCATATTCATCCGAATTATTTCCAGAGGCGTATGAATTTCTTTTTGTTTTTCCAAGGAAATTTCGGGAACGGATTCTATTTTTTCCTTATCCCACACTTGTTTTAAGTTTTCTAAATCCATCAGATTTTTTTATTAAATTTTTATGATTCTTTGTTTATCAATTCGTTTACTAGGTCACTCAGTTTTTGTTTGGCGCGGTTTAGTTTTACACGGCAGTTTCCTTCCGTTATTCCCAGCTGTTCCGCCATTTCCTTCCCAGAATAATCCTCTAAATAATAGAATATCAGCGCTTTGTCTATCGGGCTCAGCAGGTGGATGGCATCATACATTATTTTTATTTTATACTCTTCTTCGGCGGTTTCTTCATTTTTGATGTCAAAATTCTGAATTTCCTCTTCCCGAGAGATGAATCCTCTTTTCTTTTCAGATTTCAGAAAAACTATCGCAGTATTAAGGGCTACACGATACATCCAAGTAGAAAATTTGCTTTTTTCCTCAAAACTCGGATAGGCTTTCCACAGCTGATAGGTGATTTCCTGAAACAAATCATTCTGGTCTTCAGGCTCGTCCATATACATCTTGGAAATTTTGAAAAGCACGCCTTTATGCTTTTCTACTCTCCCCAAAAATTCCAGCTCTAATGAAGACATTGATTTATTTTTTAGTTAATTAGTATTAAAATTTAGGATTTGTTACACATCTATTTGAAAAAAAATAAAACCACATTTTTTATGTGGTTTATTTTATTCTTAGAGACTCTTTGACGAGTTCTATCATTTTTGGGTCGCCTGTTTGTTTTCCTTTTTCATCGGAGAATTTCACAGTTGGTATCCATTCATCATTTGCACCCAAAACTCCCGTGAGTTTCATTACGATGTTCATCGGCGTGAGTCCTACATCATTGGTCAGATTTGTTCCAATTCCAAAGGAAAGTCCCACTTTTCCTCGGCATGCTTGCGTAATTTCGGAGATTTTCTCCAAATTCAGGTTATCCGAGAAAATAATGTATTTAAACAAAGGATTGATGCCGTGTTTTTCGTAGTGTTTGATGGTTTTCTCAGCGAAAGCTATCGGGTCTCCACTGTCGTGTCTTACGCCATCGAAAAGTTTAGCGAATTTCTTATCAAACTGCTTGAAAAACACATCAGTAGTATAAGTGTCCGAGAGGGCAACTCCCAAATCGCCGCGGTAAACATCCACCCAATGCTCCAGAGAAAGTGCATTTGCCATCTTAAAGCCATACTGCGCGCCATGGAACATGAACCACTCATGGGCGTGCGTTCCGATAGGTTTCACGCCGTATTTCATCGCAAAATGAACATTGGAAGAACCGATGAAATAGCTGTTGGAATCTTGGGTAAGGGCTTTCATCACTACATCATGAACCTTGTAGGAGTGTCTTCTTCGTGTCCCGAACTCCGCGAAATTTACTTTTAGTTCTATGAGGTTTTTAGCTTTTTCTAAGGTTTTTTGGGTAATTTCATCATCACTTTGGCGTTCCAGACCGTTCATTTTATAATGAAGTTCGCTGATGAGCGATAGCAGTGGCACTTCCCAAAGTATGGTTCTGTACCAGAGTCCTTCTACAGTAACTTCTAAATCGTTTCCTATCTGATTGATTTTCACTTCGGAAGGGTCATAGTGGTATCCTTCTAAAAAGTCTAAATAAGGCAGATTGAGGTATGGACAGTTTTTCTTTAAAAATTCTTTTTCTGCTTTGGTAAGCTGGAGTTTTGCCATTTCGTTGATGGCTTTTCTGAGGGCATCATCGAAACCTTCTGGGAAGGAATGTTTCCCTCGGTTGATGAACTCATATTTCACTCTCGCATCTGGAAAGAGCTTTACCACAGCGCATTGCATGGTGAATTTGTAAAAATCATTGTCTAATATAGAGTTAAAAACTACGCTCATTTTTAAATTTTATTAAAATTAAAGCCATAAAAATACGAAATTCTATTATTAAAATTGTGTTTGAATAGACAAATAATTAAATTCGCCACAATTTGAATGAAATATGAAAGACCTGCTTAAGTTTTACTCATTATCGGAGATAGATTATAGACACCAATATCCTTTAATCCAAAAAATAAAATATTTTGCAAAGGGCATATTATTGTATTTTGTATTGCAGATTTGCGTTTTATTGCTAATGTTTTTGGTGGATGAATTTTTAATAAAGAAAATGGGTTTTGCTTCCGTTTTTAAATTAATGTTAGAAAGCCAAAAGAAAATAAAAGGGTATTATAGTATTTTCATGGTTGTGATTTTAGGGCCTTTGGTAGAAGAGCTTATTTTTAGGTTGATTTTAGTCCCTAAGCGCAGAAATATCGCGATATTTACTTTTGTTTTTTCGTTCTTGGTATTGAATAAAACTTATTATATTATCAAAATAGATTGGCTATTGCTGGTGTCTTTGGTAGTGTCAGGATTGCTGTCTTTTCTTGTTTTTAATTTACTGAAACGAAAACCTGAAATAGAAACAGCCATAGGAAGAAGACAGAAAATGGTCACAATGGTGTCTGTTGTTCTTTTTGGGTTGTTGCATATTGCTAACATAGAAAACCTGCATTTGGAACTGGCGCTGCTCTATCCTGTGTATGCTCTTCCGCAAATGATTTCAGGGTATATTTGTTCTGTGCAGAGACTGAAATTAGGTTTTATCTGGGGATTGCTTTTTCATTCAATGATTAATTTAATGGCTTTTCTGAGATAAAAATCAAAAAGAAAAATCAGATAAAATATCATAATGTTTGGTTTTTTGCTTGTTTAGAAAATTATTCTTTACTTTTGCTATGTGCATTCAGAATTAGAACTTCAGCTAAAAACATTGCCTTCAGAGCCTGGTGTTTATCGTTATTACGATAAAAAGGGTGAGATTTTGTATGTAGGGAAAGCTAAAAACTTGAAAAACAGGGTTCTATCTTATTTTAATAAAAGTCAGATTGGCTACAAAACCCGAATGATGGTTTCTAAAATTGTAAGGCTGGAAACCACCGTGGTTAATAGCGAATACGATGCGCTTCTTCTAGAAAACAACCTCATAAAAGAATATCAGCCTTTTTATAATATTCTGCTGAAAGATGACAAGTCCTATCCGTGGATTTGTATCAAAAAAGAGCCTTTTCCTCGGATTTTTTTAACGAGAAATGTCATCAAAGACAGCTCAGAATACTACGGCCCTTATGCGAAAGTAAAACAGGCGAAAACGCTGATAGAAGTTATCAAAAACATCTATAAACTCAGAACTTGCAGCCTGAATCTCTCTCCCAAAAATATAGAAGAAGGGAAATACAAAGTCTGTCTAGAATACCATATTAAAAACTGTGCCGGCCCTTGCGAAGGACTAGAATCTGAGGAAGAATACGCCCAAAAGCTAAACGCCATTCGTGGAATTATCAAAGGTGAATTCAAGGCAGCGAGGGAATATTTAGAAGCTGAAATGTACAATTACGCCGCAAAACTGGAATTTGAAAACGCCCAGCAGAGCAAGGAAAAATTGCAGATTTTAGAAAATTACCAGACCCATACCACCATCGTAAGTTCCAATATAAACGATGTGGATGTCTTCGGTATTATCAGTGATGAAGCGGCGGCTTATGTCAATTATTTCAAAATTAAAAACGGTTCTATTATTCAGTCCTACACCACAGAAATCAAAAAAATGCTGGACGAAACCGATGAAGAAATATTGGAAGAAGCCCTGATAGAGATTAGAAATAAATTTAATTCTACTTCTACGGAAATTTTTCTTCCGTTTCATCTCAATATAGAAATTCCGCATGTGAAACTCATAGTTCCTAAACTGGGCGACAAAAAGCGTATCGTAGAGCTTTCCGAGAAAAACGCAATGGAATACCGCGTGGAAAAACTCAAGCAGGTGCAGATAGTAGACCCAGAAAGACATACCAACCGCATCATGGCGGAGATGAAAAAACTCCTCAGACTTCCCGAAGAGCCGCGGCATATAGAAGGTTTTGACAATTCTAATATTCAAGGGACAAATCCCGTTTCGGCGTGTGTGGTTTTCAAAGATGGGAAGCCCAGCAAGGCAGATTATCGGATTTTTCATGTAAAAACAGTGGAAGGTCCGAATGATTTTGCTACGATGGAAGAAGTCATCTATCGCCGATACAGCAGGCTTTTAGATGAGGGCGAACCACTACCGCAGCTGATTTTGATAGACGGCGGAAAAGGTCAGCTCAGTTCTGCGGTGAAAAGCTTGAAACTTCTTGGGTTATATGGGAAAATTTCCATCATCGGAATAGCGAAAAGATTGGAAGAAATTTTCTTTCCCGAAGATCCAGTTCCATTGTATTTAGATAAAAAATCTGAGACTTTGAAGGTTCTCCAGCGGGTTCGGGATGAGTCGCATCGTTTCGGTGTAAAGCATCACCGCACGAGAAGGAAAAATTCTACAATAAAATCAGAATTGGAGGAAATCCCTGGTGTAGGCGAGAAAACCATCCAGCAGCTTTTATCTAAATTAAAATCTGTAAAAAGAATAAAAGAAGCCTCGCTGGAAACGCTGGAAGAAATTTTAGGAAAATCCAAAGCAAAAGCAGTTTGGGAGCATTTTAACAGCTAAAAAAGATTGAATAAATTTCCTGATTTTGCTTATAAAAACCAATATTAGGAAATTTTGTCAGGTTAAAAATATCGTTTTTAAATCATTTTCGGAAATTTTGTCTTGTTTTATGTAGTAGAATGGTTTTTGCAATTTAGATTTCAGATAACTTTTAAAATAAAGAATTATGAATCTAAATCAATATACCGTAAAATCACAAGAAGCCATCCAGAAAGCACAACAGATTGCTTTGGATTTTGGCAACCAGAGTATAGAACCTCAGCATCTATTGGAAGGAATTTTCCAAGTGGATGAGAATATCTCGGCTTTTCTGATGAAAAAAGCAGAAGCCGACCTTAACTTGATAAGACAAAGAAACAGAGAATCCTTAGAAAGCCTCCCAAAAGTGGAAGGCGGAAACATTTACCTTTCTCAAAGTGGCAGCAAAGTTCTTCTGGAAGCACCTAATATCGCTAAAAGAATGGGCGATGAGTATGTGACTTTGGAGCATATTTGGCTGGCGTTATTAGAGGTGAGTTCTTCCGTTTCGCAGATGTTGAAAGACATGGGCGTGACCAAATCCCTTTTGGAAGGAGGAATCAAAGAACTTAGAAAAGGTTCAAAAGCGACTTCGGCGAGTTCCGAAGAGACTTACCAATCGCTTAATAAATATGCTAAAAACTTCAATGAACTGGCAGCGGAAGGGAAATTAGACCCAGTAATCGGGCGAGATGAAGAAATCCGAAGAGTGCTGCAGATTCTTTCGCGAAGAACCAAGAACAACCCTATTCTCATCGGTGAGCCTGGTGTTGGTAAGACCGCCATCGCTGAGGGAATAGCCCATAGAATCATCAGTGGAGATGTTCCAGAAAACTTGATGGACAAAACGCTCTATTCACTTGACATGGGAGCACTGATAGCTGGCGCGAAATACAAAGGAGAGTTCGAAGAAAGACTAAAATCCGTAGTAAATGAAGTGGTGAAATCTGATGGGCAGATTATTCTTTTCATCGATGAAATTCACACCCTTGTAGGAGCAGGCGGCGGCGAGGGAGCGATGGATGCTGCGAATATCCTGAAACCAGCTTTGGCGAGAGGAGAGCTTCGTTCCATCGGTGCGACAACGCTTAATGAGTATCAAAAATACTTTGAGAAAGACAAGGCTCTGGAACGCCGTTTCCAAAAAGTAATCGTGGAAGAGCCAGACACAGAATCAGCAATTTCTATTCTTCGTGGAATCAAAGACAAGTATGAATTCCACCACAAGATTAGAATAAAAGATGAAGCCATCATCGCGGCGGTAGAAATGTCTCAGCGATATATTTCGGATAGATTTTTACCAGACAAAGCCATTGACTTAATTGATGAGGCTTCTGCAAAATTAAGAATGGAAATCAATTCCAAACCAGAGGAATTGGATGTTTTAGACAGAAAACTTATGCAGATGGAGATAGAGCTGGCGGCAATTTCCAGAGAGGGCAACCAGACTAAAATAGACCATCTGAAAGAAGATATTGCAAAAATCACAGAAGAGCGAAACCAAATCAATGCAAAATGGCTCAGCGAAAAGCAGAAATCCGAGGATTTGACTCAGATTAAAAAAGATATTGAAAGCCTAAAACTAGAAGCCGAAAGAGCTCAGCGTATGGGTGATTATGCAAAAGTTTCGGAGATACAATATGGAAAACTCCGCGACAAGGAGGATGAGCTTCAAAAGTTGGAATTGGCGATGCAGAATCAGCAAAATGAGCTAGTGAAAGAGGAAGTTACCGCAGAAAACATTTCTGAAGTGGTGGCGAAATGGACAGGAATTCCAGTGACTAAACTACTTCAGTCCGAAAGAGAAAAACTGCTTCATTTGGAGGATGAACTCCATAAAAGAGTAGTAGGGCAAGAGGAGGCGATACAATCCGTAGCCGATGCTATCCGAAGAAACAGAGCAGGGCTGAACGATGAGAAAAAACCTATCGGGTCTTTCCTTTTCCTCGGAACTACGGGAGTTGGTAAAACCGAGTTAGCGAAAGCCTTGGCGGAGTTCTTATTTGATGATGAAAATAATATGACCCGTATCGATATGTCTGAATATCAGGAGAAACACTCCGTTTCTAGATTGGTAGGAGCGCCTCCGGGATATGTGGGCTATGATGAGGGTGGACAGCTGACAGAGGCAGTGAGAAGAAGACCATATTCTGTGGTGCTTCTGGATGAGGTGGAAAAAGCGCACCCAGATGTGTTCAATACCTTGCTTCAAGTGTTGGATGACGGGCGATTGACAGACAACAAAGGGCGCGTGGTGAATTTTAAAAATACCATTATTATCATGACTTCTAACCTTGGTTCTCACATCATTCAGGAGAATTTTGAGAAAATCAATGAAAGTAATTTAACTGAAATCGTAGAGAAAACAAAAGAAGAGGTATTTGACCTGTTGAAACAAACTCTACGACCAGAGTTTCTCAACAGAATAGATGAAATAGTACTGTTCCAACCATTGAACTACAATGAAATCGGGAAAATCGTTCAGTTCCAACTAAGAGGAATCAACAAAATGCTGGAAAGCAGAAATATCATCTTGACTGCAACGCAGGAAGCGATAGATTTCATTCTGAAAAAAGGCTACGACCCAGCATTTGGAGCTAGACCACTGAAACGAGTAGTACAGCAGGAAGTTCTGAATAAACTCTCAAAAGAGATTTTGGCTGGAAATGTAAAAGAAGGCGAGAGAGTGACAGTAGATTGTTTTGATAATAAGCTGGTTTTCAGACCTACTGAGTAATTGTTATAATGTTATAAAGACCATTTAGACCTGCTGAATAATCCAACCTTGTTATTGATCTTTTTCATAGAATCCTTATGGCGGGTCTAAATGGTTGTTTTAAATGTGTAAATCCAAAAATAAAATCCTTCAAATTTGAAGGATTTTTTTCTTTACCTTTGTCACTTAAATGAAAAACGATATGACTGAGAACAAAAATTTACCAAAAGTAGGTGTTATCGGAAGTGGTAGTTTCGCCACCGCAGTAGTAAAAATGCTGATGGAAAACTGCGAAAAAGTTCATTGGCTACTTCGTAATGACGGCACAAGGGAAGCGCTGGTTTCGCAAGGGAGCAATCCACACTATCTCACGGCAGTGAAATTTAACCCAGACCGATTGGTTTTGACAATGGATATCAATGAGTTGGTGACAGCCTGCGATGTGATTATTCTAGCAACGCCATCTATCTATTTGGCAGATACTATAGAGAAGATGACTTGTGATTATTTAGGGAAGATATTTGCTTCGGTGATTAAAGGAATTGTTCCAAAGCATAATGATATTGTGGCAAATTATCTCCGTGATACATTCAAAATAGGATACGGAAGCCAAGCAGTTCTAGCAGGGCCCTGCCACGCCGAAGAGGTTGCCATGGAGCGCTTGTCTTTCCTTACTGTGGCAGCTGCCAACAAGGAAACTACTCAGATGCTGAGCGACTTGTTGTCTTCACGATATATAAGAATTAACCAAAGTAATGATATTCTCGGAAATGAATACAGTGCAGTTCTCAAAAATATCTATGCGATAGGCGCAGGAATGGCGAATGGACTGGGCTATGGGGATAATTTCCAAGCGGTGTATATTTCTAATGCTGTTCGGGAGTTGGAAAGAATTCTAGATGCAGTATATCCAGAGCCAAGAGATGTTAATGAAAGTTCGTACATCGGGGATTTGCTCGTTACAGCTTACTCGCTGTTCAGTAGAAACAGAATGTTTGGGAACTACATCGGGAAGGGCTACACCGTGAAATCTGCTATCCAGTCTATGAGCATGGTGGCAGAGGGCTACTACGCTACTAATGGTATTTATCAGATTATTAAAAACAATAAAATAGATGCTCCTATCGTGCAGCATATTTATAGAATTCTTTACGAAGAGAAAAACTGCGAAGAAGAATTTACAAAACTTGTTCAAAAGCTAAACTAAAATGAAAGAATACATAGAATACAACACTAAACAAGGCATAACTGACCTGCTGTCCGAAATAGAATTAGACGATGAAAAAGGCTGGGTAGAAGGAATGCACAAAGGAGAAATGATAGCTTCTATCAAACTTCCCAATAATAATTTTAATTATAATGAAAATGGTGAGTTGGTGGAGGAATACTCATCTCAAAAATATCTAAGAGTAGATTATCTGGCGAGCCTCAGACCTGTGAGTTTTGATTTTAAAATTGTGGCGTATAGATTTTTGGATTAATTAATTTAATAAATAGTTATAATATGAAAACCATTGGAAAATTTTTATTGATTTTATCCCTTTTATTGGGAACAGGAAGTTTATTCTCTCAAAAAGTGGTAACACAAGAAATAGCTAAACCATCTGAGGGGAAGTCGTTAGTTTATATTGTTAAATCAGGAGCGGGATACCTTATAAATTTTAGAATATATGATGGGGACAAGTTCTTAGGTGCATTGAATGGATTTAGCTATATGGTATATGAGTGTGAACCAGGGAAACATTTATTTTGGGCGGCATCAGAAAATAGAGATTTTATAGAGGCTGACTTAGAGCCAAATGGTGTATATGTTATAAATGCTAAAGGGCAGATGGGAGTTGTTGTAGCAGGAGTGAATTTAACTCCACTGAATCCAAATGAGTTCAAAGATAGAAGGTTATTTTATCAAGTGATAAAACACTACACTAAACAAACTGACTTCAATACTAATGTAGATAAGTCTGAGAACATTAAACAAGCAATGGAAAAGTATGAAGACCTTAAGAAAAAGAACTCATCTAAGATACAATATTTAGATCCTAGTTGGCAGTTTAAAAACGCAGATAAACCTCAAAGAGATAAAAAAGAGGACAATAACTAAAATGAATCAATCGAAAAAAGGATTTATCTATACTACTATTGGTGCTACATTGTGGGGGATAAATGGGGCTTTTGCGGAGTTTTTGTTTTTGCAGAAAGGAGTAACATCTGACTGGCTGACACCTTACAGGCTTTTACTGGCGGGTGTTTTTTTGCTGGTTTATCTTTATGCCAAGGATAAGAATAAAATCTTTGATATTTTTAGAAATACTAAAGATTTGATAAGGGTTTTTGTCTTCGGAGTTTTTGGTATGCTGGGGACACAATACACCTATTTCACTACGATACAGCATTCTAATGCAGGTATTGCTACGGTGCTTCAGTATTTCGGGCCTACACTTATTTTGCTTTATGTTTGTTTTAAAGAAAAAAGAAAACCGAAGCCCTATGAGGTGGTCGTTTTGTTTTTATCTCTTTTGGGTGTGTTTATTCTGGCTACGCATGGAGATATGAGCACTTTGAAGGTTTCTTCTGTGGCGCTGTTTTGGGGAATGCTCTCGGCGATTACTTTGGTCATATATACGGTGCAGCCAGCAGAGATTTTAAAGAAATATGGAACGGCAGTGGTCATCGCATGGGGAATGTTCATCGGTGGAATTGCACTTTCTATAACAGCGAAACCATGGGAACAGCCCGTGAAGGTAGATATTGTAGTAATCGTATTTTTATTGCTGATTGTCCTTTTGGGAAGTATTTTTGCGTTTCTGTTTTACCTGTCAGGCGTAGGAATTATAGGCCCTACGAAGGCAAGTATGATAGCCTGTATAGAACCTGTGGTGGCTACGATATGTTCTGTAGTGTTTTTAGGGAATCCTTTTTCCTTTTTGGATGCGATAGGATTTGCATTTATATTATCCACAGTGTTTATTGTAGCATATATTTCGGATAGAGAAAATAAAAAAAATACCACTCGATAAGTGGTATTTTTTGTTTTGGTTTATTTCACGCCTTTTTCTTTCATGGCTTTATTCAGTGGTTTTAGGATGGCTACTCCCAGTAGCGTGGCGATGAGCAGTAGAGCGAAATTTACCCAGAAGAAATTAGCTTTGTCTTCGTAGCTGTACCACATACTTGCTAGTATACCAGAGAGTTTGTTTCCTATCGATGTAGAAAGGAAAAATCCTCCCATCATCAGCGCTGTAATTCTCGGTGGAGAAAGTTTAGAAACCAAAGAAAGTCCCATAGGAGACAGACAGAGTTCGCCTATTGTGATGATTCCATAAGCAGCAAACAGCCAAAGCGGTGATACTTTGGAAGCGCCGTTGTCTCCTGCATATACAGCAGCTACCATCACAAGGCAGCTGAGAGCCGATAGGAATAATCCCAAAACTATCTTTGTAGGAGTGGAAGGTTCTTTGTCTTTTCTACGAAGCATCATAAAGAATCCTACCACCACCGGCGTGAGGGCAATGACCCAGAAAGGATTGATAGACTGGAATAGCTCTGTATTGTAGAGATATACTTTCTTGTCTGGATTGGCTTCCAACTCGGCTCTTTGTTCCTTGTTTATATTTTTGAAATAAATATCTTTTCCTTGTTCTTTTTTAGGTTTTCCATCTTCGCCTTTTACAGTTTGGAATTGGTTGTCATGAACTGCAACTTCCTTTGTGTTGTAGTCCTTTGTATCCACCAAATAGATGCTTTCCAAAGGTTTTTCTAAAGCCGCAGGAACACTTCTGTCCGTGTAGTAATTTGCCCAGCGGGTAAGGGCGGTTCCGTTTTGTTTAAATACAGCCCAAAACATCATACTCACTGCAAATATAGCCAACAAGGCTCCGATAGGTTTCTTGTCCTCTGCGTTTGCACTGATGTAAATAAAAATATAAAACAAAATAACAGGAATACACGCAAATATAAAGGCATCCGTAGAATCCGACCCAAAGATATTCCCAGGGATTACCCAGCCGATAGCTCCAGCAATGATAGCAGGAAGGAACACTTTTACCAAGATGGAACTGATAGTGGTATCGCCCTCTTGGACAGGTTTCATTACATTAGCATGAACGACATGTTTTTTACCAATAGAGAAAATAATCAGCCCTAAAAACATTCCTACACCAGCAGTTACGAAAGCCTCGCCCCAGCCGTATTTATTTCTCATATAGGCAGCAATGATATTACATACAAAAGCCCCGATGTTTATCCCCATGTAGAAGATGTTGTATCCTGCGTCTTTATTGGCTTTATACTTGTCATCAGAATAGAGATTTCCTAAAAGTGTGGAGATACTTGGTTTAAAGAATCCATTACCGATGATTATCAGCCCCATGGATACATAGAACATGGACACATCTTTGAAAAGTCCTAACCCAATGTAGCCCAGTCCCATAAGCGCCCCGCCAATGTAAATTGCCTTGATGTATCCCAGCAGTCGATCCGCAAGAAACCCTCCAAGGAAAGGCGTAAGGTAAGTAAGGGCAATGAATGTCCCGAAGATGTCATCAGCATGTTTGCTTTCAAAGGCAAGACCGCCCTTGTCAGCATCAATCATATACAACACGAAGATTCCTAAAATCAAATAATAACCGAATCTTTCCCACATTTCTGTGAAGAAGAGAAAGGGTAAACCTTTTGGATGTTTGTTTTTCATAATTATAGATTATTTAAAATAAAATCTGTCATCTTTTGGTATAGATGTAGTCTAGTGTTTCCACCATAAATTCCATGGTTTTTGTCTGGATAGGTCATGAACTCAAATTCTTTGTTTTTCTGAATAAGAGCCTCCGCCATTTCTACTGCATTTTGGTAATGCACATTATCATCCGCTGTTCCATGGATTAGCAGGAATTTTCCTTTCATCAAATCAGCGAAATTGATTGGCGAATTTTCATCATACCCTTGTGGGTTTTCTTGCGGTGTCTGCAGATATCTTTCAGTGTAGATAGTATCATAATAGCGCCAAGTGGTTACTGGTGCCACAGCGATTCCTACCTTGAAAACATCTGCTCCTTTGGTCATCGCCAGACTTGCCATATATCCTCCAAAACTCCATCCGAATATCCCAATTCGCCCAGCATCTACAAAGCTCTGTGAGCCAATCCACTGTGCAGCAGCGATTTGGTCTTCTATCTCGTATTTTCCTAAATTCTTGTAAGTTGCTTTCTTATACTTCGTTCCACGATAGCCCGTTCCACGCCCATCTACACAAAGCACAATGTATCCTTTTTGAGCCAAAAGGTTAAACCAAATTGTGTTTCTGCCGTCCCAAGCATTGCTTACCTGCTGTGAACCAGGTCCAGAATATTGGTACATCAGCACAGGATATTTTTTATTAGGCGAGAAGTCTTTGGGTTTTATCATCCAAGCGTTCATCTGGTCACCGTTTTTGTTTGGAATTTGGAAAAATTCTTTGGTTACGAAACCATCTGACTGCAGTTTTTTCAGAGCAGAATTATTATTCTGTAATTCTCGCAGAGTTTTCCCATTAAAATCCCTCAAAGTGTAAGTATTCGGCTGTTCTGCGGAAGAATGCGTGTTGATAAAATATTGGAAAGACTTGCTGAAATCAGCATTATTAGTTCCATTTAATTCAGAAACTATCTGTTTTTTCCCTGTTTTGATGCTTATTTTGCTCACCACTCTATTGGTGCTGCCTTTTTCAGTAGTCTGCACCAAGATTTCAGAATTTTTTGGGCTAAAACCATAGTAGTCAGTAATTTCCCAGTTGCCTTTGGTGATTTGTTTTTTCAGTTTTCCATCAGGTGTGTACCAGTAAAAATGTCTGAAACCATCTCTTTCTGAAGCCCAAAGGAAGGAATTATCTTCCAAGAATTCCAAAGAAAGATTGTCTGTTTCTATCCAAGCGGCATCCGTTTCGGTTAGGATTTTCTTGGTAGAATAGTTTTTAGTATTTATCTTGATGATTTCCAGTTTGTTCTGATGCCTGTTGGAAGTCGCTATCGCTATTTCATTAGGCTGCACAGTCTGGAAAATCTGTGGAATATAGTAAGCTTCAAAGTTAGCAAGATTGATTTGCGTGGATTTATTTAGTTTTAAATCATAGGCGTATACCGAAACTTTTGAGTTTTCTTCTCCAGCTTTCGGATATTTGAAACGAAAATCCTGCGGATACAGATTTCCATTGAAAACCTGCATGTTCATTTCTTTTACTTGGCTTTCATCAAATTTCACGAAAACCAGACTTTCGCTGTTTTTTGTCCATTGGTACATGTCTGCGTGTCCGAATTCCTCCTCATACACCCAGTCAGCCAGTCCATTGATGATTTTATTTTTCTCACCATCGAAAGTGATTTGGGTGATTTTTTCAGAGCTGAGGTCTTGGTAATAAAGATTATTCCCAGAGATAAAAGCCATGAACCTTCCATCAGGAGAGAATTTAGGCTCCTGAACCCAGTTTCCGTTGTTTAGGGCAGTTATTTTTCCGTTTTTACTGAGATTTACCACATGGTATTTTCCTAGGAAAGAATGGCGGTAGATGGGCTGTTGTTCGTTCAGAACCAGCACTTTACTCTCATCGTGAGAAAATGTATAGTCCTGTATCTTAGCCTCTAAGATGGTTTCTATTTTTTTTCCTGTCTTGTAGGAATATTTTACGATTCCATCTTTTTCCAGAACGGTGTAGTGTTCTCCATCGTTCATGGAGTTTATCCCATAGATATACTCGGTTCTGTAATAGCCTGAGTGTATTTTATTTAAAGTGATTTCCTGCGCGGAGTTCAGCGTAAAGACACTAAAAACGACACAAGAGATTAGTTTTTGATATAAAATCTTCATTTTAGATAAATTTTAGAAAATTGTCCAAAGATAATGATTCTTTAGAAGAAATTTAAGAAAACTTAATATAAGTTTAACTTTTAAAAACTTAACTTTGCCAAAAAAAATGAATCCAACAAATAGAAAATCGTAAAAATTTGAACATTATGAAAAAGTTAGTTTTAAGTTTAGTGTTAGTAGGAGCATTTGGTTTTGCATCAGCGCAAGAAGCTCCGAAGGAACATCACTGCTGCCACTCAGAACATAAAAAAATGGAAAGAGAAAAAGGCGATAAGGTAAAAAGATTAGAAGAACTCAATCTTTCCGAAAAACAAACAAAACAACTGGAAGAACTCCATAAAGAGCACAAAGCGGACAAGGAGAAACTTCATGAAAAGCATCAGCGAAAACTCAAAAAATCCTGACGCCTGAGCAGTATGAAAAATGGCAGTCCAGCCACTCAAAGAAAAAGGATGAAAGGAGAATGCCGCCTCCGCCACCTATGGAACAGCCAGAAATAAAAGGAAATTAAAAATGAAAAAGCAGAAATCTATATTTCTGCTTTTTTTATGTTTAAAATATTTTACTAATCAGCTTTTGTAGCTGTGAGTTTTCCGTGCTCTATTCCTTTCACAGAAATTAGACTGTTGGCAAGTTCTATCAGAACAGAAGATTTTCCTTTCACAGCGATGATTTCCATGCACAAATCATGCTCCAAATGGAAGTGCAGAGAAGATAAAATATTGTCATGATATCTATGCTGGATGTTGGTCAGTTTATTTACCAATTCCCTTCTATGGTGGTCAAACACCAAAGTGATAGAGCCCGCCACTATGGCATCATTGTCCCATTTTTCTGAGACTAAACTCTTGTTAATCAGATATCTGATGGCTTGAGAACGATTTTTAAACAAATTCTCCTCAGCATATTTATCTAATGCTTCCAAAAGGTCTTCTTCTAGAGAAACACCAAAACGAACAATACCCATAGTTAATAGTATTAAAAAAACTATAACAAATATAGGAAATTTCTACAATAGAAATATTATTTTTTATTAAAAAAATGTTATTATTTCATTATTTTTGCCACAAATCATTTTGAGAATGACTAAAAAACAAAGAGCCGATTTTGTGAGAAAAGAACTGGATAAACTCTATCCCACAGTTCCTATTTTCCTGCGCCATACAGATGCCTATACACTGTTGGTAGCGGTGGCTCTTTCGGCGCAGACTACCGATAAAAAAGTGAACGAAATCACTCCTGAACTTTTCCGAGTTGCAGGAACGCCCCAAGCCATGGCAAGGCTGGAAGTGGCAGAAATAAAAGATTTAATAAAAGAAATAGGTCTGTCTAACACCAAAGCCAAAAACCTAAAAGGTATGGCAGAAATGCTGCTAAGCGACTATGAAGGAGTGGTACCGCAGACTTTTGAGGAATTAGAAAAACTCCCAGGCGTAGGGCACAAAACCGCCTCTGTGGTGATGAGCCAGTGGTTTGGTTTCCCAGCGTTTCCTGTGGATACGCATATTCATCGGTTGATGAAACTTTGGAAGCTGACAGAAGGAAAAAATGTAGTCCAAACCGAAGCCGATGCCAAAAAACTTTTCCCACAGAAAGATTGGAATAAGCTACATTTGCAGATTATTTCCTACGGAAGGGAATATTCTCCAGCGAGGAATTGGAGTTTAGAAAAAGATTTTATCACAAGACAAATGTTTGAAAAATAAATGACACCAAAAGTTTCCATCATTACTCCATCTTATAACTCTTCAGAATTTATAGAAGAGACCATAAAGTCCGTTCTTGACCAGACTTTTCAGGATTGGGAGTGGCTGATTACTGATGATAAATCAAGTGATAATACTGCTGAAATCATCAAAAAATATAACGACCCAAGAATAAAACTGCAAGTCCTTGAACAAAATGGCGGCGCAGGAAACGCACGGAACAAAAGCCTTGAAAGGGCTTCAGGAAGGTATATTGCATTTCTTGATTCTGATGATCTTTGGTATCCAGAGTATCTGGAAACTATGATAGGTTTTATGGAAGAAAAAAAAGTTGAATTAGCTTATTGTAGCTATTCAAGATGTGATGAACATACAATGGAACCAATTCTAAAGGATTTCAAAGCGGATACAATTGTCACTTTTTCTAATTTGCTGAAAACTTGTAGACTTGCTCCTGTTTCTACCATTTATGATACGAAAAGAGTGGGTAAGTTTTTATTTCCTATAAAAAGCAAGCGTGAGGATCATGTGATGTGGCTAAATTTATTAAAAGTAATTCCTAAAGGGTATCCTGTGGAAAAAACTTTGGCCAAATATAGAATGCGCGAAGGCAGTGTTTCCCGAAAGAAAAAAGACATTATAAAAGACCAATATTTGGTGTATAGGGAGTTTATGGGATTTTCGGTAGTGAAGTCCTTGTATTACACCTGCCTATGGGCGATAAATGGTTTTATGAAATACTCTAAATGGTTCAAAGGATGAAACCTTTCCATTTTAAAAAATTCAGCATTTTGCAGGATAAAAATGTGTTCCGAGTGGGAACAGATGGCGTTTTGCTTGGAGTATTGGTATCTTGTGAGGCGGCTTTTAGAGTGCTGGAAGTAGGCACAGGAACGGGACTGATTTCTTTGATGACAGCCCAGCGAAACCCAAAAGCCGAGATTTTAGCGCTTGATATTAATGAAAAAGCGGTGGAACTGGCAGGGCAGAATTTTAGCAATTCGCCGTTTAGAGATAGGCTGAGAGCTGAACTTTTTGACTTTAAAAATTATATTTCCGAAGAAAAATTTGATTTAATTCTCTCCAATCCGCCTTATTTTGAGCAGATGGATTCCTCTCAAAAAGATGTTTTGGCGCGGCGGCAAGTGGAGCTTAATTTTGAACAACTGATACAGAATTCTTCGGCGCTGCTTGCTGAAAATGGATTGTTTTCAGTGATTATCCCAAAATTATCAGAGGCTTTTTTTATAGAAAAATGTGCAGATTTTGCGCTGAAAATTAGGCGAAGAGTAGTTGTTCGCGGTACTCCACAAGCCGAAGCAAAACGCTGTGTGCTGGAGTTTTCTTTTTGTGAGGGAGAGCCTCAGGAGGAAGAGCTTATTTTGGAGACTTCACCACGGTGCTACTCAGATGAATATCTGCAACTTACGAGAGATTTTCATGTCTTTGAGAAGAAGTAGGAAGTATTTATGATGATAAAAACCCCAATGTTTTTACACTAGTATTAAATGTGATATTTTCAAATTATCTCGAAAAAATAAAAAAACAAAGAATTGACTATTTCTTTCTTTTTCATTTAGCAGAAATGATTTTGTTGGTTTCTTCTATGAAATCCAAAATCTGCTCTCCGCCCAGTTTTTTCTCTGCTGAGGTGACAAAAATATTGGGCAGTTCTTCCCAAGTTTCTAGAAGAATTTTTTTGTATTCTGCGACGCTTTTTTCTGCAGCGGCTTGGGTTTTCATCTTGTCTGATTTAGTAAAGATGATGGAAAAAGAAATTTGGTTTTCTCCGCACCATTCTATGAATTCCAAATCTATTTTCTGTGGCAGGTGGCGGATGTCCACCAAAACAAACAAATGAACGAGGTTTTCTCTGTTGAGAATATAGTTGGTAATCAGCTTTTCAAAATCTTTTCTCTGTGACTTAGAAACTCTTGCGTAGCCGTAGCCAGGCAGGTCAGTAAGATACCATTCTTCATTGACCAAAAAATGATTGATAAGCTGTGTTTTCCCTGGTGTCTGCGAGGTTTTCGCTAAGTCTTTTTGGTTCATCAGGGCGTTTATCAGAGAGGATTTTCCTACATTACTCCGCCCGATGAAAGCGTATTCTGGGAGGTTCGGTTCTGGGCATTCCTGCCATTTTTGGCTGCTTTTTACGAAGGAAACAGATTTTATTTTCATTTCTAAATTTTGTATTTGAAAAATGGAAGCTAGTAACTAACTTCCATTTGTTAAACTTTATCTTTTAACCAGTTGTAGAGAATTCCATTAAATTCTTCTGGTTTTTCCATCATTGCGGCGTGTCCACATTGGTCTATCCAAAACAGTTCCGAATTAGGTATCAGTCTGTTCATTTCTATGGCTACATCTGGTGGAGTTACATTGTCTTGTTTTCCCCAGATGATGCAGGTAGGACATTTAATGTTAGGCAGCTCATTCTGCATATTGTGTTTGATGGCGCTTCTTGCAAGCATTACTGTTTTTATGCCTTTCATTCGGTCATTTACAATACCGAAAACTTCATCTACAAGTTCATCTGTGGCTACATCAGGATTATAAAAAACTTCTTGGGTTTTTCTTTTGATGTATTCTTTGTCACTTTTTCTAGGGAAACTATCTCCAAAAGAACGCTCATAAAGTCCTGAACTTCCTGTAAGAACAAGAGAATGCACATATTCTGGACGAGCCAAAGTAAGTATAAGTCCTATGTGACCTCCCATGGAGTTTCCTACCACAGTGACAGGTTTTCCTATCTCTTGTTTGATGAATTTTCCTACAAATTTTGAAATCGCTGTGAGGTTGGTATTTAGCACAGGTAAGTCATAGATAGGCAGCTGTGGAACAAATACTTTGAAGTCTTTGTCAGCGAAGAATTCAGCCATTTCCTCGAAATTGCTGAGTCCTCCCATAAGCCCATGTAGAAGAACCATAGGATGGCCTTCTCCTTTCTCTAAGAAGTGATACTTTTTATCTTTTTTTGTCTTAAAAATCATACCAATACTCACAAAAGTAATCGCAAAGATATTAAATAAAAATGTAAAAAATAGTTTTTACCGTAAAAAAATGAATATTTTACTACCAAAATCATTTTATCATAAGATATAACTTATCCACATGAAAGATAAAATTAGATTTGTTTTAAAAAAATATATATAATTTTGTAAACTTATAGTATATCAAAGTAAGTTAGAAATGTATCATAAACCTGTTTTACTTGCAGAAAGTGTGGATGCCTTGGTAAATAATCCTGATGGCGTGTATGTGGATGTTACCTTTGGTGGCGGAGGGCATTCTCGTGAGATTTTGTCCAGACTTTCTGAAAAGGGCAGGTTGTTTAGTTTTGACCAAGATTCTGATGCGTTAAATAATGCGATAGAAGATTCTAGATTTACTTTAATCAATCAAAATTTTAGGTTTTTAGAAAATTCTTTATTGATGTATGGAGTGAATCAAGTGGATGGGATTTTGGCTGATTTAGGAGTGTCGTCTCATCAGTTTGACCAAGCTGAACGCGGATTTTCTATCAGAAGTGATGCCCCTTTGGATATGCGTATGAACAATATGCAAAGCCTTGATGCTCAAAGTGTAGTCAATGATTATGAAGAAGAGCTTTTGGCGGATATATTTTATTATTATGGAGAGCTAAGAGAGGCAAGGAAATTAGCAAGAGAAATCGTTCGCTATAGAAAGGAAACAAGAATAGTAACCACAGAAGATTTAAAAAAAGTTTTTTCATATATACCAGCTCATAAGAGTAATAAATTTTTTGCACAAGTTTTCCAAGCGATAAGGATAGAGGTAAACCAAGAGCTAGAAGCACTACAGGAACTACTAGTTCAGTCTTGTAGAATATTGCGGAAAGGAGGGAGATTAGTGGTTATATCTTATCATTCTTTGGAGGATAGATTGGTTAAGATGTTTTTAAAATACCAGATGTTTGAAGGGGAGCCAGAGCGGGATATTTATGGAAACTATGAAAAGAAATTTGAGCTACCACAAAGGAAAGCAATAGTTCCTACGGAAGAAGAAATAGGAGATAACTCACGAGCAAGGAGTGCAAAAATGCGTGTTGGGATAAAACTTTAAATAAAGAAATGACAAAAAGAAAACATCATCCTCATCATCGTTCCTCAAAGAAATTCACTGTGATGGATCTTCTGAAAGGAAACTTTCTGAATAAGGAAGAGGTGAAGCAGCATTATAAATATATTTTGTTTTGCTTCACACTTTTGATGATTATGATTTTTACCAATGATTTGGTAAATAAAAAAATAGGAGAAGTCAATGCTCTGAAAAGTCAGGTGGAAGAATACAAGTCTCAGAACGCCTATACACAGAGCAAATTGATAAAAATAAAACTGGAGTCAGAGCTGAGTAAAGAGGTTTTGAGGGATTCTTTGCAAGCATTAGAATCTCACCCTTTGAAGATATTAGTAAAAATGGATAGTTTGGACTATGGCAGAATCAAATGATAAAAAACGAGCGAAAACACTTCAGTGGGGCTACCTTTTTGTAATAGTAGCAGCGATTCTGTTTATAATTTTTGGGGTTAGAATTGTCTATTTGCAAAATAATTCAAATGTGGATGACATACAGAGAACCATTCAGGCGAATTATAGAGCAGATACCATCAAAGCAGCGAGAGGAAATCTATATGCTGCCGATGGCTCTATTCTAGCAACCACGGTAATAAAATATAATGTTTTTGTCGATTTTAAAATTATAAAAGATTCTGTTTTTGATAAGAAGGTGGGGATTTTGTCAGATTCTCTACATAAGATGTTTGGGAAAACCAAGCAAGAGTTTAGAAGTTCTTTGAAACAACAAAAAAGAAGACAGAACCAATACTATACATTGGCATTAAATCTTGATTTTGAGCAAGTTAATAGGCTTAAAAGATTTCCTATATTCGGGAAATATAATGCGAAAACAAAGACCTATAAAAAAGAAAGATGCTTGATAATAGAACCAAAATATAAAAGGATTTTGGCGACTAACCAAATCGGAGCAGGGACTATCGGGATTGATGATGAACGAGGAAAATCAGGCTTTGAAGGGGCTTTCAGTCAGTATCTCTCAGGGAAAGATGGTAGAAGATGGGTGCAGAGGGTGAATTCTAAACAGTGGAAACCTATTGATTTCTGGGAAATAAGAGAGCCTATCGATGGGCAGGATGTCTATACTACACTGGATTTGAGGATACAGGATATTGCCCATTCTGCTTTGGAAAAACAGCTCTATGCATTTAGTGCTCATCATGGAAGTGTTTTGGTCATGGAGACTGCGACTGGGAAAATCCGAGCGATGGTGAATCTCCGTAAAAACGAGCAAGGTAGGTATGTAGATGCATATAATTATGCCCTAAGGGATGCTACAGAGCCGGGGTCTACTTTTAAGGTGGTTTCTCTTTTGGCAGCGATGGATGACGGCTTTATAGACAAAAATACAACTGTAAATACAGGCGGCGGTATTTGGGAATATAACGGACAGCGGATAACTGACAGCCACATGGGAGGAACTTATGACATTAGTCAAATATTAGCATTGTCAAGTAATGTAGGTTCAGCTAAATTGATAGTAAAATCATACTCGTCTAATCCACAGATATTTATCAATCATCTTAGAAGATGGAAAATGTTTGATAAACTGGATATAGAACTCCCAGGTGCAGCTAAACCTATGATTGTAACGCCAGAGAGCAAAAGATGGAACAAGGCGACACTTGCATCAATGTCTTATGGATATGCTTCGGCATTCAGTCTTTTGCAGCTTGCTACTTTTTATAATGGAATAGCCAATGATGGTAAAATGGTAAAACCGCTTTTCATTGATAAAATCATGAAAGATGGTAAGGTGATATATACTGCAACTCCACAGGCTATGGTAGAAAGAATGGCATCTCCTAAGGCTATCCAGATGATGACAGAGGCTCTCACCAAAGCCGTAGAAAAAGGAACTGCCAAGAGTATCTTTACTCCTAATCTAAAGATGGCAGGGAAAACAGGGACTACTCGTTTTGAATATTGGAAAGGAGGAGGAAAATATCAAGCTTCATTTGCAGGTTTTTATCCAGCGGATGATCCTAAATATACTTGTATTGTGATGATTAACCAGCCACAAGGGAATTATTATGGTGGAGTGGTGGCAGCGCCTGTTTTTAAAGAAATTGCAGGGAAAACATTCCTAAAAACTCCACTGAATATAGGCGAAGAAATGCTGGATGATAAAAAAGTAAACTTAAATAAACTAATCACTCCTAATCCTAAAATAAACATAGTAGGCAGAAAAATGCCAAGTCTGAAAGGATTAGCAGGGAAAAATGTGATTCCACAGCTGGAAAACTTGGGGTATCGTGTTAGTTATAAAGGCGTTGGGAGAATATTGGAGCAGTTCCCAGAAGCAGGAACAGTGATGAAGAAAGATCAGAAAATTTATCTAAGAATGCAGAATTAAATGAAATATGAAATAAAGGCGAATAAGAGAAGAAGTTTTTTGATGTTTAGCCTTTCTATACTTTTTGTAGTGTTGGGAGTTCTTCCGTTTTTAGGGGTGGGGCTTAGAGAGTATAGGAAATATGTGCCTGTGTTTCATGATGTGATTTTTATTACAGTGATTATTTTTTTTGGATTCACAGCATTGATTTATTTGAAGATGATACTAAGCACCAAACCAGTGATAAGTATTTCGGAAAAAGGAATTTGTGATAATGTGTTCTTTGGGATGATAGAATGGGAAGATGTAGCAGGTTTTAGAAAAGTGAAAATCCAAAAACATGATTATGTTTTGATTTTGCTGAAAAACCCAGAAAAACACATAGAAAAGTTTAATTTTTTTAAACAAAAATGGTTAAATTTTAACCATAGACAATATGGAACACCAGTGATGATACACACTGAAAATTTAAAAATAGACCAAGAAGAATTATTGAATATAGCCCGAAAAGAATGGGCAGAATATAAAAGAAATAAAAAGAATGATTTTAAGTCAAATATTGAGTAGAGTATCTATTTTGGAAAACCTCGGAAGTTTGGAAAAGGAGGTTTCTGAGATAGTTTTTGACAGCAGAAAAGTTGTGAAAAATGCTCTTTATGCAGCACTGAAAGGCAGCGTTTCAGACGGGCATCTGTATATAGATTCTGCGATAGAAAACGGGGCGAGTGTGATTGTTTGTGAAGATTTTCCAGAGAAAATAAATGAAGCCGTTACCTACATCAAAGTAAAAAACGCCTCCAAAACCTTGGGAAAAATCGCAAGTAATTTCTATGGAAATTCATCGGAAAAGCTTAATCTCATAGGGATTACAGGAACCAATGGTAAAACTTCTACGGCGACTCTGCTGTTTGATGTTTTCCGGAATTTAGGATTTTCTTCGGTGCTGATTTCTACGGTGGAATATAGAATAGGTGAAGAGATTATCCCATCTACCCACACCACGCCAGATGTCGTAAGGCTCAATCAGATGCTGGCAAAAGCAGTGGAAAAAGGCTGTGAATACGCTTTCATGGAGGTTAGTTCCCATGGAATTCACCAAGATAGAATAGAAGGGTTGAATTTTAAAATCGCTGGTTTTACGAACATTACGCACGACCATTTGGATTATCACAAAACCTTTTTGGAGTATCTGAATGTGAAGAAAAGATTTTTTGATGAACTGCCAGAAACTGCCGTTGCCATCACCAATATCGATGATAAAAACGGAAATGTGATGCTCCAAAGCACCAAGGCAAAAAAGAAAACTTACGCCTTGAAAACTATGGCAGATTATCAGGCAAAAATATTGGAAGTTGATTTTGATGGGATGCTGCTGAATTTCAATGGGAAGGAGTTTTGGACAACTTTGACAGGGAAATTTAATGTTTATAATTTGCTTTTGGTTTTCGCCATCGCTTCGGAATTAGGATTTGAAGGGAATGAAATTTTACAGGCAATTTCTAAGCTGAAAAGAGTGAACGGAAGATTTGAAACGATGAAATCCGACAGCGGTATTTTCTTTATTGTAGATTATGCCCATACGCCTGATGCCTTGGAAAATGTCTTGGACAGCATCAATGAAATTCGAACGAAGAACGAAAGGCTGATTACTGTTTTCGGCTGTGGAGGAGATAGGGATAAAGAAAAACGCTCTAAAATGGGAAATGTAGCTTCTGCGAAATCCACTCTGGCTATCATCACTTCTGATAATCCGAGAACTGAAGAGCCTTTGGAGATAATTAAAGAAATAGAAGCAGGCGTAGAACCGCAGAATTTCAGCAAATATACTTCTATTCCAGACCGAAAAGAAGCAATAAAAATGGCGATAAAATTTGCTGAACCAAAGGACATCGTCCTCGTTGCAGGAAAAGGACACGAGACTTACCAAGAAATCAATGGTGTGAGACATCATTTTGATGATAAAGAAGTGATAAAAGAATTATTAACCCTTATGGGAAAGTAACCTATAAATAACTGACCAATAAAATGTTATACTACTTATACGAATATTTAACGAGTCAAGGAGTTCATATTCCAGGATTGAATTTATTACGATATATTTCATTTCGTGCAGGGATGTCTGTGCTTTTGTCCTTGTGGATAGCCCTTGTTTATGGGAAGAAAATCATTAACTTCCTCCGAAGAAGGCAGATGGGAGAACTTGTGAGAGACCTCGGATTAGAAGGACAGAAACAAAAAGAAGGAACGCCGACGATGGGGGGGCTGATTATCATTATTTCTACACTGATTCCAGTTTTGCTATTTACGAAACTGAATAATGTTTATATCGTTCTCCTTGTGGTTTCCGTGCTTTGGATGGGTGCGATTGGTTTCATTGATGATTATCTCAAGAAAATCAAAAAGAATAAAGATGGTCTGAGTGGTAAGTTCAAAGTGATAGGTCAGGTGGGCTTAGGTCTTATCGTGGGGGTAACGATGTATTTCCATGAAGGAGTGGTTATCAAACGGGAAGTCCCAGACCTGCCACAGGCAACACAGCACAGCGTGGTAGAAAAATTTTCTTCGGAAGAGAAAGCCATAATTTCTACAGTTCCTTTCGTTAAAAATAATGAATTTGATTACAGTAAAGTTCTTTTCTGGATGGATGAGCAGGATGCTCAGAAATGGTCTTGGATAGTTTTCATTCCTGTGGTTATTTTCATTGTAACAGCGGTTTCCAACGGAGCGAATATCACCGATGGGATAGATGGTCTCGCGGCGGGGACAAGTGCTGTGATACTGCTTACCTTGGCATTTTTCGCGTATGTTTCGGGGAATATCATTTTTGCAGATTATCTCAATATAATGTTTATCCCAGACACGGGCGAGACGACCATTTTCACGATAGCACTTGTAGGAGCAGTTATCGGATTTTTCTGGTATAATACCTATCCAGCGCAAGTATTCATGGGAGATACGGGAAGTCTGATGCTGGGTGGAGTAATCGCGGTTTTAGCTATTATTCTTAGAAAAGAACTATTGATTCCTGTTCTTTGTGGAATCTTTTTGGTGGAAAATCTTTCGGTGGTTTTGCAGGTGCTGGTTTTCAAATACAGAAAGAAAAAACATGGGCTGGAATACGCACAGAACAACCGATTGTTTAAAATGTCGCCTCTTCACCACCATTATCAGAAATGTGGTTATCACGAAAGTAAAATCGTGAATAGAATGATTATCATAGGTGTGATTTTGGCGGTAATATGTTTAATAACCTTGAAAATAAGATAAATTTTAATTAAAAATGGGATTCTTTTCAAAATTGTTCGGAGGCACAAATGAGGATGAAATAGATTTCAATATTTATTTGGAGTTTGCCAAATTGATTAGCCTTGATGATAAAAAAGTTTTATCAGAGGTTAAGGAGTTGATTACTAATACAGATAGGTTCATTTCAAAGAATAAAGAATTCTATGAAAATAGAGGGATAGACCTAGATAAATGGAAAAAATCAAGGCTCATTTGGATGGGTTTTGCGGATATTTTGATTAGTAATGGTTATGCAGAGGAGTTTGACTGGAAATGCGAATTGGAGAGTTTTGAGTTTTTGCTTACAGAGTTAAAATCATTTAAGGCTTATGCTCTGGAACTTCCTCCATTGGCTGAAGACAAACACGATGTCTATGGCTGGATAAGCGCTATCAATACGGCTTGGCATGGGCATGGAGTTTATCTCATGCAGATGTATATAGACAGTGACAGCTATGTGATTTTCCCTATTGAAGCTAGCAAAACGGAGTTTCTGGAAACAGAGAGCAAAAAGATAAATGAAATGTTCATGATTTGTTAATATAGAAAAAAATGAAAATAATAATATTAGGTGGCGGTGAAAGTGGTGTAGGAGCAGCTGTTTTAGCAAGGAAGAAAGGTTTGGAAGTTTTTCTTTCGGATCGTGGCGTTATTAAAGAACATTATAAACAGCAGCTGCAGGAGGAAGGGATAGATTTTGAAGAAGGGATGCATAGCGAGGAGCGGATTTTAGCTGCAAACTGGGTTATAAAATCACCTGGGATACCAAAGAAAGCTCCTCTAATTCAAAAGATTAAAGAAAAAGGAATTCGCCTGTCATCAGAGATAGAATTTGCGGCAGAATTTACCGATGCCAAAATTGTAGCCGTAACGGGAAGTAATGGTAAAACGACTACCACATCGCTGATTTATCATATTTTGAAAAACAGCGGACTAAATGTAGGGCTGGGCGGAAACATTGGTAAAAGTTTTGCGATGCAGGTGGCTACAGAAAATTTTGAATATTATGTATTGGAAATCAGTAGTTTCCAGTTGGATGATATTCAGCATTTTAGACCATATATTAGTTTGCTTTTAAACTTGTCGCCAGACCATTTGGACCAATATAATTATAATTACGAAGAATATGCATTAGCAAAATTCCGAATTGCTGAAAATCAGGAGAATGACAACTATTTCATTTACAATAAAGATGATGAAATGAGCATGAAACTCCTTCAAGAACTGAATCTGAGAGTGAAAAAAATTCCGTTTTCCATGAAGGAAAAACTTGATGAGGGAGGTTATTCTGTGGATGAAAATCTGGTGGTTAAGCTTCGTGAAGAATTTTCTATGAAAATAGAAGATTTGGCTCTCGTAGGGAAGCACAATGTAGCGAACAGCCTCGCTGCGAGCATTGCGGGTAAGTTATTGAATATCAGTAATGAAAGTATTAGAAATTCATTGATGACTTTTCAGGCTGTGGAGCATAGACTGGAAGAAGTGGCGGAGAGAGAAGGCGTGAAATACATCAATGACAGTAAGGCTACCAATGTAAATGCTACATATTACGCATTGGAAAGTATGAAGCGACCAGTGATTTGGATAGTGGGAGGAGTGGATAAAGGAAATGACTATTCCGAAATAGCAGATTTGGTGAAGAAAAAAGTAAAGGCTGTTATCTGTATGGGGTTGGATAACTCTAAGATTATCAGTTTTTTTGAAGGAACGAAAGAAAATATTTATGATACATCGAGCATGGAAGAGGCTGTCCGTACAGCCAAGAAATTAGCCCAAAATGGAGATGCTGTGCTGCTGTCTCCGTGTTGTGCAAGTTTTGACTTGTTTGATAACTATGAGGATAGAGGAAGAAAATTTAAAACGGAAGTTTTTAAGTAAAAAAGAAACTTATAAATGACTCAAAATAAAACACAAAGCAGAATTTTTTTTAAAGGAGATAAGGTATTGTGGTATATTATCATCGCAATATCTATTTTCTCTTTTTTCCCTGTTTATTCTGCAAGTACGAATTTACAATATATCGTAGGGGAAGGAACAACGATTCGTCATTTAGGAAAACATGCAGGGTTTATTCTGTTTGGACTTTGTATAATGGCTGGTGTTACCCATTTTATAAAATATGAATGGATTGGAAAATTGAGCGGATTGGTTCTAATTATAATGGTACCTGTTTTATTATTAGCGAGTTATTTTGGGAGTAATATTGGCGGAGCTAGTGCAGGTCGGTGGGTTTCACTTGGACCAGTAAGATTTCAGCCATCTACATTTGCTTATTTGGTGCTGATAGTGTATCTCTGTCGTCATTTGGCGAAAAATATGCCTAAAAATAAGGAAGAAATTTCCTATTTGAATCATGCTATGATTATTGTGCCTATTTTGGTGATATTTGGTTTGATTGCGAAGGATAATGGTTCTACAGCACTTATGATTTTGATAATGTCCATAGTAGTATTGTTTGTGGGGCAGTATCCATTGAAATATATTATAAGAATAGGGGCAGTTGCTATCGTTGGGATTACGATGTTTTTATTTGTAGCATTGAATACGAATATTTTCAAGAATACCCGTGTTCATACTTGGATTAGTAGGGTGGAAACCTTTGTCAGTTCAGATAAACTTAATGAATCCGAAAATGAAGCATTAAAAGCTAAAAATTACCAAATCAATCAAGCTAAAGCAGCGATAGTGCATGGAGGACTTTTAGGAGTAGGACCAGGGAAAAGCGCATTGAAGCAGTCGCTTCCTCAGTCTGCATCGGATTTTATTTTTGCCATCATTGTTGAAGAATATGGACTTTTGGGGGCAGCTATGCTGATGGGCGCCTACTTTATTATACTGATGCGGATAGTCATCATCGCTACTAAAATACCGACATTTTATGGGTCTTTATTGGTTTTATCAATAGGGATGATGATATTTCTGCAGCTGGCAGTGAACATTGCCGTTGCGGTGAACATTATCCCAGTTACAGGACAGCCACTACCTTTGATAAGTTATGGGGGAACCTCTATGCTGGTGACCTATATACAACTCGGAATAGTTCTAAATATCAGTTCAAGGATACAGGTTTTAGGCGAAGAAGGTCTGGGAGAAAAACAAATCGCCAAAGAAATGAGTGATATTGCATAGATTACTATCATTTTGAAAAATAAAAAAGAAATGGAGCATCAAGATAAAACTAATGAACAACGAAAAATAAGAGTTTTAATGAGTGGCGGCGGTACAGGAGGACATATTTTCCCTGCTGTGGCGATAGCCAACGAGATTAAAAGCAAATTTCCCAATGCCGAGTTTTTGTTCGTGGGAGCGAATGGAAAAATGGAAATGGAGAAAGTCCCTCAGGCTGGCTTCAAAATAGAAGGGCTGAATATCGCTGGGTTTGACAGAGGAAATTTACTTAAAAACATCGGTCTTCCTTTCAAAGTTATTTCTAGTTTGTGGAAAGCGAGAAAGATTATTAAAAACTTTAAACCAGATTTTGCTGTCGGGACAGGCGGTTTTGCTTCTGGTCCTGCTCTGTATGTGGCGTCATCTCTCGGCGTTCCGATTTTTGTACAGGAACAAAACTCCATTTTAGGGAAAACCAATCAGTTTCTTGGAAGAAGAGCCAAAGCCGTTTTCATGGGCTATCCCAATATTAGCAGCTTTCTTCCTGCGGTATTCACAGGAAATCCTATCCGAGAAAACATCGTCACAGATATTATAAATACCAAAGAAGCGAAGGAAAAAATGGGCTTAGACCCGAATAAACTTACCATTCTTTCTGTGGGCGGTTCATTAGGTTCAAAAACTCTAAATAATGCTTGGAGAGAGCTTTTACCTAAATTAAAGGGAAAAAATATCCAGTTGGTATGGCAGACAGGAAAGCTTGAATATCAGAACATTATATCGCAATGTGGAAGTGATGAACAAGGTATTCAAATCAAGGAGTTTATCTCAGATATGGCATTGGCGTATTCGGCGGCAGATGTGATTGTGTCAAGAGCGGGAGCCATCGCGATTTCCGAGCTGGCAGTGGTAGGAAAGCCTATTCTTTTGGTGCCGTTTCCTTATGCAGCGGAAGACCATCAGACCAAAAATGCAATGGCTTTGGTGGAAAAAAATGCGGCCAAAATGGTCAAAGATTCAGAAATGAATGAAAAATTCTGGAATACGCTGATGGAAATCTGCGAAGATGAGAATTTGAGAAAAGAAATGTCCAGCAATCTAAAATTCTTTGCAAAACCAAATGCAGCAAAGGAAATTGTGGATGAAATTTTTAAGATAATTAAAATCAAATAACCAATGTGTAGATATGCGATGGTTTCTTACAAACCGCATTATGCATGTTTTAATTGTAGGAAAACCTTTAAGAGAAGGCTTTTTTATGATATCAGAAAAGGAGAGCAGAATGATATAGCCAAATGCCCTCAGTGTGGAAAGCCTATGGCGGATATGGGATTAGATTTTGCCTCGCCATCTAAAAATGATAAAAAAGCGTGGGAGCATATCCAAAAACTCTATCAAGTAGGGATTACTTTTCATTCCTGCGGTTGTTCGGGACCTGGCTACATTCCGCGGGACAGAGATGCACTACTTGCCTATTTTAAAGGAATTAGGGAAGGTTATGAAGAGCAACTTAAGTTTTTCAGAGGTAGAACAGAACCAGCGAGTAAAGCTGAAATACAAAGGGATAATGACAAAAATTTTTATTACATCTGTCGAATTCCTTCAAAACTAAAATCAAAAAATGGTTTTGTAAAAAATGAAGATGCCATTGATTTTTGGATTGGTAAAATAAAAGAAGTAGAAGAAAAAATAGCGAAAATTTGAATAGTTTAAAAATATGGAAGGTAAAAGTCAAATTTTGATTTATCAAACAGAAGATGGACTTACAAAGATTAGTGTAAAGCTGGAAGATGAAAATATTTGGCTTTCCATAGATCAAATGGCTGCTCTTTTTGGCAGGGATAAATCTACAATTTCCCGACATATTAAAAATATTTTTAAAGAAGGAGAATTGCAACAAAATTCAGTTGTTGCAAATTTTGCAACAACTGCTTCAGACAATAAAATATATCAAGTTGATTACTATAATCTTGATGTAATTATTTCAGTGGGATATCGTGTTAAATCAATACAAGGGACTAAATTTAGAATTTGGGCGACCGAAAAACTCAAAGAATATTTAGTAAAGGGATTTACCATGAATGATGAACGCTTGAAAAGTTTAGGAGGAGGTAATTATTGGAAAGAGTTATTAGACCGTATTAGGGACATTCGTTCGAGTGAAAAAGTAATGTACCGCCAAGTTCTGGATTTGTATGCTACTGCAACAGATTATGACCCTAAAAATGAGGCGAGTATCACTTTTTTCAAAATGGTTCAGAATAAATTACATTATGCAGCTCATGGAAATACAGCGAGCGAAGTGATTTATTTTAGAGTAGATAGTGAAAAACCATTTGTGGGACTTACCCACTTTAAAGGAAGTCATCCAACACAGGCGGAGGCTATGGTAGCTAAAAATTACCTTACAGAGCAGGAACTTCGTGTGTTGAATAACTTGGTTTCAGCATATTTTGATTTAGCGGAGTTGAATGCTATTGAAGAAAGAGAAATGAAGATGAATGATTTTATAAGGGAGCTGGATAATATCCTTTCCTCTGCTGGGCGTGAGGTACTAGATAATGCGGGGAAAATATCACATAATCAAGCAGAAGAGAAGGCAAGAAAAGAATATAAAAAATATAAGGCGAAAACTCTGGCAGATGTAGAAAAAGCATATTTGCGAACCATTAATGATTTGCAAAAAGAAGCTAAAAAGAATGTAAAAAAAGGAAAATAATTATTAAAAATAAATGAAACAATATAAAAACTTTTATTTCATAGGAATTGGTGGAATAGGAATGTCTGCCCTTGCGAGATATTTTAAAAGTCTGGGAAAGAATGTTTTAGGATATGATAAAACCGAGACCAAACTGACTAAAAAACTGCAGGAAGAGGGAATTGCTATCCAGTTCGAAGATGGAATTACTGAGGAAATCAGTGCTTTAGATAAGGCAGAAACGCTTGTGATTTTTACGCCAGCGATTAAGGAACTGCAGATTTTGGATTATTTCAATCAGCACGAATTTTCAGTTTTGAAACGAGCAAAAGTCTTGGGAATGGTTACCGAAAATACCGAATGCATCGCAGTGGCGGGAACTCACGGGAAAACGACCACTTCCTGTCTTGTGGCTCATCTCTGCAAGGAAGCTGAACTTCCATTTTCGGCTTTTTTAGGTGGAATTTCGGAGAATTTTGGGTCTAATTTTATGTTTAATGGCAATCAGTATTCCGTTTTGGAAGCCGATGAATACGACCGAAGTTTCCTCAATCTGTCACCAGATTGGGCGATAATCACTTCTACGGATGCCGACCATCTTGATATATATGGCGACAAAGAAACTATAGAGCAGGGCTTTGAGGATTTTGCGAATTTGGTTTCAGATGACCACCAGCTTTTTGTAAGAAAAGGAATAAAAATCGCCAGAAATGCGCAGACTTATGCGGTGAATGAGAAGGCGGATTATTACTCTGACAACCTCCAAATGAAAGGCGAAAAAATCAGTTTTGATTTCCATACAAAAAATGGAGAAACTCACCAGTTTGAGTGGGAAATCCCAGGGATACATAATGTAGAAAACGCCACAGGAGCATTGGCTCTGCTTCATCATCTTGGAGTGGATTTTGAGGTTTTGAAGAAAGCAATAGCTGGTTTCAAAGGGATAAAACGCCGTTACACCAGACATAAATTCGCTAATGGAAAAATCTATGTAGATGACTACGCCCACCACCCGACAGAGCTGAATGCAGTGATAAATTCCATCCGAGAATTTAATCCTGATAAAAAACTTTTGGTGGTTTTTCAGCCGCATCTTTTCAGCAGAACGAAGGATTTCGCTGATGGTTTCGCGGAAAGTCTGTCCAAAGCAGACGAATTGTTACTTCTGGATATTTACCCAGCGAGAGAATTACAAGAAAATTTTTCCGAAATTACTTCCGAGTGGTTGTTAGAAAAAGTAAATTTGCAAAATAAAGAAGTTTCTACCCTTGCGGCTGCATTTGATAAAATCAAAAGTAAGGATTTTGATGTTCTGCTCACGGTAGGCGCAGGAAATATAGATACCCTCTATGACGGCATAGTGGAGTGGTTGGAGAATAGATAAGGATGAAAAAGAAGTATAGGTTTTTGAAAATCATTTTCGTGGCGGGAATTTGGATATTTCTGCTCAGATTTTCTTTACAAAGGTTTAATAATACACCTGTGGAAGATATCGTAGTGAAAATGTTGCAAAAAGAACCTGTGTCTTTTATCAATGATAAAATTGTCAGAGAAATCATAAGAAGGGAAAATCCGACAAACAGGATAGGAGATTTGAATATTTTGTCCTTGGAAAGGGCAATAAGAGCAATGCCCATGGTGGATAGTGCGAATGTTTACTTGAAACTAAATGGTCAATTAAATTTGGATATTAGCCAGAGAATTCCTATTTTTCGGCTTTCAAAAAAAGACCAATCTTTTTATGTGGATGAAAAAGGGGTGGAATTCCCTGCATCTAACAATTATTCCTATCAGTGCATGCTGGTTTCTGGGAAGGTGAGTTCAGAGGAGTATCCCATGTTGGTGGAGCTTGTGAAAATCATAAACAGGGATGATTTTAGTAAAAATTTCTTTGTAGGGATTAGCAAAAAGGGGAATGATTATTATCTGATGACGAATGAAGGAAACTATGTTGTAGAGCTGGGAAGGCTGGAAAATTTAGGGTTTAAGATAAAGGGGTTTAAGACTTTTGTAGAAAAATATTTGATTTATCAAGACCAAATGAAATATTCAAAAATTTCAGTAAAATATGATAATCAGATAGTGACTACTCTGCGAAAGGGAAATGAAGATAAAGAATCCAAAGAAAGAGTCTATAAACCCGAAGAAAAAAGTAAAGAGGAAGTAAAAGAAGGCTCTAACAGCGAGAACAAAAAAGAAGAAACAAAACCAAAATCTGAGAAATCAGAGGAAAACAAAGATAAAAAGAAATAGTAAAAACACGAATATTAGATGGAAGCAAATGAATATTCAGTAGGACTAGATATAGGGACGACAAAGATAGTAGCCATAGTAGGGCGTAGAAGTGCTCATGGGAAGATAGAGGTGATGGGAGTAGGAAAGAGCAAGAGTCTCGGTGTACGAAAAGGTATAGTGCATAACATCGCTCATACCATTAGTTCCATTAAAGCTGCTATCAGTGAGGCAGAAAAATCAGCAAAAGTTCCTATCAAAAAAGTAACTGTAGGTATTGCAGGGAAACATATCCGTTCCTTACAGCATACAGATTATATAGGGAGACAAGATCCAGAGTCCTATATCACTGAAGTGGATATATCAAAACTAAAAGAGCAGGTTAAGAAAATAGCCGTGCACCCTGGTGAAGAGATTATCCATGTCCTTCCACAGGAATATAAAGTAGATTCTGAAGAAGAAATTATAGAACCAGTAGGTATGCATGGAACTCGTCTAGAAGCGAAGTTTCATGTGGTAGTGGGACAGATGGCGTCCATCAAAAATGTGGTTAGATGTGTCAAAGAAGCGGGTTTAGAGCTGGAAGCTTTGACTTTGGAGCCGTTAGCATCTGCAGAAGCTGTTCTTACTCAAGAGGAGAAAGAAGCAGGAGTAGCTATTGTAGATATAGGAGGAGGAACTACTGATGTAGCTGTTTTTAAGGATAATATTATCCGTCATACTTGCGTTATCCCTTATGGAGGAGGAATCATCACGGAGGATATCAAGGAAGGGTGTTCTATTATAGAAAAACACGCAGAGCAGTTAAAGATAAATTTTGGTTCAGCGGTTCCTGAATTAGAAAAAGAAAATGCTTATGTTACCATACCAGGGCTTCACGGAAGAGAAGAAAAGGAAATTTCTTTGAAATCCCTTGCAAGTATTATTAGTGCGAGAGTAGAGGAAATCCTAGAGATGGTGAATAATGAATTAAAATCCTATGGAGCTTATGAAATGAAATCCTACGGAGTCAATGAGCAGAAAAGAAAACTTATCGCTGGCATGGTACTTACAGGAGGAGGTTCTAACCTGAGAAACCTTCGCCAGCTGGCAAATTATGTGACAGGATTTGATTGTAGAATAGGCTATGCTAATGAGTATATCATCAATGATAAAAACCAGCTTTTGAGAAGTCCAGAGTATTCCACAGCTATTGGATTACTGATGGAGAGTCTCAGAATCAATGAAAAACAAGAAAATCTAGAGATACAAGATAAAAAAGAGGAAGTTTCTAAACCAGTAGAAGAGGTAGCGCCAAAACCTGTGGAGAAGGAGGCTGAAGCTGTATCAACAAAAGAGGTTCAAGAAGAACCTAAAAAAGAAGCATGGAGTGTGCGTTTCATGAAAAAGTTTAAGAATTTTTTTGAGGAAGAAGAAAATTAATTAAAAGAAAAAATAATAAAAACAAGGATATAAAAAGATAACATAAACTATGGGAGGTTTTAATCAAGATATAGAAATAGACTTCAAAGCACCTAAAGACAGATCATCTATAATTAAAGTAATTGGTGTAGGTGGTGGAGGAAACAATGCACTACAACACATGTATGAAAGAGGTATCCATGGAGTTGATTTCATCGTACTAAATACAGATGCACAGGCATTGGACGAGCATTCTGTTTCTAATAAAGTTCAGCTTGGGACACGAACAACAGAAGGACTTGGTGCGGGAGCAGATCCAGAAGTAGGAGAGAAGGCTGCTATTGAAAGTATGGATGATATCCGAGAAGCTCTTGGTCATAATACCAAAATGGTATTCATCACTGCAGGTATGGGTGGTGGTACAGGTACGGGTGCTGCGCCAGTGGTAGCTCAGGTTGCTAAAGAGTTGGGTATTCTTACGGTAGCTATTGTAACTTTGCCTTTTGATTTTGAAGGAAAAAGAAGATTAGAACAAGCTCATTCTGGATTAGAAAAACTAAGAGAAAATGTAGATTCTTTGATTATCATTAATAATGATAGACTAGCGGAACAATATCCTGATTTAGACTACGAAGAAGCGTTTTCTCAAGCAAATGAAGTGCTGACCAACGCTGCGAAAGGTATGGCTGAGGTTATTACCGCTCCATTTAAAGTTAATATAGACTTCCGTGATGCTAAAACTGTCCTTGAAAATTCAGGAACAGCGTTGATGTCCATAGGAATAGCATCAGGTGAGAATAGGGCAGAAGATGCAGTGAAGAGAGCGCTGGATTCCCCATTGTTAAATGATAATAAGATTACAGGAGCGAAAAAAGTTATGCTTCTTATTCTAAGTGGAGAAGAGCATAAAGCGAAAATGAATGAAATTAAATTCATTAGTAGTTATATCCAAAATGAAGCAGGAGGAGGAAACAAGGCGGATGTAATTTTCGGAGTAGGAACAGAGGATGGATTAGGAGAGTCTATTAAGGTCTTGGTAGTAGCGACAGGATTTGCGCCTGAGCATGAGAAGAATACAGCTATCCCAGCAGAGCGTATTATTCATGATTTGAATGGAGGTATTAAAAAACCAGATATACCAGTTGTAGAATCTCAACCCGTTAAAGAAACTCCTGCGAATGATGTTCGCAGACCAAGTAATAGACATGAAATTAGAGAAGAACAGAAAAGACAGTTTTTTCGTTTAGATAATAATTCTAACTCTAATACCAATTCTAATTCTAATTTTCCTACCAATAGTTTTTTGGTAGAAAAGGCGGAAGAAAAGTTTGATTTTCATCAGACAACTGTACTAGAGGAGAGAAGAGAGGATGATTTTGCGACAGGTTTTAAGTTCAGAGAGGAAGAAGAACCTTCTTTTTTCGAAGCGGAAGAAGAGCCAGTGAAAGAATATGATTTATTTTCTTATGCTGAGCTGGAGCCAGTTTCTTTTACTTTTGATTTAGAGGAAGATAAACCAAAAGAAGAAGATTTTTCTTTTCAAGTGAAAGAAGCACCTGTTAATTTCAGAGTGGAAATGAGAGAGAAAACTGCTCCTCAAAAAGAAGAACCAAAAGTTTCTGTAACTAATAATCAACCTCAGCCACAAACTCCTAAAAATGATTTTCCTAATGTAGAGCAGAAAGAGGAATTTACCATCATCGAAAAAAGAAGCACGGAAGAGGATAGCAGAATACAGGAAAGAAGAAATAAATTAAAAGAGTTTAATTCTTCTAGATTTCAAGGAAATGATGAGAAAAAGATAGATATCTATGAAATGATTCCTGCTTTTAGAAGAAGAAATATAGATGTTGATTTTGAAAATCCATTAGATAGGGAACAAAAAATATCTAGTTTTATTTCCGAAAATGACAAAGGAAAAATGGAAGTAAGACGAAATAAATTCTTAAATAAAGATGTAGATTAAAATAAAAACTCCACATTCAGTGGAGTTTTTTATTACATGAGTTTAAAAGTAAATTTGTCGTAATATTTACTTATTTGCGTCAGACCGATATTGATACTTACTCCTATAGAAAATCCATTTAGGTTCTTTTCAGAATCAAAAGGAATAGAATATCCTCCATAAACATTCATAAATTTCAAAAAAGAAAAACCTACAATAGGGCTGAAATGTTTAGTAGAAACCACCAAACCAGCATACCCACCGCCATCATAATAACCTACTTTTAGTTCTGGGATAAAATGGTCTTTGCTGTCTTTTCCTCTGAAATAACGCCCAAAAGCACCTATTGTGATGGATTTGTCTTGTCTTCCTGCATTGTAATCTATACCTACAGCGAGTGTATTTCTTCCAATATAATTGTAATCCAGACTAATAGCCGTTTTGGCAAGGATATCTTCCTTAAAAGAAAACTTGTTTTGTGCAAACAGTCCCACAGAGAAAGATACGAGTAAAATACTAAAAATATTCCTCAATTGATTTTTTCTATTTTCCATAATTTTCTGCTTTTTCTTGATCAAATTCTCCTTCCCATTTTGCGATGAAAACAGAAGCTACACAGTTCCCAATCACATTCAGAGAGGTTCTTCCCATATCCATCAGTTCATCAATTCCTAAAATAGCTGAGATGATAATCAGCGGAAGCCCAAATTGCTCAGCTGTAGCGATAAGGACAATCAGAGAGGCTCTCGGTATAGCGGCCACGCCTTTACTTGTAATCATCAATGTAAGGCACATCAGTAGCTGCTGTCCAAAAGTCAATTCCATCCCAGCGGCCTGAGCCACGAATATAGATGCTAATGACAGGTAAAGTGCAGTTCCGTCAAGATTAAAACTATATCCCGTAGGCACCACAAAAGAAACTATTCTACGAGGCACGCCAAAGGCTTCCATATTGCTCATTACTTTAGGTAAGGCAGCATCAGAGCTTGTCGTAGCAAAGGCGATAGAAACAGGCTCTTTGATAGCAGAAATGAAGTTTTTAATAGGGATTTTCAAGTACATAGCTAGTGGCAGTAATACCAGCATAACAAATGCAAATATCGCGGCATAAAGAGTCAGCAGGAGTAAGAACAAATATTTTAAAATGTCTATTCCCATATGTCCTACCGTATATGCCATCGCTGCACCTACTCCGACAGGAGCGAAATACATCACGATTTTAGTGTATTTAAACATCACTTCCGCTAGACTTTCCACAAAGTCTATCATTGGCTTTTTCTTCTTTTCATCCAGCATAGCCAGTCCGATACCGAAGACCACAGAGAAAACTACAATTTGCAGCACCTGATTTTCATAAATAGACTTTATAATATTTTCAGGGAAAATATCACGAAAAAAAGCCGTTACCTTGTATATCCATTGGTCAGCTTCAGGAATTTGTTTTAGAGCTTTTAAATCATTTTCCTTAACTCCAGAACCAGAAGGCAGGTCGTGTTGAGGAAATTGGCTCAAATCTATCCCTACACCAGCATTGGATATATTGATGGATACCAAACCTATTAAAATAGCAAGAGTGGTCGCTACATTGAAATAAAGCAAAGACTTCCACGCCATTCTTCCTACTTGTTTTAGGTCAGAGTGTCCAGCAATTCCATAAACCAAAGTTGCGAACAGAATAGGACCTACAATGGTTTTTACTAATTTGATAAACCCACTGCTCAGAGGCTGTAGAGCCATCGCTACACCAGGAAACTCCACACCTATCACCACACCCAAAATCATGCTGGTAAGTATCCAAGTTGTAAGGTCTTTTTTCAAAATGGCATAAAATAAAAAAGCTCCACCGATGACAAAATGCGTCCCAGAGAGCACCTCCTTAGAAAGAGGCGAAAAAAAGTTAATTCCATAGACAACAGCTCCAAGAGTCATTATCAATAATGGAAATAATCTAAATATAAATGAATTCATTACTACTTTTTGTTTGTTGCAAATATAATGAATAAACTAAAAAGAGGAAACATAAGAGTCTTTTAAGCAAATTATTAAATCATCAGGAAGGTTTATCAGAATCGCTTAGAAGTTTAAAACTCATTCTGTGATAAGGCGTAGCGCCATGTTTCTTGATGGCTTCCCTATGGGCTTTGGTGGGATAGCCTACATTCCTATCCCAGGCGTAATCAGGGAATTCTTCGTGGAGTTTCAGCATGAGTTGGTCTCGGTAGTTTTTAGCTAAAATAGAAGCAGCCGCGATGGAAAGAACCTTGCTGTCGCCCTTCACGATGCACTCATGCGGGATAAAATTATATGGATGAAATCTATTTCCATCCACTAAAATCAGTTCTGGGCGGGTTTTTAGTTGGTCTAATGCCAAGTGCATCGCGTGGATGCTGGCGTTCAGTATGTTATGCTCATCAATGAAAGAAGGCGGAACTTCTGCAATCGCAAAATCCACCGCATTTTCCCTTATGTATTGGTCTAATTCCAAACGAACCTTTGTGGTGAGTTTCTTGGAGTCGTTGATGAGGTTGTGGTCAAAATTTTCGTTAATAATCACAGCCGCAGCGACTACAGGGCCTGCCAGACAGCCTCTTCCTACCTCATCACATCCTGCCTCGATGCAAATTTCAGACCAAAAACGCTTTAAATTCATAAATATTCAATAAAAATTAAGTTTTAAATAAAATTTAGCACAAATTTAATATTTTTTTTACAAATCTATTGTTTTTATTAAAAAAATGTTATAAAATTGTCAAAGAAAAACCAAAATAACTTTTAATTATGAAGAAACTAACATCAAATGTCTTGGCAGTTGTTCTTTCTTCTTC
>CAUQQF010000001.1:0-155506 GCA_963520375.1 uncultured Flavobacteriaceae bacterium | reverse complement strand
AAAGAATATGATAAAGCTATCGCTTTAGCTAAACAGAGGGCATCAGAAGAAAAAGGAAAATACAAAAAATATAGTATGGAATATGACTATATGTTGTATAGTTTTGATTGGTTTTTTATAAAATCATATTATAAAGATGAATCTATAAAAAACGAGTTAGAATCCTTTGTCAGTGGAATTGATTTGGATAAAGATGACGAATTCTATTCAACGATTTTGAAAAGATTTGAGGAACTGAAACGCTACGACAGCTATAGAGAAAAGAAAAAACTCACTGACAAAGAGAAAGAACAGAAAGAATCCGTGAAAGCCAATCTGCTGGAGGCATTTAAAGAAAGCTGTACTTGGTGTGATTATTTTGAGGATTGTTTTAAGGATTAATACAAATATGATATCTTTGCAGAATAGAAAATTAAAAAGAATTTATGTCAAATATTTTAGCCATAGTAGGGCGACCTAATGTAGGGAAATCCACTTTGTTTAATCGTCTTTTGGAACGCAGGGAGGCCATCGTAGACAGCACTGCGGGGGTTACCAGAGACCGCCATTACGGAAAAAGCGATTGGAACGGCGTGGAATTTACCGTGATAGACACGGGAGGATATGATGTGGGAAGTGATGATATCTTCGAGGAAGAAATCAGAAAGCAAGTGCAGCTGGCAGTGGATGAGGCGACTTCTATCGTTTTCATGGTGAATGTAGAAGAGGGGCTTACCGATACTGACCAAGAAATTTATCAGCTCCTTAGAAAAGCAAACAAACCGCTGTATGTGGTTGTAAATAAAGTAGATTCATCAAAGGAGCTTCTTCCTGCTACGGAATTTTATCAACTTGGAATAGAGAAATATTATACGCTTTCTTCTGCTACGGGAAGCGGGACGGGAGAGCTGCTGGATGATATCGTTAAAGATTTTCCTACCACGGAATATGTAGATGTGTTTGAAGGGCTTCCGAGAATAACCATCGCTGGGCGACCTAATGTAGGTAAATCTACACTGACCAACGCTCTACTGGGCGATGAAAGAAACATCGTGACGGATATTGCAGGAACTACGCGAGACAGCATAGAGACGGTTTATAATAAATTCGGGCACGAGTTTATTTTGGTGGATACGGCAGGAATGCGTAAAAAATCCAAAGTAAGTGAGGATTTGGAGTTTTATTCTGTGATGCGTTCCATCAGAGCGATAGAAAATTCTGATGTGGTTATCCTGATGATAGATGCTACCAAAGGCTGGGAAAGCCAAGATATGAACATCTTTGGGATAGCGCAGAAAAACCGAAAAGGAATCGTAATTTTGGTTAATAAATGGGATTTGGTGGAAAAAGAAACCAATACCATGAAGCAGTTTGAAAACCAAATTCGTGAGAAAATAGCTTTGTTTAGCGATGTGCCTATTTTGTTCATTTCGGCATTGACAAAACAAAGAATCCTGAAAGCTGTGGAAACCGCAGTGGAAGTCTATGAAAACCGTAAAAAACGAATTAAGACAAGTAAGCTGAACGAAATCATGCTTCCTATCATAGAAAACACGCCGCCGCCAGCTCTGAAAGGGAAATACATCAAAATAAAATACTGCACACAGCTGCCTACGGTGACGCCGCAGTTTGCGTTTTTCTGTAACCTGCCGCAGTATGTGAAAGAACCTTATAAAAGGTTTATAGAAAACCAACTGCGTAAGAATTTTGATTTTACTGGAGTGCCTATTGAGGTTTATTTCAGACAAAAATAGTTTTCGTCCTCTTCCTTTTGTATAAGGAGGGGGATATTTTTAATAACATAGAAAAAATTAAACAATTATGATGCATATACTTTCTAACGAGGTTTCGCTGGTTAATTCTTGGATAAATGAACTGAGAAATGTAGAGGTTCAGACCGATAGAATGAAATTCCGTAGAAATATGGAAAGAATAGGCGAAATCGCAGCCTTTGAAATTAGTAAAAAATTGGATTACAAAGAGGTGGAAATCACCACGCCTTTGGATAAAATCAAAGTGAAAGAAATCGCTGTTCAGCCTGTGATTACTACGATTTTGAGAGCGGGAGTTCCGCTGTTTCAGGGAGTTTTAAACTATTTTGACAAGGCAGACTGCGGTTTTGTGGCAGCGTATAGAAAACACGATATGAACGATTATTTTTCTATCAAACAAGATTACCTTACTTGCCCTAATATAGAGGGAAGACCGCTCATCGTGGCAGATCCTATGCTGGCAACAGGTGCCAGTCTGATAGAAGCCCTGAAAGACCTGCTTACTCACGGAAAGCCTTCGCAGATACACATTGTGGCGGCTATTGCCAGCAGACAGGGTGCAGAGGCCATCAGAACGGCTTACCCAGAAGCGCAGATTTGGATAGGGGCAATAGATGAGGAGCTGACTTCCAAGGGCTACATTACACCAGGGCTGGGCGATGCAGGAGACCTTAGTTTCGGGGAGAAATTACAAAATTAGAAATGAAAGAGACTGGATATCAGTCTCTTTTTTTTGTTTTTAAAATTTAAATATAAATAAAAACCACACCAGTACCGAAGTACCGATGTGGTAAAAACTATAATTGATAAAAAGATGTCTAGTTGTACCCAGCGCTGCTTAGGTCATCATTGTTTTGATCTTGCATCTCTGGTTTTATTTTTGTTTTGCTTTCTGTTACATTTCCACTTTTGAATCTGTAAGAGAACGAAAGCAAGAACTGTCTCGGCATCATCTGCATTTCATTATATCTCGTGAAAGTGTCTGAGTCTGTGTAAGTTCTTCTCTTTCTGGAGTTGAAAACATCTTGAACACTGAAACTGATGGTTCCTGTATTATTCCAGATATTCTTGCTGATACCGATGTTTAGAGCATAGGTGTCCTTTTTCTCTGTATTATAATCTCTATGTCCGCCACGGAAATCTCCCTGAAGCTGTAAATTTGTGGTTCTATTGATTTTAAAAGCTGAGGTAAGTTTTGCTTTTAGGTTGTTTCCTTCGTTTATAATTGTAGAGTTATTATAAGTCATCTCACTCTTGTATCGGTAAAGATTGACATTACCATACACTCTAAACCAGCTTGTAGGACTTACGCTGTAGCTAAGGTCTAGACCATATCTATCCTCTGTTCCTAAATTGAAAGGTCTGGAAAGGATATACTCTGTCGGCTGTCCTGTGATAGGATTGGTGTAGGTCTGCTCTTCCGTGATGGAATTGATGTCATCTGTGGTTCTTTGGTAATAGAGCGTAGGGTTGATATTCCATTTAGCTCTGGAATAATTGTAACTGAACTCAAATGAATTAACAAAAGATGGATTCAGGTCAGAATTTCCCATAAATCTATTTGGGTCACCGCTGATTCTCATCACAGGAATGATTTCCCAAGACTTAGGTCTTTTGATTCTTCTTGAATAATTTAGTGAGAACTGGCTTTTTTCCGTGATATCATAGCTTAAGAATACAGAAGGGAAAAATTCGTTGTATTTTTTGCTTTTTGTAGAAAGTCCAGTAAGATTGTTATTGGCTTCGATATCAATATTGATATTTTCATTTCTTACACCAAGCTGATACCCGAATTTTCCGATTTTACTTTTGAACTGAGCATAGAACGCCAAAATCTGTTCCGTGTAGTTATTCTTCCCTGTAACATCATCAAATGTGATGAAACTTCCTCCCGAAAGTCCTTGGTAAGAGTTATTGATATCATTATTATTATAGTCATATCTAGCACCCGCTTCTATTTTAGAGTTTTCGCCAATAGGAAGCTCGTAGTCTAGTTTTCCTATCCAAGTTTTTCTAGAAAAATCAGCCACATTTAGGTATTGATAAAGGGTATGAGAGGTGTTTCTATTATCAAAAATATTACTTTCTGAGTTGTTGCTCGTATTTTGGAAGCTACCACTCAGCTCTAGTATATGTCCTTTGTTATTGAATTTATGTTCTAATCCTGCATCTACTTGTATGCTTTTGTTTTCATCAAGTCCATCAGTTTTTCTGTATGTACTTCCTGTGAGAGAAGAGGTGTTTTGCTGAAGGCTGAAACCGTCCATCAGCATTCTATTAGCAGAGAATGAAGCATTTACCGAAGTTTTATCTGTAAGGCTGTAAGTGAAACCAGTGTTGAAATTGTAGTTTTTCATTTCAGGCTTGTTTTCACTGCTTGTAATCAGTCTTTCTCCTGTATTTTTATACAAAATATCAGAATAGCTTTCGGATTTATTTTTCATGTACCCGCCGCCGCCATTCACGAACCAAGTCCATTTTCCGTAGTTCCAAGAAAGATTGGTATTCAGTCTTGTAGCTGGATTATAGCCAAGGCTTCCGTTCACAGAGCCATTAAAGCCCAGCGAAGAAGTTTTTTTCAGAATGATATTGAGAATACCTGCTGTTCCCTCAGCTTCGAATTTTGAAGAAGGGTTGGTAATGATTTCTATCCTGTCAATCTGGTCGGCAGGGATACTTTTCAGCGCAGCGCTGATATCATCAGTAATTCCCAGCACGGAAGAAGGCTTCCCATTGATAAGGAATTTTACATTAGAATTTCCTCTCATAGACACGGAGCCGTCAGTCTCCACACTCACCGAAGGGACATTGTTCAGTACATCATGCAGAGTTCCTCCTTTTGAGGAGATGTCCTGTCCTACATTGTAGGTTTTTTTGTCAAGTTCCACTTTATAAGGTGCAGAACTTTTCGCAGTGATGACTACTTCAGAGATTTGTTTTTCGTTAGTATTTGATTTTGAATTGTTTGCAGTTTTATTGGTTTCTAGTTCTAGGACAATATTCCCAAGGTTAGAAGCGCCTTGGATTTCTATTTCGTAGGTTTTTCTTTTGAAATTAACTGCATCGATTACAACTTGATAAGTCCCATTCGCCAAATTTAGAGCAAAACTACCGCTGTCATCCGTCATTGAAGCATCACTTAGCGCAGCATTAGTTTTATTATTAAATTCTATGGAAGCATAAGGCACGACTGCGCCATTTTGGTCAGTGATTTTTCCTTTAATGCTTTGTTTTTCTTGGGCGTTCATCATTACTGCCGCTCCCAAAAAGAAAGTCAAACCGATGGTTTTCTTTCCAAAAATTCTTGTTATTTCCGTTTGTAACATAAAATCGTTTTTTATCAATTAATACTCTTTTAGATGATAAAAATCATAAAAGGTTAAAAATAAAAACAAATTTTTTTTAAAATCTCTATATTTACAGCCACAAAATCAAGAATATGGTATTGAGTAGAATCTGGAGTATGTTTATCATCATCGCTATTGCGGTGGCAAGTTTCAAATATCTTTTTTCGGACAATTATAAAGCCATTTATAATGATATGGTAGTGGGCAAAGGTGGTGATACGGTGGCTATTGCAACCAAACCATTGGCTGATGTTCCACTTGAAATTTCAGAAAAACTAAAACAAGAAAAATTAGTAATAAAAGATAAAATTCATTATCAAAATCAAGATACTGGCAAAGTAAGAATATACAGAGTTCAGGAGGCGAGCGGGGTGATAGGCACGGCACAGACAGCGGTGGAGATTAGTTTGGGGCTTATAGGGATTATGACTTTGTTTATGGGCTTTATGAACATTGCCGAGAGGGCAGGCGGAATCAATCTTTTGAGCCGAATAATCCAGCCGTTTTTCTCTAAACTTTTTCCAGAAGTTCCCAAGGGGCATCCTTCTTTTGGGCTGATGATGCTGAATTTCAGTGCTAATCTTTTGGGGCTGGATAATGCAGCCACACCATTCGGACTAAAAGCTATGGACAGCCTGCAAAGCCTAAACCAAGATAAAGAAAAGGCGACCAATGCCCAGATTATGTTCCTTTGTCTTCATGCCAGCGGGCTTACGCTGATTCCTGTAAGTATCATAGCGACGAGGTCTTCTCTTAATTCTGCAACGCCTACCGATATCTTTTTGCCTACGATGATTGCTACTTTTTGTGCAACGATGGCAGCGATGATCATAGTCTCTATTAGACAGAAAATCAATCTGTTCCAGCCCGTGTTATTGGCGTATATTGGCGGAATCTCTGCCATTGTGGGAGCGATGGTTTTCTTCTTGGTAAAACTTAACAAAGAAGAACTGGACGGCGTGAGTAAGCTGATTTCTAATGGATTGATTTTGTTGATTTTCCTGCTCATCGTGCTGGGAGGAGTTTATAAAAAGATTAATATTTTTGATGCCTTTATAGATGGTGCAAAGGAAGGTTTTAATACCTGCGTGAAAATTATCCCTTATTTGGTGGGAATGCTTGTAGCTATTTCTCTTTTGAGAACCAGTGGAGTTTTTGATTTGATTATCAATGGGATGAAATGGCTGGTGGAAAGCCTGAGTATGGACACTCGTTTTGTAGATGGGCTTCCTACGGCACTGATAAAACCTCTAAGCGGCTCGGGAGCGAGGGGAATGATGATAGACACGATGACTACTTTCGGGGTGGATAGTTTCCCTGCTCGGTTGTCAGCAATTTTGCAGGGAAGTTCAGACACTACATTCTATGTCATCGCAGTTTATTTTGGGGCTGTGGGTGTGAAAAACACACGATATACGATTTCTTCTATGCTGTTGTCTGATTTAGTGGGGATTACGACATCTATCATCATGGCGTATTGGTTCTTTGGATAAAATGAAAAATGATGAAAAGGAAGATGAAATTCATGGCTAAAAAAATAGTATTTATTTTTAGTGTTTTTTCGGTGTTTATGTTTGGTCAAGGTTCAAAAATAGACCAGATTATTGCCAATGCCGAAATGCAGCGGGGAAGACATCAGTTTGATAAAGCATACCAATCCATAAAAACAGCCGAAAAACAGGCTCGGCAGAAATCAGCAAAGGAACTGCCCAAAGTCTATTCGGAAATGGTAAAGTACCAGTTTTCGGTTTCTAATTCGGATTCAGCGAAGATTTATACAGAAAAAGCCATGGCAGAGGCGCAGAGTATCAATCATCCTGAAGCCCTTGCCTATGGATATTACACCAAAGCATATTATTATAACTATCTGGAAGTAAGGGATTTGGCTGTGGAGTTTTCTCAGAAATCATTGGATTTGGCGCAGAAACATAATTTAGACCTGCTAAAACCTCGTATATACTACATTCTTTATGGGGCTCACGCGAGTCTTGACCATACGGCTCAGGCTTATAAATACGCCATAGATGCTGTAAAATCGGCTAAAAAAGCCAAAAATTACAACCTGTTGTCCAATGCCTATTCGGCTATGTCTACATCTATGGGGCTTCTGTATAAAGAAAATCCGAAGCCAGAGTATATGGATAGTATACTGATTTATCTCAAAAAATCAGCGGAAGTTTATCATAAACATCCTAATTTTGTGAGTCCAGAGACTTATGCCATTACCAATATCAACATTGCAGACTACTACTATCAGACCAAAGGAAGCGCGGACAGCATAAGAAAATACACAGAAATAGCCAAGCAGACTTCCCTGAACCGAGATGCAAGTTCATCAGTGAAAGCCAATGCAGATGGGCTTTTGGCGCAGCTAGCCATTCGTCAAGGGGATTTTAACAAGGCTGAAAAACTATTGGTGGATGCCTATTCTGATATGGAGAAGCAGTCCTCGCCAGATTACCATACTTTGGCTTCTATCTCGGAGGCGCTTTCTCAGTTGTATCAAAATAATAATAACTTTGAAAAGGCATTATTTTTCAAAAAACAAAAAGAACAATACAACGATAAAATATACGACCAAAACCAGCAGGAACAAACCCACAAGCTGGAAGCCCAATACGAAAACAAGCGTATAAAATCTGAAATAGAAGTAGTAAAAGAGAGAGAAAAAAATAGGAGAATCCAAAATTATCTCTACATCAGTTTGGCTATTATGGCTGTATTTCTGCTGATTTTGGTGCGTAGAAACTATGCTAATAGGATGAAACTACAGGCGGAAAAAGAACTTCGCCTCCAAAAAGAAAAGCAGGAAGCTCAGGCTCAGGCTTTACATAAAGAAAAACAGCGCCGTCTGCTCTCTATTCAAAAAATAAGAGTGGAAAGAGAGTCTAAACTCCGTATTCTATTGGAACAAGAAGAGCAAGCCCGCCTAAAAGAACAGCAGGAATTACTTCGGTTAAAAAATGACCAAATGCACAAGGAAGCCTTGGCAAATGCCCTCCAAATAGAGCGGAAAAATCAGCTTTTGGATGAAATCAGAGAGAGTATAAAAGCCAAGGAAACCGATGTAAATATAGACACCATACTAAAACAAGAGAAGCGAATGGAGGAGGCGCTGGACCAGTCTGTGAAGGAGTTTCAGGAAATCCACCCAGAGTTTTTCAGTAAGCTGAACGCCCTGTCGGATAACAAGCTTACGCCTCTTGACCTTAGGTATTGTGCGTATATTCATTTGAAATTGTCCACCAAAGAACTTGCAACCATCTTTAATGTAGAGCCAAAAAGTATCCGAATGACCAAATACAGAATTAAACAAAAACTGAATTTGGACAAGGAAAAAGACTTGGAAGATTTTTTACAAAATATTGTTTAAGTGTTGAAAATCAAAATATTACAAAATGAGTAGACACTTTGTAGACGCTCTTTTTTGGCAGGAGTATCATAATGTCATAATTTTACACTACAAAAATAAAGTTATGGCAGATACAAATTCAAAACTTCCGTTTTTAGAGATTATAGAATGGGTGGAACCAGACCCAAATTTACTAATGTGGAAAGTTCCAGACCAAGATAAAGAAATAAAAAACGGAGCAAAACTTATCGTGCGCGAGAGCCAGACAGCACTTTTCCTAAACGAAGGTGTGGCAGCGGATGTTTTCCCAGCAGGAACGCACGAATTATCCACTAAAAATATACCGATTCTTTCCAAGCTTAAAGGCTGGAAGTACGGCTTTGAGAGTCCATTCAAGGCTGATGTATATTATTTCTCTACCAAGCAGTTTGTAAACCTGAAATGGGGGACGCCGGCGCCTGTTCTGATGAGAGATCCGCAGTTTGGGCAGGTTCGGGTAAGGGCTTTTGGTTCGTATAATGTGCGCATCACGGATGTAGCGAAGTTTTTCAAAGAATATGCGGGAACTTATCCTATGCTTACGGTCTTTGAGCTTGAAAACCAGTTGAGGGATTTCATTGCGCCGAAGTTCGGTGAGGTGCTTTCTAATGCAGGGCTTTCGGTTCTTGATTTGGCTGGAAATATGACTGCTTTGAGTGAAAAAATCCGTCCTCTTATAGAGCCTTATTTTGCTGATTTTGGGGTGGAAGTTACTCAGTTTATGGTCAGTTCTGCGACTCTCCCAGAGGAGGTTACGGAGTTCTATGACAAGGTGACTAATATGAATATGATAGGCGATATGGAGCGTTTCCAGAAATTTAATACAGCGATTGCGATAGGGAATGACCGCAGTAATATAAGTTCAGGAATACAGGAGGGCATGGCGATGGGGGCTATGATAAGCGCGATGCAGCAGCAGACACAGCAAAACCAGCCACAAAATTCGGTTCAAGATGATGCCACGGCCAAACTTCAAAAACTAAAAACGCTTTTTGAGAATGGGCTTATAGATGAAACCGAATACAAGGAAAAGAAAGCAGAGATATTATCAAGTCTTTGATAATCAGTTCTTAAACATTAAACCAAACCAATGGAGGACGAAAATAAATCTTCTGGAAAAGCAATGTCTTTTCTGGAACGAATGAAACAAAGGTCTCAGGCTCAGAAAAAATACGGAGATGATTTTTTCCAGCTGAAAGACACTGCTGAGATTGATACGCAGGACTGCCCAAACTGTGGCGCAGGACGAACCAAACGAGATGGTGTAACTCACTGTGCTTATTGTGGTTATGAGTTTATACAAACGGCTTTGGATGATGGTATCTACATCACAAAAGAGGATAACTCTCGGAAATCCAATAAATAAAAATAGTTAAACTATTGCTTAGGGACTTTTGAAATTTCAAAAGTTCCTTGTTTATTATAAAACAAAGAAGTTTCTTAAAACCAAATTAAAAAAATCTGTAAATTGCACATGAAAATAAAAGAATAAGAAATGAAAAGAATTTTATTAGCCATGATACTTGGTATAGGTGCATTGGGGTTTGCACAGAGTGATAAAGAAATAGTACAAAAGTATATTGTAGATAAAATAAAAGGTTACAAACCTACAGACCTAGTTCCATACTCCAAAGATGGTGAGGATTGGGCACTGATGGATGTGAAATCTAGAAAAGTACTTACAGATTATGTGTTGAATTGGGCAAGTACTTTTAAACCAAAATTATCTATCAGTATGTATGTTAAAAGGTATATAATAGGAAGTGTCACTTCAGATTATACGATGGAGCTAGAGTCAAGAAGGGAAACTTTGCCACCAGAAATAGGGTATAGGAAATATGAAAAAATAAATAAACCTGCTTTTCAAATGGATGAAACAGGAAAAAAAACTGCTAATAATCCTAAATATAAATACATACTAGGTATAGTATCACATAAAGGTGTATATTATGCCGTAGTTTCTAAAAAGGATAACAGCTGGACACTCATTAACGAAAAAGGAGAAGAACAGAAAGGGTTTTATTTCAAAGAAATATCAAATATTGGTTATAAAGATAAAGAAAGCGGAGAAGATGTTTTTAATGTGGAGGATTTTGATGGTAAAAAGGGTTTAATAACCATATTAGGAAAGAAAAAACTTTATGGTGAACTAATGAATAATTTTACTAAATACAATATTGTTTTAGGGTATGTTGTTCAGAAAGATAATGATTATTCTCATGAAATTAAAAAATCAGGCGTGGTAGATTTGGTTACACAAGAATGGCTGATAAAACCGCAGGAGAAGTATAAAATATACGATATAATCTATACTTCATCAGAAAAATTAAAAAAATATGATGAAACAGACAGAAACAAAGCCACTATATATTTCTTAGCAACCGACCAAAGTGGTCAGCGTTTTGTTTTAGATATAAAAGGAAATCCTATTTTACCGAAAAATTAACCAAAAAAACACCTTTCTAAAAGGTGTTTTTTTATGCTTTAAAATTGATAGAGAAACTACAAAAAATCCGTAAATTGCACACAAAAATAAAAGAAAATGAAAAGAATTTTATTAGCTGTGATGCTTTCCATAGGTGTATGGGGCTTTGCACAGAGCGAAGAAGAGATAGTGCAAAAATATATTATAGATAAAATAAAAGGTTACAAACCTACAGATCTAGTTCCATATTCTAAAGACGGCAAGAAATGGGCGCTGATGGATGTGAAATCCAGAAAAATCCTTACAGATTTTGTGATGAGAATACCAAGCACTTTTAATCCTGAATTTATGGCTGATATAAATATAGGGAAGTGGAACTATGGAATGGTGATTAATACAAATTATGATATTTTGCCACTTGTAATAGCTTGTTCTATTCCAGAATGGTTTGATGTTAAAAAAACAGATGAACTTGGTTTTCAAGTAGATGAACAAGGAAGAATGACAGCCTATAATAAGGATTATGAATATATATCAAAGCCAATATTGTATAAAGGAGAATATTATATCATAATTATTAAAAAAGATAAAACTAATGTACTTATTAACCAAAAAGGAGAGGAGAAGGAAGGTTTTCATTTTAAAGAAATATTAGATATTTATTATAAAGATAGAGAGACAGGAGAGAATGTTTTCTATGTAGAAGATTTAGAGGGAAAAAGAGGTTTGGTGACTATATCGGGGAAAAAGAAACTTTATGGAGAATTACTACAAGAAGTATATAGTGGAGTTTTAGGATATAGTGCTCAAAAGGATAATGAAAATATCAAAAAAATTAAAAAATCAGGTGTGGTAGATTTAGTTACGCAAGAATGGCTGATAAAACCGCAGGAAAAGTATAAAATCTATAGAATAATTTATACTTCATCGGAAGAAATAGATGATAGAAAAATAGAAAATAGAAACAAAGCTACTATATATTTCTTAGCAACGGACAAAAGCGGTCAGCACTTTGTTTTGGATATAAAAGGAAAACCTATTTTACCGAGGGAATAAGTATGATTTTTGTTAGAAAAACGAAAAAATATTTTATTCGTTTCTGAAAAAAACTTAATTTAGTTGAATAATTTTTTTAAGGAAACAGATTAAAATAAAATATTATGAAAAAACTATTTTTTACATTCGGTTTATTCGTGGTTTCGCTTGCTTTTGGGCAGATGGAAACCGTGAAATTTGATAGAAAACTAGTCTACGAACAGGAAGTGACCAATGGTAAAAAAGCTAGAAGGATTCTCGATGAATTGGGCGCTTTGGAGTATTATCATTCCTCATCATATGGTCTTTTGAGAATCAATCCTAAAGAGGAAAATAGTATCGGTAGTTACTATATGCTTTTTGGTAAAAAATCTCCTTTCTGGGCAATGATAGATGCGGTGGATAGAACCATAGCAATGAGTCCTCTAGGTATGGAAGATGTAAGCATTAAGGCTGATTTTACCAAAACAAATAAAAAAGGAAAAGTAGGAGGAGTTTCTTGTAACTACTACGAGGGAGCTTTGGTAGGAAAAGGGAAAGCTGTCATGGAGGTCTGTGTGGATGAAACCAGCAGTTATGACAATTTTAGTAAAGTATTCAGCGGAAATACCAAAAAAGGTCTGATACTTTCTGCAGCTATTGAAGAGGGAAATGATAAGATTATCATTAATCTAACCAAAAACGAACCTTTGAATTTATCTATGACTTTGGATACCCAGCAGATAGAAAAAGGTTTTGTTGAAAGAGAGAAAAAAGCAGAAGCAACAGCAAGAGGAGAAGAAGAACATGATTGTTCAGCGATTGATGCATCAGAAGAAGGCTATGCTGTTGATCCTTTGCTGGATGTGTATAATACGAATGCATATAAAAATAATGGTTTAGATAATGACTATCTTTTTCATCAGATTACAGCTTTTCGTTCCAATGAAGAAGACTATACATCGGGAGAGGGCAGAAAAAAAACTATAGCACTTCTGAAATTAAATTATAAATCAATCCTAAAAAACCATTTGAAAACCAAACATATAAGTAAGGAAGAGTATAAAAAAATGGTAAAATTCTTTAAGGAATATGTGAAAGAAGTGGAAGCGTTTGACCCTGAAAAAGCACCGAAGAGAGATGATGTAGTTGAGGTGAGGGATGATGTAGCAGAACCAGAAGACACAGAATTCCCTAAATACAACTCAGCCTACAAGACCATGCATATGGAGAAAAAACCGAATTTGGCTCTTGATGGTGCCTTGAAATCCGAAAACCTAAAACAAGCCATTCCGCAGTTCTGCAGCGATATCTATGGACAGGTTTCTGTTTTTGAAAACGAGGAATTACAAAAACAATTGCTGCATTTCATGGGTCAGACATGTGATTTATACCTTTATCCAAAGGTGGATAATGTCTACTATGACGGCACGCTGGATGCTCTGCGAAGAAGTATCTTGGAGATAGAGAAACTCCGCCCTTCATTATCCAAAAAAGATTTGAAAAATCTGCGCACACTTATAGAAAATTTGGATTAACATATGATGATGAAAAGCCCTTTTTTAGACAAATGTTGTTTGGAAAGGGCTTTTTTCAGTTTTAAATCGTTTGGAATTAAAGGAAATAAAAATTAACTTAGCAACTCAAAAAAATTAATAAAAATGGACTTAAAAAAAGAAATGCTCTACGAAGGAAAAGCCAAACAAATATTCGCCACAGAAAAGCCTGATGAGGTGGTTGTGAGATTTAAAGATGATGCCACGGCGTTCAATGCCCAGAAAAAAGGACAAGTGGACAAAAAAGGACAGATGAATAACGCCATCACTACGCTTATCTTTGAATACCTGAATGAAAGGGGAATTCCTACTCATTTCATCAAGCAGATAGATGACCGCGAACAGCTGGTTAAAAAGGTGAGTATCATTCCTTTGGAAGTGATTGTGAGAAACTATGTAGCGGGAAGTATGGCTCAGCGTTTGGGCGTGGAAGAAGGCACAAAATCACCGATTACCATTTTTGACATCTGTTATAAAGATGATGCGCTGGGAGATCCGCTGATAAACGACTATCATGCGATATTTTTGGGTGCGGCGACGAGAGAGGAACTTGACAAAATGTATGCACTGACAGCCAGAATTAATGAAATACTGATCGATTTATTTGATAAAATGAACATCATTTTGGTTGATTTCAAAATAGAACTGGGTAAAACACCAAATGGTGAAATCATCTTGGCGGATGAGATTTCACCAGACACCTGCCGCCTTTGGGATAAAGATACCATGAAAAAGCTGGACAAAGACCGTTTCCGAAGAGATTTGGGCGAGGTGACCGAAGCTTACGAAGAAATCTATAACCGCCTGAAAAAGGTGCTGAATAAATAAAGAAATCCCTCCAAAAGAGGGATTTTTAGTTTTTTCTGAAAGTGGTTTGGATAAGAGATTGTGAATAAGGGTGTTAGCGGAAATGTAAATTAAATTTTTTCTAAACTCAAAAAATCCTTAAATTTGGGCGATTTTTAGATAAACTTTTCAAATGATGAAAAAAAGTATTTTTAAGGGCGTTTTGGCGTTGGTATTATTGGCTTCTTGCAGCAAAGATAAGATGATTTTAGATAGTATGAATGAGTACAATCTGGCTATGGAGACCAAAGGGTACCACTTCGGAGATATGATTACTTTCCCAAAGGAAGTTACTGATAATGCGGAGAGTATAAGCATAAGTTTTGGAGACAAGGAAACAGCGATTTTGAAGATAGACCCAGCGTTTTTTACCTTGGGGGACAATGCCGTGACTATCAATGTGAGAACTAAATCAGGGGAAAATCTATCCATAGATGCAGTTATCAATGTGCTTTCAAAAACTCCTGAAAAAGAGCTGACTTATGAGGTAGTAGCAGAATATCCACACAATGCAGAAAACTTCGTTCAGGGATTCCAGCTGGAGGGGAATACCATCTACGGAAGTAATGGGCAGACAGGAGAATCTAAGGTGATAAAATATATACTTGGCTCTACGACCAATATAGCGGAAACCAAGCTGGATGATGAGTATTTTGGGGAGGGAAGCACCATAGTAGGTGATAAAATATACCAGCTTACTTGGCAGCACAGAAAGGGCTTTGTTTATGATAAAAATACCCTTAAAAAACTATCAGAATTCAACTACCCTAGCAGACTGACAGAGGGCTGGGGGCTGACCTATGATGGGAAAAATCTCATTCTTTCTGATGGGACAAAGAATATCTACTTCATATCTCCTGACAATCTTCAGAAAATAGTGAAAACTATTTCCGTAGCAGGGCCATCAGAGATTTATGAAAAAATCAATGAGCTGGAATATCACGATGGATTTATCTATGCAAACATCTGGCAGCGACCATATATCCTAAAAATAAACCCAGAAAATGGCGAAGTAGTAGGCAAAATAGATTTGACAGAGATTAATAAAAAACACTCTACTGATGCTGATGATGTGCTGAATGGAATAGCGTTTAAGGGAGATAATATGCTGATTACAGGGAAAAACTGGGATAAGATTTACGAAATAAAAGTAAAATAGCAGCGTGTTTTAGGGTTTATTATAAAATTCATTTTTTAAGAAAGAAAATATGCATATAGCAGTTACAGGAAATATAGGCGCAGGAAAAACTACACTTACGACCATGCTGGCGAAACATTACGGCTGGAACGCCCAGTTTGAAGATGTGGATCATAATCCCTATTTGGATGATTTCTATCAAGATATGTCCAAATGGTCTTTTGCCTTACAGATGTATTTTTTAGGAAGTAGATTTAGACAGGTTAAAGAAATTAGAGATAGCGGAAAAAATATCATTCAGGATAGAACAATTTATGAAGATGCCTATATTTTCGCAGAAAACCTTAACGAGATGAACTTGCTTTCGGAGAGGGATTATCAGAATTATTCATCTCTTTTTGAGCTGATGAAGGGCTTTGTTTCCGCGCCAGATTTATTGATTTATCTGAAAGCCGATATTTCTACACTTACCAAACAAATTGCGAAACGAGGAAGAGAATACGAGTCGGGAATAAGCATCGATTATCTGATGAGGCTTAATAATAAATACGAAGCATGGATCAACAGATACAAAGAAGGAAAACTCTTGATTATAGATGTAAATGATTTGGATTTTGTAGAAAGAGAAGAGGATTTCGGATATATTTTGGATAGAATAGATGCCGAATTAAACGGACTTTTTTAGCATAAAAAACTCTCAATTTTGAGAGTTTTTTTGTTTTTAAATGATTTTTGCTTCTTTTAAAATGAGTTCAATATTTTTAAAAGTATTTGGGAGAACCTCGGAGAGGATTTCATCTTTGGATTTCCATTCCACTTTTGTGATGCCTTCTTCTGTCTGTGGTGTAAGTTCTTTGCTGTCAGTGTTTTTCATCAGATACCAAAAAGTAGTTTTTAGAATCTGAGCATTGTTTTCTCTTTCCCTATAAGTGTGATAAGTAGACCCGATGAAGTTCTGTAATTTCAAGTTTTGAATTCCTGTTTCTTCTTCTACTTCCCTTACAGCCGCGTGTTCAAGGGATTCATTAGGTTCTAGTTTTCCTTTTGGTAAATCCCATTTTCCCAGTCTGTAGATGAAGAGAACCTTGTTTTCATCGTTTTTCACGATGCCGCCCGCTGCTTCTATATTAGTAAAAGAATCGTGGAAATCATCCCAAATTTTATCAGGGTCTTCGCCGTAGAGGTTTACAGATTGACATGAAGAGTTTTCCAAGATATCCATAGCCATTTCTATGGTTGCAAAATCCTCATAAGCGATATTTTTTTCATCATCATTAGGAAGATTATTGATGGATAATTTTTTTTCATTGATAAAAACTTTATACATTTGCTGAATCTTTGAAGTTAATATTGCAAAAATATAAAAAATGAAATTAGAAGGAAGAAAAGTGATGGTAAATAAATCTATAAAAGATTTATTCGAAATGCTGAAAAAACCTGAAGACTATAAACATCTGATGCCAGAAAGCTTAGTTTCTTTTGAAACGACAGAAAATGGCTTTAAATTCGGTCTAAAAGGAATGCCCGAAATCGCACTGAAAATCTCAGAAATAGTGGAGGACAAGAAGGTGGTGCTTACATCAGGGAATCCTTCCTTGGATTTTTCTCTGACAGGGCAGATGGATCCAGTTTCTGAAAATAAATCCGAAGTCCAAATATTATTTGAAGGGCAGTTCAATCCATTCATTAAAATGATGGTAGAGAAGCCGTTACAAAGCTTTATCGATAATCTTACAGATAAGATTGAAGGGTTATAATGGATGAATTCTCAGGAAGGAAGTAAATATATAGCGCAGCATTTACCTGTTTTTCTAAACATGGTAGGCAGGAAAATCCTCATCGTCGGCGGTGGGGAATTGGCGTTTGAGCAGGTGCTTTATATCCTTGAAAATGCTCCCAATTCTGAGATTCTGGTGGTTGGGGAGCAGATAGACGATAGGATAGAGGAACTCAGAGAGGTCTGTGCTAATCTGTCTATTGCCCAAAAAACTTTTGAAAAAACGGATTTAGAAAATCAGGAATTGGTTTTTATAACTCTGAAAGATACTTTGCAAACCAAACAAATAGCCAAAGAAGCCAAAAATAGAGGAATCCTCACAAATGCGCCTCTTTATCCAGAGTTTAATGATTTTTATATTCAAGTGGATAATGTTCAACCGACTGATATTCAGGATTATACAGGTAGCCATTGGAAGAAGATTGCATTTACAAGTATCGCAGCTTTCTTTATTCTGATACTGGGGAATATCTTAAATTTATTTATTTCTTATGATGAATTTTCAACAGGGATAAAATGGCTCGTAGGAGAAATAGATGGACTGTTTTATTGGATGATTCTCATAGGTTTCGTGGCTCAGCTTATAGATGGGCTTCTGGGAATGGGCTATGGGCTTACTTCTACAGCAGCGCTGCTGAGTGCGGGTATTCCGCTTCCTGCCATTAGTGGTAGTATTCATACGGCGGAGATGTTTTCGAGTGGGGCATCTGGTCTAAGCCATTATAAATTCGGGAATGTGAACAAAAAACTCCTGAAATTTCTAATCATCCCAGGGGTGATAGGTGCGGTTTCAGGTGCGGTTTTATTGTCCATGTTTAGTTTGGAATACACTCATATCATCAAGCCAATACTTGCATTTTACACTTTTTTACTTGGGGTGAGAATTTTGGTAAGGGTTTTTGGAAAGAAAAAAGAAACTAAAAAACTGAAAAATGTAGGTTTGTTGGCGTTTTTTGGTGGTTTTCTGGACTCTTTCGGAGGTGGAGGCTGGGGGCCTTTGGTGACGACTACACTGATTTCAAAAGGAAAAACACCGAGATTTGTGATAGGAACGGTCAGTTTATCAGAGTTTTTTATTACATTTGCTAGTGCTCTTACATTTTTTGCTTTTTTAGGGCTGAGCCATTGGCAGGTTATTTTGGGGCTGGTTCTTGGTGGAATGCTGGCGGCACCTTTGGCAGCAAAACTGGCAGGAAAACTCCCTACAAAAGCCATGTTTATAGGAGTGGGAGTGCTGGTTATTCTTTGGTCACTCAATATATTAGTTAAATCAATTTTATAAAAAAATAAAATAACAATGCCGAATCCTCTTTTTTATGCTAAAATTCTTCTTTTTGGGGAGTATGGAATTATTGAAAATTCTCAGGGATTGACCCTGCCATACAGCTTTTATAAAGGCTGTTTCAAGTTTTCTGCTCTAGAATCAGAGTTTGAAAAAAAATCTAATGAATCTCTGAAAAAATATTGGGAATATTTAGCAAAATTAGAACTTCCAGAGCAGTTCAGATTAGATTTACCAGCTTTAAAGAAAGATATTGAAAATGGATTATTTTTCGATTCTAATATTCCGCAGGGATATGGCGTGGGGAGTTCTGGGGCTTTGGTAGCGGCTATTTTTGACCGATATTCTGTAGTTCAACATAAACCTGAAGAAATCGGGAAAAATGAATTGAAGGAACTTAAAAAAGTTTTTGGAGAATTGGAAAGTTTCTTCCATGGCAAAAGTTCTGGGATAGACCCGCTAATCTGCTACATGAACCTGCCTATTTTGATAGAAAACAAGGAAAATGTGGGCAGAGTGGAAATTCCAGAAGAAAACGAAGGGAAAGGTGCGATTTTCCTTATCGATTCTGGCGTAGTGGGAGAAACAGGGCCTATGGTTCAGATTTTCTTTGAAAAATTAAAAAACGAAGGATTTAGAAAAACCTTGAAAGAGGAGTTTATTAAGTATAATAATGCTTGCATTCAGTCCTTTTTGAACAAGGAAATGACACCATTTTTTAAGAATATGAAAGCCCTTTCCAAGTGGGCGTATGAGCATTTCCGACCGATGATTCCAGATAGTGTTTTTAACGCATGGAAAAAAGGATTGGATACCAATGCTTACTATCTCAAACTCTGTGGTAGTGGCGGCGGAGGCTATATTTTAGGCTTTACTAAGGATTACGAAAAAGCTGAAAAAATGCTGAAAGGTTTTCATAAAGAGGTGATTTACAGATTTTAAACAATTTCTGAATGAAAACCCTTTTTCTTCATAGGGCGATGCAGTTTGTCAGTCTGCTTTTGGGAGTGAGGATTTTTAGACTGGTTTTTCTTACTTTTTCGCTCTATGTTTTTACTTTTTTTATAATTAAAACCGTTGATTTTACAGATGTTAAAATTCATGGAATTATCTTTTGTTCCTTGATGAGCATCGCGGCTGGCGGGCTGATAAATCAGTTTTATGATGAGGAAAAGGATAAAATCATCAAACCCTTTCGTGCTAGGTTACAGGCTTTTCTGAAGAAAAAATATTTCCTTTATTTTTATCTTATTTTGAATATTTTATCGCTGGGAATTTCATTATATCTCTCTTGGCGAATATTTTTGTATTTTATTGTTTATCAGTTTTTTATTTGGTTTTACAGCCATAAACTCAGCAAGATTTTACTGATAAATAATTTCACCTATGTGCTGCTCTCTGTTTATCCGTTTTTTGGGATATTGGTTTATTATCAGTACTTTACGATAGGGATTTTTCTCTTGTCGGCGTTTTTGTTCTTGTTTTTGCTGAGTATGGATATTATAAAGGATTTGCTTAGTCGGGAAGCGGATGAAGCTCTTGGTTATAAGACTTTTCCGATGGTTTATGGCGTTGAAAAAACATCTAAATTTGTGCAGATGCTGCTTTTATCGGCAGGTTTTCTTGCTTTATTTATATTGACAAGTCAGAATTTGGGTCTGCATTCGTATTATTTTGGAGCTACGATTGTTTTCCTTATTTTTATTTTATTTTTATTAAAAAATAAGAGTAATAAAAACTACTTTGTGGTGTCTATTTTACTGAAAGTCTGGATTTTTGTAGGAGTTATTTCTATGCTCGTAAGCGCAGTTTTTGTTTAAAACATTTTGAGTTTTCGTAGATTTTTTATCAAATCTTTGATCGCTCCTTTTGTTCCTACTTTTATAGAGTTTTCGGCTTTTCCTATGAGTCTGGCGTTGCCTTTGTAGGTGTCGTATTGGTTCTCCATTATCAGGTTTCCATCGCTGTCATAGAGTTTTAGGCTTACCAATACTTGATTAGAAAACACATATTTACCGATACCTACTTTGAAATATTTAACTTTTGGGACGATTATGGCTTCGGCGTTATTATTCTTTCCAACTTCTTTAATATACTCAGTATCAACATTGTCATAGTCCATAGAGCTGTCCATTTGAACGGTTTTTATGTTGCCGCTGTAAAGGCTCATTTGGTCAGTCACAGCACTGAAAAACGCTTGGTTTGTCGGAGGTTTTATTTCTTCTATTTCAGGGAAAACAGCGGGCTGGAAGTAGATTATTTTCTTTATTTTACCTAATTTATAATCAGGTTTGTAGTCTAATAATTTACTCCCAAAACTAGAACAGCCAGCCAAAACAAGCCCAGCTGTGATGCCCAATAGTATAAATTTTTTCCGATTCATATTCCGCACAAAGATACTTTAATTTATTTACAAAAATTAGCATAAAAAATTTTTTATTCTAAAAATAATTTTTACATTTGCAGCCTCATACATAATAATCATTTAAATAATATTGGAATGTATCTAACAAAAGAAGTAAAAGCAGAACTTTTCGCAAAACATGGAAAATCTGCGCAGGACACAGGAAGTGCTGAAGGGCAAATCGCTCTTTTCACATTTAGAATTAATCATTTATCTCAACACTTGAAATCTAACCACAAAGATTATGCTACTGAGAGATCACTAGTAAAATTGGTAGGTAAGAGAAAAAGACTTCTGGATTATCTTAAGAAGAAAGATATCAACAGATATAGAGCTATCATTGCAGAGCTTGGAATCAGAAAATAATAATTCAGATAACATAAAAAAGCAACTCAGTATTTTGGGTTGCTTTTTTTAATTTTTAAATAAAATGGTAAATTTTCCCTCAAAAAAACTTACCTTTGCATACGAAAATTAATAGAGTATTAACAATATGCCTGCCGAAAGAAGTGGCGCAGGTGTCCGAAAGTAGAAATTTCGGAGTAAAAATTAAATTTTATGAGTAATAAACCTCAAGCAATTACAGAAACTATCGTGCTGAAAGACGGTAGAGAAGTTACCATAGAAACTGGTAAATTAGCAAAACAAGCTGATGGTGCAGTAGTGGTAAAAATGGGCGGAACTATGCTTTTAGCAACGGTGGTAGCCGCAAAAGATGCAAATCCAGGGGTGGATTTCCTACCTTTGACGGTAGATTACAGAGAGAAATTCTCCGCAGCAGGGCGTGTTCCAGGGAACTTTTTTAGAAGAGAGTCTAAGCCTTCTGATGATGAAGTATTGACAATGAGACTAGTGGACAGAGTAATGCGTCCGCTTTTCCCAGAGGATTTCCACGCGGAAGTTCAGGTGATGATTTCTTTGATTTCTTACGATGGAAAAGTGATGCCAGATTCTTTAGCAGGGCTAGCAGCCTCAGCAGCGGTGGCGATTACAGATATACCTTTTAATGGACCTTTCTCGGAGGTTAGAGTGATTAAAAAAGATGGAGTTTTGAGTATTAACCCAAGCTGGGAAACTCTACAAAGTGGAGTGGAACTAGACATTATGGTAGGAGCTTCTAAAGACTCAATCGTAATGGTAGAAGGAGAAATGGACGAAATCACTGAGCAGGAAATGATAGAAGCTATTTCTTTCGCTCATGAAGAAATTAAAATCCAGATAGAAGCTCAGGAGAGATTGGCTGCAAGAATAGAAAAAGCTCAAACAAAGAGAGAATACTGCCACGAGACTCATGATGAGGAGTTGAGAAAAGAAATATGGGATTATGCTTACCAAAGATATTATGATATAGCAAAAGACCCATCTGCAAAGCACGAGAGAAGTGATAAATTCAGCGCGGTGGTAGATGAGTTCTTAGAAAAATATACAGAAGAAGAATTGGAAGAAAAAGAGGTTTTAGCAAAAATCTACTTCCATGATGTGCAGAAAGAGGCGGTTCGCCAGTTGATTTTAAATGAAAACATCCGTCTAGATGGTAGAAATAATCAGCAGATAAGACCTATCTGGTGTGAGGTGGATTACCTTCCAGCGGCTCACGGTTCTTCTATCTTTACAAGGGGAGAAACTCAGTCTTTGACTACGGTAACGCTTGGTTCTTTATTGGATGTGAACAGAATAGATTCTGTGATTTCTCAGCATGATGAGAGATTCTTCCTTCACTATAATTTCCCTCCGTTCTCTACAGGGGAAGCGAGACCATTGAGAGGAACTTCCAGAAGAGAGATTGGACACGGTAATTTGGCTCAGAGAGCTTTAAAAGTGATGATTCCAGAGGAAACTCCATATACTATCAGAGTAGTTTCAGATATTTTAGAATCTAATGGTTCTTCTTCTATGGCGACTGTTTGTGCTGGTACAATGGCCTTGATGGATGCTGGTATTCAGATGAAAAAGCCTGTTTCAGGAATTGCAATGGGACTAATTACAGATAAAGAATCTGGCAAATGGACAGTGCTTTCTGATATTTTAGGAGATGAAGACCACCTTGGAGATATGGACTTTAAGGTAACAGGAACAGCTGAGGGAATCACGGCTTGCCAGATGGATATCAAAATCCAAGGACTTACCATGGATATCATGGAAAAAGCCCTAATGCAGGCAAGAGATGGTAGAATGCATATTTTAGGTGAAATGCTGAAAACTATAGATAAGCCAAATGCAGATGTGAAACCACACGCTCCAAAACTTGTGATGATGGAAATCCCAAAAGATTTCATCGGTGCGGTAATCGGGCCTGGTGGTAAGATTATCCAGCAAATGCAGAAAGATACAGATACTGTAATTACGATAGAGGAGAGAGGAGAAATAGGACATATAGAAATTTCTGGAACGGATAGAGAAAAAATAAATGCAGCGGTAGCTCAGATTAACGAGATTACTTTCGTGCCTGTGATTGGCGAAGTTTATAAAGGTAAAGTCGTTAAAGTGATGGAGTTCGGAGCGTTTATCCAGTTGGCTAAAGGAACAGAAGGTCTTCTTCATATCTCTGAAATAGCATGGGAAAGAACTGAAAAAGTACCATATAAAGAAGGCGATGAAGTAGAGGTGAAATTCATGGGCTATGATGACAGAAAGAAAATGAGACTTTCCAGAAAAGTTCTTTTACCAAAGCCTCCAAAACCAGAAAAAAAAGAGGATAAAACAAACGAAAAATAGTTTTAAAACAAAAACAAAAAACTCTCACACTGATGAGAGTTTTTTATTAAATGATATATTTTGATTATGGATTTACGAGACCAGCTGAAAAATCTTTTTCCAGACCATGTAGAGCAGGACTTCCAGATGCCTGAAGAACAAAACGAGCAGCGAGAACCGCTCATCTGTAAATACGAAAAGAAAGGGAGAAACGGAAAGCCTGTCACTTTGATAGAAGGTTTTGAGGGCAGTGAGGAAGAACTGAAAAATATTTCCAAAAAAATAAAAACTGCTCTGGGAATCGGTGGTTCGGAGAAGGATGGTGTGATTATCATCCAAGGAGACAACCGCGATAAAATCATGAAAATTCTCTCTGATATGGGCTACAAAACCAAGAGAGTAGGAGGATAAAGCCTCAGAAAAGAACATTATCGGTAGGAAATCAATAAAATTCCTTACCTTTGGGAAGTTTTAATTTTAAGTTGAATAAAAAATAGAAAATTATTATGGTAAATAAATTAGCAGCCTCAGAATTGGTTTTAAATCCAGATGGAAGTGTATATCATTTAAACCTTCAGCCAGAAGATATCGCAGAAAAAATTCTTTTGGTGGGTGACCCAGATCGTGTTCCGAAAGTTTCACAATACTTTGATAAAGTAGAAATTAAGAAAAATAAAAGAGAATTTTACACACATACAGGAACGCTCAGAGGAGAGCGAATCACGGTGATGTCTACAGGCATCGGTACGGAAAATATTGATATTGTGATGAATGAGCTGGATGCTTTGGTGAATATTGATTTGAAAAACAAAGAATTTAAATCAGAACACAAAGCTTTACAATTGTTCCGTATGGGAACTTGTGGAAGCGTAAATCCTGATGTAGAGGTGGATAACATGCTGGTTACACAGAATGTGGTAGGTTTAGACGGACTTCTTCATTTTTACAAAGATTATCAGTTTGAGAATGAATTTAGCAAAAATTTCTTGGCAAAATTCCCATACGAAAAGATAAAGCCGATGCTTTATTTCTCAGAATGGGCAGAGAGTCAGTATGAATATTTCAAAGATGCGAAATATGTAGGAAATACAGCGACTTTCCCAGGGTTTTATGCACCGCAGGGAAGACAGCTGAGACTGAGAGCTGTGGATGACCAGTTTTTGGAAGTGCTGAATGATTTAGGAGTTACTAACTTTGAAATGGAAACTTCGGCGATCTATGGAATGTCTAAATTATTGGGACACAAGGCGATTACTATTAATAATGTGATTGCAAACAGAAGAAGAGGAGAGTTCGCTGCAGACCACCATAAATCTGAAAAAATGATGATAGAGTGGGTGCTGGAAAGAATAATTAAATAAGAAAAAAATAAAAACCAGAAAATCAAAGTATGAAATATGGAATTGAAGCGGCAAGTTTCTATGTGCCGTCGCTCTATTTGAATATCAATGAGTTAGCTGAAAATAGAGAAATAGATTCGGCTAAGTTAGAAAAAGGTCTTGGGCTTCACAAGATGGCTCTTCCTGATGTGCACGAAGATACGGCAACTTTCGCGGCAGAGGCTCTTCTGAAGCTCATAAAAGACTACAATATCCAGCCCAAAGATATTGCAAGGATTTATTTAGGAACGGAAAGTGCTTTGGATGCCGCAAAGCCTACCGCTACCTATGCGGTGCAAATGGTGGAGCAGGTGCTGGGCGAGAGATGTTTTGGGAATTGTGATGTGGTGGATATGACTTTTGCCTGTATTGGCGGGGTGGATGCATTGCAGACTTGTTTGGATTTTGTGAAAGTGAATCCCGATAAAAAAGCGGTGGTAATCGCTTCCGACTATGCAAAATATGAACTGAAATCAACGGGCGAATATACGCAGGGCGCTGGCGCAGTGGCTTTATTGATTTCGGCGAAACCGAATTTATTGGAAATAGAAGGGAAATGGGGAGTAGCCACGGAGAGTGTTTTTGATTTTTTCAAACCAAGGAGAGAAATTGCTAAATCTGACCTCAAAAACGCACCAGAAACAGCACCAGACAAAATGGAGATTTTCTCTGATGAACCTATTTTTGACGGGCAGTATTCTAATCAATGCTACCAAAATAGAATCAGAGAAGCCTATGAACATTACAAGGCTGAAAATTCTTTGGTAAAACCCTATGAAAACTGGCATTATTTGATTTTTCACCTGCCGTATGCATTCCATGGAAAAAGAGTTTTCACAGAGTTGTACAGCATAGAAAATAACCTGCCCTACACGACCGAAGAAGAGAAAAAAGCCCTTGCTAAGTCCGAAGAATATTTGGATTTTATAAAGCAAAAAATAGAGCCGTCACAGAGAGCGAGCTCAGACATAGGAAACCTCTATACAGCTTCTATTTTCATGGCGCTGCTGTCTGCATTGCAGGTGTCTTTTGACAGGGAAGAGGAACTTTCTGGGAAGGAATTAGGTTTTTTGGCTTATGGAAGTGGTTCTAAATCCAAGGTTTTTTCAGGGAAAATAAATGAAAACTGGAAATCTGTTGTGGAAAAATGGCAGCTTTTTGAAACCCTTGGAAATAGAAAAGTGGTGGATTTTTCAACTTATGAAAAACTCCATAGAAAACAACTGAAAACTTCCGTAAATCCTAATTATAAAGGCTTTGGGTTAGTGGAGATTGAGAGAAAAAATCCACTTTCTTATGGAGCGAGAAAGTACCAATTCAAGGGGTAATTTAGATGAAATTTTATCTTGTTTTTTTGATAGGACTGATTTCTTTTTCGTGTAAAGAGAAAGAGATAGAATTTTATCAATCCGAAACAATGAATTTGGTTTTGGTCAAAAATCTACCCAAAAATGATTCTTTGCTGAGAGAAGAATTAAAAAAATATTTAATAAGCCAAAAAATAGAATATACAGAAATTTATGAATATTCATGGGATACAGAATATTTCTTGACCCATGAGGAAGATGATGGAGGACCTACAAGCTCACATTTTTTAGATTTACACCAAGAAGAAAGGGGAATTGCATATTTTTATAAAGAAAAATGTAAGAATGATTCTCTTAAAACCATAGGAGTGATAAGATATTATGATAAGTATGGGTATTTTTACCACCCAGATACTATTATAGGCAAGTGTAAATAAAAAATAATTGCCTCAAACAAAAAAAATAATTACTTTTGTCAAATGGAAAATTTCATTGTATCAGCGAGAAAATATCGTCCACAGGAGTTTGACTCCGTTGTGGGGCAGTCTCATATTACGGATACATTGGAACATGCCATAGAGAATAATCAGCTTGCACAGGCTCTGCTTTTCTGTGGGCCTCGTGGGGTGGGAAAAACCACTTGTGCAAGGATTTTAGCGAGAAAAATCAATGAAAAATCAGGAGCAACTGATGAAGAAGGTTTCGCGTTTAATATTTACGAATTAGATGCCGCGTCTAATAATTCGGTGGATGATATTCGGCATTTGATAGACCAAGTGCGTTTTGCACCGCAGGTAGGACAGTATAAGGTGTACATCATAGATGAGGTGCATATGCTCTCTCAGGCGGCTTTCAATGCTTTTCTGAAAACGCTGGAAGAACCACCTGCACACGCTATTTTCATTTTAGCGACTACGGAAAAACATAAGATTATCCCAACGATTCTTTCTCGTTGTCAAATCTATGATTTCAAGAGAATTACGATAGAGGATATCCAAAATCATTTAAAGAAAATAGCCGAAAAAGAAGGGATAGCTTACGAAGATGACGCCCTGTTTCTCATCGCACAAAAGGCGGATGGAGCCTTGCGTGATGCATTGTCTATTTTTGACAGGCTGACTACTTTTTCGCAGAAGAATATTACCCTTGCAAACGCAGCTGAAATTCTCAATATATTGGATTATGACCAATATCTAAAAGTGGCTGATTTAGCGAAAGAAAACGATATTCCTGCTATTTTAGCGAAATTTGATGAGATTGTTAAAAAAGGTTTTGACCCACATATTTTTATCGCTGGGCTTGGCAGTCATTTCAGAGATTTGATGCTGGCGCAGAATCCTTCCACTTTGGCTTTAATAGAAATTGGCGAAAATACCAAAGCAAAATACGCTGAGCAGAGCCAAAAATGGACAGCGCAACAGCTCATCAATGCGATAGAAATCTGCAATCATGCAGACATTAACTATAAAAATTCCAAAAATCCACGCCTTACGGTGGAGATTGCCCTCATGCAGCTTGCCAGCCTTACCGCTGTGGATATGGATAAAAAAAAAAGTTCTTAATACTGGTTCCGCCGTTTCGTAATGTAGAAAAACTACGAGAAACTACTCCTAAAAAATCCGAAACTCCCGCGCCGAAAACTCTTTCAACAGAGGAAATTACAGAATTAGCAGTAAAAAAAGCCGTTCAACCGATAGGTGGGAATGTGAAGAAATCTTCCGAATTTTCCATTAAAAAACATATGGAAAAGAAGGAAAAAGAAGACGAACAAAATCTTTTTTCTGAAACGGAAGAAAACCTTCCTGACCATCATTTCACGGAAACTGACCTGCAAACTGAATGGCGTAGTTTCCTAAAAGAACTCTCGGTGAATGATATAGTGGCGTATAACGCGATAAGCTCCTTCCAGCTTCGTAAAGCAGATGAAAACCAGATAGAAGTATTATATTCTTCGGATAGTGCAAAGCATGAATTTGAGAGAGTTCAGGCGGATTTTTTCAATCACTTTAAACACAAAGTAAATAATTTCAAAATAGAAATCCTCTACAAAGCAGACACCAGCCTAAAAAGGGAAGTGGTCACGAAGCGAAAAATTTTTGATAAATTTGCTGAAATCAACCCAATTTTGAGGGATTTGGAAGATTTGATGAAATTTGATTTTACTTAAAAAAACTAAAAAATATTTTCTTGAAAAAAGGACTAATTATAAAATCAACAGGAAGCTGGTACCAAGTGCAGGAAACTGCGACAAATATCATCTACGAAGCCAGAATACGAGGGAAATTTAAACTCCAGAAAACAAGGCTTACCAATCCGCTCGCGGTGGGAGATTTTGTGGAATTTGAGCTGGAAAGTTCTGATGTTGCCTGGATTACAAAGATAGAACCAAGGAAAAATTATCTCATCCGAAAATCAGTCAATCTTTCCAAAGAAGCCCACATTATCGCTTCTAATATAGACACGGCGTGTTTTATTTTTACGCTAAAATTCCCTGAAACTTCGCTCGGCTTTTTGGATCGTTTTTTGGTGTGCTGTGAGGCTTACAACATTCAGCCTTTGATTTTATTTAATAAAATAGATACACTTAATGCCGAAGAATTGGAACTTTTGGAAGAGCTTCAGCAGCTTTACCAGAATATAGGCTACGAAACCCTGAAAATTTCTTCTGTTTCAGGAGAAAATATAGAAACCTTGAAAATACTCTTGAAAGATAAAGTTTCGGTGTTTTTTGGGCACTCGGGAAGTGGAAAATCTACTCTGGTGAATACGCTGGAACCGACACTTGATTTGAAAACAGGCGAAATATCGGAGGCACACCTCAAAGGGAAACATACAACTACTTTTGCGCAGATGCATTTTTGGAGTTTTGGCGGAAGTGTTATTGATACGCCGGGTGTGCGAGAGTTTGCGATGGTGGATATAGAAAAAGAGGAAATTCAGCATTTTTTTCCAGAGATATTTGAGGAAGGGAAAAATTGTAAATTTCATAACTGTCTGCATATCAATGAACCAAAATGTTCCGTTATAGCCCAATTAGAGGAAGGAAATATTTTGGAGTCGAGATATTTGACTTATTTAAAATTGATGGAAGAAGCAGAAGAAAATAACTAATTATAAATTAAAATTAAAAAAAATGAGATACACAGAAGAGCAATACAAAGCAAAATTTGAAGAGACTGATTCAGTAGGTTGGGATACTATAGATGAGGCTTTATTGAAGATTTATCCTGAGCAGGAACCTCGCCATTATGGACCTGTTTTAAAATTTATGCTCGGAGGGGAAGACCCACTTGATGGCATTAGTATTTATGATAATGAGGAGCAGGCTTTTCATCGGCATATAGTGTCATACGGGATGAGCGACTTATATTACTCGCCTGAAAGTGCTGAAAATGAATTTAGTGGATGGGGCTTTGAGTTTACTTTTCGTGTGCTTCCTTTTGAGAAGGATAAGGATTCGGATGGAGCTAAACATGAGCCTTATTGGGCGATGAATGTGATGCAGAATTTGGCTCGCTATGTATTTGAAAGCAAAAAATGGTTTGAAGCCTATCATTTCATTCCAGCCAATGGGCCTATTCGTTTAGAATGTGATACTAAATTGGTAGGGATGGTCTTTGCGCCTGACCCACAGCTTGGCACGATAGAAACACCTCATGGCGAGGTTGCCTTTTTGCAGATGGTGGGTATTACTCAGGAGGAATTGGACTGGCTTTGGGAAGACCCAAAAACCAGCAGAGTAGAGGAACTTGTCAATAAGATGAAACAAGACAATCCGATGCTCATCACAGATTTGAAAAGGGAAAAATCATATGTTTGATTTAATTTGTCAGACTAATAATTTTTTGCTATCTTGGGGCGTTATCTATAAAGTTTTTTAATTTTGCACGATAAATAAATGTTTATGAAGATAGAAGAATTATCCAATATATTACCACAATTACCCATAGAAGAAGCTTTGGCTTTGTTAGTTGAAAAATTCCCTAAAAAAGTAGTTTTTTCTACGAGTTTTGGGATGGAAGACCAGATAATCACGGATTATATTTTTAAGAATAATCTTCCGATAGATATTTTTACGATAGACACAGGGCGAATGTTCTACGAAACCTATGACACTTGGGTAAATACCAATGAAAAATACAATATGCTCATTCCAGCTTATTATGCTGATAATCACAGAATAGAGGAGTATGTGAGAAAGCATGGAGTTAATGGATTTTACAAATCTGTAGAGCTGAGAAAAGAGCACGACTACATAAAAAAAGTGGAGCCGCTGAAAAGAGCTTTGGAAGGATATGATGTCTGGATTACGGGAATCAGAGCGGAGCAGTCTCCACACAGACAGCAGATGCCGATGGTGGAATGGGATGAAGGGAATAAAATCATCAAGTTTCATCCTCTATTGCACTGGAAAACGGGAGAACTTTTACCATTTTTGAAAGAACACCAAATTCCTTACAATCCGCTTCATGAGCAGGGCTATGTAAGTATAGGCGATCAGCCGATGACACGCCCAATAAAAGAAGGTGAAGATATCCGCGCAGGACGCTGGTGGTGGGAGAATGAAGATAAGAAAGAGTGCGGACTACACTGGAATGAAGAGAAGAAGTAAGAATTTTATTCGTTGATTGTTTAAATTTTAAAAAATATATTATGAGTAATCATAAAGAACGAACTTTAGATTATCTAGACCAGTTAGAATCTGAGTCGATTCATATATTTCGTGAAGTGGCAGGACAATTTGAGAAACCTGCATTGCTGTTTAGTGGAGGTAAGGACTCTATAGTCTTGGTACATTTGGCTTTGAAGGCTTTTCGTCCGTGTAAATTTCCGTTTCCGCTGGTGCATATTGACACAGGGCATAATTTCCCTGAAGCACTTGAATTTCGTGATAATATAGTAAAGAAATTAGGTGAAAAACTTATTGTTAGAAAAGTAGAAGATACGATAAAAAGTAAAGGACTTACCGAGCCAAAAGGAAAATTTGCCAGCCGAAATGCATTGCAAAGTTATACACTTTTGGACACGATAGAGGAATTTGAGTTTGATGCTTGTATCGGTGGAGCACGCCGCGATGAGGAAAAAGCCAGAGCTAAGGAAAGAATTTTCTCTGTTCGAGATGATTTTGGAGGCTGGGACCCAAAACTTCAGCGCCCAGAATTATGGCATACCTATAACGGAAAAATCCACAAAGGAGAAAATGTGCGTGTTTTCCCTATCAGCAACTGGACAGAGCTGGATGTTTGGAACTACATTCGCCGAGAAAAAATAGAACTTCCTTCGGTTTATTTCTCTCACGAAAGAGAAGTGATAGACCACCAAGGACAGCTGATAGCAGTTTCTCCATACATCCAAATTGATGAAAATGATGTGATTTTGAAGAAGAAAGTCCGCTATCGTACCGTGGGAGATATGACCTGTACTGCCGCGGTGGAGTCTGAAGCCTATATCATAGATGATATCATCAACGAAATTACTGCCACTCGTACCAGCGAAAGAGGAGAAACGCGTATCGATGACAAAATATCAGAAGCGGCAATGGAGGACAGAAAGAAAAACGGGTATTTTTAAACTTTTTGGATTTAATTAAAATGGATATATTAAGATTTTTAACGGCAGGAAGTGTAGATGACGGAAAAAGTACCCTCATCGGAAGACTTCTCTACGACAGCAAAAATATACTAGTAGACCAGCTGGAAGCCATCGAAAGAAGCACCAAAAATCGTGAGGATGGAGAGGTGGATTTAGCTCTTTTGACCGATGGACTTCGTGCAGAAAGAGAGCAGGGAATCACCATAGATGTGGCGTATAAATATTTCTCCACACCGAAGAGAAAATTCATCATCGCTGATGCGCCAGGGCATATCCAGTACACACGAAACATGGTGACAGGAGCGTCCAATGCAGATTTGATTATCATCTTGGTGGATGCCAGAAATGGCGTGATAGAACAGACTAAAAGACACTCTATCATTGCTTCACTCTTGAACATTCCGCATGTGGTGGTGGCGATAAATAAAATGGACTTGGTGGATTATTCCGAAGAAAAGTTCAACGAGATTGTAAAAGAATATGAAAAAGTTGCCCATTCATTAGCTTTAAAGGATGTTAAATTCATTCCTATCAGTGCGAAAGATGGTGACAATGTGGTGGATAAGTCCGAAAAAATGCCTTGGTATAAAGGTTCTGCATTGCTAAATCTTTTGGAAACGGTAGAGCTTCAGACTTCTCTAAATCATGTGAATGGAAGGTTCCCAGTGCAGCTGGTTCTTCGTCCACAGGTTGATGAACTTCATGATTACAGAGGTTATGCAGGAAAGGTGGAAAGTGGAGTTTTTGCGGTGAATGACAAGGTAAAAATCTATCCTTCTAATATAGAAACTACCATAAAAACCATAGAAGTTGGCGGTAAGGAAGTTCAGGAATGTTTCGCTCCACAGAGTGCTGTGCTTCATCTGGCGGATGATATAGACATTAGCCGAGGAGATTTGATAGCAAAAGAAGATAATTTGTTGAAAACTGGTCAAGACATCGAGGCGCTTGTGTGCTGGATGGACGAAAAACCTTTGACTATTGGGACTAAATACCTGCTTCAGCATAACAGCAAAACTGTAATCGCTATGGTGAAGGAAATCCGATACCGACTGGATGTAAACACCCTTGAAAAGGAGATGAACCCAGCCAATGCAGGGTTGAACGAGGTAGTAGAAGTTCTGCTGAAAACCTCCACGCCGCTGAGCTACGACAGCTATCAAAGTATCCGTGAAAATGGAAGTGCTATTTTGATAGACCAAACTAGTTTTGTAACGGTGGGAGCAGTTTTGTTTAAATAAAATACTTCAAATCAGATAAAATAAATCCTCTTCGCGTGAAGAGGATTTATTTTTAATTTTTATAAAAAGCCTATTTGTCGGGCATTTTTTTTGGGTTGATTTCTCCTGAGTTGTTATAGAAAGTATATTCTGTAAAATCATCTTTGGCAACCATTCCGTTCGCCGCCACGAAGACATTTCCTTCTTTATCAGAAATAAAAACCGAATCTTTGGTGTACATCTGTTTATTTTTCTTGTCCCAGTAGATGGATTTCATCACGAAAGTCTGTCCCTCACTATTGGTCACCTTCACTCCGCCTTTGGCTTCATAGTATTCTTTTTTTTCTATGAATTTAGCATAATTCGCCTTTAAAGTTCCAGGAACCTCAGGATTTTTTTTGTCATAAAATTCAAGATAAATCCCTTTTTTTGCTTCTATATATGGCGTGTCTATGAACTCATATTCCTCTAAAATAGGCGCTTTGAATCTGATTTTCACGAAACCAGAATCTTTCTGTATAATGTTTGAATTATAAATAACTCTGGAAGGGAAATTTTTATTCTTGTCTCTATTGACCTCTGTAAGGTCTTCTTCACAAGAATGCAAAACAAAAAATATAGCTACGGAAAAAACAGCAACTATATTTTTTTTGTATTTATTTATTTGAAATTTCATAAAAAGAAAAAACTAGTCAAAGTATTGTTTTTCAAACCATTTGTTGGCAAAGTTTATACCAATGGTGAAGTTCAAGAAATTTTCTCTGATTAAATTATTTTTAACCGTTCCTCTTTGTCCTAATTCTATACCTAAATCCAAGGTGCTAAGTCTGGTAACATTGCTTTTTTGGAAAGGGAAAGATGCTCCGAACGAAAGCCCGTATTGGTTGATATTAGTACCATTTACATTTAGATGTCCTTTTTCATAAAAAGCCCCATAACGGTAGGTAACTCTTGAAAAATAATTTCTAAAATTATTGTAGTTAGGAAGATACCACCCCCCTACAGATACTCTGTAAGCATTGTCATAGTTGTAAGATAGGTAGCGTAGAGACTCAGCATTTTTCCCGCTTTTGTAGTCAAACTGACCAGAAACGAACCATTTAGCATCGTGCCCGAATCCTACGCCGAGAGATAATTTCTGCGGAATAGTATTGCTTGTGTTTTTGGATTCTTGTGCTACAATATCTTCATTAGACTTAGTAGTCCCGTTTAGATAATAGGAGCTGTTTGTGTAAGTTGATTTAAAATCCGAAGTATTCCCAAAAGTATAAGAAGCCCCAAGGGTCAGCTTTTTATTATTTTTAAGTTTTTTCTGATAAACAGAACCTAATGTAAAATTAAAACTTGTAACACTTGATTCGTTTTCTATACTGCTTATCAAAGTAGTGTTTTCATAGGCTGTTTCCTGAACATCAGAAATTCTCCCAAAGTATAGATTGTTAGACAAACCTACGGAGAAACTAGGTGTAATGGAATATCCCACTCCAAGCTGAACAAGATTGATACCGCCCTCGCCAGTGAAATTCTGAACACCAGCAGTTCCATCTGGTAGAGATGTACTCTGTGTGATGCTGTAATCTTTTGAACTATATGGCTGATATCCTATCCCTAATTTTACCTTTTTAGAAAGAGGAAAAGCTAAGGAAATTCCTGAAAGATAGGAGGAATGTTTACCATATTTATTCCCATTATATCCAGATTTGAAATATTGGTTTTCGTTAGTCCCATGAAATCTTAGGGAAGTGATTTCCAAATTCTGGTTTGCTGCAGGGTTTTGAAAATTAAATTGATTGTTAAAATCCCAAACATAAGCAGCAGAAATCCCACCCATAGACCGAGTTTCCACAGAGTTATCATATTTGATATCTCCGATTCCATAAGCTGCATAAGGAGAGTTTCCGATATTCTGAGCTGCTGCATGTGAACCTAATGCTGCCACAAAAATTGAAACGACAATTTTCTTCATTCTTTATTTTTAAAATATTGCAAATATCTTAATTAATAATGAAAATCAAAAATTTATTTAATGTTAAAATATGTTATTTCTGTTAAAATAGAAAAATTTTCTCCAAAAATACTATCTTTGGGCTATGAATTGGACTCAAATAATAGGACAAAAAAAACTGATAGAAATTCTTCAAGATTCCATCAATAAAGACCGAGTGGCTCACGCTCAGTTATTTGTAGGTGAGGAAGGCTATGGCGGGCTTCCTTTGGTTTTAGCCTATGTGCAGGAGCTTTTTAGAAGAGAGAACGAACATTCTGCTCCAAAGGTGGAAACGCTTAACCATGTTGATTTGCACTTTAGTTTTCCTGTTTTTACTAAAAATAATAACTCGCTGAGTAGAAACTTTTTTCAGGAATGGCGGGAGATGATTTTGGCCAATCCTTATATATCTATTCATGATTGGGGAGAGGTTTTAGATGGGAATAAACAGTTACTTATTTCTGTCGATGAAGTGGAGGAGTGGGGGAAAACTTTCAGCCTAAAAAGCTATGAAGGAGGAACGAAAATCCTTATTGTATGGGGGATAGATAAGATGAATCCTTCGGCTGCAAATAAATTTTTGAAGTTTTTGGAGGAACCACCAGAAAAAACAAAAATCTTCCTATTGACCAATAGTATAGAAAATATTTTACAGACTATTTTGTCTCGTTGCCAGATAATAGAAGTTCCTAGGATAGAGGACGAAGAGATCCAAAATGCGCTGCTCAGCCGTTATGAAATCTCGGAAGAGCAGGCAAGAGAAATAGCCTATCAGTCGCAGGGAAATTTTAATGTTGCTCAAAAAATAGCCGAGAAAGGCAGATTGGACGATGATTTTGAGGAGTTATTCATCACTTGGGTGAGAAATGCTTTTCAGGCGAAGAAAAAGCCAGTCGTTCTGAGGGAAATAATCCATTGGGCGAGAGGAATATCCGAGTGGAGCAGGGATAAACAAAAGGATTTTTTGAATTATTGTTTAGAGATGTTTCGTCTGGCTCTGATTCAAAATTATGGAGCAGAAGAGTTGGTTTATAAGAAACTGACTAAAAATAATTTTAACTGGGATGCCTTTTCTACATACATCCAAGGCGCAAATATAGAACTGATTTTAGATGAAATCAACTTGGTAGATTTGCATATTCAAAGAAATGCCAATTCTAAAATTGTTTGGACAGATTTAGGAATAAAACTGATAAGATACATTCATAAAGGATATTAAAAAAACCTCTTTCTAAAAAGAGGTTTTTTATTTTTATCAAAGTCAGAAACTAAGCTTCTTCAGATTTAGCTTCTTCTTTTTTAGCAGGAGCTGCAGGAGCATCAGATACTACATCAAATTCGTATTCATGCTCTACATCTCTGTGAAGTCTGATTTTAGCAGAGAATTTACCTAATCTCTTGATAGAGTTACCAGGGATTCTGATGTATTTCTTATCAACATTTACTCCAGCATTAGCAAGAGCTTCAGCTAGATTGATATTGTTGATAGAACCAAATAATCTATCTCCAGAACCTACTTTAGCAGCGATAGAAACAGTAGTTTTTTTCAATTGTTCTACGATGCTCTTCGCAGCAGCGATTAGTTTAGCTTCTTCTTCTTTTCTTGCTTCTAATGTAGCAGCAAGTTCTGCTCTGTTTTTAGGTGTTGCTAAAACTGCTAATCCTTGTGGAATAAGGAAATTTCTAGCATAACCTGGTTTTACTGATACTGTGTCGAATTCAAGTCCTAAATTCTCTACATCTTTTTTTAGAATGATTTCCATTTTGTTGTTGTCCGTTTTGCGTTAGAATTATTTTAATAAATCAGCAACATAAGGCATTAATGCAAGGTGTCTTGCTCTCTTAATAGCTGCAGAAACTTTTCTTTGGTATTTTAAAGAAGTTCCTGTGTATCTTCTTGGTAAAATTTTACCTTGTTCGTTTACGAATTGTAGAAGGAAGTTAGTATCCTTGTAGTCTACATATTTGATTCCGTATTTTCTAAATCTACAGTATTTTTTATCAGATTTAGTATTAATATCCAGCGGAGTAAGGAATTTTACTTCAGATTCTCCTCCTGCTGCGGCTTGTTGTGCCATTTCATCTATTGCCATTTGAATAAATTTTTAAAGGGTTAATAAATTAAGCTTTTTGAGATTTTAGTTTAGCTCTTCTCGTAACAGCGTATTCTACCGCATGTTTGTCAAGTTTAGTAGTAAGGTAACGGATTACTCTTTCATCTCTCTTGAAAGCTAATTCTAGGTCAGCTACTACTGCTCCTTCTCCTTTGAACTCTATCAAAGTGTAGAATCCATTTTTCTTTAATTGGATAGGGTAAGCTAATTTTTTAAGTCCCCAGTTTTCTTTTGCTACAATTTCGCAATTGTGCTCCTTTAAAAGGTCTTCAAATTTTCTCACTGCTTCCTCCACCTGAGAATCAGATAGAACGGGAGTTAAAATGAAAACAGTTTCATAATGATTCATAATGTTGAAATATTTATTTAATTAGTTTGCAAAAGTATTGCTTTTTTTTGAACTGTGCAAATTCATCACCAAATTTAATGATAAATAATTGTTAATAGATACATTATTAGTTCATAAAAATAAACCAGCCTTCAAAAGAAGGCTGGTTGTTAATAGATGAATGATTATTTGAAATCTTTATCCGTTGCTTTATTGATTTCGTAGGATTTTACATCAGAGTTCATTTCTATACCTCCCATATTTTGGCTGATTTTGAAAGGAAGTTTCACTCCAGAAACCTCTTTGTAATCCGAGTAGTAAGTAGGAACTATGATTTCTTGTCCTTGCATTTTCTGTGTTTGGGATTCACCTACTTTTAGCCCAGTTTTTACACTGTAGAAGTAAGTCTTGTTTCCTTTTTTTATCGCATAAACTTCTTCTCCGTTCACATTTTCAATGCCTCTTAATGTCGTATTTTTAGCATTGAAAGTCAGTTCTGGAAAGATTTCTTTATTTGCAGCCAACTCTTCTTTTAGTTCTGCTGGTAGAGGCTGTTTTTGTCCTTGTGCCATGATGTAGCCGTCCTTTCCATCAAAAACGATTTTCTGCATACTCTGTCCCATCATTTTCATCTCTACGGATGTTTTTCCACCTTTTGCTGCTAAAGTAATGGTTTCTATGGTCATTCCTTGTACTGTTGCAGAAGAATTCATCTGTAATGAATTGATTCTCTCTACATTTGCTTTTCCTCCGATAGCAGCGATGTATTTTTGTCCGATGGATTCAGCGGTAACACCAGCAGCTATTTTCTTTGTTTCTGGTTTGGAAGCAGGATTCGCAAATTTGTCAAAATATTTCACTGGATAGCCTAACTTTTCTAAACCATCTGCGATTTCAGAGCCTTTTCCAGCCACGAAAATTCTACTTTGGTTAGGAAGGATATAGGCTTTTGCAGCAGCTGAAACATCGGAAGTAGTTACTTTGTCTATGGATTTCAGATAATTAGCATAGAAATCAGCAGGAAGGCTGTAAAGTCTTTCATTAAGAGCAAACCTAGCGATAGTTTCAGGTTTTTCTAATGACATGATGAACTCTCCTTTTAGTTTTGCTTTTGCGTTGGTTAGTTCCTCTGGTTTTATTTGAGAAATACCTTTTAATTCGTTCATGAATTCTACTACAGCTTTGTCCGTTACTTCATTTCTCACACTTGCATTAGCAGAGAAGTATGGACTGTATTTGTTTGTAGAAAGACGAGAATAAGCTCCATAAGTATAGCCGTTTTTCTCACGAAGATTCATGAATAATCTGGCTTCACCACCACCGCCAAGGATGTAGTTGGCAATCACTCCACTGAAATACTGTGGGTCTTTCATTTGGAGCGTAGAAATGTTTCCTACACGGATAACGGACTGCACGGCTGTAGGCACATCTACGATGTTGATTTCCGTAGCAGGCAGGTTTTTAGTAGGTTCTACCGCAGCGAATTTAGTTCCAGATTTTTTCCATTTTCCAAATTCTTTTTCTACTAATTTTTTGATTTCGGAAGTTTTTACATCTCCTACAATTACCAAATAGGCATTGTCTGGTGCATAGTATTTTTTATAAAAATCCTGAACATCTTTCAGCTGGATTTTATTGATGCTTTCTTCAGTTACAAATTCACCAAGAGCGGTATTTTTACCATAAGTAAGCGCATTATCAACTCGTCTAGCGATTTCACTAGCATCTTTTTCTTTTGTTTTTAATCCCTCTATGGTCCTTTCTTTGGATTTATTTACTTCTTCCGCAGAGAATTTTGGATTAACAACAGCATCCGCCATTAGGTTGATAACCTGCGTAGAGTATTTAGAAAGAGTATTAGCTCCTGCTCCTTCTGAAGAAAAACTAAGATATGCCCCCAAGAAATCAATTTTCTTGTTGAATTCCTCTTTGCTTAATTTGGTAGTTCCCATGCCAAGCTGGTCAGCCATGATTTCTCCAACTCCTACAATATTTCCTTCATAAACAGGAGGTCTGTCTATAGTAAGACGGATATTTACTCTTGGAAGTTTGTTGTTTTCTACTACTAAAACAGTAAGTCCGTTTTTAAGTTTAAAAGTGCTGGGCTTTGCAATGTTGATAGCAGGTGTAGGACCTGGTTTAGGCATTGCATTGATGTCAATATTTTGTGCATAGACCATTCCAGAAAATAGGAAAGCGGCCGCGATATATTTAATGTTCTTCATTGGTCAATTATTTTTTAGGTAAGTAGTTAATGATAGCTCTTTGGTTGCTGTTTAGGTATTTTTTAGCAGCATTTCTCAAATCTTCTCTCGTAATAGAGCGATAGATGTTGATTTCTTCGTTAATCAAGTTAGTGTTTCCTTTTAGTAAATAGCTGTCTGCTAATGTGTTAGCAATTCCTTCCACAGAAGAGTTAGCATTTACGAAATCATTTTCCACTTGGTTTTGAAGTTTTTGATAATCTTCCTCTGAGATTAAATCTGTCTGAAGTTTTTTGATTTCAACATCGATGTCTTTTTTCAAAACATCTTTTGAAGTATTTCCCATAGGAATTGCAAAGAAAGCAAAGATACTATGGTCTACCAATCCAAGGTTGAACGCCTCTACAGCCAATGCTTTTTTCTCATTATCTACTAGTTTTTTATAAAGAACAGAGGATTTACCTTTGCTTAGGTAGCTTCCCAGCATGCTTAGGATGTAGGCATCTCTCTCCTTTGCGGCAGGTGTTCTGTAAGCGAAGATATAAGCAGGAATCTGGATGTTGGCATCATATATTGTTTCCTCAAACTCTTGTGTAATAGGAGTTTCTTTAGGGAAATTACGAGTAATAGGTGTTCCTTTTGGGATACTGCCGAAATATTCGTTAATCCATTTTTTAGTCTGCTCTGGCTTGATGTCTCCAGCGACTACTAAAGTAGCATTGTTAGGAATGTAATATTTCTTAAAGAAAGCATTAAATTCTTCTAATTTTGCTGAATTTAAATCTTCCATAGAACCGATAACAGTTCCTTTATAAGGGTGTTTTTTGAACAAAGTAGTAAGAATAGCGTTGAAAAGCCCACCATAAGGCTGGTTGTCCATTCTTAGCCTTTTTTCTTCTTTTACTACTTCTCTCTGAGTATCTACTCCAATCTGGTTAATAACAGGGTGTCTCAGTCTTTCAGCTTCCATCCAAAGCCCGAGCTGTTCATTGTTAGAAGGGAAAGTTTCATAGTAATAAGTGCGGTCAGGATCTGTGTTAGCGTTGTTAGAACCTCCATTAGCAGATACTATTTTGAACCATTCGCCTCGTTTGATGTTTTTAGTCCCTTCAAATAAAAGGTGCTCAAAAAAGTGCGCAAAACCAGTTCTCCCAGCGGCTTCATCCTTTGCACCCACATGGTACATTACCGAAGTGGTCACCACAGGAGCAGAATTGTCTTGGTGTAAAATCACATGTAACCCGTTTGGCAAATCATATTCTTCAAACTTGATTTGCTGCGCATTAAACAGCATTGCGAAAGAAGCTGCCATTGCGATTGATAGAAATCTTTTTCTCATAAAAATTTAAATTTTACTCTATTAGTATAAAAAATCACGAAATGTTACAAAATTAACAAAATTTTTTATTGAAAAGTGTTTTTCTTTCATAATCCAAAAAAATAATTAGAAAAATAAAAGAAAAAATAGTTTAAATTTGTGGGCTTAATTTGTTCAAAAATATGGATTACCTAAAAGGATTAAATAATGCTCAATATGAAGCTGTGACCTCTCTACAAGGGCCTCTGATGGTGCTTGCTGGAGCAGGGTCTGGGAAAACTCGTGTTCTTACGATGCGTATAGCACATCTGATAACCAATGGAGCGGATCCTTTTAATATTCTGGCGCTTACCTTTACCAATAAGGCTGCCCGAGAGATGAAAGAGCGTATCGCAAAGGTGGTAGGAAACAGCGATGCGAAAAGCCTTTGGATGGGGACTTTTCACTCTGTTTTTGCTCGGATTTTGAGGAGTGAGGCTCATTATCTTGGTTTTCCATCTAATTTTACTATTTATGATACCCAAGACTCTCTCAATGTACTGAAAAAAGTCCTAAAAGAGATGAATATAGATTCAGATTTGTACAAACCAAAGAAAGTGCAGGGCAGAATTTCTCAGTATAAAAACAATCTGATTACGGTAAAAGCATATTATAACAATCCAGAGCTGATGGAAGCTGATGAACGGGCGAATATGAAGCTGATGGGGCAGATTTATCAGAAATATGTAGAAACTTGTTTTAAGAATGGGGCGATGGATTTTGATGATTTGTTATTGAGAACCAATGAATTACTAACGAGATTTCCAGAAGTTTTAGCGAAATATCAGGATAGATTTCGGTATATTCTGGTGGATGAGTATCAGGATACGAACCATTCTCAGTATCTGATAGTGAAGGCTTTAGCATCTAAATTTGAAAATATATGCGTGGTAGGGGATGATGCGCAGTCTATCTACTCTTTCCGTGGGGCTAATATTCAGAATATTTTGAATTTTAAAAAGGATTATCCCGATGCGAAAATCGTTTCGTTGGAGCAGAATTACCGCTCTACACAGAATATCGTAAATGCAGCTAATGATTTGATTTCCAAAAACATAAATCAGTTTGAGAAAAATGTATTCAGCGATAATGAAATCGGAGAAAAGATAAAAGTCTACCACTCTCTATCTGATGCAGATGAAGCGAACTTTGTGGCGGGAAATATCTGGGAACAGCATAATTTTAATCAGAAAAAATTTAATGATTTTGCTATTCTATATCGTACCAATTCCCAGACCAGAGCCTTCGAAGATGCTTTGAGAAGGAAAAATATTCCTTACCGAGTGTATGGCGGGCTGTCTTTTTATCAAAGAAAAGAAATAAAGGATTTGCTGGCGTATCTCAGACTTTTGGTTAATGAAAATGATTCAGAAGCTTTGCTCAGAGTTATCAATTATCCGATGCGTGGGATAGGAGAGACGACACAGAATAAACTCATTGTTTATGCTGACTCGATAGGGCAGTCTATTGCTAATGTGCTGGATGCTCTGCCATTTCACGCACCGAATTTAGGGCTAAATAATTCGGCTTTAACGAAACTGAATGATTTTTGGCAAATGATAAAGGCTTTCCAAGTAATGCTGAAAACAGAAAATGTCTATCAAGTAGCGATGGAAGTGGCCAAAAAGAGTGGCTTGATAAAATCCTTGAAAGAAGATCAGACGCCAGAAGGCATCTCACGAGTGGAAAATATTCAGGAATTGATGAACTCCATGCAAGGTTTTATAGATGAACAGCAGCAGCTGGAAGATGGCGACCCTAGTTTGTCTAATTTCCTAGAAAATATAGCCTTATCAGCTGATACACAGGAGAATGATGAGGAAGGCGATAAAGTCTCTCTGATGACGATACACTTATCCAAAGGGCTGGAATTTCCTATTGTCTACATTGTAGGGCTGGAAGAAGGATTGTTCCCGAGTTTCATGAGTTCTAACTCCCGTGAGGAGCTGGAAGAGGAGCGTAGATTGTTCTATGTAGCCCTTACAAGAGCCGAAAAACAGGCGTTTTTCTCTTATGCTGTTTCGCGTTTTCAGTGGGGGAAAATCACGGATTCGGAGCCGAGCCGTTTTCTCAGCGAGGTGGACACGGATTATTTGGATTTTATCAATCCAATGGTAGAAAACAGGGGAATCAATCGTTCAGGGCTGTCATCTAGTATTTTTGATGATACGCCGAGCATGCCGAGGGCTTTCCAAAAGAAAGAACCGAAGAAAAAACTTTCTGTCGATGAGCAAAAATTACCAGAACAGCCTATTAAAAGGAATTTGATGCCTGTTTCATCTGCGAAAATAAATACTCCTGACAGCAGCCAGTCCCAAGATATAGAAGTAGGGGACAGAGTAAGGCATAATCGTTTTGGAGTGGGAGAAGTGCTGTTTTTGGATGGAACAGACCCTAATAATGTGAAGGCAAAAATAAAATTTGCCACAGAAGGCGAGAAGAACTTGATTTTGAAATTTGCCAAATTGGAAAAAATAAATTAGAAAAATGCTGAAAAAAGTCAATAAAATAGCAGTCTTGACCTCTGGTGGAGATGCACCTGGGATGAATGCAGCCATCAGGGCAGTGGTGCGTACATGTTCCTATCATGATGTGGAGGTTTTGGGGATTTATCGTGGTTTCCAAGGGATGATAGAGGATGATTTTGTGGAGCTGAACGCCCGTAGTGTCCGTAATATTATAAACAAAGGTGGAACTTTCCTAAAATCAGCCCGTTCAGAAGGTTTTAGAACGAAAGAGGGCAGAGAAAGTGCTTATAAGAACTTGACTAATAATGGAGTAGAGGCTTTGGTGGTGATTGGCGGCGATGGAACCTTTACAGGAGCGCTGTCTTTTAGTCAAGAATTTGGTTTTCCTGTGATGGGAATTCCTGGAACGATAGATAATGATATTTATGGGACTACACATACTATCGGCTACGATACGGCGTTAAATACCGTAGTGGATGCCATTGACAAAATAAGGGATACGGCAAGTTCTCACAATAGAATGTTTTTCGTGGAAGTGATGGGGCGGGACTCAGGCTTTATTGCGCTAAATTCAGGAATTGGTGGCGGAGCAGAGCGGATTATAATTCCAGAAAAAAATATTCCAGCGGAAGTTTTACTCGAAGATATTGACAGAGGAAAACGAAGAGGAAAAACTTCCAATATCATAGTGGTGGCAGAGGGAAATACGGCAGGAAAAGCGGTATTTGAGCTTAAAGAATATGTAGAGCAGAAACGCCCTGAATATGATATTAGAGTTTCTGTGCTGGGGCATATGCAGCGAGGCGGCACTCCTACCTGCTATGACCGAGTTTTAGCAACGAGAATGGGTGTAAAAGCGGTGGAATCCCTACTGGAAGGGAAATCGCAGTATATGGTGGGAATTAACAATGATAGGATGGAGCTTATCCCACTGGAAAAAGCCGTGAAAGAGAATGATGAGAGTAAAATAGATAAAGACCTTATCAGAATCACGGATATTATGAGTATGTAGAAATTAAGCTAAAGAATGAACTGGGAGTTTGGTAATTATCGATATTTTGGACTGCTGTTGGTTTTACTGCTGGCGGTGTATCTGCTTTGGGATTTTTCAAAATGGAAAAAAAAGAAACGGGATTTTTTTGCGGAAAGCAGATTTCAGAAACATATTTTTGGTGAAAAACCTAGGTTTTCAGGGGTTTTAACATTGTTTTATGTCCTATCTTTTTTGCTCTTGATTTTGTCTTTTGTGGATATTGTGAAGAATGAAAAAACAGAAATGAGCGTGGAAAAAGCTTCATCTGATGTGATATTTTTGGTGGATGTTTCTAACTCTATGAATTCCAATGATATAGAGCCTTCAAGGCTGGAACAAGCCAAATTGATTTTAAATAAAACCTTGAACCAGCTCCACGAAGAGCGAGTGGGAATAGTGGTTTTTGCTGGTGAAGCGCGAACGATGATGCCGCTGACTACGGATTATTCTTCGGTGGATATTTATTTGGAAAACCTTAGTTCGGATTTGATAAAAAGGCAGGGAACGGATTTTCTTTTAGCAATGGAAGAAACCGAAAAGAAACTGAAAAAAGGCACATCGGGATTGAAAAAAGTTGTTCTAATCAGCGATGGGGAGGATAACGAAGGAAACCACGATGCAGCGGTGAATTTAGCCCAGAAAAATAATATTGCAGTGACCAGCGTGGGAATAGGCACGGAGGAAGGTGGAGCAATACCAGAGCTTCAGTTTAATCTTTATCAAGACTATAAAAAAGATGAGGACGGAAATACGGTCATCACCAAAAGAGAAACGCAGGCTCTAAAAACCATTTCCGAGAAAACAGGCGGGGTGTATATAGATGGGAATAGCGTAGAAAAGGCAGCAAATGAGATTATAAAAGACATAAAATCCAATCAAAAAGATGGCGGTAAAGCCAGTAAAATAAGCATTCTAAATAAGGAACATTATTATCAGTGGTTTTTGACGGGAGCTTTGGTATTGCTTCTTTTGATATATTTTTTGAATCCCAGAAGAGATTTGAATATATAATGTAAATACCTAATTTTTAGCAATTTTTAACACAAAACAGCTTCTTTTTTAACAAAAGAAAGTTTACTTTTGCCTAATAAATATATGGCAAGAGTTTTATTAGTTCTATATAGTTTGGTTTTTGTGATGCAGGTTTCTGCACAAGTGAGCAGTGATGTTCATACATATAGAGGGAACCAGAGTTTTGAGAAAGGAGACTTTGATGATGCATCATATCATTATCTGAAGACCCTGCAGGGTAAGTCAGAAGACTTCAGGGCGCAGTATAATCTGGGAAATGCTCTATACAAGAAAAACCAATATTCTGACGCCGTTTCTACCTATCAAAAAGCATTAAAAAACGCAAAAACCAAAGAGCAAAAAACAGCTACTCTGTATAATTTGGGTAACGCTTATTTCAAAAATAAACAGCAAAAAGAGGCCGTAGATTCTTATAAACAGGCCCTAAAACTAGACCCAAATAATCAAACCATCTTAAAAAATCTGCAAATCGCTCTGCAGAAAAAGGATTCCAAGCAACAACAGCAGGAACAAGACCAGCAACAATTTCAACAACAGCAACAAAATAACGAGCAAAATAAAGGGGAAAAAGAAAATCCTATGGATATGTATGCTCCAGAAAATGATAAATTTAAAAAGGAGCAGCAGGAGAACCATCAACAAGAGGATAATTCTAATAAAAAAGAAGAACCCAATCAGCCAAAAGAACTGGAAAAAGAACTATTACAATACATAGAAGAACGCGAACGGCACACAGCTAAAAGAGCTTTGGGAAAGCAGGGATATGCCCAGCCACAGAGCAATCGTAAAGATTGGTAATGAGACTGAGAGCTTACATATTATTATTTATTCTGCCCATATTTGGATATGGACAAGTAACGCTTTTGTCCGAAACAGATACCAAAGAATACCAAGTAAGAGAACCATTTAATTTGAGTATTGGACTTGAAATTATCGGCGAAAACTACCAGCAGCAGTCGCCTGTGAGGCTTCCAGACTTATCAAAATTTGAAATCCTTGGAAACGCTACAGAATCCGTAGCAGCCATAGACCCAGAAACGGGAAATGTGGTAAGACAAGTCCTTTATCATCTCATCTTACAGCCTAAACATGCAGGAAAAACTAGAATAGGAAGCGCATTGGTGCAGGTAAACGGAAAGACATATAGGTCTGAGCCGTTTGAAATTTTGGTGAGAGATGGGAAACGAAAAAATGACACATGGGGTAGAACTGTTTCTATGATTATGGAGGTTTTAGATAAGGATGTTTATCAAAATCAGCCAGTTAATGTGGTTTTAAAACTAAAAGCAAATCCTCATAATTATCAAGATTTTAGAAAAGTAAATCATATAAAACTTCCTCAAAATACAAAAAAAATCCATACTGTAAATCTAAAGAGAGAAGATATAGAGATAGATAAAAGTGATGAAATGGCGATGCAGGTGATAGCCTCATTCGTGGTTGTCCCAGAGAAGGAAGGGAATTTCATCGTATCTCCCGCAACAGCGCTGTTTAATGAAGAAAGAATATTATCTAATCCTCTTAGAATCCATGTGAAAAAACTTCCTGAAGGCGCACCGAGCAGTTTTAAAAATGCAGTAGGAAAGTTTAATTTAAAAGTAGAAATTCCTAAAGAAGAAGTGGAAGTAAATCAGCCCATGGATGTCTTTGTAAGGCTCAAAGGGAAAGGAAATATAACAGATATAGAACTTCCAAAAATTGTAGAATCAAATGATTATACAGTCCTTAAGCCAAATCAAAAAATAGATATTAAAGAATCTGAACTCTCTGGTGAGAAAACAGACCACTATGTGATTATCCCTAAAAAAGAAGGAGAAATTACCATTCATTATGAAAATTTTGCTTATTTCGATATTGATGAAAAACAATATCAGACCATAGATTCAGACAACATAAAAATATTATCATTGTCCAAAGATGCTATGGATTCTCCGAAATTCACTCTAAATAAAGTAATGGATGATACAGGGCATATCCTAAAAAAAGTTAATCTCCTGCCAATTTCAGAGGAGGAAGATGAAGCGGAAACCTTTGATTTTGGGAAATTAGCAGGGATAGGACTTCTTGTATTTGGTTCTCTTTTGGCGATTTATTTCTTTACATTTAGAAAAAAGAAGCCTAAACAATGGAATAATGCACAATCAGATAATAAAATAACGACCATAGCCGAAACCGAAGAATTATTAAAGGAAAATATTTCTATCGGGAAAGAATACTATTTTGGAGCAATAAAAAATGCGGTGGAAAAAGGAAATTCTGCAAGTTTCTTTGAAAATTACCAAGAACTCCACGAAGAGGCTGAAAATCAAATAAAAAGGCTGAAAAACCAAACTGTTTTAGAGTTTTTAGAAGAAACAGAAAGTTCTGATTTGGTGCAGGATTTTGAGAGATTTAGAACAAAAATTCAAGAAGCAAAATATGCTCCTGTTCATGGGGATTTATATGAATTCTATAATGACATCGTCAAATTTTACACTAAAATTATGGAATAGTTAAAAAATATTCATATTTTTGAGAAATTTTTAAAAACTAATCTATGCTAGAGTCTATCTCATTTGACGAAATTATTACATGTTTTTTGGTTTTATTTGCCATTATTGATGCTATTGGTTCTATTCCTATTTTCGTGAGTTTAAGGAAAAAATTTGGAAAAATAGAATCCGAAAAAGCAACGATTGTGGCAACAGGGATTATGCTCTCTTTTTTATTTTTAGGGGATAAGTTATTGAAAGTCATAGGGTTGGATATCAACTCTTTTGCTATTGCGGGCGCTTTCGTTGTTTTCATCATTGCATTAGAAATGATATTGGGGATAGATATTCATAAAAACGAAGAAATGCAAGCAGCTTCTATCATTCCTATCGCGTTTCCTTTGGTGGCGGGAGCAGGTTCCCTTACAGCAACGCTTTCGCTTCGTGCAAATTATCATGTTATCAATATTGTCATTGCTATTTTGCTCAACATGCTATTTGTTTACATTATTTTAAAATCATCTGACTTTTTGTCCAAAAAAATAAATGAAGGGACACTTATGGTTCTCAAAAAAGCATTTGGCATAATTTTGTTGGCAATCTCCATTAAAATGTTTATGGCTAATTTAGTTCAGCTGATAAACACTTTTTCTAACCAAATAAATTAAAATAAATGGAACAGACTAATAGAGTAGAAGAATTTTATAAAAAACTGAGAATCAATTTAGAAGAACAACATAATTTTCCAGAGAATTATCTCTATAAATTCATTCTCATCAACGACAGCGAGAAACTTGCTGAGATTTACAGAATATTTGACGGCTTAGAATACAGCATCACGACTAATGAAAGCAGCAATGCTAAATACATAAGCTGTAGTATTTCCTGCTTCGTTTTGGATGCAGACCATGTAATCCAACTTTACAAAGAAGTGGCAAAAATAGACGGAGTTATCATGCTGTAAATCCTCAGAAAAACCCATTGTTTAGAACCAAGTTATTTATTATCTTTGTTTAAAAATAAAAAATAATGGAAAATCTAAACAATGAAAATCAAGAAAATCAGGAACAGAAAAACGATGAGATAAAAATTTCTAAAAGGTCTCTGTATATCGCTTTTTCTATCATAGGAGCGCTGATTTTGGGAGTGAGTGGATATTTTGTTTTCTTTGGTAAAAACAAGGATGCAGAAAAAGTGGTTTCTCAGAATGATTCAGCCCTAGTGAACAAAGATTCAGCAAATGTAGCTAAAAAAGATTCATTATCAGGTGATTATGAGGGCGAATATGACCCGTATACTTTGTATAAAGTAATCAGTAATACTCTTACCCTGCCAAATGGTCAAAAACTGAATTTTGGTGATGAAGTGTATTTGGATGAGGAAAAATCCTCTTCTGGAAACAGCATTATCTATCTGAATAATCCGCATAAAGTCCCTAGTACCAAGCAGTATCCTATTTCAGTAGATGATGAGAATTTGATAGACGCTTATAGTTTTACGGAGTTTAAAAATAGTTTTTCGCTTCCTCCGCTTTCCTCACTTCCTCCTGGGGTGAAGAAAGTGATTCTGGATGCTGATGGCTATCATGATGGTAGAACTTATAATGTTACTCAGAATGCAGACCGTGCCAAATCTACACTCAGCACAGGGGATTTTGATGGGGATGGGGTGAAGGATTATGCCGTAATTTTGGATGATAATGAAGGGCAGGTGAGCAGATTGGTTATCATTAGCATAAATAAAGTGACTAAAAAGCCTTATGTGAGTTTCGCAGAGAATTATAATGACAAGCTAAAACTAAAATCCTTTTCTAAAGGAGCATCTATCTATATGAATAGCTCTTCTTTCATAAAAGCTCCTCGTGATGGTGTTCTTATCAGCAATGAAGTAGGAGGTTTGGTTGTAATTTATGATACTAATGCTCAGAAATATAAAACCTATGAGCAGCAGCCAATAGCCACCGCTGATTCAGACTATGTAGAAGAATAATTTTTAAAGATTTAATATTAAAATAAAAAACTAACCTCCTAAAAATGGAGGTTAGTTTTTTTTATTGTGTTTTATGTTTTTTAATTAGAATTGTAAGTAAATAGGCATTACTTGTTCCGCAGATTTGAAATATCCATAAAGAATCAAAAACAAGAAGAAAACCAAGATATAGACCACCATAGGAATGGTTTTGGTTCTTGCGATTACTTTATCAGCCAGATTATCAGGAACTAAATGTAAAACCATCGCTGCTAAAATCATCCATACCACGCCTTTATAATTATCATAAAAAGGACCAAATACGCTGATATCAAAGTTGTTAAATATTTGATAAATCATCGTTTTAGCGATTTCTAAATCTTCAGCTTTAAAGAAAATCCAAGCAAAACAAACAAAATGGAAAGTCAAAATACCAGATATGATTTTGTAAATTCGGCTTTGGTTAAAGGCTGAAAAACTTTTGTCAGTCAGCAGCATCCATATTTTATGAATCCCAAGTCCCACACCATGGATGGCTCCCCAGATGATGAAATTCCAGCTGGCTCCGTGCCAAAATCCTCCCAAAAGCATGGTAGTCAATAGGTTAAAATTGGCTGCAATTCCACTAGTTTTTCTTGTGATTACTGCAGGAATTATAAAAATCAATAATAAAACCGCAGAAACCACTGCTGCCCATAGATTGGATAAGTGGAATAGTTCTACTCCCATGATGAAAGAACCCACTAGGAATCCTCCCACAAAAATGAAAGAAGCCACCGAGAAATTTCTGTTTCCTCCTAATGGAATGTAAAGATAGTCTTTCAGCCATGTAGATAGCGAAATATGCCATCTTCTCCAGAATTCTGTGATGTTTAAACTCTGGTATGGCGACATGAAGTTAGGAGGGATTTTAAACCCTAGCCAAAGTGCGATACCTATCGCAATTTCGCTATAACCACTAAAATCACAATAAATCACCATCGCATAGCCATAGACTGCCATCAGGTTTTCTACACCCGTGTGGAGGGCAGGATTATCAAACATATAATCCACCATGTTTAGGGTGATGTAGTCTGATATGACCAGTTTTTTAATCAATCCCGAAATAATTAAGAAAAACCCTTTTGCAAAGTCGCGTTCCGAAATCACATACGGCTCGTTAATCTGGGGAACGAAATCATGCGCACGAACGATAGGTCCCATCATCAGTTTTGGGAAAAACGCCAAGAACAAAAGATAATCAGAAAATTTATTCGCAGGCTTAAATTCTCCACGATAAACATCTACTGTATAGCTGAGATTTTCAAAAGTATAAAACGAAATCCCTATCGGAAGAATTAGGTTCAAAGGATTGAAATTGGTATCAAATAGAGAATTAGAAATCTCGATAAAGAAATCTGTATATTTAAAATAGAAAAGCATTCCGAGGTTAAATAAAATACTCAGAACCAGCAGAAATTTTTTCCTGCTTTGGCTTTTTTCTCTATAAATAGCATTGGATAAAAAGAAATCTACCACCGCTGAAACCAATACCAAGCCGACAAACCAGCCACTCGCTTTATAGAAAAAATAAAGCGAAAAAATGCAGAAGACATATCTGCGGGCTTTGTGGTGATTTCTTAAAGCAAAGAATAATAAAATAAATAGTGTGAAAAAATATACGAAAAAACCATTGTTAAACAGCAACGGGTTTTTACTATCATATAGAAACTGCTGTAGGAAAGCGTTCCAATCAAATGTTGCAAAAAATTCTTGTAATGGTTTCATTTATTTTCGTTTGTATTTTTTGTAGTCTTGGATGATTGCATTGTATATTTTTTCGGCTAAAACCTCTGCACCTTTTCCATTGGGATGGATGTAGTCTTTATTCGCTAGTGGCGGACTTTGTGTAGCCCATCTTACGATAGAATTTTCTCCTCCCATGGATTCGAATTGGTTATAAAATGCCATTTTGTTATCAAAAGCCAGTTTCGCTTGGGTTTGTATCAGATTAGGAATACCGATAGCTGTTTTGTATTCTCCACCATATCTAAAAGCCCTGTCTGCGGTACTTACCAGCAAGAAATCAGTTTTAGGAAATGCATTCCGCATTTTGCTCAGTATAGGCTGCATCATTTTTTCATAGTGAGAATAGTTGGTATCTTTTGGTCTGAATAAAAGGTTTACACCATACTGAAATACAATCAAATCATAAGGATTGACTTCCTGAATAGATTTCAAGAAATCCTCATTGATTTTGCTAAGTTCCACACCTGTGATTCCTCGGAATGAAAAATTATCCAAAATTATCCCATTTTCAGATTCAAAACCAATTCCGAATATCGGTAATGAAGATGTTTTAGACCTTATTTTTAGGGTGTTATCAGTATTATCAGCTAATATTTTTCTATTAACCAAATGATTTCCCTGTAATGTGTGCTCCATTCCATCTATCTCTATTTCAGCGCCTTCTGTCTTTCCGTAGAGAATGTATTTTTGAATAGGTAAAGTGCCGTCTGTGAGGGTTCTGTCTTGGTAGGTTCCACTTCCTGCACCTCTGAAAGTATGCCCAGAGATGTACATGTTTTGTGCTTTAGGAGTCATGAAATTGGTACTTTCCCAGCCTGTTCCAGAAATTCTAGCGGTCTGGCGGAACTGCGCTACATTAGAATGCATTGGCAGAAAACCAACTCCCTGCCCGCCAAACTCCTGTTGTAGAAGTTTTCTCAGCGTTTGGGTAATGAGGTCGCCCTCTATCATACTATCTCCAAAGTAGGCGATACGGATTTTGCCTTTTCCAGTATTTTTTAGTTCAGTTAATTTCTGAGCTAAAATAGGCAAAGCAACCACACTGTCTCCTTTATGGAAATTAGTGATAAATTCAGGTTTTTTATACAGTTCAAAATCCTCTTGTGCGGCTTCTTTAGCAGGTTTTTCTGCTGTTTTCCCTGCGATAGCGGATTCTCCACTTGCATTTTGCTCTTCTTCTGATTTTTTAAAAATATCAGAAACCAAATTTATTTTATCAAAAGCTTCAAACTTCCATCCATATACATATGATAGTATAGATGCTGACAGATAGACTAAAAAACAGGAGGTAACCAAAATTACCACCCTGTGAATTCTATTATTATTCAAAATAATTTTTTTTATTACAACGAAGCGCAAATTTATTTATTTTGTATAAACCGAACAAATTTTAAATAAAAAAAGCTGTCTGGATTTTCAGACAGCTTGTGTGTTTTTAAGATAAATTAAATTTTTCGATAATCATTTTGACTCTTTTTTTCCATTCTACAGGCTGGGTAGAATATCCCGCTGCGGCTATGGCTTTTACCCATTCAGCTGTATCTTTGATACCTTTTAAATCTGAGTAGTATTTTTTTCTTGAGAGAATCTGACAGAAAGCCTCGTAGCTTTCTCTCGCGGAATCAAAACTTTTGTATTTTGATTTTGTTACTTTGTTTTTTCCTACAATTCCGAAATGGTTGTTGTAAGTTTTAGCTCCTTTACTTGTCCCGCCGCCTGTCTCTACGAAGGCTACTGCTAGGATAACTCCACTTGGTATTCCGTATTTTTCGGATAACTCTTCTGCTAGCTGCTCGTTAGTTGTGATGTAGTTGTGTTTTTTTTGTTGAGCATTTGCTGAAACAGAAAATAATGTTAAAACCAAACTCATGATTACTACTTTCAAATAATTAATTTCGTTTTTCATATCATTTAAATTTGGTTGCAAAATTACGCATAAAAATAGAAATGCCTAATTTTTAACAATTTATAACACTGAAAACGGCATATTGTCTTTTATTTAGTTAAAAAAATGTTAAAGTTGTTTATTTTTTTGGATAATAAATAAAACAAACCAAATGAAAAGACAAGGCAGCAACCAAGCCAAACCATAAGAGGCAAGAGGAAGATAGTCATGAATAGGCTGAAAGCTCTCAAAACCGATGGCTATCATAAAATCTGGTATCGCAAATATCCCAGCAACCAGCGTAACTCCTCTGAAAATAGAAATGGAAGTCCAGCTCTCTGGAACGAAATTAAGCAAAATAAGAGCCATGATGACAGGATAAATCAGCACAAGAACAGGAACCGCAATGGCTACAATGTTTTCTACGCCTGTCTGCCCTACAAAAACGCCTAAAATACACGAAAATACCACCACCAGCTTGTAGACCATTTCAGAATTTCCGAAAATATTTTTCATAAAATCTGCCGCTCCCGTAATGATGCCGACAGCAGTAGTGAAACAAGCAATGCTGACACTTACGCTCAGTAAAGTTTTCCCGATGTCGCCCAAGATATGCCAGCTTACCTTAGAAAGAACCTCCGAACGGGAAATATCATCCGATGGGAAATGAACTTTTAGCACCGCTCCTGTATAGATAAACCCTGCATAAATGATGAACAGCGCCAAACCGCTTATCAATCCTGCATAGATGGTAAGCCTTCTTTTTTGTGCAAAGTCCAATGAATCATCCATATTTAGAGAGGTGATGATTACCGCGCCTATGATGATGGAAGCCATTCCATCAAAGGTCTGGTAGCCCTCTAAAAGTCCTAATGAAAAGGGTTTTTCTAAATTGGATTTTGGGATTTCGTTATCAACAAAAAATACCGCTCCTAAAATGATAGTCAAAATGATTATCAGTAGGATAGGAGTGAGATATTCGCCCAAAATGTCTAGTATCTTTCCTCGGTTGAAACAAAGATACATCACCAGCGAAAAATAAATAACTCCAAACCACAGAGAAGAAATCTCGATACTGTCCTTTATGGAAAGTTCGTAAGCTACTGATGCTGTGCGCGGTATAGGAAAAGAAAGACAAATGCCGTAAATCAAAATTCCTATAACTAGCGCAAACACTGGATGCACCTTTTTCCCGAAATCTATTACAGTTCCTTGTATTTTTGCCTGTGCAATAATGCCCATAAGAGGAATCAAAACGCCAGAAATACCAAATGCAATCGCTACAACATCCCAAGAATCGGCAGCCTTGATGCCCAAAAGTGGCGGCAAAATGAAATTACCTCCACCAAATATCATAGAAAACATAGCGAAAGAGGTAATTAGGATTTTTTGAATTGACAACTTCTTCTTCATTTTTCTTCTTATTTTTAAAGCAAGTGACAAAAATAGTATTTATTTATTAAATATTAGTTCGTTTTATGAAAATTTTGTTAAAAATGTTTTTTGTACAAAAAATAAAATAGACAGGCAGGAGCCCATCTATATTATTATGTTTATCAGGGAATTGTATTTTATTTATAGTAAAAACAATGTATTTAGAGCATTATCAATCTCTGTGGATGTATGTTATCGTAATATGTATCTTGTGAAAGTATATTTAAGGCTATCTTTTTCATAGATATTATAATGATTTGGAATGTATAGAGAATCTCCATAAATAATGTATCTACTTCCCATTGGTCCATCTTTATCAATAGAATATTCTTGCTTCGTTTTTTTATGTCTTATATATGGATAATGTACCCATGCCAATTGAGGATTTTGTTTAGTATAGTATTCATACTTTTTAGGATTATTAGTTTCTTGGAGGGATTGAAATCTTTCTTCATCTTCTTCTCCAAGTTTCATAGCTTCTCCATAAAATACTCTTTCTTTAACTTTTGAAGGTAAATCTTTGTAATCTATAATTGTTTTCTCTAAATCAAGAGTGCTGATAGTTTTAGTCTTATTATTACATGCTGTAAGGCTTAATAATATGGCTAATAGAAATTTTTTATTTTTCATTATTTTTTACTTTATTATAAATTGATTTTGGTATTGGAAATGAGCTTTCTAATCTTTTGTCTTTTATTCTAATATTTCTATTATTTTTCCTGTGATTTCTAATTCATTATTATCATATTCTATTTTTAAAGTTTTTTCTTCAACAGGTTCTAACCATCTTTTATTAAATATATAAGGTGTAATTGTTATCATATTTTCTATTAATCGTATAGAACAACTTGTTGAGTTTTTATATAGACCTAAATATGATTTTTCTTTAATGTTTTTTAAATGTTCTTTTTGTCGTTCTCTCATTTCCTCTTTGGTTTCTGGAAATTTTATGTTTTCTCGGCTGCTTTTTAGAGATGTAAAAATTTTATCAGATATTTCCTGTTCAGGCGAAGAAATAGAAATTATAAATATAGGTTCATCCTCCATGAATAATCCAGTGTTGGTTTTTGATTCTGTGATTATTTTATACTCCGCAGCAGTTCTATAGACATTACAGGCATATTCTTTTTGGCTCAATTTAAATAAACCTTTAATTTTATTCCACATATTTACTTATATAAAAATAAAACATTATCTACTATTTAATGAATATAAAAACAAAAAATATTATTAATGTTAGTATAATAAACAAATTTAGTCTTTTATTATTTTTAAAATTTTTATACAATCTTTTTACTTTTTTGGGAGGATAAAAATGATATATGATTATAAATTCTATGGACATTATACTTCCCATTACCAAATAATTGAGGAGTTTATTCTCGCCCATTCCAATAATTGTAAAATCTATTTTTAAGAGAGACATCAAAGAGAAAAATACTATATGTAAACATAGTATAACAGCCGTTATAGAAGAAAAATAAGCTATATTTTTTGTCTGTTTTCCCTCTCTATAATACTTGAAAAACATTAAGATTAAATATTTCATTTAGTATCTATCATATTAAACTCTAAGTTGGTTGTCGTAAAATTGCCCATAGTATAAAGGTAACTAAGACTCCTATATATATAGCTCTTAAATACCAGATATAATGCTTAGAATATGAATACTTTCTGTAGTTCTTTATAATCTTTTTAGGTGAATAAAATATATAAAACAAAATACCTAAAGGTAAAACAAAATACAAAAAAGCTCGTAAATATTGTTCCGATTTACTTTTAGCTGATACTAATAAATCTATATCTGATGATAACATTACTAAAATAACAAGTAAAAGAATCGGCACAAATATATCTGCAAATGTTTGAGTATAAGCTAAATGCTTATTTCTTTTGTCTTTTCTATTATGACGCATCAAAAAAACTACTATTTTCATCATTTTTGAATTTTTTTTCTACTTTGTAGCCATCAATATTATCAATTTCTATTCTGTCGCTATCTTTTTTACAAGAGATAATGATAAATAAAACAATTATGTAAGCTATATTTTTCATAATAATGATAAACAATTATTTAGGAGGAAACATCAGATGCTTTCCTGTGCCATCTTTCTCTTCTTTTGAAATACGAGGAGGGAAAATATGGTAATCCTCCAAAACACTATTGTTAATAGTGTCTATTATTGTTTCCCTTGTCACAAATTCATTTTTTCCATCATTTGAAATCATAACTGCCCAATAAATATTATTTTTTTTAGTATAGTAGACCCAGCCATCCTTACGAAGAGCATTTAGTTCATGCCCATTTACTGAAAAATCAACAACTCCTTCACTTGCAACAGCTCCATTTTCATAATATGTTTTTACATAATAACTTCCATTTTTTTCTATTAATGAATAGGTTAGCATGATTTTTTTATTCGGATAATACTCTATTCCTTTATCTATAATACGACCATCTTTGTAAAAAAATTCAGTATGTAAAATCCCATTTTTGAAATTCTTTAACTTGATTAATTTTCCATCTTTATATTCTGATTTTGAAATATAATCTCTCCATTGAACTTCCTCTACATAATCTTTTTTCTCACAAGAAATTAAAACTAAACTTAATACTAAAATTATAATTTTATTCATAATATATTAATCTGTTGCGCAAATAATCATGTGATTATCAAACGATTAAATGCAATGAGCGATTTAGGACAAAAATATCAGTAATAGCTGCCATTACAAGAAGTATTATTTTTCTTCGAAATTATAATAAAATTTATATCGTCTATTATCATTAAATTCTAAATAGACCGTATCTGATTTAATATCTTTTATATTTATTCTTTTACTGAAAACTTTATAATCTTCACGATATGTGCTATCTATATTCCCAAAATTGGAAGATTTTATAGTCAAGTTTTTTGGTAATTCTTCTTTAAAAGAAACTGTCAGACAATCTTTCCTGCCCGCACCAAAAAAAGTATGAATACCTATTTCTACCCATTTATAAACTCCATCTTTTTCTTCTACCTTATAATATCGGGTATCAGTTTCTATATTTTCAAATGATTTATACACCTCAAATTTAGTATATACACAGCTAGTCAATAAAAAGACACATAAAACCGAACCAATTTTATTTATATTAAATCTCATATCATTATTTTTTTTAATACTAAAATTACAATTTTATTCATAATATATTTAATCTTTTGTGCAAATAATCATATGATTATCAAACGATTAAATGCAATGAGTGATTTAGGACAAAAATACGCAAAAATATCAGAATATTACAAATAGATAATATTTTGATTTTTAGATAAATACAAACTTTCACGAGCTAAAAAGAAGCAAAATTATATTTTCTGCCGTATCTTCCTTACCTTTGTATTTTATTTATAAATGCAATGGCAGAGCGAGAAATAAACATCAAAAAAGAAATTTTTGTAAAAAATGCACATCTCAATAACTTGAAACATATAGATGTCTGCATCCCGAAAAACAAGCTGGTGGTCATCACGGGAGTTTCTGGCTCAGGGAAATCTTCCTTGGCTTTTGATACCATCTATGCTGAGGGACAGCGCCGATATGTGGAGAGTCTAAGCTCGTATGCAAGGCAGTTTTTGGGTAAATTAGAAAAACCCAAAGTAGATGATATCAAGGGACTTGCGCCTTCCATTGCCATTCAGCAGAAAGTCATTTCCTCCAATCCTCGCTCCACAGTGGGCACCTCTACAGAGATTTACGACTATCTGAAACTGCTTTTCGCAAGGATAGGGCGTACTTTTTCGCCTGTTTCAGGGCAGGAAGTAAGGAAAGACAGCGTTTCTGATGTGATAGATTTTATCCAGAAAAACGAAGGGAAAACCTACACGCTTCGCTCACCGCTGCATTATGAAACGGATACCTTTAAAAATACACTCAACACCCTAAAACTTTCAGGATTTACCCGCTTGGAAATCAATGGAAATACGGCGAGTATAGAGGATTTGGAAGCGTTTAATTTCATTCCTGAAAAAGGTATGGACATTCATCTCATCATAGACCGATTTTTATATGAAGATGATGAGAGTTTTCTCCAAAGGCTGGCAGATTCTATCCAGATTGCATTCTACGAAGGGCGAGGCTATTGTTCTTTGAAAGATGCTGATACAGAAAAGGTTACCAATTTTTCTAATAAATTCGAATTAGATGGAATAGAGTTTTTAGAACCGAATATTCATTTTTTCAGTTTTAATAATCCATACGGTGCTTGTCCTTCCTGCGAGGGCTATGGCAAGGTCATCGGCATTGATGAAGATCTGGTAATTCCGAATAAAAATTTATCCATTTTTGAGGATGCAGTTGCCTGCTGGAAAGGCGACACCATGAAAGAATGGAAAGCGATGTTTATAAAAAAAGCAAAAGATTTTCCTATTCATAAACCTTATTTTCAGCTGGATAAAGAACAAAAAAAACTCCTTTGGCAGGGAAATGGCGATGCAGATTTTCCTTGTATTAATCATTTTTTCCAAATGCTGGAGGACAATCTCTATAAAATCCAATACCGAGTGATGCTTTCTCGCTATCGTGGGAAAACCACCTGCCTAGTCTGTGAAGGGCTGAGGCTGAGAGAGGAGGCATCTTGGGTAAAAATAGATGGACACAGCATTCAGACTTTGGTAGATTTGCCACTGGATGAGCTTTTGTCACTGGTCAAAAACCTTAAACTAACTCCGTATGAGCAGGAAATCGCAAAGAGACTTCTCTACGAAATCACCACGCGATTAGAATTTTTGCTGAAAGTGGGACTCGGATATTTGACCTTGAATAGAACTTCTAATACGCTTTCTGGTGGTGAAAGCCAGAGGATTAACCTCGCTACCAGCCTCGGAAGCTCGTTGGTCGGTTCTATTTATATACTAGATGAGCCAAGCATTGGTCTGCACTCTCGCGATACAGAAAATCTGATAGAAGTCCTTAAAAACCTTCGTGATTTAGGAAACACGGTGATTGTCGTAGAACACGATGAGGATATCATGAGGGCGGCGGATTTCATTATAGATATCGGCCCTGAGGCAGGTTTCCTAGGAGGAGAGCTGGTTTTTGCGGGAAATTTTGAGGAGTTAAAAAAATCTGATACGCTTACCGCCCAGTATCTTACAGGGAAATTAGAAATAAAAATTCCTGAAAAACGCAGAAAATCAAAGGAATTTATCAAAATCAAAGGCGCTAGGCAAAATAACTTGAAAAACATAGATTTGGATATTCCGCTGGAGAGTTTTGTGGTAATATCGGGCGTTTCGGGAAGTGGGAAATCTACCCTTATGAAGGAGGTTTTGGCGAATGAAATACAGATTCAGCTCGGAATGGGCGGTAAAAAGGGAGATTATGACAGCGTGGAGTTTCCTTCTACTTTGGTTAAAAACATAGAACTCATAGACCAAAACTCAATCGGGAAATCCTCTCGTTCCAATCCTGTTACTTATCTCAAAGCCTATGATGATATTCGTGATTTGTTCGCAAAACAAAAGGCTGCTGCCATACAAGGGCTGAAGCCAAAGCATTTCTCGTTCAATGTAGATGGTGGAAGATGTGATGAATGTAAAGGCGAAGGAGTAATTACCGTGTCCATGCAGTTTATGGCGGATATAGAATTGGTGTGCGAGCATTGTAAGGGAAGTCGTTTTAAATCAGAAGTTTTAGAAGTGAAATACCATGAAAAAAACATTTCTGAAATTCTTCATCTCACTGTAGATGATGCCGTCCAGTTTTTTACTGAAAGCGGCGATAAGAAAATAGTAACCAAACTAAAACCTTTGCAGGATGTAGGTTTGGGATATCTTCAGCTGGGACAAAGTTCATCCACATTATCGGGCGGAGAAGCGCAGAGGATAAAACTAGCTTCCTTCTTGGTAAAAGGTGTAACCACGGAGAAAACTTTATTTATATTTGATGAGCCATCCACGGGGCTTCATTTTCATGATATTAGCAAACTTATGGTTTCCTTGCAGTCGCTCATCGATCTTGGGCATTCTGTCATCGTGATAGAGCATCAGCCTGATATCATAAAATGTGCAGATTGGATAATAGATGTAGGGCCAGAGGCAGGGAAGCACGGCGGCGAGATTGTTTTTGTTGGAACGCCAGAGGAATTAGCGAAAAACAAGAAATCCCAAACCGCAAGATTTATTAAGGAAAAATTATAAAAGTGAATTTAGTCTAATATTTTCACAGCTTTTTTGTCTTCGCCAATGGCTACCAAGCTGAATTCTCCAAGGACACACAGTTCTCGGCGCTCGGCGTACATCTCTTCGGAGAAGACCTCTACGCTTACTTTTAGGCTGGTGTTTCCTATGGATTTTATCTTCCCGATGAACTCCACTAGTGAACTTTCTGGCACAGGTTTTCGGAATTCTGTGTGGTCGCAAGCCTTTATTACAAAGGCTTTTCGCGCAAATCTCGTTGCGGTGATGAATGCCGTCTCTACCATCTGCTCCATGATAGCGCCGCCGAACATGGTTTCGTGGTGGTTGGCTATTTTAGGGAAAACCACTTTGAAAATTCTGGTTTCTGCATTTTGTATTTTTTCTTCTAAATTCATTTTTTAGTGGTGGTTTTTGGTTTAAAATTAAACAAAAATCTTATTAAAATGAGATGAAAACACCGCCTGTAAGCACTGTGTAGTGTTTTCGAATAGGGACAATCGGTTTTGTAAGAATGGTATTTTGGTAAGAAAGCCATATTCCGAAGTGCTTCGTTACGGAATGCTTTACATCTATACTATACGCGATGCGCGGGCTTTTGATGTTGCTGTCAGGTCTGAAATGCGTGTATCCGCTGGTAATTATATTCCATTTTTCACCAAAATTAAACTTAAAACTCGCAAATATCTGCCCTTTTATGCTCCTTTGCTGTTTCATCTTGTCCATATCCTGTGGGGCAGGATTCGGAACGCCATTGTAGTTCCATTTTTCGTATTCGTAGAAGAGACCTATTCCTGTGGAAAGTGTTACTTTGCTCGTGCGGAAGATTCTATAGCGAGACTGGAGACCTCCTGCTGCGCGTATTTTCAGCCCTCGACTGGGTGCCCAGACAGCTTCTGCGAAAGGGTATAGCTCTATGGCTGGTCTCACCAAATAGCGGTATTCGGTGTGGATGTAGCCGTTGCTTACATTTAGTTTGTCGCCATAAGTAGAGAATTCCATCTGATTGATAATCGTGATATACTTCTTTTTGTTGAGCAAGAAGTTAATATTTGCGTTATTTTTAAAGTTAAAAACATTTTCTTTCTCCGTTTTGAAGTTGAGTTCTGGGGCGATGGTTCCCTGCACCATCCGTGTAGAATCTATCGTATTTGCAATGCTTTCCGTGAAGATAATCTGCGAAAGCAAAGGCATAGAAACTAAGATTAACAATAATAAAAGCAGTCTTTTCATTATAAAATAAATTTTTTCGGTGCGAGTATAATATTTTTCTTAGTATTCCTTCTTTTCGAGAGAGTATTCGCCGTAGGAATGCGCCAAAGGATTGAAATCATATGGGTCTATTTCCTCCATCAGCAGAGGCTTCATTTTTTTCACTTTCTTTTTCACGGTTTCAGTTTTTCCGTTTTCATCCGTGTAGGTGAAATGGTACATTTTGGTGGAAAAATTGGTGCTGGTGATTGATTCCTCGTGGGTTGCCCTGTGGAGGGAAGAACTTTCGTGTCCTATCAGCTCAAATCGATTGTTCTGATAGCGGAAAACATAGGTGTCATTGCTTACCCACCAGCTGCCCGCGCTGTAGAAGAAGTAAAACTTGAACCAAATCGTGCCATTTTTTTTGATTTCCATATCCAAAAAAGGCTCATCTAATGAAGAGTTTTGGTCTCCATTGATGATAAAATTATTGTTTTGAAGCGCCAAATGGTATCCACCGCCCTTTTTCCCAAAGGTGATGCCTAGAATTCTGTAGGAATATTCTTTATTCATGAAATCATCAGGGATTTTATATTTTTCTTTGCTCTCCAGTATGAAAACATAATCTGTGATGCCGTCCTTGTTGATGTCGCCATTTACACTGCCCATCAGTTCCCAGCCTTTTGGGATAAACTGGTCTAAATTGGTAGCTTCTTTTTTCAGTTTAGGGTAATCTTCAAGGCAGTCTTCAAAGCAATCTTGCGCTGAAATTAGCCCTGAAACAAATAAAACTAGCGGTAACAATAATTTTTTTCTCATGATTTTAATATTTTAAATTTATTGTTTCATTTCCTTAGCCAAGAATTTTCCTGTTATGGATTTCTTGTTTTTGATGATTTCTTCGGGTGTTCCTTCGGCTACAATTTTTCCGCCGTTTTTTCCGCCTTCTGGGCCGATGTCTATGATGTGGTCAGCAAGTTTTATCACATCTAGATTGTGCTCTATGATGATGAACGAGTTTCCTAAATCCACCAGCCTGTTGATGGCGTCCATTAGTATCTTTACATCCTCAAAATGTAGCCCTGTGGTAGGCTCGTCCAAGATGTAGAGCGTGTTTCCTGTCTGTTTTTTGGAGAGTTCTGTGGCGAGTTTTATTCTCTGCGCTTCTCCACCCGAGAGCGTGGTAGACTGCTGTCCCAGCGAAATGTATCCCAGCCCGACTTCCTGCAAAGTTTTCACTTTGTTGTAGATTTTTGGGATAGGCTGGAAGAATTCCACCGCTTCATCTATGGTCATCTCCAAGACATCAGAAATAGACTTGCCTTTGTATCTTACTTCCAGAGTTTCCCTGTTAAAACGCTTTCCATTGCAGGTTTCGCAGTGGACATACACATCTGGGAGAAAATTCATTTCTATGACTTTCAGTCCGCCGCCTTGGCAGGTTTCGCATCTTCCTCCTTTTACATTAAAGGAAAATCTTCCTGGTTTGTAGCCTCGTATTTTCGCCTCTGGAAGCTCAGAAAAGAGCGTTCTGATATCTCCGAAAACACCTGTGTAAGTGGCAGGGTTGGAGCGTGGTGTTCTTCCGATAGGTGTCTGGTCTACATCTACTATTTTGTCAATGTTTTCCAGCCCTTCTATCGATTTATAGGGTAGAGGTTCCTGCACGGCACGATAGAAATGCTTATTGAGAATAGGGTAGAGTGTCCCATTGATAAGGGAAGATTTCCCACTTCCAGAGATACCCGTAACGACCACTAATTTGCCCAAAGGAATTTCCAAATTTACATTTTTCAGGTTGTTTCCTGTGGCTCCTTTCAGCAGCAGAGAATTTCCATTGCCGTGTCTTCGCTCTTTTGGGATTTCTATTTTTCTTTTTCCTGTGATGTAGTCAGCAGTAATGGTGTCAGCCTTTAATAAATCTTTTGGTTTTCCCTGCCAAAGGACTTCGCCGCCGTGTTTTCCTGCTCTAGGGCCGATGTCTAGGATTTCATCCGCCTCTAAAATCATATCTTTGTCATGCTCCACCACTAAAACCGAATTTCCGATGTCGCGGAGGTTCTTCAGGGAATTGATGAGTCTTTCATTGTCTCGCTGATGAAGTCCGATGCTCGGTTCATCTAGGATATAAAGCACATTTACCAGCTGGGAGCCTATCTGTGTAGCCAAACGAATTCGCTGGGACTCACCGCCAGAGAGGGTTTTAGAACTTCTACTGAGGCTGAGGTATTCCAAGCCGACATCCAGTAGAAATCTCAGTCTGGATTTTATTTCTTTTAGAATTTCGTAGGCGATGATTTTATTTTTATCGGAGAAAGTATTTTCCACCGCATTCAGCCAGTCCATCAGGTCAGAAAGGCTCAATGCAGCCACTTCAGCGATGTTTTTACCATCGATTTTAAAACTTAGGCTCGATGCCTGAAGCCTTGCGCCGTTGCACTCTGGGCAGATTTGTTCCACCGTGAAATCGCGTTCTATTTGGGTAGCTCCGTAGTTTTCTTTGTCTTCGATGATTTGCTCCAAATGAGAAATAAGCCCATCAAATTCTATTTTTATCTTTTTGCTGATTCCAGCGTGTTTCAGTTCGCGGGTTTCTTGCAGGTGGATGCCGTTATAGATGTAGTCCAGCGCCTCTGGAGAAATTTTCTCAAAAGGCGTGTCCAAACCCTGTCCATAAAGTTCTAAAATACTGCTAATCTGTGCTAAAACCCATTTGCTGAATTTATAAGTTTCCAAAGGTTTTAAAGCACCTGCGGAAATGGATAGTTTTGGGTTTTCTACGAAGAAATCGGTATTGATTTTCTTAATCATTCCAAGTCCCTTGCAGTGCGGACAGCTTCCCTTCGGAGAATTGAAAGAAAAAGTATTGGGTTCTGGCTGTGCAAGGGAAAGCCCTGTGTCCTCATCCATCAGGTTTTTAGAGAAATATTCTATCTCATCCGAACCGAATTTCTGTATTCCGATGACACCTTCGCCCATGTCTAAAGCCGTGCGGAGGGATTTCTCCATACGGGATTCGGTGGCGCTTTCGTCGATAATCCAACGGTCTATAACGATGTCTATATCGTGGTTTTTGTATCGGTCAAGTTTTAAATCGTATTCAATGTCTTGCAGCTGCCCATCAATCCGAGCTTGGCTATAGCCTTTCTTTGCCATCTGCACGAAAAGTTCGTGGTAGTGTCCCTTTCTTGCACGGATTACAGGAGCGGTGAGCAGGACTTTTTCGTCTTTGTAGTTGGATTTTATCGCTTCTAAAATCTGCTCTTCGGTGTAGCTGACCAGCTTTCTGCCAGTGGTGAGCGAGTAGGCATCTGAAACCCGCGCAAAGAGCAGCCTCAGGAAGTCGTAAAGCTCTGTAACGGTGCCTACTGTGGAGCGGGGATTTTTGTTGGTCGTTTTCTGCTCGATGGCGATGACAGGGGAGAGCCCTTCTATCTTGTCCACATCAGGACGCTCCAGACCGCCCAAAAACTGGCGGGCATAGGCAGAAAAAGTCTCGATGTAGCGGCGCTGTCCTTCGGCGAAGATGGTATCAAACGCGAGGGAAGATTTTCCGCTGCCAGAAAGCCCAGTGATGACTACCAGCTGGTTTCGGGGGATTTTGACATCGATGTTTTTCAGGTTGTGTTCGCGTGCTCCGTAGATTTCTATATATTCGTTTTGCTCCTTTTTCGGCTTTGACATTCTTATTAGATTTAATAATCCTACAAATTTACAACAAAATTATGCTACTCTGCGATGAAAATTTAATTATCTTTGGGAACAATAGTCAGTGGAAATAGGAAAGAAAATAAAAATAAGATATGCAAAAGGTAAAAAGTAGTAAAGTAAGTGTGTTTATAAAAGTTCTTCTTTTATTTGTGGTTTTGTATGGATGTTCGGCGCAGAGTAAAAGAAACTCAAAAAATAGTTTAGCCTTTGAATTGTGTGAAATATATGGAATAGACCAAGGAATAAGACAAGAAGGAATAGTTATAGATAAAAAATCAAATATTAAAATAGATTCTCTAAACTTCCAAAGAGTAATAAATTTTATAAATAAAAATGGATATCCTAACAAAGATAATATAGGAACATATATTAATGAAAAATGTGTTCAAGCAGCTGCTATAGTTGTTTTGCTCCATAATCCTCAACATATTGTAAATAATAAAGAATATAGAGATATTTTAATAAAGGAAGTAAAAAAAGGAAATATGAAAGAAGAAACATTATTATTAATAATGGATAAATATTATTGGCATATAAGTAAAGGAAAAAAAGTCTATATGGGGTCTAAATTTGGGAAACCCTGTATAAAAGACAGAACAAAAAGTGATTCATTGAGAAAGGCTATTTCACTGCCTCCTTTGAAAATAGAAGATTTTAAAAACTGTGAAGAATGATGAAAAATAGCAGAGTTTGGCTATGTATGTCATCGGTTTTTGCAATAATATTATATATTGTTTTACAGGAGCTGGTTTTGAGTTATTTGGTATTTAAAATAAATTTTAAGAAAAGTAATTCAAGTAAATGAGAAAAAATAAGATATGGAAAAGATAAAAAATAGCAAAGTAAGTGCGGTTATAAAAGTTCTTCTTCTATTTGTGGTTTTGTATGGATGTTCGGCGCAGAGTAAAAGAAATTCAAGAAATAATTTAGCCTTTGAATTGTGTGCAATGTATGGTCTTGACCAAGGGATTCGTAATTATGATATTAAGTTTAATAGGAGTGAAATCATGCCTAAAATAGATTCGGCTAATTTTTATCGCCTTATTACTATTATCAAAGAAAATGGATATCCTAACCCTAAAAATGTAGGGAAAAGAAATTTGAAAGACCAAGAGTGCGTAGATTTAGCGGCTACTGCTATTCTTCTTCATAATCCACACCGAGTGGCTAAAGAAGATGAGGTTAGGAATCTTCTTCTTCAAGAAGTAGAAAAAGGAAATATGAAAAGAGAGTTTTTGGCTGCAGTTCTTGATAAATATTATTGGTCTAAAAAAGGAAATAATAGAAGGGTTTATTATGGGACTCAATTTGGGAAACCTTGTATAAAAGACAGAGCAAAAAGTGATTCATTGAGGAAGGCTATTTCGTTGCCTCCTTTGAAAACAGAAGATTTTAAAAACTGTGAAGAATGATGAAGAATAGCAGGGTTCGGCTATGTATGTCATCGGTTTTTGCGATAATATTATATATTGTCTTGCAGGAGCTGGTTTTGAGTTTTTCCTCTGTATATTTGGTATTCATTGAAAAATGAAAAATAAAATCATGAGAAAATACCTTGTAATAGGGCTTATATTTATTTTAGCAGGATGTAGTAAAGCTCCTAATGAAATTTTTAAGGATAAAGATATTGAGAAGTTATTTATTCTTTATTGTGATGAGGTTATAAATAGTGATATGAGGGATAGTAATAATGTTTTTATTTATACCAATGAAGGTAGTTGTAATGCTGATAGTTGTTCAATATCATTTTTAAATACTAAAACTATTGATGAGAATAACGAAAAGTATGGAAAGTTTTCATACAAAGGTTTGAATATTTATGTAGATAGTAGGATTTCTAAAAATATATTAGAACTGGATAGTTATAATAGTCAATTACCTAAAACTACCGAAGAAAATTTCTTCCCACGAGAATTTATAGAAATGTGGGTTCACATAAAAAAAGATAAAATTAGATATATAAAGATAAATTTTAAGGAAAGCAGTCCGAATAAATGGGAAGAGATAAATAGATAAAAAAATCCATCACATTTCGTGATGGATTTTTTATGGTTTTCTTACCAGATTTTGATTCTGTTTTCTGGTTTTTTATAGAGTTTGTCACCTTCTTTTACATTAAATGCCTTGTAGAAAGCATCCACATTGATAAGCGGAGCGAAAGCTCGGTAGAACCCTGGTGAGTGCGGGTCTGTTTTCACTTGGTTGATGAGGTACTGCTCTGTAGATTTGGTTCTCCAGATAGTAGCCCAGCTTAAGAAAAATCTTTGCTCTTGGGTATAGCCGCTGATGACACCTGGATTTTTTCTTTCTTTCAGGTACATTTGAAGGGCATCGTAGGCGATAGCAACACCTCCTAAATCCGCGATGTTTTCACCGCTGGTAAACACACCATTCACGAAACTTCCTTTTACAGGTTCGTATTTGCTGTACTGCTCAGCAAGTTGTTTTACTTTGATATCAAAATTCTTACGGTCTTGCTCTGTCCACCAGTTGTTGAGGTTTCCATCTCCATCGAAACGAGCTCCTCCGTCATCGAATCCGTGAGAAATCTCGTGTCCGATAACTGCTCCTATTCCTCCGAAATTCACTGCTGGGTCAGCTTTGAAATCAAAGAAAGGCGCTTGTAGAATAGCCGCTGGGAATACGATTTCGTTGTTCGTAGGGCTGTAGTAGGCGTTTACCGTTTGAGGCGGCATTCCCCATTTTTCTTTATCTACAGGTTTTCCTACTTTTTCTAGACTTTTCTCGTAGCTCCATTCAGCTACATTTTTTAGGTTAGAATAAAGCGAAGCCCCATTTTTAGGCGATTCTACTACGAGTTTAGAATAATCTTCCCATTTGTTCGGGTAGGCTACTTTTACAGAGAATTTGTGTAGCTTGTCTAGTGCTTTGGTTTTTGTTTCGCTGGACATCCATTCTAGTTCGCTGATGTGCTTGTGGTAAGCCTTTTTCAGGTAACCTATGAGGATTTCCATTTCTTGTTTAGCCTCTGGAGAGAAATATTTTTGTACATATAGTTTTCCGAAAGCCTCACCTAGAACACCATTGATTAGGCTAAGAGCTCTCTTGTCCATAGCTCTTTGCTCTTTTTGTCCTTGTAGATATTTGCTGTAAAAATCAAAGTTGATTTTATCCAATCTTTGGTCAAGGCTCGATGCACTTCCAGAAAGAAGGCGAAGTTTTAGATAATCCTTGATTAGAGCGATATTATTACTATTGATAAAATTATCAAGGTTTTCGTAATATTTCAGCTCAGATAGAATTACTCGGTCTGTATTTACGCCTGCTTCTTTCAGATAGTTAGCCAAATTTACATTTTTTACCAATTTAGAAAGTTCAGCAGTAGTTTTTGGATTGTATCGCTTGTTCGCATCTCTTCCTTCCTCGTTGGTTAGGATAGTTTTAGCTAAACTCTTTTCAAAATCTACGATTTTCTGCGCTGTAGCATCAGCATTTTTGTAGCCTAAAATCTGCAATAGAGAAGCCACATATTTCTTGTATTCAGCGATGGTTTTAGTGTTCGCTTCATTTTCTTTTTGGTAATAATCTTTTCCTAAACCTAAACGAGGCCCACCAAGATAAACAGCGTTCATTTTAGAGTTTTTAAGGTCTGTATAAACGCTCCATCCGTATAGCGGATTATCGCCAGTTCTTACTGCGCCTATTAGGTAGTTTTGAAGGTCTTTCAGGTTTCTGATAGAGTTTATCTCTTCTAAATCCTTTTCGATAGGTTTGATGCCGTCTGCGTTACGCTTGTCCATATCCATGTATGTAGCATACAAATCCTGAATCTGCTGTCCTTCAGTTCCTTTTTGGTAAGTTTCAGAAAGGATGTTTTTTAGGATTTTTAGTGAATTTTCATCCGTTTTTTCTCTCAATTCTTGGAAAGAACCCCAAGTAGATTTGTCAGCAGGAATTACGGCAGTTTTCATCCATCCGCCATTTACATAGTTGTAAAAATCATCTTGCGGACGCACGGAAGTATCCATCAAATCAAGGGCAATCCCATGGTCATGCTGCTGGGCATGAGCGTGGTTTTCTTCTTTTTTCACCTCCATTACTTTTTGTTCTGTTGCATTTTTCTGCGTGGAGCAGGAAGTAAGGAAATAAGCCCCTGCTAAAAGCGAAATGCCTAATGATGTAATTTTCATAATATAAATTTAAGTTAATTATTATTTAGTTATAAAATATGTCTTTCTGCTCTGTAAGAACTTCTTGTAAGAGGCGAACTTTCCACATGCCTGAATCCCAGATTTTCCGCGAAAACTCTATACTCTTCAAACTCTTCCAATGGGATAAATCTTTTCACAGGCAGGTGTTTTTTACTTGGCTGTAGATACTGCCCGATGGTGATTACATCCACATTAGCATTTCTTATGTCTTCTATGGTTTGGAAAACTTCATCTCTTTCTTCGCCCAGCCCCAGCATGATTCCTGTTTTTGTTCTTCGCTGTCCAGAGTCTTTCAGGTATTTGAGGACATCTAGGCTTCTTTCATATTTTGCCTGAATTCTCACTTCTCGTGTCAGCCTTTTCACGGTTTCCATATTGTGAGAAATGACTTCTGGCGCTACTTCTATCATTCTGTCAAGATGTCTTGTAATTCCTTGAAAATCAGGAATTAGGGTTTCTAGTGTTGTCTCGGGAGAAATTCTTCTCACAGCATTCACCGTTTCTGCCCATAGGATAGAGCCCATATCCTTCAAATCATCCCTGTCTACGGAGGTGATGACAGCGTGTTTTATTTTCATTAGTTTGATGGAACGGGCTATTTTTTCTGGCTCTTCCCAGTTTACATCTAGTGGTTTTCCTGTCTTTACTCCACAAAAACCACATGAACGGGTGCATATATTCCCTAAAATCATAAAGGTAGCCGTTCCTTCGCCCCAGCAGTCTCCCATATTTGGGCAGGAACCGCTTTGGCAGATGGTGTTCAGCTTATATTTATCAACCAATGAGCGGAGTTCTCGGTAGTTTTTTCCTGTTGGGAGTTTTACCCTTATCCACTTGGGTTTATTGGTTATGGTATTTGTCTCGGAAACCTCTTTGTTCATTGTTTTTTATTCGTTTTTTAATAATTCGGCTAATATTTTTTTTGCTCTCATTATCCTCACTTTCGTATTTGCAACCGAAATATTCAGAGTTTCTGCAATTTCTTTTATGCTTTTTTCCTCGAAGAATCTCAGTTCTATGATTTTCCTATATTGGGCATCCATGGAAGCAATAGTGCTGATGATATGCTGTTGTTGCTGTTTGGAAATCAATAATTCCTCTGGAGATTTTTCAAATTCATTTTTAACATCTTTAAAATCATCCGTAAAGACTTCCTCTCTGGATTTTTTTCGCCAATAGTCTATTACTGAATTTTGTGCGATGGTCAAAATCCAAGTCTTAAACTGAAAATTCTCATCATAAAGGTTCAGTTTAGTTAATATCTTCGCGAAAACAGCCACAGTAAGCTCATCTGCGATGGTTCTGTCCTGCACTTTTTTCAATACAAAACCAAAAACATCATCCCAAAAATAATTAATCAATTTGGTCTGTGCTTTTTGGCTCCCATTCTGAATCTGAGCAATGGCGTCAACTAATTCTTTGTCCTTCAAAAAAAACATATTTGAGACAAATATAATAAAAAGATTGCGTTTTTAATGATTTTTGGCTTGTATTGTAATAAAAATGATAATTTTCAATTTTAATTCATAATATAATTGTTGATTAACAGTATTTTATAAATTTTTTGAAATAAAAATGCGAATTTTGTTTTGCTGTTCTACGATTTTTATTTATATTTGCAAACCGATTGTTAAGGATAATATCCTTTGGCCCTATAACTCAGTTGGTTAGAGTAGCTGACTCATAATCAGCAAGTCCTTGGTTCGAGCCCAAGTGGGGCCACACTTTATAAAACACTTTCAAATTTTCTTTGAAAGTGTTTTTTGTTTTTGGTATTTTATTGAATATAAAGCAATTTGTTTTATAAATAATTCCTTAATTTAGAAGTATGAAAAACATACAACCCTTATATTATTGATGCTTCTCATCTTTCTTTTTATAGGAGGTGTGAATGCTATTTTGGGACTTTTGTTTTTTTCTTATGCACTAATTTCTGAGTTTTGGTTTGCGATTTTATATAGTATTTCTATTCCTATTTTAGCAGTGCTTTTTAGTAAAATCAAATTTCCAAATATTATTTATAGATTGGGGGGATTGAGTTTAATAGTTGGTTTTTTAGGATTGTTTTATGTGGTATTTTACTCAATTTTTGTTGAAAAAATGGAAGAGAAAATTCTTTATCTATTTGTGAGTATAGCCAGTACAGGAATGATTATCATTTATCCTTTTTTCAAGGGAGAAAGAATTAAATAACATGAGTTCAACTTAAGCTAAGATTCTTTCCTATTAATAATATTCTCCAGTAATTTAATAGAAGTTTTTTTGTCAGAGAAAGAATAAGCAGCAAGTCTTGATTATCCCTTTTTTACAAACAAAAAGTTATTTTTCTTATATCGAACTCATGTTAATTAGTAAATTAATTTATCTTTTGTATTGCTTTCAGAAAACCTTCGGTGTGTAGGGTATAGAAAAACTGTATATTTTCTTCGGGAATATCACCTAAAGCACGCAGTACACTTACCGCAAAATGCAATGCACTATCACCCTTGGCAGTTACTACCTTGTGATCATTAACAGCTTCATTGGCGGTAAGGACAAAATTCTCTCCATTGGTATAGAGAGGAGCATCTTTTATCTCGTCAAAAGTATTAGCGGTATGCTTCACATCGTTCAACAAACCATTCACTGCACAAAAGCGAGCACTATCACAAATAGCTCCTAATACTTTACCATTAGCTTTTACTTTCTCGGCAAGGGTTAGTAGCTGAGAGGTTTGCTCTTGAGAAAGATTACTCCATGAACCTTCTGCTCCAATGAACATGAGAGCTGAAATATCTTCAGGAATTTCCGAGATACTAAGGTCAGGTAAGGCTTTGAGATTGCCAATAGAGGTTTTCACTTCTTTATTGGTTGAAGCATACAAAACAGTGTATTGTGCTGTACCTAATTGTTCCTCGCCAAGGGCAGCAGAAAGATAAGCTAGTTCCCAATTGGCAAACTTGTCTAAAATGATGAATACTACTTTTTTCATTGCAATAATTTAATGGCTAAATTTTCAGTTTGTTTTATCCTTTATTAAAAAACCCATAAAAACATTTAAAATAAATGCTTTATGGGCTATGGTGAACGCGGAAGGAACACACAGCATTTATTTCTTAAATTCATATTTTATCTTATCTCCCTATACAAAGGCTGTTACACAATCCGATGGAAAAATAGAATTAAGAATAATTAAACTATTGTGGGGAAAATGTGGGGATTTTTTTGTAAATTTGATGTATAAACAATCTTCTGATGGCAACAGTTAAATTTATTCTGAAAAGTAAAAGAAACCCTGCAAGTCTATATATAAGGTTTAAGGCTGGCAGAGAGATTGATTTGACAGTTTCTACGGGATTTTCTATTGACCCAAAACATTGGAGTTCTGCAAAACAATCAATGAAAAATATTGTTGAGGAAAATCCAGTTCTTCAATCTCATAACATTGATAGTAAATATCGTTATGATAAATTGAACAAGAGTTTAAATAACTTAAAAGAATTCATATTATATTCGTTTAATGAAGCACAATGTAATGGGGATTTGATTGATAAAGATTGGTTAAGTGATTTGATAATAAAATGCTTTAATAGACCTATAAATTTAGAAAAGGATGATAGAGTATTTTTTGTACCTTATGTAGAAAAATATATAGAACAAGCCCCAACAAAAATCCGCAAAAAGACTAATAAGCCTGTATCTGCTGATACCATCAAAGCATATAAAGCAACGCTGACTAAACTTTTAGAATTTGAAAAATATTCTGGTAAAAAGATTAAATATAGAGATTTAAATCTCAATTTTCATAAAGAGTTTCTACACTTTTTACATAAAGTTCAAAATCTCAATTTAAAGACAACAGGAAACTATATTAAAAATATAAAAACTTTTGCACGACAAGCCAAGTTAGAAGGTTTCCCTGTACACGATGAAATTAATCATCCAGAATTTTTCAAACCAGATAGTAAAACAAAGGCTATATATTTGACAGAGGAGGAAATAGATAGAATTTTTTATCACGATTTTTCTCATAATAAAAAGTTAGACAAAGCTAGAGATTTATTAATTATTGGACTTTGGACAGGTCAGAGAATAGGAGATTTTAAAAATATAAATGCCACCAATATTAAAAATGGTTTTATAGAGATTACTGCTAATAAAACAGGGGTTGATGTTGTAATACCTATTCATCATCAGATTGAGCAAATTCTAAAGAAATGGAATAATGATTTTCCTCCTGCACTTTCAGACCAAAAATTTAATGAATATATAAAAGAAATAGGTAGAGAAGTTGGGCTTACCGAGATTGTAAGTGGAGCAAAAATGAATCCAGAAACAAAAAGGAAGGAAGAAGGCGAATATCCAAAGTATGAATTAATGTCATCACATATTTGTCGTAGGAGTTTTGCAACCAATCATTATGGAAAGCTCCCCACTCTTACCATAATGGCAATTACTGGACATCAATCAGAAAAAATGTTTTTTAATTATATACAAACCACACCGAAAGAATATGCAGAAGAAATGAAAAGCTTCTGGCTTAAGAGAGCAAAAGAAAATAATTTAGAAGAGGTAAAATTAAAAATAGTAAAATGATAGGAGTATTTCTTAGAAAATTTACAGAAAAAATAAATATTTCTGTAAGTATTAATAGTGATGGAATAGTTACGGTAAAGAAAGACAATGAAAACTATTCTTATAATAATTTTAAGATGTTCTATAATGACCTTAGAGAATATTATATCAATATGATTAACAATGCTAATGTAGTCAGTAAAAAGGCTATTTGTTTTGATGCTATTCAATCATTTTATACTTATCAAGATATTTTTGGTGTTTATTGTGATAGAATAGAGGTTGTTAATGAGTGTGAATACCACACTAAATATTTTCAAAATCAGTATTATTTATATTCAAAATTAGATGAGTTAAATATTGTTGATAAGGGCTCTACTTACCCTACTATTTTCAAATCTGATTTATACTTAGAAAAATTTAAATCAATTTTGAATAATTTAAATGCTTTTGATAAAGAAGGAAAACCTATAAAAAGGGGATTTATAGCAAAAGCAAATGCGATTTTTGAGTTTGAAAAAAGATTAGAAGAAAAGAATTTTCATAAGAAGATAATGATGCCCAATATTACAATTAAGGAATTTGTTGAATTTTTGAACTTAGAATTTAACTTAGGTATAAAATATCACCCAAATTACAAACTATCTTCTGGGGAAAAGCACGAAACAGTAGTGAAAAGATTTTACTAAAATTCATTTGATTTAATTTGTTTTTTTTCTTCCGTATAAATCCGTATAAAATAGAATTTTATCCGTAGAAATTATTGTCAATCTTTGCAACATTAAAATAGATTGACAATGGATAATAATAATATTACTCAGCTGCACAACATTACTCCAGAAGAATTCAAAAAGGAAATTCTTAATGGTGTTTCTCAACTTCTATCTGAATTTCAAAAGAATTTAGGACTTTATGACCAGAACACATTTCTCACTCGTAAGCAGTTAGCAGATATGTTGAATATATCATTGCCAACTTTACGAAAATGTGTAAAACGAGGAACTATTCCAGAAACCTCTATTGATGGCAGGGTTGTCTATAATTTGGCAGAGGTCAAGGAGGCATTGAAGAAGAATAATTTACAGGATTAAAAATCTCCACTTATGATTGATAGTATTCAATATAAAATGGAGAAGGCTTATACTACTATTCCTATTGGAGTGATTGAGAGGGCAATTGTCGGAATAAAACTAAACCACTTGAAGATATACATTTATCTAAAATGTATATCTAGTGGTCATTTACATATCAATTTAGAAAGTAAAAAAGTTTGGGCAAAGGAAATAGGTATAACCACTAAAACATTAGAAAACTGCCTTCAATGGCTATTAAAAAATCGTTGGCTTAGCCTAAATTCAAAGCGAAGTTCTTTGAGAGTAGTTTCTTACAAGCAATTAAAAAGAAAGTATAAAGATAAATTTCAAACAGGAGTAGTTTTTGACAGAGAGAATTTTAATGATTTCAGAGCGTTTTGTAATGGAGCAATGATAATGTTTTGCATAAATTATAAAAAGTTTTTGGATAAGGAAAAGCGAGTGCCGATAGCTAATAATGGAGTTATCAGTATGAGTACTCGTTCTTATCCTAAAACATATTACGGCTTGCCCGTAAGGTTTCTTGCAAAATTTTATAAAATTTCTACTACTACGGCTCATAATATGAAAATAGATGCGGAAAAGGCAGGATTTATCAAAGTGAAAAATGGAGAAACCGTGTATCTTACTTGTCCCAATGGACAACCTATTACAAGAGAAGTAGTAAAATATCTATATCCAGAATACGATAAATCTCATATTGTAATCACAAGAAAAGGAGTAGGAATAAAAACTGCTGATTTAATCAAAGGAAATATCCATTTGAAGAGAAAAAGGTGTTAGAAAAAATATGAACAGTAATAATGGGGGATGTAGGGGGGGAGCTAAAAGACTCAAAACCTCTGTTCTACTCCTATTTTTCAGTAATAGTTAGAAAATAGTAGAAAGTATTAGAAAAAGTTAGAGATTGATAGAAAAGGTGTAGAGGGTTTGGTAGGTGTTATAAAATTCTCTAAAAACCTCATCAACAAAAGATACAATGATAAATCAGAGGAAGTTATACAAATTAGACACTTTTTGGAAAAATAACTAAAGTTTAATAAAAAATGAAAAGAATGGCTGAAACACAAATTTTTGATTTAGAACAATTACACCGAGATTTTTTAGCAGAGGAAATATTACACCAATCCTCGCTCAGTTTTAAGCAAATCCGTATGCTTACAGCTCTAAAACATAGCTTCGGTATTGTGAGACCAGCCTCCAGAATGGCAAAAATTGGGAGAGCTACACATTATCATTGGCTTAAAACCAGCGAAAAATATAAAGAAAGTTATGGGAATATTTTAGAGTTTCTGGGTGATTTGTCAGAGGCAAGTTTACTCAATCTGATTGCAATGGGAAACGCCTCCTCTACGATTTTTTACCTTTCCACAAAGGGAAGACACAGAGGCTATGCAATTCCTAAAAAACATTACAAAGCATAAACGAGCGTTTAAGAAACATTACAAATCAATAAGTTTGAAGTTTAAACTTCTCATTAAATTTAATAAAAATGAACAGATACATTGCTTATTACCGAGTTTCTACCCAAAAGCAGGGAAATTCTGGATTAGGATTGGAAGCTCAAAAAACGATGGTAAAGCACCACCTGAAAACCGATGATATCTTACTGGAAGAATACGAAGAAGTAGAAAGTGGCAAAAACAACAACCGCCCACAGCTCCAAAAAGCTATAGAACATTGCAAAAATATGGGTGCGATATTACTTATCGCCAAACTGGATAGACTCAGCCGTAACGCTGGGTTTATCTTTTTATTGAAGGATAGCCAAGTGAATTTCAAGTGTTGTGATATGCCAGAGGCGAACTCCTTAACCATCGGAATAATGGCAGTTTTAGCACAAGAAGAAAGAGAATTGATAAGCAAAAGAACGATAGCTGCATTGGAGGAATTGAAAAATAAAGGCAAAAAGTTAGGCAATCCGAAAAACCTCACCTATGAAGCTCAAAAGCAAGGAGCTGAAGCAATGAAAAACAAGGCTCTTAATAACGAAAATAACCGCAAGGCTACAGCTCTGATTGTTTCCCTCCGAGAGACTGGGAAATCTTATGCTAAAATAGCTCAACAACTCAATGATAATGGTTTCAAAACCAGCAGAGGTTATAATTTTTCTGCCTCTCAAGTGCTGATACTTTATGATAGATATGTTAATTCTTTGCCAAAGTGAATTTTGGATAATTGATTGATAATTTGTATATTTGTCATCAAACAATTACAAAAAAAAGAAATTAATAAGATAAAAGTAAGTGTAGATAACATATAGACATAAAATTGCATTTAGGCAGTTCATTTCTAAACTCAAAATACTGGTAATATTTTAAACTCTGAAATGATGACCTGTGAAATGCACCCGTTTGGGTGTGTTTTACTTCGTATTCAGAGTTGGTTATACCAGTGACCAGAGTTTAGGGCGATGTAATCACACCCTTTCTTATTGGTATAACCCAAATATTTATATATGTTACACTTTAATTTTAGAAAACCATCCAAAATTTTTGATTGGATTTGTTTCAAGTTTACTTTATTTTGGAAATATCTCATAGGGAATATTCATCACAATAAATATACTATGATTAAAAAGAATAGTAGGTTTATTATTAGTAGTTTTATTAGTCTATTTTTAGGGACTGTGATTTATATTCTATTCAGAACATCAAGTCTAAAAGTTTTCTCTTGGCTCAAATATTTTGGTATAGATTTTTTGAACTCATCCTTGAGAAAAGAATCTATAAAATGGGCAGAAAATATACCTCATTGGATATTGTTTTCTTTACCAGATGGGTTATGGAGTTTTTCCTATATCAGCCTAATTTTGGGAATCTGGAGAGGAAATATTTCACAGAGTAATATTTTTTGGATAATTCTAATCCCGACAGTTTCTATCAGTTTAGAAATAGCACAATATTTTGGATTTATTCAAGGGACTTTTGATATAATTGATGTATTCTTCTATTTTATAGGAAGTATTTTACCTTTTTTAATTTTTAGGAAAACAATAATTTTTAATTTTATAAATCAAAGAAAATGAATAAAAAAATCAAACAAATAGCATCTATATCAGCATTTGCATTCTTTACATTTATCGCAATTGGCAGTGGAAAGGATAAAAAATCAACCACAGAAGCAGCTGCTGTGAATTCAGAAGAAAAAGCAACATTTAAGAAAGTTGGAGAAACATTACCAACAGAATATTTTGATGTCACGGTAAGTAATGTGAGTGTAAAAAATAGCGTAAATACAGGTAATCAATTTTCTAATTTACCAGCAGAACAAGGGTCAAGATACCTTATCCTTGATGTGAGTTTCAAAAACACCAGTGAGGAGAGTCGTATGTTGATGGATGGTGTAGTAATCATCAATTACAATGGAAAAGATTATAATTTTGACAAATCTGAAACTGTAATGGCAGATGGCTGGGGTCTCTTGCTTGACCAAATCAATCCACTTACTACTAAAACAACAAAGTTAGTGTATAAAATTCCAGCTGAAATTACAGGGAATGCATACTATAAACCTGCCCGTTCAGGAAGTAATGACATCATAGATTTAGGCATTATAGAGTAAAATTATGAAGAATAAAGTAGAGAAAACCCAAAGGAGTCTTTTTGGCAAGATTGTAAAATATACTTTCATTGGATTTAATATTTTGATGTTAGTATGGTTTATAGGCGGTATGGCAAGTGCCTCAAAGGGTATAGAGAACGCTACCACAGAGGCGGAACAAGCAGGTGCTACAATAGGGACAGGTTTGGGAGCAATGTTTATTATTTTCATTTGGGTAACAGGAGCTATTATTCTTGGGATAATGACACTTCTTACCAGAGCAAAAAGAAAATAAGATATTCTTTATCATTATTAAATTATCATTATTAAAAGTTGAGTGGGCTGTATTGCCCACTTTTTTGTATTTTTGTTTAAAATTTTGATTATGTGTATTATTGATGAAATCATTCCTTTATTAATTCCTATTATAGGGGAGGTAGGAAAAGGAACAGTGAGTAAATTAGGCGAAGATATTTGGAATTTAATAAAAAAACCTTTTAGCACTAAAAGAGAAAATATAAACAACTTAAATACAGAAAGCATTCGCTCAATATTAGAAGAAATCCTTAAGGAAAATCCTAAATTAAATGATGATATAAAACTTTTATTGAAAACATCTAATCTTGTTCAAAATATAAACAATACAGGAGCAACAATAGAAAAGCAAGTCAACATAAGTAATATAAATGGTACTATCAACTTATGACAAATCAAAATATAAATAATAATTCCGTACATCAGCAGACTAACATAGGAAATGTAGAAAATTTAAACCTCACTCCAAAAACAAGATTGCAAAAGTATTTTGAAGAATTAAATCGACAAGTTGAAAATAATGAAAGACATGCTACCTTTATTGATAATTTTAAAGAATATAATACTACTATTAAAGGTGACATTGGTTTAGAGAAGAAGTTAAGAGATGGCAAATTTGATAAAACTGAAATTGTTCGTGCTCTTCGTTTTAAAGAGAAATATGCTAAAAGAGTTGCTAAAAATGAAATGTTTCTTGCTCAACAAAAAATAGATGTAGAAATATTTTCAATGATAGATAATGGTTTTTATACCTATGTATATCCTTTAATTCTTGAAAATCAATCTAAAAAATATATTTTGGAAATATTGAATGAAAAGGTCATACAACCTATCTTAGAAATATTAAATAAAGAAGGAGCTGAAGATAATTACTTAGATTATAATGCTAATGATATTTTTGGTATGGTTTATTTTTTAACAGGTAAGTGTCACTTAAATTGGAAAAATTATGATACTTTATAACAACGCTTTTGATTTATATCACACTATTTTTAGGATATTACATCTATTAAATAAAGTAAGAGATGATGAAGTTATTGAAATTGATAGAATTAGAATTTGGGATTATTATGTGTTATTTACAAATGAAATATTAAAAGTAAAGCCTAAAAGAGATGAAAAGGAGTTTAAGAAAATATTAGAAATGCTCAAAGCAAATAACAACCCATATCAACAAATTTATGATCAAAAAAAGACTTTAGAAAAAATAAAACCATATCAGTTAGCGGCATTAAATAGTCTAGCCTCATATAACATTATTGAGAAAGATAGTTTATTAAGAGAAGAAATTAAAATTAATTCATCGGAAATATTAAAAAAATATGTAGAATCTGTAGGAGATTTATCAAATAGAGAAAAGAATATAGTAGCAATTATGACTTCTGTTTTTAGGAATATTTCTTTACAAGGAAATGATGGATTAAAAAAAAGAACTGACCTAATAGAATATAAATATGATGAATAATTTATTCTTAAGAAGATTGGTAATATACACCAATGATGGAAACATAGCCTATGACGAGACTTTTCACAAAGGAATTAACATCATCTGCGGGGAAAATAGTAGTGGAAAATCTACTATAACACATTTTATTTTCTTTGTTCTGGGAGGAGATTTTAAAAATTTTGTTCCTGAAGCAAGGGAGTGTCAAGTAGTTTATGCAGAAGTAGAAGCGAATGGACTTATATTTACTATAAAAAGAGATATCGAAATTAATGAAAGAAATAATATAACCTCACGAGTTGCAATGCACTTATTCCTTGGAGATTTTGAAGAAAGTCAGAATCCTCCATCAAACAAATATTGGCAGAAATACCCGTACAGTACAACTTTAAATAAGAAGAGTTTTTCAAATGTTCTTTTTGAGCTATTAGATATTCCAGAAGTTAAAGAAGAAAGTAATATTTCTATACATCAAATATTAAGACTTTTATATATTGACCAAGAGTCACCAACAGGGTCTTTATTCTACTATGAACAATTTGATAGTCAGTCTACGAGAGAAGCTGTAGCCGATTTACTTTTAGGGGTGTATAACCAAGATTTATATACCCATAAGTCAGATTTACAAAATTCTGAAAAAAGATTAGAAGAATTAAAGAGGGAAATTAAAGTAACTGAAAAATTTTTCCCTGATGCTCTTTATCTCAATAAAGTGCATATAGAAACTCAAATAGATAATAATAAAAAACAAATATCAGAAATAAATAACAAAATCATTGAAATTAGGAAAGGAGTACAAGTTGTTGAATTTAATAATGAAAAACAATTAGAATTTCAAAAACTACAACAAGAAACTATACAAGAAAGGGAGAATCTCATAAAGCTACACAATGAAATTACAGTTTTACAAAATGAAATTGTAGATTCTGAATACTTTATAGAAGTACTGAATAATAAATACAGAGCTTTAAAAAATTCTATAAAAACGAGAGAATTTTTAGGAAGTATTCCAATTGATTATTGTCCCGAATGTTTAAGTAAACTAGAAAGTGTTATAGAGGAAAATAGATGTAAGTTGTGTAAGCAAGAGATTGATGACACTTTTGGAATTACTCAAGCCAAAAGAATGCAATTAGAAATAAAATTTCAAATAGAAGAATCTAAAAAATTACTTGATTTAAAAAATGAAAGTCTAAAAGAAGTACGAATCTCACTACAAAACAAGGTGGAAGTTGTGGAAAATTTACAAAGAAGAGTAAATAACTCAATAGAAAATGTAAGACCTTTTGAATTAGAAGAGTTAGACTCCTTAAATTATCAAAAAGGGATTATAGATGGGAAAATAATACAACTCCAAACAATATTAGAACAAGCTTCAAAATATGAAACTTTAACCAATGAGAAGCGATTATTAGAGGAAAAAACAAATATCTTAAAAAGTATAATTTCAGATATTGTAAGAAGACAAGAGGAAAATAAAAAGGAGATATTAAGTGTAATACAAGAAGAGGGAGTTTTACTACTTAATAATGATTTAGAAAGACAAAAGGAATTCAGTGTTGCTGAACCAAGAGACTTAGTAATCAGCTTTTCTAATAATATAGTATACCTAAAAACTGATAATTCAGAAAAGTATAAGCAATATCAGAAATTTTCAGCAAGTTCTAATTTCTATTTAAAAGTAGCTGCTCGTTTCGCTATATTCTTAGCTTCATTACGAGTTCCGAATATGCGCTTTCCTCGCTTTATTTTTGCTGACAATATGGAAGATAAAGGAATTGAGATTGAAAGAGCTCAAAATTTACAAAGAATTCTTATAGAGCGTATCAATGAATTGAATAAAGAACAGAATTATCAAATTATTTATACTACTTCATATATCGCAGAAGAACTTAAACAAAGTAAATATGTTGTAGGACAATATTATACAAAAGATAATAAAAGTCTGAAGAATATAATTTAGTGACACAATAGTATTTCGTCCCAAATTTTTCATATATTTGGGACGAAATTTTTATATGAGACCAAAAATAGAAGAACATATTGCCGAAAAAATCAGTTCCTTTGAGGAGGGAATGATATTTTTCATTGATGATTTTTTGGATTTTGGCAGTGCAGAAAGCGTCAAAAAAGCTCTTTATCGGTTGGAAACCAAAGACAAAATAAAACGCCTTTCTCATGGAATTTACTACAAACCAAAATTCAGTAAGATTGTTGGAGAGCTACTGCCATCTGTGGAGGAAGTAGCCAAAGCTATCGCTCGGAGGGATAAAGCTAGGATTATACCCACAGGCATTTATGCAGAGAATATTCTTGGATTGACTACCCAAGTGCCGATGAAATTGGTCTTCCTTACTGATGGAGCTTCACGAGTGGTCAAAATTGATAATAAAACTATTCAATTCAAAACCTCTGTGCCGAAAAATCTTTCTACCAAAGGCAAAATTTCTACTTTGGTAATCCAAGCCTTGAAAAATATTAAAAAGGAAAATGTGAATGAAGCGATTATCCAACAAATTGAAAAACATTTAAAAAACGAGAGCAAGGAAAATATTTTGCATGATGCCAAACTTGCTCCAGAATGGATACGAAAAATAATGTTAAAATCTATTGAAAATGAATAATTGGTTTTCTTTTACTGATAACGAGAAATACGAAGTTATTCGTTATACCGCCGATAAAATGGGCTTTTCTGATGTAGTAATTGAGAAAGACTGGTGGGTTTGTATGGTGCTTCGGGCTGTTTTTCAATCTAAATATCGTGAGCATATCGTGTTCAAAGGTGGCACATCGCTTAGCAAGGCTTATAACATTATTGAGCGATTTTCAGAAGATGTAGATTTGATTATTGACCGATATTTTCTTGGCTTTGAAGATGCAACTTCTAAAACTCAAATCAAAAAATTAAGAAAAAATGCAGGAACATTTGTTATCAATGATTTCCGAAAAGAATTAATTTTGCAATTGCAAAATTTAGGAATTTCGGATAAAACTTTCAGTATTGAATACAATGAAAATGTAGACGATACTAGTGACCCTAATCAGCTGGAATTGTATTATCATTCAGTGGTTCCAAGCCAAAATCATATTCAGAAGAAAATCGTTATTGAAATGGGAGCAAGAGCTTTATCTGAACCCTCAGAAATACGAAAAATAAACTCTTATATAGACCAAAATTTTAAAGATAGAGATTTTACTTTTACTGATTTTGAGGTAAATGTAATCGTTCCAACTAAAACTTTTTTGGAGAAAATTTTTCTACTGCACGAAGAATTTACAAAACCCACCGAAAAAATCCGTTTTGATAAACTCAGTAGGCATTTATACGATTTGGAAAAGATAACGCACACAGCATACGCAGAAAATGCTCTAAACGATAATAAGCTGTTCCAAACTATTGCAGATTTTAGAAAAGTAATGAATAATGTAAAAGGAATTTCTTTTGAAAACCATGAGAAAGGTAAAATCAATATCATTCCTCCTGATGAGGTTTTACATAGATGGGAAAATGATTACAAACTAATGCAACAGAACATGATTGTAGGAGATAGTTTATCATTTTCAGAATTGATAGAGAAAATTAAAGTCTTGCAAAATAAGATAAATGGGAATACATAAGGTGTTCCCATTTTTTATTGATACAGAATAAAAGTAATATTATTTAAAATTTATAAGCTATCAAAAAATATTGTGGGGAAAAAGCGGGGAAAACCTATAAATAAAAACCACTAACAAATTGATTTTCAATCTATTAGTGGTTGAATTTGTGAACGCGGAAGGAGTCGAACCCTCAACCTCCAGAGCCGTAATCTGGTACTCTATCCAATTGAGCTACGCGTCCTGAATTTTAGTTTTGCAAATATAATACTTTTTTGCTTTCTTTGAACTATGAAATGGAAAAAAATATTATACATCACCTGTTTTTTTGTGGTCTTATCGTGTAAGAAATCTGATAACCAATCAATTAAATCTTGGGAAGTGATTTCTGAAAATGTTCAATATAGTGAGCAAAATGACAAATTTTTATTAAAATCTAGAAAATTTGAGTATTCTTTTGAAAAAAAAGAACTGCCTTTTTCCAAAGTGGTTTTGCTTAATAACAGCCTTTTGGGATATTTTATAGAACTTGGGCAGGAAGAAAAAATAGTAGGAATTTCGGGAGTGCAGTATATTTATTCCAATGAAATTCAGAAACTTATAGAAAAAAATAAAATTCAGAATGTAGGCTCTGACCAAAAGTATGATATTGAAAAAATTCTTGAACTAAAACCAGATGTGATTTTCACAAATTACATAGAAACTTTCGAAAATACATATAAAATCCTGCAGGATAATGGAATAAAAATCATTTTTTTAGATGAATATTTGGAGGAAACACCATTAGACAAAGCGGCTTATTTAAAGTTGTTTGGGAAACTTTTAGGAGAGGAAAAACGGGCAGAGGAAATCTATGCTAAAATCAAAAATGATTATGAAAACATAAAACAAAAAGCCCAGAAGTTGCCCAACAAACCGAAAGTTTTGGCTAATGAAATGTATGGAAACCACTGGTATGTCGCTGGAGGAAAAACTTTTTCGGCTAATTATCTGAAAGATGCTGGAGCGGACTATATTTTTAAGGAAAATCAAGATAAAAAATCAGTGCCGATTAGTTTTGAAGAAGTTTTTGTGAAGTCTAAAAATGCTGAATTTTGGATGAATGCGGGCAATTATAGAACGAAAAAAGAACTTTTGGCTATGAATGCTGTTTATGAAAAACTGGATGTCTATCAGAAAGGGAAAATTTTTGGGATGAATAAAAGAAGGAGAGGAATGGCTAATGATATTTTTGAGAGTGGAGCTGTTCGTGCAGATTTGGTTTTAAGGGATTATGTGAAAATTTTTCACCCAGAAATTTTGCCCAAAGACACTTTGGTCTACATGCAGGAATTAAAATAAAAGAATAATCACCAGCGTTTGAAATATAATAAAATTTTAAGATGAAAAATATTTTTTGCTTTTTATTAGTCTTGTTTTTTCAGAGTTTTTTTTCTCAAGATATTTCTAAAAAACTAGACCAAGCGACCAAAAGTCTTTTGAATGAACCAGAGATGTATTCGGCGAATCTTTCTTTCTATGTAGCCGATGAACAGGGGAATTTTATTTATGAATATCAAGGGAATAAAGGACTTTCTACGGCGAGCACACAGAAGATTTTTACGGCGATGGCGGCTTTGGAGATGCTTGGAAAAGATTTCCGATACACTACCAAAGTGTCTTATACAGGGAATATAGAGGAAGGCAGACTGTCGGGGGATTTGATAGTAAGTTCTAATGGAGACCCTACACTCGGCAGCTGGCGATACACAGGCTATAAACCTGAGGATTTTCAGAATAAAGTGATACAAGCCATTAAATCATTGGGAATCTATAAGATAGGAGGGAATTTGATAATAGATGATAGCTATTTTGATATTCAGACTATCCCTGGGGGCTGGCCTTGGAATGATATAGGAAATTACTATGGAGCGGGAGTTTGGGGAGTGAACTGGCGTGAAAATCAGTTTGATATGCATATAAGTGGAGGCGCTAATGCAGGGGCTTCTACATCTTTCAAGAAAATTGTAAATCTTCCAGAGCAGGTAAAATGGGTAAACAAAACTCATTCGGCAGGGAAGGAAACAGGGGACAGAAGCATCATCTACACGGCGCCATATTCGGAGGTAGCCTATATCAATGGGACACTTCCTAGTGGAAAGACGACCGTAGTTTCTGGTTCTGTCCCAAATCCACCTATGCAGCTTGGTTTAGAAATGTATAATTGGCTGTCAAACAATGATATAGAGCTTAAAGGAAAAGTGATTTCTGCTTCACAGCTTTTGATAGAAGGGAAGGAATATGCGCCTTTAAAGGGGAAAGAAATTTTGGTGCATCATTCTCCTACGATGGACAAAATAGTCTATTGGTTCATGAGAAAAAGCGTGAATCTATATGGGGAAACCCTTGTAAAAACTTTTGGAAAGGTTAAAAATAATAATTCTTCTTTTTCAAATGGCGTGAAAATCCTCAAAGATTTTTGGAAAAGTAAAGGAATCCAAGCGGCGATGATAAATTTCGCTGACGGAAGTGGACTTTCGCCACAGAACTATGCCTCTGCAAGGGCGGAAGTTCAGGCTTTGATTTGGGGTAAAAAACAAAGTTGGTTCCCTATATTTGAAGAATCTATGCCTCTATATAATGGCATGAAAATGAAGAGCGGAACGATAAAAGATGCCAAAGCCTATGCAGGATATCACACATCAAAAGAGGGCAAAAAGTATGTCTTTGCGGTGATAGTGAATAACTATCATGGGAGTAATGTAAATGCAAAATTGTTTAAACTTTTAGATATATTAAAGTAATAAAATGAGGTATCTTACTTCATCATTTGTCCGCTGGCTTATATTTTTGTTCCTCACTCTCGCAGTGGTGGTGTTGGCTGTTTCTTCTACAATGCTGATAGACAGGCTGAAAAAGCAAGAAATTCAGAGAATAGAGGTTATCGCTACGGCTATGAAATTCATGCAGGATGAACATATCAACGACCCTGAAACACTGGAACTTATTTTGGCTATCTTAAAGGATAATAACTCTATTCCCATCATTCTGACAGATGAAAACTATGAGCCTATTTTGGCCGAGGGAACTTATAGAAATATTCCAGATGAAATTGTAGAAGACCCTAAAAAACTGAGTGCTCTGATTCAGAAAATGGGAAGAACCTACAAGCCTTTCCTTATCACAATGCCCGATGGCAAGAATCAGTATGTGTTTTATTCAAACTCCCTGTTTTTGGATAGATTGGACTATTATCCTGTAATTTTAGCAGGTTTGATAGGCGGGTATTTGTTGGTTTGTTTTTGGTTTTTTAGAACGATAAAAAGAACGGATGAAAACTATCTCTGGGCAGGGCTGGCAAAGGAAACTGCACATCAGATAGGAACGCCTCTTTCTTCCATGATTGGCTGGGTAGAAATTTTGAAAATAGAAAATGCTGATAACGAGGGTGTTTTGGAAATAGAAAAAGATGTAAAACGACTGATGGTGATTTCGGAGAGGTTTTCTAAAATAGGGTCAATTCCAGAGCTGAATGACCTCAATCTATCAGAAACAATTCAAACGAATTTTGATTATTTAAAAACGAGAATTTCGAGCCAAGTGGATTTCGTGCTGTATCTTCCAGAGCGGGAAGTTCTCATTCCGCACAGCAGGATTTTGATGAGCTGGGTGATAGAAAATTTAGTGAAAAACGCCGTGGATGCTATGAAAGGCAAAGGACGATTGGTAATTTCGCTCGTGGAGAAAGATAATCAAATATTTATAGAATTCAAGGATAATGGCTGTGGTATGACAAATTCCCAAATCAGAAAAGTCTTTAATCCTGGGTTTTCGACCAAAAAAAGAGGCTGGGGGCTGGGGCTTTCTCTGGCGAAGAGGGTGATTAATGAATATCATGGCGGAGACCTGCGCATAGTTTCTTCCGAAGTTGGGAAAGGAACAACTTTTAGAATTAATTTATCAAATAATAAATAAATGAAATCAAATTTGAGTTTGAAGCTTTTTTTGGCTTTTGAACGGTATTTTATTGAAAATGATGAAGTTATCTCATTGGATAAATCATCAGAATTTACAGATGTGATTGTAGGAATAGGTTTTCTTCCACATGATATGTCTGAAAATACAGATTTTAAGAAAAAAATATTAAAAAAATATGGTTTTTCTTCAGCGACAGCTTTGGCAGAGGATTTTAGGAAGCGAGTTCTAAATTTTGATGAACCTATTCCGGAAAATTTCGAAAAAGATGGAATAGGGTATGTTTATACGGTTATTTCGGGCTATGATACTTTTTATAACCGTATGTATATGTTTGGAACTCATTGCTTTAATGGTGATTTTAATGTCACTTATTATGATTTAGAAAATGATGCAGAGTCTGAGGATTATTATGAAGAGCATGAACTTTATTCACAGGCGAAAGGCTACCGATGGCTGGATCCAGAGAGCGATTACTATGAAGATGTTTTGGCGTGGGAAGCGCTGAATAAATTGACAACGGATATTTATTTTCATTTGGAGGATAAATTAGATGGCAAAATTCATATAAAGCCAATTCCAGAGGAAGAAAAAGTAGTGCCAACGCAGAAGCATTTGGCGAAATTTCTAGCTTTTTGTGGAGTGGAGCAGGATGTAATAGATGAAAACACAGAAAGATTATTAAAGGCTTTAGAGGAATACACACCTGATGAATACGAGGGCGTATCAGAAGCCATGGCTGAAATGATGGAATATTCTCATAAAATCCAAAGGGCAGAACCTGTGATAGAAATTATAAGAGAATATGGTGTCTGCCGTTCTTCTGACTGGAAATTTTATGCTGAAGAATTAGAAGAATATATTTTGGATTTAGTTGATTTTTCTGACTGGAAATGGGAATATCCCGCAGATATTTATAGTGCAGATTTATTCCCGTATATGAGAAAACAGCTTTCCCAATATCATCTTTGGCTGTGTCATCTTGATGAAGGAGCAGATGCGTATTTGTTCCTGCTGTTTCCAGAAGAAGACATGCCAGAAATTATGCGACTGACAAAAATACTAGGAATACCGCTGAAAGCGTATTTTAAATAAAGAAAATAGAAATAAAATCAACTTCGGAAAATGGAATTTTTATCCTTTCCCGAATTCTTTTTCCCATTCTTCAGCAGCCTCTGAAAGGGTTTGGTAGAACTCCTCTCCGTATTTTCGGATGAGTGGTTTTTTCAAGAACTGATAGACTTTCACACCCAATTCTTTCCCTAAAGTGCAGGCATCAGAGCAGATGTCCCATTCGTGGTAGTTAATCGCAGAAAAATTGGAATATTCCGTGATACGAATAGGGTAGAGGTGGCAGGAAATAGGTTTTTGCCAGTCGATAACACCGTCTTCATAGGCTTTTTCTATGGCGCATTTGGTGTAGCCTTTTTCATCAAAAATCACATAGGCGCACTCTGCATTATTCACCAAAGGAGTCACCAAATCTCCTTCAAAATCAAGTGTATAGGTTCCTTGCTCCTCGATGGCTTGGATTCCTTCTGGGCGGAGATAAGACTTTATTTTAGGGTAAATTTCATCTAATATTTTGGTTTCATCTTCATCGAGAGGAGCTCCTGCATCGCCTTCCACACAGCAGATTCCCTTGCATTTAGCAAGGTTACACACGAATTCTTCGGAAAATAAATCTTCAGAAATTAGTTTATCATCTATTTGAATCATATTAAATCAATAAAATTAGGGTTAAATTTGTCCAAAAGACAAGAAATTATAATAATCCAAAGTCCCAGCTCTTGAAGCCAAGGGTATTTTATAAACCTTAAAAATCGGCTCAAGATAATGCTGACAGGAAATATAGACAGCAGCAGATATTCTCTGTGAGAACCCATGTAAAAGACTAAAATCAGGATTTGAACCAATAAGAATGACAGCAGGAAAGCGTATTTAAACTTACTAGTCGGGCTTTTTTTATTCAAATTCATAAAATGATCTCCCACCGCCAAAATACACATTACTAAAATGGGAATTAAGGTGTAAAAAGAGGAGAAATCCGTAATTATTTCATTGGAAATCAGTGGTATATAGTCTTCTGTAAAGACATCTATTTCAAGCAGATACATCAGACACAAATATCCAGAAATTACCATAAAACATCCCAAAATAAGTTGGAAAATATTTAGAAATATTTTGTCTGATTTGGTGATGATATGGATAATTACGAAAATAAAAAGCGTCCAAGTCGTCGGCAGGAAAATATAACTGACAGCCAGAATGCTACCGACCAAAAGGAAAGAATCACTTCTGATTTTATCATTTTCACTAGTGAAGAAAAATAATAAAATAGAACTCGTAAATAGCGCCATAGAAATCCCTATATCTAGATTTCCATCATAAAATGAAAAAATAAAAATGGAATACAGAAATAGAGGCAGGTGGGTCTTTTTATTTAGTGAAATTTTATTAAACAAAACATAGCCCATAGCCAGTCCTGCAAAAGCTATAAAGGTGGAAAAAATGTTAGAAAATTTAACTTCTAAATCGTTTGAAACTAAAATAAAAAGTAATAAAGCTCCTATGTAAGTAGGAACTGAAAATAAATTGGTTCTCTTTGATAACAAACGAAACATTTCTTCTATTTTTTGCTTTCTAAATCAGCCACATATTCCTTGATAAGCTGGTCATTGCTTCTTGGGCAGATGAGTAGAGCCTCCTCCGTATCTATCACTATATAGTCTGTAAGTCCATCGACCACAGCGGTTTTTTCAGGGTTTTTGAGTCTGATGATATTTCCTTTCGCGTTATAAACATTGCAGTTCTTGGAGATAGTGTTGTTATTTTCATCTCGCTCAGCATTTTCAAACACAGAAGTCCAAGTTCCCAAATCAGACCATCCTAAGTCAGCAGGAATCACATAGACATTATCAGCCTTTTCTAAAATTCCGTTGTCTATGGATATTTTCTCTACATTAGGATAAATTTCCTCTATGTATGGCGCTTCTTTTTCGGTGTTATATGCCTCTGTTTTAAATTGTTCTGCCATTTTTGGAAGATAGTTTTCAAAGGCTTTTTGGATAGATTTCACATTCCAGATGAAAATTCCAGCATTCCAAAGATATTCTTTCGTTGCTAAGAATTTTTCTGCTGTTTCTAAATTAGGTTTTTCAGTGAAAGTTTTTACTTTGCATATTTCAGCAGACTTTTCTTCCGAAAACTGGATGTAGCCATAGCCTGTGTCAGGGCGTGTAGGCTGTATCCCGAGCGTGATGAGATAGTCATTTTGGCTCGCCTTTTCAAAAGCAAATTCTATCTTTTCACAAAAAGTTTTTTCTTTTAAAATCAAATGGTCTGCGGGCAGTACAACGATATTAGCATTTGGGTTTATTTTTGCTATTTTGTTGGTTATGTAGATATTACATGCCGCAGTATTTCTCATCATAGGTTCTCCGATGATGTTTTTCTTGTCAAGTTCAGGAATTTGAGCAGATGTCAGTTCTAAATATTCTTTATTGGTTACCACAAAAATATTTTCTACAGGAACCACCTGCTTTATCCGCTCAAAGGTCTGCTGTATCATAGTCTTTCCCGTTCCTAGAATATCATGGAACTGTTTAGGAAATTTAGCCGTACTCATAGGCCAAAAACGGCTTCCGATGCCGCCCGCCATTATCACACAATAGTTATTATTTGGATTCATTTTCTTTCGTTAGTTGTTATTTTGTTCGCTCCACTCTCGCACAGGATTTGAATAAATACATCCTCCCTGTACTGAGATTTTTGCAAAGGTAACGCTTTTTCTTCTTTTCTTCTATCTGGTAAATGTCCGTTTGATAAATAAATTTTTCTCCAATGGGCAAATCCTCCACATAGGCTTTATTATCAGAGTGTTCACTGTCAAAATATTTTACCAGCTCTGGACTGGACATGAAGTTGGCTTTCGGATTTTTAGCAAAATTTAAAATCAAAGGTTTCAGTTCCTCGGAATAAATCGAAATACTCTCCAAAAGCATTTTCTGAAAGGTCATCTTCCATTCTTTTCCATGTGGAAGAATATTTTTTTTCTCATGAAACGCTATTAAATGGGCAATTTCATGCGTGAAGACAAAGAAAAAAAGCTCTGGTTCCAGCGTTCCATTGATGGTTATTTGGTGGGAGTTATTAGGCATTGATTTATAATCTCCTAATTTGCTGTGCCTGTTTTTTGTGACTTTGATATGGCACATATGCCCTTCCAGCCATTTTTTTAGGTAGGGCATGCTGTTTGGAGGTAAAAATCTTTCTAATAACTCGGTAGACATCTCAAAATCAGTTAAATAAATCTCCTATAACTCCATCTTCTGGAATATCCGTTTCTTCCTGCTGCACAGGTTCTTCTTCTTCCTCTTCCTGCGGTTCTGGAATTGTGATATTTATGGATTTTATTTTTTCTTTTACGAACTGATTTCCCATTGCTTTTATTCCTTTAATGGAGATAAAGTCATCAATATCAATGGTTTCTGGCTCTTTTTCTTTTCCGTTTTTATCTTTTGCAAAGATAATTTCCGCTGTACAGCCATCGCTGGTTCCCACAAATTCTATGAAGGATTTAGGATGCTCACTCGGCATAAAGTTCTGAATATTAGCCGTGTTTTCTAATAAAAATCGTTTAATGAAATAAATATCCTTTTCGCCGTCATAATAGATGCACGAAACGGCCTGTTCTGGATGCCATTTTTCCAAAATCAGATAATCATCATCAAAACGATTCATTAGGTCAAATGAAATTAGTTTTGCTTCTCCTTTGGTATTGATAGTCAATATTTTATCATCTCCTTTAAAGCTGCCGAGCAGAACTCCTCTGCCTTCCACATTCAGTCTTCTTACACTTTCATCAAACCAAATTTTTCTTGGAGCCAGCGTAGAGATGCCTTCTTCTTTTAGTTCTATTTTCTTAACGGAATATTTCGTTACGAGATTTCCTTTGGAATCACGCCCTTTTATCGCTAAATCAGAAAAATCTATATCGATTCTGTTTTTTCTGATTCTGGCATTAGGTTTTAGTAAAACACTGATGATTTCGGCCTCTCCATTCGGATTTGCAGAAAAATACAGCACTTCTGAGCCTTTTACATCAGAAGCAAGTTTGTATTCGTTATTTCGGATAACTCCCGTTACCGAGAACCTTTTCATGTAATATGGGCCATCTTTTCCCTCGCGGTAGACCATGTTATAAACGGTTCTCTTGTCGTTCTTTTTCCAAACGCCTACATGCAGAATATCCTTTCCGATGAAGGTTTTCGCTTCCACTTTGGTCACCTGCATCGTTCCATCTTTTCGGAAAGTGATGATGTCATCTAAATCTGAACAGTCAAAAACATATTCATCTTTTTTAAGCGAAGTCCCGATGAATCCTTCGGCTCTGTTGATGTAGAATTTTTCGTTTGCTACCGCTACATTGGTCGCATCTATGTTGTCAAAAACACGAATTTCCGTACGGCGAGGCTTGTCTTTTCCATATTTTTTCTGAATGTTTTGGAAATAATTGATGGCATAATCCACCAAGTTTTCCAAATCATGTTTTACCTGCTCCATTCTGTCCTCCAGTGCTGCGATGTTTTCCAGTGCTTTATCTCTATCATAGCGCGAAATTCGCATGAAAGGAAGCTCTGTCAGTCGGGCAATGTCCTCCGTAACTACCTCACGCATAAGGTTTTTGATAAATGGTTTTAAAGCAGTGTCAATCGCCGAATAAACTTCCTCTTTGCTGGTTTTACCTTTGATTTCTTGGTAAATTTCATTCTCGATGAAGATTTTTTCTAAACTCGCAAAATGCCATTTTTCCTGAAGTTCGTGCAGTTCTATTTCTAGCTCTCTTTTCAGAAGAGAAACCGTGTGGTCTGTGTTGTATTTCAGTATTTCCGAAACCGAAAGGAACATCGGTTTGTCGCCCACAATTACGCAGGCGTTCGGCGAAATAGAAACCTCGCAGTCCGTGAAAGCATAGAGGGCATCTATCATCATGTCTGGCGAAACATCATTAGCCAGTAAGATGTTGATTTCCACTTCATCAGAAGTGTTGTCCTCTATTTTTTTGATTTTGATTTTGCCCTTTTCATTAGCCTTTAAAATGCTGTCAATCAGGTCGCCTGTATTTTTAGAAAAAGGTAACTCTGTGATGCATAGAGTGTTTTTGTCTTTTTGAATAATTCTGGCTCTTGCACGGATTTTTCCGCCTCGTTTTCCATCATTATAGTTAGAAACATCCAGAAGTCCTGCCGTAAGGAAATCAGGGTAAAGCTGGAAACTTTTTCCTTTTAGATAAAGAATAGAAGCATCCAGTAACTCATTGAAATTGTGAGGCATAATCTTCGTCGAAAGCCCCACACCGATACCTTCTACGCCTTGTGCAAGGAGCAGTGGGAATTTCACAGGAAGGTCCACAGGCTCGTTGTTTCTTCCGTCATAGGATTTTACCCATTCTGTAGTTTTAGGGTTAAAAACCACCTCCAAAGCGAAAGGTGTAAGTCTCGCTTCGATGTATCTTGCCGCCGCTGCTGAGTCTCCCGTGTAGATGTTTCCCCAGTTTCCCTGGGTGTCTATCAGAAGTTCTTTCTGACCAATCTGCACCATGGCATCTGTGATGGAGGCATCCCCATGCGGGTGGTATTTCATGGTGTTTCCCACGATGTTTGCCACCTTGTTGTATCTTCCATCTTCCAGCTCGCGCATGGAGTGCATGATACGGCGCTGAACGGGCTTAAAACCGTCATAAATAGATGGAATGGCACGGTCTAAAATCACATAAGAGGCGTAATCAAGAAACCAATCTTGATAAAGCCCAGATATTTTTTTTAAAGTTTCTTCTTTATGTTTGTTTTCTTGCATTTATTTTGTGTTTATCAGTCTGATATTTTGGTCGTTTAACTTGGTTTGAAGCCATTTTTTCAGCTTTTCTTCATCCAGCTTCTCTTTTTCTTTGATTTGGTAAAGGACGGTATTTTGTTGTTTACGAGAATCTTTTTCGTAACTATTTAGTTTTCCGATAGATATGTTTTCAATCTCTGGGAAAATGATTCTGAGTTCTTTGATGAGCTGTCGGTCATCAAATTTGTATTCATTCAGCTCCGCAGTAAGGTTTTGGATGATGATATCTTTTTCAGAGAAATCCTTGTTCTGCTGGTTGATTTCAGCTAAAATCTCACTTTTTAGATTAGATGAATTATTTTTTATCAGGAGTTTTGTATCCTTGATTTCGTAGCTGTCGGCAAGTTTTTTGTTAAGCGCTTGAATTTCAATGCTGTCCATTCGCTGGTTTAGTAAAACCAATTCTATGGTTTTTGGCGTATCATTTTGATTTATTTTCTTATAAATCACCGTATGCCCTCTGTCTGTAAATTCATTTTTGATGAAGTTTTCTACATTTTTAGTATATTTATTATCACTAATGAGACGGTAAGCCAAGAAAATACTTGGAACAATCATAATAGTAAACAAAATATAAATGGAATATTTTACTTTTCTGTCAAATTTTTTATCCTGAGTAGAAACAGGTTTGTATTTAAGGAATTTAACAATAGTAAATGTAGCAATGGCGATGAAGAAGCAGTTGATAGAATATAAATATAAAGCTCCAGCAAAAAATTTAAAATTGAAAGTTGCCAGCCCAAACCCCGCCGTACAAAGAGGCGGCATAAGCGCTGTGGCAATAGCTACCCCAGGTATAGGATTTCCTTTTTCTACACGGGTGATAGAAATTATTCCTACAATTCCACCAATGAAAGCAATCAAAACATCATAAATATTAGGTGATGTTCTGGCTAAAATCTCAGATTGAGCCTCTTTAAAGGGACTGAGAGTAAAGTAAATCGCAGAGACTAAAAGACTCACGATAGTAGCCGTAAGCAGGTTTTTTCCTGATTTTTTTAGAAGAGTCAAATCATAAATAGCAAGGGCAACCCCAATTCCTACGATAGGTCCCATAAGTGGCGAAATCAGCATGGCACCGATAATCACAGCTGTAGAATTGACATTCAGACCAATAGATGCAATGAATATAGCACAAGCTAAAATCCAAAGATTAGCACCTTTGAATGAAATGTTTTTTAAGACATCTTGTAAAACCTTGTCTTGTTTTTCTTCTCCTTCGTGTAAGTTAAATAAATTATGTCGTTTCATACTATTTATTGTTGTTATCGCTGTTTTCTTTGTTGGCTTTTATTGCTCGTTGCAGAGAAAGTTTTAAATCCCTTATTTCACTGCTTGTAAGGTAAGAAATATCGTACTTTAGGATACTTTCTTTGTGTTTTTTACTCATGATTCTTATATACAATCTTTTGAATAACAATGCGTTTACGATTTCAAAGGAAACGAGTTTATATTTCGGAAATTCATCTTTTGCTTCTTTTCCTAAAAAAGGAATGATAGAGTGGTTTTTGAAGTTGAGCGCTTCTCCATCACTATCATATTCAAATATTTGGCGGCCTCTCAGGAAAATAATGACCAACCCTGAAACTCCTATCAATAAAAGAGAAATGCTCGCCATTTTCCCAAAAACAGGTAGTTTGATGATGTTTAAAAAAGTCATTCCTCCGCCTATTATCGCAAAGAGCAGGGAAAAAGTCAGTAAAAAATTGTATATAGGTGCTTTTTTTCTGTTGCTTAATCTCATGATACAAAAAATAAATTGTTGAATATTAAATTTTACTCTGTTATTGCTTCTTCTACTACCAAGTTTTCAAGGATAAAGTTCTGTCTATCAGGCGTATTTTTTCCCATGTAGAACTCCAAAAGCTGGTCTATCGTGGTGTCTTTACCCACCACCACAGGCTCAAGGCGAATGTCTTTCCCGATGAAATGTTTAAACTCATCTGGAGAAATCTCTCCAAGCCCTTTAAATCTCGTAATTTCAGGGTTTTTTCCTAAATCTTCCAAAGCCTTTATTCGCTCTGCTTCAGTGTAGCAGTAGCGGGTTTCTTTTTTGTTTCTTACCCTAAACAAAGGTGTTTGGAGGATGTACAGGTGTCCATTTTTAATCATATCAGGGAAAAACTGAAGGAAGAAAGTAATCATCAGAAGTCTAATGTGCATACCATCTACATCGGCATCGGTAGCGATGATGACTTGATTGTATCTCAAATCTTCCAGACTTTCCTCGATATTTAGAGCGGCTTGTAAAAGGTTAAACTCCTCGTTTTCATACACTACTTTTTTGGTAAGTCCGTAGCAGTTGAGAGGTTTTCCTTTTAGCGAAAATACAGCCTGAGTTTCCACATCTCTACTTTTTGTGATAGAGCCAGATGCAGAGTCTCCCTCTGTTATAAATATTTGAGTTTCAATCTTTCTGGCTGCCTTTTGGTCATTATAATGCTGTCGGCAGTCTCTCAGTTTTTTATTGTGAAGAGAAACTTTTTTTGCTCTTTCTCTTGCTAATTTTTGAATTCCCGAAAGTTCTTTTCTTTCCCTTTCAGAAACTAATATTTTACGGTGAATAGCATCGGCAATTTCAGGGTTTTTATGAAGGAAATTGTCCAGTTTGCTTTTCATATAATTATTGACAAAAGTTCGGATAGTTTCCAGCTCGTTGCCATTCGCATCCTGTCCCATAGTGGTGGAGCCTAATTTGGTTTTGGTCTGAGACTCAAAAACTGGATTTCCCACATTGATATACACCGCACCGATGATGGATTTTCTAATATCCGCAGCCTCAAAATTTTTCCCAAAAAACTCTTTGATAGTCTTTACAAAAGCCTCTTTAAAGGCATTCAAGTGGGTTCCTCCCTGTGAGGTGTATTGTCCATTGACAAATGAAAAATAGGTTTCTGACTGGGATTTATCCGAATGAGTAATCGCTATCTCCATATCTTCATCCTTTATGTGGATGATAGGGTAGAGGATTTCGCCGTCTATTTCCTCTTCTAATAGGTCTTTCAGCCCGTTTTCGGATTCGAAAACAGAGTCGTTATAATAGATTTTCAGCCCTAAATTTAGATAAGTATAATTACGAAGCATACGCTCCACATACTCATTTCTAAATTTATAATTTACGAAAATAGTGCTGTCAGGAATGAAACTTACTTCCGTTCCGTTCTTTTCTGTTGTATCAGTTTCCTCCGTTACTTCCACCAGTTTACCTTCGTGAAACTGAGCTGATTTGGTTTTCCCATCTCGGACAGATTTTACCTGAAAAAAAGTAGAAAGGAAATTGACAGCCTTGGTTCCTACACCATTCAGACCGATGGATTTTTTAAAGGCGCCGTCATCGTATTTCCCACCAGTATTCATTTTGGAAACTACATCTACGATTTTTCCCAAAGGAATTCCACGCCCATAATCACGGACAGTGACTTTTCCATCATTGATTTTAACATCTATTCTCTTCCCAAATTTCATTCGGAATTCATCGATAGAGTTATCTAAAACCTCTTTTAATAGGATATAAATCCCATCATCCGCCGCAGAGCCGTCTCCCAGTTTACCGATGTACATCCCTGGACGAAGGCGCACATGCTCGCGAGGCTCGAGGGTTCTGATGTTGTCTTCTGTATAGTTTGTCTGTTGTGGTGTGTCTTTCATAAAGTTTCCAAAAAAGTGTAGCGACAAAGATAATAAAATATGGCTTTAAAGAAAAACCATTGTGATAAAAAGAAAAAACCACTCAATAATCTGAGTGGTTTGTTAGTTTATTTTGTGGAAGTTTTGTTCCATGTAGGGTAGAAAGAACATTTTTGATAACGCTTATCGATTGATATGAAAGTATCAGGAAGTTGTTCTTTAGCCCATTTTTCCAGCATTTCGTTTTTCTTCTTGTTGAGAGCCATATTCTTCACTCTTTCAAAATCAGTAGCAAGGTCTACTTGGTGCGCAGGAATCACATCTTCTATTTTTATGAATATTACAGCTTTTTTTCTATTGTGCTCATCCTCAAATACATCTGTGATGTCTCCTTTGTTATAACCTGCAATGTGGTAAGAGATGGACGGAGAAAGGTTTAGTTTTTCCTGTTTGTAGCCTCCATCTTCGCCAAGGATTATCCCTGCATTGTATTTTGTGCTTTTGTCATCAGAATACTTTGTAGCTGCTTCTTTGAAAGTGATTTTTCCGTTTATGATTCTTTTTCTGATGTCTTCCATTTCTTTTTTAGCTGCTTCTATTTCTTCTGCGTTTGGAGTATTTTTTATAAGAATATGTCTGGCATCGTATATCTTCCCTGATTTTTTTACAAGCTGGATGATATGATATCCATATTCTGTTTCCACAGGGTCTGATATTTCGCCTTCTTGCAGGTTAAGAGCTGCCGCCTCGAAGGGTTTTACCATTGTTCCTTTAGAAACATTTTTGTAAAGTCCGCCATTGGATGCAGAGCCTTCATCCTCAGAGTGGATTCTAGCTTGAGTCTCAAAGTCGTCCCCGTTTAGGATATCTTGTTTGATTTTCTTTAATTTATCTATAATCTCTTGTCTGTGCTTGTCATTTAGTTTAGGATATATCACGATTTGAGACAAGATGATTTCCTCTTTTACCTCTGGTAATTGGTATTTGTAAGTGTTATAGAAATCCGTTACTTCACTTGGTGTGATATCTGCTTTTTCGGTAATTCTAGCAAATTTACTTTGTCCGTAGTAGCTGTCAGAATCTATTTTCTCTATCATGTTCTTCATTTCAGCTGAATTTCTGAACTTATATGTGTCCAGCATTGCTTTTTCAGAAGGGAACTGACCTAGAATTTGGTTATATTTATTATTAACCTGTTCTTTTATTTCTTTGCTTCTGTTCGGGATTAGAGTATCTTTTTTTGCATGATATACTAGAAGTCTGTTATTTAGTAAGCTTTCTACAACTTCACAATTATCACCAGAAATCTTCTCACCCATTTGTTTAGCGTGGTTTTCTTGCTCTGTGATGTCTGATTCTAGAACGATTTCATTTCCAATCACCGCAGCGATACCATCCACTAGCTGCCCTTTTTGCAACTGTGCATTTATTTGAGCAGATAATAGTACGATTCCCAGCAGTAATGCTTTTTTGATATTTTTTATCATATTTTTACTAAAATTAGTTTACAAAAATAAATTTCTTTGTGAGAAAATCTAAATTTTTTATTATAATTATTTCTTAAATTTTCAAATCTACCTCAAAAGTGGTAAGTTCTTGGAATTTTTTGATTCTTTGTTTCAGAATCATAGGAGAGACCTCTAGAAGTCTTTCCGTTCCAAATTTTTCTACAGTAAAAGATGCCATCGCAGAGCCTACTATTACAGCAGTTTTCATGTTTTCAAAGGAAATGCTTTTTGTGGCTGCCAGATGCGCTGCAAAACCTCCTGCGAAAGTATCTCCCGCTCCTGTAGGGTCAAAAACCTCCTCCAAAGGTAAGGCAGGAATAGCGAAAACTTTCCCTTCGCTAAATAATAAAGCTCCGTGCTCACCTTTTTTGATGATGACATATTTAGGTCCCATTTTATGGATTTTTTGAGCGGCTTTTGGTAGGGAATATTCTCCAGAAAGTTGTCTCGCCTCTTCATCATTTATCGTGATGACATCAGATTTAGCAATGACCTCCATCAGTAAATCCCAAGTGTGGTTCATCCAAAAATTCATAGTGTCCAGAATCACCAGTTTAGGGCGGCAAGACATGCCGTTTAGAACAGCTAGCTGTGTGCTAGGATGAAGATTTCCTAAAAGCAGGATATCATAGTTTTTACAATGTTCAGGAATTTTTGGTTCAAATTTTTCTAAAACATTCAGTTCCGTAGCCATAGTATCTCTGGAATTCAGGTCGTTATGATACTTTCCTGCCCAGAAAAAAGTTTTTTCGTCAGGGAAAATTTCTATTCCTTCTATATTGATATTTCTGTCGGTTAATAAATCCAAATATTCCTGTGGGAAATCTCCACCAACTACAGAAACTAAGCTGACATTAGCATTTAAAACGGAAGCGGAAAGCCCTATATAAGTAGCCGCGCCGCCTAGGATTTTATCTGTTTTTCCAAAAGGAGTTTCAATAGCATCAAAAGCTACAGTTCCTACTGCCAAAAGATTCATTTGATTGTAAGTGTATGTATTTTAGTTATTTATGTTTCCACTCGAAGGATTCTATCATGTGCATCAAGTCTTTCTTGATGTATTCTATCGCAGGTTGCAGAGAGTCTGGTCTTGGTCTAGATTTAAAGTATAAATTAGCCGTTACGAAGTGGCGAGTGCTGTCCGTGATATAGATTTGGATATTGGAAGCAGACTGTCCTTTTAGTTCATAAAAGTTCCCAAAAACTCTTTTTTCTGGGTAAGAAAAAGATTTAGTATCTATTGCAGAAGCCCTGATGGTGTGTTCATAGACCATTTTTTCTACTTCTTTTATATGTAGATTAAAATCATTTTTGATAGGAAAGTAGGTTACAAAAATATTGGCTCTCATTGTAGGATAGACTATATTGTACCAGCAAGCCTGCTTTGCTTGGTGTATTTTTGCAAAGTCTGAATGCTCAAATGAAAACGAACATTCCGAAGAGAATGGAATATACTTAGCCTCAGGATACTCTAGCCTGAGTTCTCCCTTTGGTTTGGGCTGAACATCACTACTACACGAAACGAGAAAAGTAAGTATAAAGCTTAAAAATAAATATCTAAACATTTCGCAAAAATAAGAATTTATATCAAATAAGAAAGAGTAGAAATAAATAAAGTAATTTAGAATGATTAAAAATAAATAAAAAAGTATAAATTTGTAAATTCAAATTTAAAAATGTATCAAAGAAATGAAGACAGCATCAATTTATCAAGATTTAGAATTTAATGAAAATAAGCCAGCAATAAAGGCGATTTTGGAGACAGATTTTACGAAAGAAATCAGAATCCTAATGCGAGAAAACCAAGAAATGAAAGAGCACCAGACACCTTTTCCCATTGTAGTGGAACTGCTGGAGGGAGAAATTATTTTTGGTGTAGAAGGGCAGAATTACGAAGTTAAAAAAGGAGATTTATTGACTTTGTCAGGAGGTGTTCCGCATAATCTCATTGCGAAAAAAGAAAGCGTTATTCGTTTGACGCTTAGTAAATTAGATTCATCAAAAAGAGTAGAGGGCGTTGCCGAAAAATCCTAAATCATGAGCAAAGAACAAAATATGAACACCAGCCAAGGTCATTGGATTTTGGCAAAAATGGGCAAACGAGTGCTGCGCCCAGGAGGGAAGGAACTGAGTATGAAGATGATAGAGGGACTGAATATCAGCCCAAATGATGATGTGGTGGAGTTCGCGCCAGGACTGGGGTTTACAGCAGGAATTACACTTGGTAAAAATCCTAAAAGCTATACAGGCGTAGAACTGAATGAAGAAGCGGCAGGAATTCTCAAAAATAGGCTCAAAGGAAAGGATTTTAAAATTATAATCGGAAATGCGGCGGAGTCCACCTTGGAGAGCAATAGTGTGGATAAAGTCTATGGAGAGGCGATGCTTACAATGCATGCAGACCACAGAAAATCGGAAATTATCCGCGAAGCCTACCGAATTTTGAAACCTAGCGGATTCTACGGAATTCATGAACTTGGGCTGACACCAGATGAGATACCAACGGAGAAAAAAGCTGAAATCCAAAAAGAACTGGCGCTGGCAATAAAGGTCAATGCTCGCCCATTAACCGTTTCTGAATGGACAGAACTTTTAGAAAAAGAAGGTTTTTCTGTGGTGAAAGTAGAGACCAACCCAATGCATTTATTAGAACCAAAAAGAATAATAGATGATGAAGGTTTTTTCAGAACGCTGAAAATTTTCTTTAATATAATGACCAACCCTGCTGCTAGGAAAAGAATTCTCACGATGAGAAAAGTTTTCCGTCATAATGCACAAAACCTAAATGCCGTGGCAATTATCGCCCAGAAAAAATGATGAACAAAGCCTATTTTTATAGGCTTTGTTGTTTTATTTATGTTCTTGTTTTTTATTCAGAGCAGTGTAGTAACCGGCTTTGTTTAGGAGTTCTTGGTGAGTTCCCATTTCTACGATTTCGCCCTGATGCATCACGATGATTTTATCAGCTTTTTCTATTGTGGAGAGCCTATGTGCGATGATGATGGAAGTCCTGTTTTTAGTGATTTTTTCCGTTGCTTTTTGAATCAGTTTTTCGGATTCGTGGTCTATGGAAGAGGTCGCCTCATCTAGAATGAGTATTTTAGGATTCACTAAATAAGCCCTTAGAAAAGATAGTAACTGTCTCTGTCCCAGTGAAATGGAAGAACCTCTTTCACTTACGATGAAATGATATCCATTGGGCAGTTTTTCTATGAAATCATTGACTTCTATTTCTTCCGCTGCCTTTTTTATTTCATCTAATGTGATATTTTTATTCCCTAATGTAAGGTTTTCTGCAATGCTTTCTTGGAATAGGAAAACATCTTGTAGAACCACACCTATTTGGCTTCTGTAGTGGTATAGCTCGTAATCGTAGATGTCGGTATCATCTACTAAAATTTGACCATCGGTAATGTCGTAAAGCCTTGTAATTAGACTTATTATGGTGGATTTTCCTGCGCCAGTAGCACCTACGATAGCCACCGTTTCGCCTGGATTTACAGTGAAGTTAATTCCTTTCAGGACTTGCTGCTTTTCATCATAGGCGAATTTTACATTTCTAAACTCTATTTTTCCTTCCAAAGATTCTTTTTTGATGGTTCCTTTGTTCGGAGTAAGGTTTTCCTCCTCGTTCATGATTTTTAGAACTCGCTCGGCTCCTACCAGCCCTCTTTGGATATTGTTAAATCTATCGGCTATTTGTCGTAATGGTCTGACTAATAACGAAATAAACTGAATGAAAGCGATGATATCTCCTGCGCCCACTTCTTTGCCATTGATAACATTATAACCCGCATAAACCAAGATAGTACCTATAAATAGCGAGGCGAGTAAATCCACAACGGGAAAGAATAGAGAGAAATAAAATACCGTTTTTAGTAAGGCATTTTTCAGTTCTATATTGATTTTGTCAAACTTATTAAACTCTGCTTTTTCTCGGTTAAATACTTGGATAATGGACATTCCAGCCAGTCTTTCCTGCACGAAGCTGTTTTGGACAGAAGTAAGATTTCGTTCTGTGGAAAAAGAAACTTTTAGTTTTTTCTGAAAAAACCTTGTGATAAGATACATCAGAGGAAGCATCAGCAGGACAATGTAGCTGAGTTCCTTATTCACCATAAACATAGTCCCGATGACCATCACCACACGGAGAACATCACCAAAAACCATCAGAAAACCATCCGTATAGACCACTGCCACAGTTTCCACATCTCCCACGGCACGAGTGACCAAATTCCCAATAGGAGTTTTGTCAAAAAATGAAGTTTTGAAATGAATCAGCTTTGCATAAAGGCGTTCACGAATGTCCCGAATTACCGATTGAGCAATGAAATTAGAAAGATAATACAGCATCACCTGCAGAAAAGTTTCCAAAAGAACCATCCCTAATAGCAGATAAATCCCGTTCATCAGCTCTGTTCGGCTTTTTTCTTTGATGATGACCAAATCCACTATTTCTTTGGTAAGAATAGGTCGGTAGGTGGAGATAAACGCCACTGCAAGGGAAATAAGCAAAGTGATGATGAACCACTTTTTAAATTTTAGTCCGATGAAAAATAATTTTTTTATGATAGTGCTGTTGCTCATATTTCGTGTAAAATGTAAATAAAATTATAATTCCCTGTTGCTCAGGTATTTGTAATGATTCCAAAGCAGCCTAATCTCGTGATAGTCAAAATCATCTGGGAGGATTTCTTTCCATTCATTCAGGCTGTTTTGCGGCTGTGTGTTAAAAGTTTTTTCAAAAATACTTATTTTTTCAGAACTTATAATTCTAGATAAATCCAAAACGCCCTGATCAGCTAATTTAGCCAGATGCCCTACGATGGTGCTGGGCGCGAGGGCTCTTTCTTTCGCTATCTCATCAATGTTTTTTCCTTGTTCAAAGAGTTTGTAGGTGATGATATGAGTCGGAATTTTTGCGATTTTTGTGCTGATTTTCTCATCTTTATCAGTGTCAAATAACTCGGTTTCTAAGAGTTTCGTTAATTTCAAATCATTTAAATAATCTTCCGTATCACTCAGCCAGATTTTGAGAAATTCATTATGTTCTTTAAGACCTTTTTCGTTTTTTGTCTCGGAATAAAATTGTTTCAGAGGCTCAAAAACTTGGTCTTTTATTTTCTCAAAGAAAAAATGGACTCCTCCTTTTGCTTTCTTTTCTATTTCCTGCCATTCTTCTTGTCCGTGTGTGAATTTGGTCGCTTTTTGAAGCAGGATTTTCTCAAATTTTTCACAGACTTTTATTAATTCTTTTATGTTGGTTTTCAGTGAGATATATAGAGTTTGAGTTTTCTCTTTGTCGAGTTTCTTTGAGCTTTTCGCGATATCATACCAATCTTCCAGAGATTGTAAGAACCAGCCGCAATCGGTATATTTCAGGACTTTTTTGATGCTGTAATGATATTTTTCAGCCTCTATGATTTGCTCTATTTTGTCATTCGCCTTTGTATCTTCCTGAAAATGAGATATTCTATCATCTTTGAAAATAACCGAAGGCGTGATTTTGGATTTTAGATAAATCCCTTCCAAAGTCCTGCATCGGGAAAGCGCCACATAGACCTGCCCAGAGGTGAAACTCTGCCCAGCATCTATGATAAGCCTGTCAAAAGTGAGCCCTTGGCTTTTGTGGATGGTAACCGCCCACGCCAAACGGATAGGCAGCTGCTCGAAACTTCCTGTGACTTCTTCTTTTATCTGTTTGTCCTCTCCCAGAGTGTATTTTTTCTGTTCCCAGACTTCTTTTTTTATTTCTAGTTCCTCATCGCTTCCATCCAGAATTGCGAAAACTTTATCTTCTGTAAGGCGTGATATTTCGGCGAGTTTGCCGTTGTAGTATTTTCTGTCGCCAGAGGTATCATTTCGGATAAACATCACCTGCGCGCCGACTTTTAGTTCCAAAGTTTCATCATTTGGAAACATATTTTCCTTAAAATCTCCGAAAACAGAAGCATTATAGAAAAATGAAGGCGTTTTTAACTCGTTGATTTTCTTTTGGTTAATGCTGTCCGCCATTTTATTATGTGAGCAGAGATGAACGAAAGCTTCTCCATTAGGTTCAAAATCAGGGAAATATCTTTCATTTAATTTATTGAAATCTACCAATTTGCTGTTTCCATCACGAATGGCATTCAGCAGGTCTAAAAATTCTTTATCCTTTTGTCTAAAAACCTCGGTAAGCTCTATCGTGAGCAAATCCATTTCCTCCAAAGCCTTTGCATTAAAGAAGAAAGGCGAGGAGTAGTACCGCTGAAGGATATACTCGCTGTCTTCCCGAATAACAGGTGGAAGCTGGAATAAATCTCCCACGAAAAGCAGCTGCACGCCTCCGAATTTCTGCTGATTTCTTCTGGCTGTCCTGAGGGCAAAATCCATCATATCTAGGACATCGGCTCTGAGCATAGAGACTTCGTCTATGATGATGATTTCCACCTCGCGCAGGAGTTTTAGTTTGTCTTTTCTGTATTTGAAATGAGGAAGCAGGTCTGAAATGTTATTAGCAATATTAGCATCTATTCTGTCTACCGTAGGGACAAAGGGTCTGAGAGGCAGCCCAAACATAGAGTGAATGGTGACACCGCCGGCATTGATAGCCGCGATGCCTGTGGGAGCCACTATGATATGATTTTTCCGAGATTTTTTCACAAAATCATTCAGGAAGGTGGTTTTTCCTGTTCCCGCCCTTCCTGTAAGGAAAACATTACGATTGGTATTTTCTATTAAATCAAATATATGCTCATTCATCGGCTCGTGTGGTGTATTTTGCCAAAAACAAAACGAATAGAAATTGGTTCTATTCGTTGAATTTCTAATGAAATTTATTATTACCTTTATAAACAATCACTTCTGCATTCTTTTCTTTGACCAAATCTACGAAATTGATAAAATGTTTCGACTGGTTATGCAGGTTTAGGGCTTCTTGGCTTTCCCAAGTTTCACTCATGATAAAATGCCCTTCAGTATCTATATCTTCTATCAGATTGTACTTGATACAGCCTTTTTCTTTTCGGCTTTCTTCTACCAAAACTTTTAAGCTGTCAAGGATTTCGGATACTTGTTCAGTCTTGAATTTTATCAGTGCAATTACTTCTAAATTTTTCATAAAGAAAAAAATTATCTTCCACAAAGATACTAATTATCTAGGAATTTCTATATTTTCTAAAATTTGTCTGATGATTTCATCTGTGGTAAGTCCTTCCATTTCTCGCTCAGGAGAAACCATTACACGATGACGAAGCACTGCATAGCTGGCTTCTTTTATGTCCTCTGGAGTTACGAAATCTCTTCCTCTTATCGCTGCGAAAGCCTTGGAAGCCGTAAGAAGAGCCAAACTCGCTCTCGGTGAAGCACCTAAATATAGGAATTGGTTTTCACGAGTGTTGATAACCAGTTTCGCGATGTATTCTATCAAATGAGGCTCTACAATAATCTCTTTTACAAGGCTTTGAAATCTTTTCAGCTGTTCGCCTGAGATTACAGTATTGATGGCTACTGTTTTGTCTGAAGATTTGTCTTGGTGCTGGTTTTGGATAATGGTAATTTCCTGTTCCAGATTAGGGTAGCCTACATTTATTTTAAATAAAAACCTGTCCAGCTGGGCTTCTGGAAGTCGGTAAGTTCCCTCTTGTTCTATCGGGTTTTGGGTAGCCACCACCAAGAAAGGAAGTTCCATCGCATAGCGGATGCCGTCCATGGTGATTTGTCTTTCCTCCATCACCTCAAAAAGTGCCGCCTGGGTTTTTGCTGGCGAACGGTTAATTTCATCTATAAGGATGAAATTAGAAAAAATAGGCCCTTTTTTGAACTCAAATTCAGAGGTTTTCATATTGAAAACAGATGTTCCCAAAATATCTGAAGGCATAAGGTCTGGCGTGAACTGTATTCTGCTGAAATCCACAGAGATAGTCTTGGCAAGGAGCTTGGCAGTGATGGTTTTTGCCACTCCTGGGACGCCCTCTATCAGGACATGCCCGTTAGAAAGAAGGGCAGCGAGGAGATGCTCTATCATGCTCTCTTGTCCTACGATGACTTTTCCTATTTCGGCTTTTATTTTTTCTAAACTTTCGCGGAGTTCTGTCATATCTATTCTTGACTGGAACTGTGTAGCGGGAGTTTCTGGGTGTTCATTTTCTATATTTTCCATTTTTTATGATTTTAAAATTTTATCTAAAACTTCGTTTATTTTCGCTAAATCAGAGTGTTTTACTTGAACATGCTGATTTTGTATTTTGTTTATTAAATCGACGGCTTCCTGTATCAGCTCTATATTTTTTCCTGTTTTTAGGTGTAGTTTTTTGATGAAATTATCATCTAAATGCTGAGTGTCAATCATTAAATCCAGTCTTATTTTATTGAGGAAATATTGGATTTTTTTCAGAGCCATGTCATGTGGTGTTCCCTCTTGTAGATAGAGGTTTCCAATACTTTTTACGAACTCTACGGACTTATTTTTCAGAGGTTCTATGATAGGGACTATTCTCTGTTTTCTTCTAATATTAAACAATGCAAAAAGCAGTAATCCCACGAGTAGCAGCTGCCATGCATGTCTGAGGTTGTCATTTTGAAGGATAAATCTCAGCGGCGACTGGGATTCTCTTTTTTTATCGTAATTTTCTATAAACCAAATAGTTTTGTTGTTCGGAAGGTATGAAAATACATTTTCTACATACTTATGCCCTTCGGGTTTTAGAAGGTAATAATTGGTCAGAATAAGCGGCTCTGAATGAAGGTAAAAATTACCTTTTCCAAAAGGAACTTGGATAAAATTAAAACTTACTTTCTTCCCATCTTTTTCGATGTAACCTAAAATTTTCTGACCGGAGTTTATTTCTTTAAAACCTGTTCCAGAAGGCGCTTTATCTATCAAAATGCTGTTTTTCATTTTTTTGTCTAATAGATGGAAAGTCAGCTTTTTATCTTCATCAATGTCATTCAGATATTTGTAAGATATATCTATGGTGTCAGGGAGGGAGTAGAAAACTTTATCGATAACCAATACATTAGCACCTTTTTCTGTTTGTTCTAAGATTTTTTTCCAAGACTCATCATCAAAATGTTTGTTGAAAACCAGAATGTTATGAGCGGGAAGGTTAGGGTTTTGTTTGTAATAATTAAACGGCGATTCCTCCACACGCTCTACATTTTTGAGAAGTCCATTTACTTCTTGGTTAAAAACATACAGCCCAAAGGGAGTTTTCTTATGAATGTCAAAGTTTTTCCGCCAGTCTATGACCTCGGTTTTATTGACTTCCATCAGTCCCAGTATCACCAAAACGATGACAAGTATTATTCCATAAATTCTAAATGTTTTGTTCATTCAGTTTATATTTTTTCATGAAAAACCGACCATTTTTCTTTCATTTTGTGGTAGGAATTTTCATCAATTTCAAATTCGCCATACCATACATAATCAAAGATTTTAGTAGCATCACGGAATTTTCCTTGCAGTTGTTTTTCTTTGATTTCGCTCATGTAGTCTCGGTTGGTTTTTTCAGGATTCCATTCTATGATGTTTTTGTCTGCTAATATCTTTAAAATCCAGAGAAACTGATACCTCACCGCATATCTGAAATCACGGTTTCTTTCATAGCCTTTGATGCTTTCCTGAAAGTTGATTTCATGGATATTTTCATGAAGTTCATTCACTTCTATATTGATTTTTTTGTTTTTCTTTCCAAAGAAGAAGCTGCCCTCTTTTGTGATAAGGAATTTTATCAAGAAATAAAGCACAAAACCTATGATGATAATGGCTAAAAATCTCATTATGCTTTCCGCAAAATCAAAAGGCTTATTAGAATTGATACTTCCGAAAATAGATTCTAAAAGTTCTATGAATTTTCTTTGCAGCTTTTCCCAGAGAGATTCTCTTGGTTTGGTAGCCGTGTAGTCATACTCTTTGGACTGATACTTGTTTTTATAGTTTTCTGGAAAAGTTTTAGGGAAAATTACATCATCGGTTTCCTTTATGGAGTTCAATAAAGAATCCATTTTCCGCTCCTCATAGGCATTATTATCTAATATCTCCTCAGGAACATCATCTAGTTCTATTTCATCTGTTGAAGCCTGTCCGTGAAAAAGCCCTAAACAGCCGAAGAAAATTAAAAGTGCAACAAACTTAAATCTCATTCCGTCCAATAGTTTCGATTTCAGATAAATCCATTTTTCTATGAAGGTCAGTGCGGTTGTCATAGTACATCAGTCCAGCATTTACATAAATCAAATTATTCGCTAAAAAACTAATGAACATCACTACTGCATAAATGATAATCAAAACAAAAGCTGTTCCGCTGCCGTCTCCCAAGTCTCCATCTTTCACGCTCAAAGCCCCTAATATAGTGAAAAACATAGGGATAAAGGTAAATATAGAGATTACTGTTTGTATGATAAAATATGTAACTACTGTAGATCCCCAATATTTCCAAAAAGGTGATTTTCCTTCTCTGTTCGGATAGTTAAACTGAGCAGAAATAGCATAGGAAAGAGAACCAAAGAAGCCTCGTTCCGTGTGGAAATAATCAAACAGAAGGAAATTGATAGCATTCATCACGATAGGAGCCAAAAAGAAAATCAAAATCAGTCCTATCAGTAAGAAAACCAATAAGAAACTAATACCAAAAACGATCACAACCAAAGGAAAAATGATAAACAATAATCCTAAAAATAAGATAAGAATTTTCCCTGCATTTTTCTTAAGGTCGTTCAGTATTTCATCGGTTTTGATGTCTGCACTTCCTGTTTCGCTGGCTCTTTTCATGTATAGCACAGGGAAACAGTAATTGATAATAGCCGCTGCCAAAAACAATATGAAAATCAGCGATGTTATTAAAATCAAAGTTCCTATATTCTCCTCAAAATATTCCTCAAAATATCGGCTTTGCCCTTCCATATTAGAACCAAAAATCTGAGAAAAAAATTCGCGGTAGCCCACTACTGCCAGTACCATCATCAGTATCAGTATCAGACCGTTTATCAAGAAATAATTCTTGAAATAGTTCTTTCCATATATTTTGAAGAAAGCAAAAGAATCGGAAATCAAACCACCGAAATCTCTTCTTTTATAAAATTCAAACATTGTTTTTTAATTTTTTATTAACATAATAAGGATACACAAAATAATAAAAACTAATGAACGCCAGCATTCCTAAAATCAAAACAGAATTGAAAATCTCGTTCATTTTCAAAGCATAGCGGGTAACGAACCCCTCTAAAATTCCTGCAATAATAGTAAAAGGAATGGTGCTGACAAATATTTTAATGGCATTTTTTGCTCCTATTTTAAAGGAATTAAACCTAGAATAAGTTTTTGGAAACAAAATAGAACTACCCAGCATAAGCCCTGCCATAGCCTCTACTACCATACTGAAAATCTCAAAAACTCCATGAATCCAGATGCCTCTCATACTGTCCTCCAGCGCCCCATGCTGATAGAAAAAATACTGAAAAGCCCCCAGCATAATGCAGTTGTACAAGAAATAAAGCAGCGTTCCCAGCCCCGCAAAAACCCCTAAAATAAATAGGTAAGCCCCCACACGGAGGTTGTTTAGAATAATGGCAACAGCACTCCCAAAGTTGGAGCCCTGCTGATAAACGCCTACAGCATTGCCTTTTTCTATGTTTTCTATGGTCATATTTACATAGCCTTCCCCTAAAATAAGCTCCACAAATGTAGTGTCATAATGAGCTGATAAAACGCCTATCCCTGTGAATATAAAGAAAAAACAAAAGGCATAAAGCAAGAATTTATAATTTTCATACACCAAAAGAGGAACTTCCGTTTTGAAGAAATATAAAAGCCTGTTTTGCTCTATTCTCTTGGTTTTGTAGATTTTTTGAAAAATCTGGCTGGAGAGATGGTTTAGATAAATGGTAGTGTTACTTTTCGGGTAATAAGTCTGTGAAAAAGACAAATCATTGACCAAGTTTATATACAAAGAAGACAGGTCATCTGGATTTTTTTTAATTTTTCCATCAATAACCTGCTCTATTTCCAACCATTTTTCTTTATTTTGCCTAATAAAAAAAACTTCTCTCATAATTCGGCTAAATTAGTAAAAATATGTCTAAAATTGCAATAAATACATCACAAAATGTAAATATTAATTTTAATATTGCTAGTGTAGGGGATAGAATATTGGCTTTTTTCATTGATATGATTATCAAAGCAGCCTATATGATTGTGCTTTTTATCATTTTATTTAAAGTTTTAAGTGTAGATAATGTATTTAAAAATTGGGATGAATGGACTGTGATGGCTTTTTTTGGAATAATTACCCTGCCGATTCATCTTTACACTTTGGTCTGTGAGAGCCTGATGGAGGGGCAGACTTTTGGAAAGAAGATAATGAAAATCAGAGTAGTGAAAATAGATGGATATCAGGCGAGTTTTGGGGATTATTTTGTGCGCTGGATTTTCAGAATTGTAGATGTTTTTTCTAATGGGGGAGTAGTGGGGCTTATCACGGTCATTGTCTCTAAAAATAATCAAAGATTCGGAGGAATGGTTTCTGGAACAGCGGTGATTTCACTGAAAAATAAAATCAATATTTCTCATACCATTTTGGAAAACCTTCAGCATGACTATGTTCCTGATTTTCCGCAAGTTGTGCTATTGTCTGATAATGATATGAGGATTATAAAATCTAATTATCAAAAGGCGGTGATTACCTATGACAAGATTATTTTGCATCAGTTATCCAATAAAATAAAAGAAATCCTTAAGCTAGAAATAGACCATAGAGAACTTACGGAAAAGCAGTTTATAGACAAGATTATCAAAGATTATAACTACTATACAGGAAAAGAGTAATTTTTCTAAATTTATATCTTGCGAAATCAAAAAAATCGTATTATATTTGTCTCGCATTAGTCAATAATTTTGAAAATGTTATCAAGAAAGGTGGAGAGATTAGACTCTGTGAAACCTTAGCAACCCTCCGAATGCTCATGGAGAAGGTGCTAAATTCTACTCGCTGAAAGAGGGAGATAACGAACACTACATTTTTCAATAAAGTAGCATTTTCAAGGATGAAAAATAAAATAAAATTGGAAAGTTCGCTGCTTAATCATCTTAAAATAGATAATTTCACTACTCAGAGTGGGATATTGTATACTGACTTCCCGCTGAGTTACCAAGTCTTTGGGCAAAAACTGCATACAGCTCCTGTCATTTTGGTCAATCACGCCCTTACAGGAAACTCTAATGTGGCTGGCGAAAAGGGCTGGTGGAAAACCCTTGTGGGGTATGGGAGTGTGATAGATTTACAGAAATATACTGTTGTCTGCTTTAATGTGGCAGGGAATGGCTATGATGGTTTTTTCATTGACAACTATAAAAACTTTACCGCAAAAGACATGGCGAGGCTTTTCGTTTTGGGGTTGGAAAACCTTGAGATAAAGGAACTTTATGCCTTGGTGGGAGGTTCTGTCGGTGGGTCTATCGCGTGGGAAATGCTCTGTATAGCGCCTCATTTGGCTAAAAAATTCATTCCTGTGGCTACGGATTATAAGACGACAGACTGGTTGCATTCACAATGTCTGGTGCAGGAATTTCTGCTCGAAAGTGAAGACAGACCACTCGAAAAAGCCCGTATTCATGCGATGCTCAACTATCGTACGCCAGAGTCTCTTAATCAGAGATTCAGGAGGGAACAGGACGATCAGAAGAATATTCTAAAATCTCACGACTGGCTCAATTATCATGGAGCAGCCTTGGATAATAGGTTTGATATAAAGGCGTATCGGCTTATGAATCAGCTTCTTAAAACCATTGATGCCAAGGAAGAAGATTTGCTTAAAATCAATTCGGAAATACATCTCATAGGAGTGGATTCGGATTTACATTATCCTGCTTTTGAGATTAAAAATTCTTATGATTTTCTGAAAAATAATGGTAAAAATGTGTATCATCACGAGATAAAATCCATCCATGGGCATGATGCCTTTTTGATGGAATATGAACAGCTAAACGAAATTTTAGGTAAAATTATTTAAAAATCAACACGATATAATATGGAAGAAAATAATGTAATCACGATTTACAAAAATAAAGCGATAGTTAATTTCGAAGGGAGAGATTTTTTGGGGCAGATAGGGATAGATTCTCGTATTTTTAATGCTTTGCAGAATGCGGGAGTCAGTGTAGGGGTGATTTCTCAGCAGGCGATAGAAAACGGAATTTCTGTTTTGGTGGATGAGCATCAGGCAGAAACAGCGGTGGAAAGCCTTAGAAAAGAATTTGATAAGGAACTGAAAAGCGGAATCGTTAGTCAGATTTATAGTATTGATAATCTGGCTGTTATAGGATTGGTGACGGACAATTTCCAAAAAATTCTTTCGGAATTACAAAAGAATAAAATATTTCCTCTGCTTCTTAATCAGGTAGCATCAGCAGGAAGGGTGAACTTGGTGGTTTCTGATAATCAGGTAGATAAGGTTAAAAACATCGTAGAAACTGAGATTTTTGGAAAGGTGAAAACTGTGCATTTGGTGCTGGTAGGGCATGGAAATGTGGGCAGTACGCTGATAGAGCAGATTTTGGATTCTTCGTATGATATTCAGAATAGAAAGCGTATCGATCTGAAAATCATTGCGATAGCAAATTCTAAAAATATAGTGTTCAATAAAGGTGGTTTTGGTAGCGACTGGCGCCAAAAAGTGCTTTTTGGTAGTGCGGAAAATACATTACAGGATTTGTTTCAGTTTGTAAAAGAAAATCAGTTTGAAAACTTGGTTTTAGTGGATAATACGGCGAGTAGAGATTTCGTAAAAAACTATCTGACTTTTGTGGAAAATGGTTTTGACATTGTTTCTTCCAATAAGATTTTCAATACTTTACCGATACAGGAATACAGAAATCTGCGAAAAACTTTGGATAAAAACAAGAAAAGATATCTCTATGAAACCAATGTAGGAGCTGGTCTTCCGCTGATAGATACGATAAAACTTCTCCACCTTTCAGGAGAAAATATTACAAGAATAAAAGGTGTTTTTTCGGGGTCGCTCAGTTATATTTTTAATAATTTTTCGGTGCGCGATGAGAAATTCTCTACCATTGTCAAAGAAGCGATGGACAAAGGATTTACGGAGCCAGACCCTCGTGAGGATTTGAGTGGAAATGATGTGGCTAGAAAACTGCTTATTTTGGCGAGAGAATTAGATTTAATCAATGAATTTAGTGATATCAATATTCAGAACCTTATCCCAGAGAATTTAGGAGGAATAAACAAAGATGAGTTTATTTCTAGATTAGAAGAGTTGGATGCTGAATATCAGTCTATTAAAGAAAATCAAGAGCCAAATCATGTGCTTCGTTATGTGGGGGATTTACATGGAGATTTGAGCCAAGACAAAGGGATTTTGGATGTGAAACTGGTGTCTGTTCCTGCAAGTTCGGCGCTTGGGCAACTGAAAGGCTCGGATTCTATTTTTGAAATTTATACCGAGAGTTACGGAGAAAACCCAATAGTTATCATGGGAGCTGGCGCAGGAGCGAAGGTGACTGCAAGAGGAGTTTTCGGTGATATATTGCGACTTTGTTAATATTTATCGGTATTTGTATAAATTAAAAGCTGCAGTGAAAGTAAAGCCTCTGAAATTGGAATTCCTTGAAAAAGGTATGGAATAGCCTATGTGTGTTTGGATTAAATTAAAAAGAGAAAATCCTAATCTAGGCTGTATGGACTGGGTATTTAGCGAAATTCCAGCTCCTCCTATTATGAAATACATTTCTGCACCTATTTCTGGTATTATTTTTAGTTTTGAATTTTCAGTGCCGAAATGGGTTCCTGCATAGAGGGTGCCTCCTCCATAATAAGCCTTTGTGCTATAGGAAATTCCTCCAAATACAAAATTATGAGACTTATTGGTATGAGTGTAGGCAAATCTAGCGCCCAATTCTTCCTGAGCAAAAACGAACATAGGAAGCAAAAACAAAAGCAAAAGAAATTTTTTCATCAGTAATAAATTATCATTACGAATGTACGAAAATAAATTAAAAGCAGTAAATTTGGCTAAATAAAAATAGGATTTAAAAAACTTAAAAAATGAAAGAAATTCTTGAAAGAATAGAAAAGCAAATCAATATTTTGCAAGAAAAATATAAGAATGATTTTTTTGAATATCAATTAAATGATGGAGCAACAGAGGAGGATTTTGAAAGGTTGGAAGAAGTCTTAGGATACGCTCTGCCAGAGGATTTTAAGGAAATCTACCGCATTCATAATGGAGAAAAAGAAGGCTATTGTCTAATGGGGGAAGAGTGGCTCACTATTGATAGAATTATAGATGAATATAAAATCTGGAAAGAATTATATGATGATGGTGATTTTTCAGAAGATGGTAAAGACTATGGCTGCAGCCCAGAAGAGGGGATAAAACCTGATTTTTGGTGGAATCCCAAATGGATTTCTCTAACGGTCGATGGAGGAGGTAACGGCAAAATGATAGACCTAGATCCATCAAAAGAAGGAAAACGAGGGCAGATAATACAAATGTGGCATGATGATGCAGACCGTAGTATAGAAGCCCAATCTCTGAAAGATTTTTTTGAGAAATATGCACAAGATTTAGAAAAAGGACTCTATGTGATACATCCAGATTATGGGATTATCCTAAAAGAAGATTTGGATGAAGACGAGCTCGCGGAGCTGGAGGGGAAGTAAAATTTAATGATATTTATTTAAATGAACACAAAAGAAATAGCAAAACAAAAAGATGACTTTTTTGAAGCTAATAGTGTTAGTATTTTCGAGTATAAGGATTTTATTCGCAGTTTTCCATATAAAAAACAATCATTTCTTATAGAAAGAAAAAATTGGGGTGAAATTACATTTCAACATTTAGAAAAAATTTTTTCTACTTATGGGAATGGTGAAATGGTAAGACTAAATAGAGAAAAGCTTTTTGAAGATACTGAATCAACGGAAGAGTTTATTTTTAAAGTGCTGCTATGGGGATATCCAACTATAGGAAGAGGTAATAATATGGAGAAGTTGTTGGAAAAAGAGAATTTGGAAGAATTAAAAATAACTTTAGAAAAATATAAAAATAATAATGTTTCAACAGAGGAACTGGTCGAAGATGTTTCAAAAATAAAAGGATTGGGGATATCTACGGTGTCTAAATTTTTATATTTTCTGAATGCTAAAATAGACGGCTTTAAAGCGCTTATTCTAGATGACCAAATTCTGAATGTAATTAATAGAAAAAGAATATCAGAATTAAATCAGTTATCTTCATTAAAGAGAGAGCAGGCTCTTAAAAAATATTCTAGGTATTTAGAGAAAATGAGTGAACTTTCAAAGGAGCTGGAATGTGAGCCAGATCAGATTGAAATTTTCTTATTTTCGTTTGGAAAGAATGTATCATAAAAAACAATAAAAAAACATGGAAAACAATAAACAAAATTTCGAAACACTTGCTATTCGTACACAGACAGACAGAACTCAGTATGATGAGCATTCGGTGCCGTTATACCTTACATCAAGTTTTATTTTTGAAGATGCAGAGGATATGCGAGCGAGTTTCGCGGAGGAAAAACCAAAGAATCTTTATAGTAGATTTACTAACCCAAATGTAACCGAATTTGTCGATAAAATCGCTAAAATGGAAGGCGCCGAAACGGGCTATGCTTTTGCTACGGGAATGGCGGCGATATATAGTACGCTGGCTTCTCTGCTTTCGGCGGGCGACCATATACTCAGCTGCCGTTCGGTGTTTGGTTCTACACATACACTTTTTACAAAATATTTTCCAAAGTGGAATATCAATACCACTTATTTCGAAGCACATGAGGAAGATATAGAAAAATACATCCGCCCAGAGACCAAGATTCTTTACCTAGAAACTCCTACCAATCCTGCGATAGAAGTTCTAGATTTGGAGAAAATGGGAAAAATCGCTAAAAAGAATAATTTGCTTTTCGTGGTGGATAACTGTTTTGCTACGCCATACATCCAGCAGCCTATAAAATATGGAGCTGATATCGTGGTGCATTCAGCTACGAAACTTATCGACGGACAGGGAAGAGTCCTCGGTGGTGTCGCTGTGGGTAGAGCGGATTTGATTCGTGAAATTTATCTTTTTGCGAGAAATACAGGGCCGGCAATGTCTCCGTTTAACGCTTGGGTTTTATCTAAATCATTGGAAACATTGGCTCTAAGAGTAGAGAAACACTGCGAAAATGCGCTGAAAGTGGCGGAGTTTTTAGAACAACATCCTAATGTAGAATTTGTGAAATATCCGTTTTTAAAATCACACCCAAACCATGAAGTTGCCAAAAAACAAATGAAATTGGGCGGAAGTATCGTAGCATTCCAAGTGAAAGGCGGTGTAGAAGGCGGAAGAAATTTCTTAAACAAAATCAAAATGTGTTCATTATCAGCCAATCTGGGAGATACTAGAACCATAGTGACTCACCCAGCTTCCACTACGCATTCTAAACTGAGCGAAGAAGAAAGGAATGAAGTGGGCATCGCAGCAGGGCTGGTTCGCTGCTCGGTAGGGCTGGAAAATGTGGAAGATATTATTGCAGATTTGAAACAGGCTTTGGAGTAAATTTTAAAATAAAAATAGATATGACAAGATTAACAAAAAAAATTAGTTTATTTTTAATATTGAATATTATTCTTATTTCGTGTAATTTAGGATATGAAATAAAGGATGGTAAGGTCTACTATAAGTGGATACATGGCGGCAATATGTCCAAAGAAATCACTCTTGTAGAAGATGCTGATGCAGAAACATTTGAAGTTATAAAAAATGATGTAGATCTTCATTTAGGTAAGGATAAAAATTATGTGTTTTTGGAACTTGCTAAGCTGAAAGCAGACCCTGCTACTTTTGAGCAGATTAAGAAGTATTATTGGCGAGATAAAGACAGTGTGTATATGCTTAGGTATTATGATGGTCTAGATAACAATGTGGTAAAGGGAGCTGACCCTAAAACTTTTCAAGTGATAAAAGATAATTGGGGGCGTGATAAGAAAGGAGTTTATCATATTTACGATCAATTGAAAAATGTAGATCCAAAAAAATTCATAGCAATAGATGAAGATTGGGGAAAAGACGATAAATACTATTATCATAATAAGGAGAGAATAGATTCTTTGGATTATAAAACAGCAGAAATCGTGAGTCCATATTACATCAAAGATCAATATAGAGTTTTTTGTCGTAATAAAATTGTAAAAGGAGCTAATCCTAGGACCTTTAAAGCTTTAGATACTGGTATCCATGGATATGATGACAAGTATATATTTGAATTTGAAAGGAACGAAGGCCCTATTACAGAAGAAGACAAAAAAATATATATGAATGCGGACAAAAAGAAATAAACATGAGTTTCTTGGATAAAATTTTCGGAAAAAAGGAGAGGAAATCAGTCACTATTCATGTTGATAAAGAGGATTTTAAGATAAATGGAAAAGTTTTTTCTTTTCCGTTTTTATATTCTGATTTAAAAGAAATTTTGGGTGAGCCTACCCGTATTCAAATGAGTGATGGCAGGGCTGATGAGGACGGCTATGTGCTTCCTTCGCGCTACTCTTGGGATGATTTAGGGATTGATGTTTTGGAGAAATTCCAAGGAAAGGTGGTGGAACTGAATCTGCAGATTTCAAAAACCAAGCCTTATCCATTTTCTCCTGAAAATCCTTTTTCTGGGGAATTTTTGATTGATGGAAAACCTTATCAAGAGGCGATTAAAATCAAAAAAGAGGATTACCTTTTTGTTGAATTTAATGTTGGTAAAATAGAGATTTCTGCTCGTATAGCCAGCGAAAAAGAAGAAAACTGTCAGCCACAGGAAATCATGAGTGTCTGTATTTGTCAGACCGAACCAAAACTTAAATCTAAAAATAAAAATCCATATAGATTTAAAAAGGAAAAAGGCGAAGTTATTGATTTTAAGGATTTTAATTTTAAATTATTGGTCATAGAAGAACTGATGTATAATCAGGATTTATTAAAACCAAAATTTGATATTTATGATTTTGTGGAATATGCAGAGCGGGAGATAAATCCAGATGAAGAGGGCTATGAGCCTATTCCAGAAGCTTTGGAATATTTCCGAAATTTGGAAATTCCTAAAAAATGGACAGAAAAAATCACAGAACTTTATCAAGATGGAGGAAATGAAATCTACATGCAGATTTCTCCGCAGTGGGATGGCGAGGATGAGGTTTATGATGTTCAGTCTTTTGAGGATGTAGAAAATTTTCCTCGATTAAAGAGAATAACTGCTTTTAATGTCAATGATAAAGCGTGTGAATTTTTGAAGAATAGAGGAATAGAAATAGGGAACTAATATTTAAATAAAATAAACTTGAAAAATACAAAACAACTAAATGATGCATTGGAGCATCGGATTTTGATTCTGGATGGAGCCATGGGAACCATGATTCAGAAGTATAATCTTACCGAAGAAGACTATCGCGGAGAGCAGTTTCGTGATTGGGCATATCCCGTGAAAGGGAATAATGATATGCTGTCCATCACCAAACCCAGCGTGATAGATGAAATCCACAGACAATATCTGGAGGCTGGCGCGGACATTATAGAAACCAATACTTTTTCCAGCACGACTATTGCGATGGCGGACTACCATATGGAGGATTTTGTTTATCAACTGAACTATGAATCAGCAAAACTTGCCCGAAAAGCCTGTGATGATTATACCGCTGAAACTCCAGACAAACCAAGATTTGTGGCTGGTTCTATCGGGCCTACGAATAAAACAGCCAGTCTCAGCCCAGATGTGAATGACCCAGGCTACAGAGCTATTACCTTTGATGAACTTAAAAATGCTTATAAACAACAAGCGGAGGCGTTATTAGATGGCGGAGCAGATATTCTCTTGGTGGAAACTATTTTTGACACGCTCAATGCAAAGGCGGCTCTTTTCGCGATTGATGAAATTCAGGAGGAGAGAGGAATCCGTATTCCTACAATGGTTTCAGGGACTATTACCGATGCCTCTGGGCGTACTCTGAGCGGACAGACTGCGGAAGCTTTCCTTATTTCGGTTTCTCATTTGGATTTACTGAGCATTGGGTTTAATTGTGCTTTGGGTGCGAAACAGCTAGTTCCTTATTTAGAGGCTATTGCTCCGCAAACTCATTTTAGGATTTCCGCTCACCCAAATGCTGGGCTTCCTAATGCTTTTGGGCAGTATGATGAAACACCTGAGCAGACCGCAGAGCAGATAAAAGAGTATCTGGATAAAGGATTGATAAACATTATCGGTGGTTGCTGTGGTACTACGCCAGAGCATATAAAGGCTCTTTCAGACCTTGCAAAAGACTATAAACCAAGAAAAAACACTTAAAAAGTGTTAAAAAATCATAAAATAAATACGCTCTTTCAAAATAAAATGTATATTTGCACCATTAATTCATAAAATTAGTTTAGAAATGAAGAAGATTTTCTTATCAGTAATGTTAGCAGGTGCTGCAGTAGCAGCTAATGCACAGAGTGTTAGCAGTATTAGCTATGGTAAATTTTTTGATAACTGGCAAGTAGGTGTGAATGTAGGAGGATATACTCCAACTACAGGAAATGCTTTCTTTAAGTCAGCAAGACCTAACTTCGGTGTAGAAGTAGGAAAACAAATTTCTCCTAGCTTCCGTCTTGGATTAGATGGTACTGCTTATATCAATGACAATTCTTTTGGAGTTAGAAATCCATTGGCTATTGAGCATGTAAATGTGGCTATGTTAGGTAACTTCAACCTTAGCAACATCTTCGCTGGTTACAAAGGAGAACCTCGTAAGTTTGAAGTAGAAGCAGTTGCTGGACCAGGATGGTTCCATTTATTCAATCCAGGGAAAGAGAATGATTATAGTGCAATGTCAGTTAAGTTTGGTGCAAACTTTTTACTTAACTTAGGTTCTTCTAAAGCTTGGGCAGTTAAGTTTAGTCCATCAATCTTATATCTAATAGATGAACCTATTGCTCAACATGCAAACAGCCTTAATTCATTAAATTCTTACACACAGGCGAGTTTAGGTCTTGTTTACAGATTTAAAGGAAGCAACGGAGCTCACCACTTCACTGCAGCTCAGGCATCTGCACCTGTAGTAGAGGACAACTCTGGAGCACTTCGTGGAGAATTGAGAGATGCTAGAAACCGTATCCACGAATTAGAAGGAGAATTGGCTGAAGCTCGTAACAGAAAACCAGAAGTAGTAGAAGTAGAAACTGAAGTAGTAAAAACTAAGAGAACTTTAGAATCTGTAGTTACTTTCGCACAAGGAAAAACTATCATCGCTCCTTCTCAGCAGCCGAATGTAGCTAGAATCGCTACTTATTTGAAGAAATATCCTAACAGTAAAGTTGTTATCAAAGGATTTGCTTCACCAGAAGGAAGTGTTGAAGTTAACGAAAGAATCGCTAAAGCTCGTGCAGAAGCAGTTAAAGCTGTTCTTGTTAAACAATACAAAATTGATGGAGATCGTATCGTAGCAGAAGGAGAAGGTATTGGTCACATGTTCTCAGAACCAGATTGGAACAGAGTAAGTATTGCTACTATCAAAGAATAATTTAAAATTGTTCAATGTTTCATAACAAATAGGAAGGTAAAATTTTACCTTCCTATTTTTTTATGTTTTTTAAAAAACTTACCTTTGGATTTTTATAATTTTAACTGAAAATAACCATACATGAGATATTTAAAACTTTCAGGGCTTGAGCCGCTCATAATTACGCCAGAATCTAATTTTGTGAATGTAGGAGAACGAACGAATGTAGCAGGGTCAAAAAAATTTTTGAGGCTGATAGGGGAAGGGAATTTTACAGAGGCTTTAGAAATTGCCCGAAATCAGGTGGAGGGTGGAGCCCAGATTTTGGATGTAAATATGGATGACGGACTGATAGATGGGAAAGCCTCGATGGTGAAATTTCTCAATCTGATAGCTTCAGAGCCTGATATTGCTCGTATTCCGATTATGATAGACTCTTCCCGCTGGGAGATTTTAGAAGCTGGATTGCAGGTGGTTCAGGGAAAATCGGTGGTGAATTCCATTAGTTTAAAAGAGGGAGAACAGGAGTTTATTCGACAAGCTAAAATTATAAAAAGATACGGAGCGGCAGTTATTGTAATGGCTTTTGATGAAGTGAGCCAAGCCGATAATTACCAGCGAAGAATAGAGATAGCGGAGCGTTCGTATAAAATTTTGGTGGATAAGGTAGGTTTTCCACCAGAGGATATTATTTTTGACCTTAATATTTTCCCTGTGGCTACGGGAATGGAGGAACATAGGCGAAATGCAATTGATTTTATAGAAGCTACAAGGTGGGTTCGTCAGAATCTTCCATATGTGTCGGTGAGCGGCGGAGTTTCTAATGTTTCGTTTTCTTTTAGAGGAAATGATGCGGTGCGGGAAGCCATGCACTCAGTGTTTCTGTATCATGCCATAAAAGCAGGGATGAATATGGGAATCGTAAACCCTACGATGCTGGAAGTCTATGATGAAATTCCTAAAGACCTTTTGGAACTAGTAGAAGATGTGATATTAGACCGAAGAGATGATGCCACAGAACGCTTGTTAGACTATTCTGAAAAAGTAAAATCAGTAAAAAAAGAAAAAATAGAAGACCTTTCTTGGCGCGAACAGCCTTTGCAGGAACGCATCACCTATTCATTGGTAAAAGGCGTGGACAAATTCATAGAGGAGGATATGGAAGCGGCTTTGAAGGAAGCGAAGCGACCGCTGGATGTCATAGAAATCAACCTGATGACTGGGATGAGCGTAGTGGGAGACCTTTTCGGAAGTGGAAAAATGTTTCTTCCTCAGGTGGTAAAATCTGCAAGGGTGATGAAACGGGCAGTGGCTTATTTGGAACCATTTATAGAAGCAGAAAAAGATACTTCCAAGCCTTCTAATGGTAAAATTCTTTTGGCGACAGTGAAAGGTGATGTTCATGATATTGGTAAAAATATTGTGGGTGTGGTATTGGCATGTAACAACTACGAAATCATAGATTTAGGTGTGATGGTGCCTTGTGAAAAAATCATTCAGACAGCGATAGAACAAAAGGTGGATATCATCGGGCTGAGCGGTTTGATTACGCCGAGTCTGGATGAAATGGAATATGTAGCATCTGAATTAGACAGACAAAATCTGGATTTTCCGCTGCTGATAGGAGGTGCGACAACTTCCAAAGCCCATACCGCTGTGAAGATTGCGCCAAAATATCGTAATACAGTCGTGCATGGTGGAGATGCCTCGCGAACGGTGAATATAGTAAATTCGCTATTGAGCGAAGAAAGATCTGCTGAATACAAAAAAGAACTTAAGAAAGAGTATGATGAGTTTAGGGAGAAATTCTTGGCGAGACAAACGGATAAAGAATATGTATCCATAGAGGAAGCGAGAGAAAAGAGATTTAAAATAGACTGGGAAAACGAAACCATCATTAAGCCTAAAAAATTAGGAATTACAGTGATTGAAAATCAGGATTTCCGTGAGCTTCTTCCTTTCGTGGATTGGTCTCCATTTTTCCGAAGCTGGGATTTGCACGGCAGATATCCAAATATTTTAGAAGATGAAAAAGTAGGAGAACAGGCTCGTGAGCTTTGGGCTGATGCGCAGGTGATTTTAGATAAAATTTTAAATGAAAAACTGCTTAAAGCTAAGGCTATTTTTGGGCTTTTCCCAGCTAATTCTAATGACCGAGATGATATTATTTTAGATAAAGATGGGGAAGAATTCGTTTTCCGAACACTTCGCCAGCAGTTAAAAAAATCGGCAGGGAAGGAGTATTTCGCTCTGTCGGACTTTATAGCTCCGCAAAGCACTGGTAAACAAGACTATATAGGTGCTTTCGCAGTGACGGCTGGTTTCGGTACGGATGAATTGGTGAAATATTATGAAGCCCAAAATGATGATTATTCCACCATCATGGCGAAGGCTCTAGCGGATAGGTTTGCGGAGGCGTTTGCGGAATTTCTGCATTGGAAAGTGAGAAAAGAATACTGGGGATATGCAGCGGATGAGAGCCTTAGCAATGAGGAGTTGATAGATGAGGAGTATAAAGGTATCCGCCCTGCGCCAGGCTATCCAGCATGTCCAGACCATTTGGAAAGGGCTACCATTTGGGAACTTCTGAAAGTAAAAGAAACCATCGGTATAGAGCTGATGGATGCTGGTCTGGCAATGTATCCTACGGCGGCGGTTTCGGGGTATTATTTTGCTAATGCAAAGGCGAAATATTTCGGAGTTGGTAAAATCTGTGAAGACCAGCTGAAAGACTATACCGAAAGAAAGGGCGTAGATGAGAAATTTGCTAGAAAATGGCTGAGTCCTATTTTAGCAGGAAAACAAAATATTTAAATCAAGTTTGAATTGATAATGAGAAAAAGTTTGTATGCATTATTCTTATTATTAGGAATAAATGTTTGGGGACAAGAGCAGGAAATAGAGCCTATCAATACGGACAGACCAGACCAAAACATAATTTATCTGCTGGGCTGAAATACCTATTAACCAATGATTTACAATTAGATGCCATAGCTGGATTTTCTGTTTTTAAATCGGAATCAGATAATTTCGTAGCTTTGGGGGGCGCGTATAGATTTAAAAATAAACAACAAAATAAACAATCATGAAAGTAACAGAACACATAGAAAAAGCCAATGGCAAGACTCTTTTTTCGTTTGAGATTTTGCCGCCGCTTAAAGGACAGAATATCAATTTGTTTTTTGATGCCATAGACCCATTGCTAGAGTATAATCCTAGTTTTATCAATGTGACTTACCACAGAGAAGAATATGAATATATAGAGCGTGAAAACGGACTGCTGGAAAGAAGAGTGGTGAGAAAGCGCCCAGGAACAGTGGGTATCTGTGCGGCAATCCAGAACAGATATCATATAGATGCTATTCCGCATATCTTGTGTGGAGGCTTTAATAGAGAGGAAACGGAGAATTTCCTGATAGACTTGGATTTTTTGGAGATAGATAATGTGATGGCTCTTCGTGGTGATGTGATGAAGTCTGAGACTTATTTCAAACCAGAAAAAAACGGAAATGCCCACGCCTCTGATTTGGTTCATCAAATCAAACAAATGAACGATGGGGTTTATCTTGACCATAATATAGAACTGCCATCGCCGACCAATTTCTGCATTGGAGTTGCGGGATATCCAGAAAAACATATGGAGGCAGCGAGTCTGCATCAGGATGTATTAAATCTAAAGAAAAAACAAGAAGCAGGAGCGGACTATGTGGTGACACAGATGTTTTTTGATAACCAAAAATTCTTTGAATTCGTAGATAAATGCAGGGAAGAGGGCATCACTATTCCGATAATCCCAGGGCTGAAGCCTATCACTGCTAAAAGTCAGTTAAGCATGCTCCCATATCGTTTTAAGGTGGATTTGCCAGATGATTTGGTGATTGAAATTACAAAATGTAAAACCGCTGCTGATATAAAACAAGTAGGAATAGAATGGTGTACAGCCCAAAGTAAAGAGCTGAAAGAAAGAGGCGTTCCTGCACTGCATTACTATTCTATGGGGCGCAGTGAAGGGGTGAAGCAGATCGTAAATGAAGTTTTTTAAGAAAAAGTTTAAATAAGAAAGTTCAGTTTTATGGGGCTTTTTTATTTTGTGTTTAAATATTTAAAAATTATATTTGTTCCTAAATATAGAAGTGTTAGAGGATTTATAATTTTATGTTTAGTTTTTTTTCTTGAAAAAAATAATGTTTTTTTGATGCGTAATGTAATTAAAATTTTATCTTTGCAACACTTAATAACATATTTATGAGTGTACTCAAATTAATTCATAATAATACTAAAACCATTGGGGATTTACCAGCTTTGTCTTTTAGGGAAAATGAAGTTTGGAAAACAAAGAACTGGAGGGAGTTTGGAGAGGATTTAGCCCAAATTTCTAATGCTCTTAGCAGTCTTGGAATGGGGGCAGGAGATAGACTAGCGATTTTTTCTGATAATTCTAAAGACTGGGTGTTGGTGGATTTTGCCAATCAGTCATTAGGGGCTATTACAGTGCCTATCTACGCTACGAATAGCAAGGAACAGGTGGAATTTATCCTAAGACAAACAGAGATAAAGGTAATTTTGGTAGGAGCAGAGAAGCAGCTGGAGATTGTTAGAGAAATTAAACAAAATTCAGAATTTGCTGATTTACAGGTGATTTCTTCTATTCAGCTGGAAAATCCAACAGAGCAGGAATACTACCTTCCTAAATGGATGGATGCTTATGATAAAGAATTCCAATACAAGGATATAGATATAAATAGCACAGCTACAATACTTTATACCTCTGGGACGACAGGGACTCCGAAGGGAGTGGTTCTTACGCATAAGAATTTTTATGCTGTGATTAAAGCGCATAAAGAATTCTTTAAGATAGAGAATCTTCATAACAAGGTTTCTATGGCGTTTTTGCCGCTGAGTCATATTTTTGAGCGTGGATGGTCTACTTTCGTTTTTGCGATGGGGGGACATGTGGCGGTTTTAGACAATCCAAAAGATGTTTCTCAGGCTTTGAAAGAAGTGAAACCTTGGGCAATGTGTTCGGTGCCGAGACTTTATGAGAAAATTTATCAAGTTTTGCTTAATAAAATAGAAAGTTCTAGCAGTCTGAAACAAGAGTTTTTCCGTAGAGCCCTTAGAATAGGCGTGAAATACTCAGAAAGAGTAAGAAAAGGAGAGAAAATTCCGTTTTTATTAGGACTGAAATATAAATTTTATTCGGCTCTGGTCTTTAAGAAAATCAGAAATGAGCTTGGTGGAAACCTCAGCTTTATGCCTGTGGGTGGAGCGATGCTAAAAAAAGAAATTTCAGAGTTTTTCGCTGCTATAGGAATGCCTATAATATTAGGATATGGGTTGTCTGAGACTTGTGCTACGGTTACCGCGTATCCGAAAGTGAATTTCGTTCATGGAAGTGTGGGAGTTCCGCTGCCAGGAGTTGAAATAAAAATAGGAGAAGAAAATGAGATTTTGGTGAAGTATGATGGGGTGATGAAGGAATATTACAAAAATCCAGAGGAAACAGCGAAAGTTTTTACCGCAGATGGATATTTCCGCACAGGAGATGCTGGGCGTATCGATGAGGATGGGAATCTCTATATAGTGGATAGAATAAAGGATTTGATGAAGACTTCTAACGGGAAATACATCGCACCGCAGTCTATCGAAATTCCATTGCAGACGCATCCGAGCATTTCACAAGCGCTTGTCGTAGCCGAAGGAAAGCCATATGTGACTTCATTCATCGTTCCTAATTTTGAGGCGCTTTCTCAGGAGTTGGTAGAGTTTAAGGATTATCTAAAATTAACCCTTGCAGAAAAAATGAAACTCTTGGAAATGCCGAATATAAAAGAGAAATTCCAAAAAATAATAGCAGAGGTGCAGAAAGGACAATCTTCCTATGAGCATATTAAAAAATTTATGCTGCTTCCAGAGGAATTTACCATTGAAAGGGGAGAGCTTACTCCTACTTTGAAGATTAAAAGAAAAATAGTGATGGACAAGCTTCGCCATGAAATAGAGCGAATTTATAAAGATTAATTTTAAAATATTATTTATTATCAATAAGAACTTTTGTCAGTAATGATGAAAGTTCTTTGTATTTTTAGTCATAATTTTGTTTTTTAAAATTGATAAATAAGACAATTTGTCATTCTTTGCTTCGAAAATAGTAATGGTATAAATATTGACAAAATCAAAGTGTGAAAATTAACTAATTATTAATAAAAAAGAATATAAAATATTATGAGCAAAATTATAGGAATTGACTTAGGAACAACAAATTCATGTGTGGCAGTAATGGAGGGTAAAGACCCAGTAGTAATCCCAAATGCAGAAGGAAAAAGAACAACGCCTTCTATCGTAGCATTTACAGAAGATGGCGAAAGAAAAGTGGGTGACCCAGCTAAAAGACAGGCCGTAACAAACCCGAAGAAAACCGTTTATTCTATCAAGAGATTCATAGGAACACAGTTCTCAAAAGACAAAGAGGAAATCTCAAGAGTTCCGTATGAAGTAGTAGGCGGGCCAAATGACACTGTAAAAGTAAAAATAGATGATAGAGAATACACAACACAAGAAATCTCTGCAATGATTCTTCAAAAAATGAAGAAAACAGCTGAAGATTACCTTGGACAAGAAGTTTCAAGAGCGGTAATTACCGTGCCAGCTTACTTTAATGATGCACAAAGACAGGCAACTAAAGAAGCAGGAGAAATCGCAGGTCTTAAAGTAGAAAGAATCATCAACGAACCTACAGCAGCAGCTTTGGCTTATGGATTAGATAAAGTAGGCAAAAAAGATATGAATGTAGTAGTGTTTGACTGTGGTGGTGGTACGCATGATGTCTCTGTATTGGAAATGTATGAAGTGGACGGAAATGCTTCTTTCGAAGTGAAAGCTACGGATGGAGATACTCACCTTGGAGGAGATGACTTTGATAATGTAATCATCGACTGGATGGCAGAGGAGTTTAAAAATGAAGAAGGTGTAGATTTAAAAACTGACCCTATCGCACTTCAAAGATTGAAAGAAGCAGCTGAAAAAGCAAAAGTAGAGCTTTCTTCTTCTACACAAACTGAAATTAACCTTCCGTACATCACAGCTACGGCTTCTGGACCAAAACACTTGGTGAAAACATTGACAAGAGCGAAATTTGAACAATTGGCTCACAACCTTATAGAAAGAACGATAGAACCTTGTAAATCAGCTTTGGCTAATGCAGGAATGAGCGTTTCTGATATTGATGAAATTATCTTAGTAGGTGGTTCTACCAGAATTCCAGCAATTCAGGAAGCGGTAGAGAAATTCTTCGGAAAAGCGCCATCTAAAGGAGTAAACCCAGATGAAGTAGTGGCTATCGGTGCGGCTATCCAAGGGGGAGTTCTTACAGGAGATGTGAACAATGTATTGCTATTAGATGTTACGCCGCTTTCTCTCGGAATCGAGACTATGGGGTCTGTATTTACAAAACTAATCGAAGCAAATACGACTATCCCTACAAGAAAATCAGAGGTGTTCTCTACAGCGGCGGACAATCAGCCAGCGGTTACCATCAGAGTAGGACAAGGTGAGAGACCAATGTTTAACGATAATAAAGAAATCGGTAGATTTGATTTGGTAGATATCCCACCAGCGCCAAGAGGTGTTCCACAGATTGAAGTAACTTTCGATATAGATGCTAACGGAATCCTTAGCGTTTCTGCAAAGGACAAAGGAACAGGAAAAGAGCAGTCTATCAAAATTCAGGCAAGCTCTGGACTTTCTGAAGCGGAAATCGAAAGAATGAAAAAAGAAGCTGAAGAAAACGCTTCTGCTGATGCAAAGAAAAAAGAAGATGCAGAAGTAATAAACAAAGCTGATGGATTGATTTTCCAAACTGAAAAACAACTGAAAGAATTTGGAGACAAACTTTCTGCAGACAAAAAAGCTGGAATAGAAACAGCATTAGCAGAGTTGAAAACAGCTTATGAAACAAAAAATGTAGAGGAAATCAAGCCTAAAACAGAAGCATTAGATGCAGCGTGGATGGCAGCCTCTGAAGAACTCTACAAAGCTCAAGCCGAAGCACAGCCAAATGCAGGTGCATCAGGCAGTCAGCAGCAAGGCGGAGACAATGTCCAAGATGCAGACTTCGAAGAAGTGAAGTAGTGGTGAGCCACCACAGGCAATAAATTTAACAATAAATAAGCCCTCAGCAAAAAAAACTTTCTGTTGAGGGCTTTTATTCTAAACTTAAAATTAAATTAGATGAGTTTGTTTTCAGAACGATATGGCTATACAAAGCCCTCAGATGTATTTATTCGCGAGAGGATTACCCCTGAAATACAGAATGCCATATGTAATTGTTATGATAGTTTGTATAATAGGATTGGTCAACAGGTTGAGATATATTTATGGAAATACTTTTTAAATGAACGGCAAGATGCATATAACTCTTATTGTGATGTTGCAAAGAATTATATAGAAGGAAAAAAAAATTTTTGGTATAGAAAATTAGATTTAATAGAATTTACAATTAAATACTTATATGGAATATATTCTTATCAGCGTATGATAGATACTTTCGTTGAAAATTTAAATTCAGAATTCAAAAGATTAAACTTTGCATATCGTATAATTAATAAAGAAATTGTAGAAATTACATCAGAAGAGGAAATAAATACAATACAAAATGCTTTGTCTAATTCTAAAGATAACATTAAAATGCATTTAAGTAAAGCTTTGGAATTGTATGCGCAGCGCCCAATACCAGATTCCCAAAACTCAATAAAAGAATCTATCTCAGCTGTGGAGGCTTACTGTCGTGAAAAAACAGGAGAGAATACATTAGGAAAATCCTTAAAAAAGCTTGAAGATTCAGGTATCATAATACCAAATAATTTGAGAACTGCTTTTGAGAAATTATATGTTTATACTAATGACCCAGCAGTAGGTATTCGCCATGCTTTAATGGAGAAAAGTGATAATTGTACTCCTACTGAGGAGGAAGCATATTTTATGTTAGTCTCTTGTAGTACTTTTATTAATTATTTGCAGAGAAAATATGATTAAATCCTTTTCTCATTTCCTAAAAACTCCATACGAGTTTACTGGAGTTTTTTATCAAAACTTTAGAAAGTATAAAAAATAAATAGTTTTTTCATAGAAAATACCTTCCTCCCAAATTTGGGAGGAAGGTATTTTTTAGTTTAGAAATTTTTTAAAAAAACAAATTTATAATTAGAAATGGTAGGAGAGCCCTAATTGGAGATTTCCTGTACGGAATTTAGTCCTATCTTCTCCCTTCTGTACAATATTTTTATTATTATAAGGAGAAGTTATTCCCATGCTGTATCTCAGATTAACACTAAATTTCTCTGTGATGAAATATCCTCCTCCAAAATTCCATCCAAAGAAAGCCGCTTTAGTAGCATCCTTAAAACTTGATTTGTCTGGAATATTGTTGTATCCAGCTTTATCGGTGATGACCTGCTCTGATTTTATAGTAATATTCACCTCTGGACCTGTTTCTATATACACCTGAGGAATAAATTTAAATTGAAATGTAACAGGAATATTAATGTGGCTGAGAGTCCAGTATCCCTTTACATTAGTATCTTCTTTATAGTTTATTTTTGTTCCAAAATGCTGATAGAGAGCATCTAGTTGAACAGCCATTTTTTCGCTGATAGAGTAGTTTACGAAAAGTCCACCATAGAACCCTATTTTGCTTTTCAGATTTCGATAAGTTTCGTCTTTAACTGATATTTTATTGAGTCCTCCACCAGCTTTGATACCGAAAGTGAGCGGCTGATTTTTAGAATAACTTTTTTGGGGGCTGCTTACTCTATTGGATTTGTTACTAGCTACTGCTTTTTTCTTTTGTGCTGCTGCCCATCCCATAGATAGACATAAAACAGCGATAATTATTTTTTTCATATAGTAAAAATTAAAAGTTGTCTTTTTAAAAACAGGCAATTTTATACAGAACAATATAAAGGTTGCCTGTAAATCACATTAGTGATTTTGAAAATGATTTTAGCAATTCAAAGGTATTGTGAATAAACTAGTTACACAATCCCCCAAAAGCGTGTATTTTTATAAAATTTTATCCCTGTTTTTAGGGATTTTGTTTTTTGAATAATGCTTGGAGTAATAATTTTACTAATTTTACAATCATATAGTTTAAATAAATGATACGGAGTAAGTGTATATTTTTCATCTTTTTTTCAATCATTGTTTTTTCGCAGAATAGTTCTTCTGAAAAATACATTGACAGCCTAAACAATGAATATCTGAATGCGAAAAATTCAAAGAAAAAAGTTCGCATCTTGATGGAAATTTCTGATTACTGGTCATATAGAGATACAGCAGCAGCTTTTTCAAAACTTAGAGAAGCAGAACAGTTGATAGGAGGAGATAATTTCCTAAAGGGGCTTCATGCCTTCTATAAAGCGGGAATTTATTATGATAAAAACATTAGTAAAAGCCAAGAACTCTACATGAAAGCCGAAAATTTCTTGAAAACATTTTTCTCCGAAGAGGCTTTTTACTACAGAGCGAAACTGTGGCATAATTACGGCGCATTGGAACAGATGAAGGGAAACAATATGGAGTTTCTGGACATTACGCTGAAAAAATGTATTCCTCTTGCTGAAAAGTCAAAGAATAAGGAACTTTTGGCAGGATATTATGTAGACATGGGGATGATTTTTAATAATTCAAAAGAATATGACAAATCAATAGACTATATAAAAAAAGCAGTTGATATTTTAGAAAAAAACTCAAAAAGAGGCGAGGGAATAGTTTGGGCATATCTAAATCTTGCAACGGTATATTTGGAGATAGGAGAATTAGCCTTAGTAGAGGACAATATTTTAAAAGCCGAAAAAGCATTAGGACAACAACCTCATTCTCAGTATAATGTGTTTCTTTATCAGCTGAAATCTAAATATTATAATAGAATAGGTAAGCAGAGTAAAGCTTTGAATGCTATTCAAAAAGGGATAGACCTAGCAAAGGAAATGAATTTGGATTATGATTTTTTATCCCTGAGTTATGAGAAGTATAATTATTTAAAAAACTCTTCTCAATATTTAGAGGCGCAGAAAATACTTTCTGAACTTTTGGATAAGAAAATGGGAAGTAAAAAAAACAGGCTTATACTTCTTAATGAAATGGCTGAATTACAGAAAATAATGGGCAATTATAAAGATGCTTATAGTTATCTAGAGCAGTTTAAATTTTTAAATGATACCATACAGACTGAAAATGAAAAAATACAAATTTTGGATTTGGAAGCTCAGTATAAAAATAAAGAACAGAAGAAAGAAATACAACATTTAGAGGAAAGAAACAAGCAAGAACGAATAATATTTTGGATTAGTTTGTCTTTATTTATAAGTGTAGGAGTATTAATGAGTTATGCGCTTTATGAAAGAAAAAGGAAAAACAAACATAAACTTGTTAGTTTAGAACAGGAAAGAAAAATAGACATTAACAAAGCTCTTATCTATGGGGAAAATAAAGAACGAGAGCGAATAGCTAAGGAACTGCATGATGGTATAGGGGGAAGAATGACAGGAATAAAGATAAACTTAGAAAATATGATGGAGAGTGAGGGATATTATATGCTTGAAAAACCTATTGCTCAATTGGATAAATGTATAACAGAACTTAGAAATACTCTTAGAAATCTAACTTCTGAAACACTTCATAAGTTTGGTTTGGAAGAAGCATTACGGGATTTTTGCCAAAATATACAGACAGATTATTTAAAAATATCCTGTTATACTAAAAATCTCAATCAAATAAAAGAAAAACATCAGCTGCATATCTATCGTATTGTTCAAGAGGGAATAAATAATGCCATAAAGCACTCTGGAGCAACACAAATTCTGGTACAGTGTACTTTTGAAGAAAATTTGTTACTCATAGATATAGAAGACAATGGAAAAGGCTTTGATGTGCAAAATATACAGAGAAATTTAGGATTACATAATATAGAACGACGCGTAAATGCCCTTGATGGTACTCTTAAAATAGAATCTTCCTTGGGTAAAGGTACTGTGATGAGTATAGAAGCTAAAATAGAATAAAAAAAACTTAAATGATGATAAAAATAATAATTTGTGATGATCATCCTTTGATAACAGAAGGTCTGAAGAGCTTTATAGAAAATAGAGATGAAATGCAAATAATAGCTACAGCTACTTCTGCAGCTGAATTATGGCAAGTATTGGAAGAAAATGAAACTGATGTTCTTATACTAGATATTAGTCTTCCAGACGGGAATGGGGTGGATATTTGTGCAGAAGTGAAAAAAATGTATCCGCATATCAAAGTAATAGCTCTTAGTAATCATGATGAAAGAAGCTTCATTGTCAGGATGTTGGGGAATAAAGCGTCAGGTTATCTTATTAAAAGTACTTCCATTGGAGAATTGGAAAAAGCAATAAAAGAGGTCTATAGGGGAGGAATATATTTTGGAGAAGATGCCCAAAAAGTATTAGTATCCATGGCGGAAGTCATGCAGGTAGAGGTGCCACCCATTACAAAGAGAGAAAAAGAAGTTTTAGAGTATATATCACAAGGGTTGTCTTCTCCTCAGATAGCGGAAAAAATGTTTATAAGTTCACAAACTGTAGACAGCCACAGGAAAAATCTAATGGCTAAATTTGGGGTGAATAAAACTATCAGCCTTGTTCAAAAGGCAAAAGACCTTAATTTTTTAAGTTAAAAAGAATAAATAGAAAAAGGATGATTACAAAATTTGGTTGTATTTGATTTATTTCTTACCTTTACCCAAGTAATTTTTAAATAAAAAATGAGTTTTTTGTACCCAATAAAAAGAGATGGTTTTGGAAAGCATGTTGTGGAGTTGTTTTTTGGGCTGAAATAATAAGAGAGATAAGGATAATTGTCTCTCTATTTTTATGTAAAAAATAAATAAAAAACCAATTTTAAATATATGAACTCTTGTAAAATCATTGCGAACACTATTAGAGGACTCTCTGTGGATGGTGTGGCAGCGGCGAACTCTGGACACCCTGGGATGCCGCTTGGGATGGCAGATGTATGTGCTGTTCTCTGGTCTGAACATATGAATTTTAACCCGAAAAACCCTAAATGGCTCAACCGAGACAGATTTATCCTATCAGCAGGGCATGGTAGTATGCTTATTTACAGCTTGTTGCACCTTTACGGATATGATTTGTCTATGGATGATTTGAAGGCATTTAGACAATGGGGCAGTAAAACTCCTGGGCACCCAGAAAACTTCGTAACGGCTGGAGTAGAGACCACCACAGGGCCATTAGGACAGGGCGTTGCCAATGCAGTAGGATTTGCTCTGGCAGAGGCTTCTTTGGCAGCAAGATATAATAGAGAAGGCAGTGAGATTATAGACCATTATACTTATGTGGTGGCAGGTGATGGCTGTCTGCAAGAGGGAATTTCTCACGAGGCGTGCTCTTTTGCTGGGCATAATAAATTAGGAAAACTGATTATGCTTTATGATAGCAATAACATCACGATAGACGGACCTACGCATATTTCTTTCACGGAAGATACCAGAAAGAGATTTGAGGCGTATGGATGGCAGGTTCTTGAGATTGACGGGCATGATTATGACCAAATCAATACTGCTATAGCAGAAGCAAAAAAAGAAAAATCTAAGCCCTCCATCATCATTTGTAAAACTATCATCGGTTTTGGTTCGCCGAATAGAGCAGGAACATCCAAAGCTCACGGAGAGCCTTTCCCAGCGGAAGAAATCGAATTGATGAAAGAGAAATTAGGTCTTCCAAAGGACAAATCTTTCTTCGTTCCAGATGAAATTTCTGATTTAAGAGCTAAAACTCAAGAAAAAGGTGAAAACCTTGAAAACAAATGGAATGAACTTTGGGAAAATTATAAAAATAAAAACCAAGAGGCAGCTAAAGAATTAGAAAACAGCATAAAAGGCGAAATTTCTAAAGAGGCTCTTGATATTCCTCAGTTTAGTTCTGAAAAAGCAATCGCCACTCGTTCTGCTTCGGGAACGGTTCTAAATCATATAGCTAAATATATTCCTCAGCTGATGGGCGGTTCAGCGGATTTGACGCCGTCTAACAACACTCTTCCAGCAGGAGAGGAGTCTTTCTCACCAGAAAACCCGAAAGGAAGATACATCAGATATGGTGTGCGTGAGCATGGTATGGCAGCGATAATGAACGGAATGGCTCTTCATGGTGGAGTTCTGCCTTATTCAGGGACATTCTTCGTGTTCTCGGATTATATGAGACCTGCGATGCGTATGTCGGCTCTTATGGAGCAGCAGGTGGTGTACGTGCTGACTCATGATTCTATCGGATTAGGAGAGGATGGGCCTACACACCAGCCAGAAGCGCACCTATGGGCATATAGAATGATTCCAAATATGACTGTAATTCGCCCTATGGATGCCAATGAAACTGCAGAAGCTTGGAAGTCAGCATTAAAGAATAAAAAAGGACCTACTTGTTTAGTTCTTACAAGACAAAATCTTCCTGTTTATGATAGAGCAGGACTTGGATGGGCAAAATCTGAAGAAGCTCAGAAAGGAGGCTATGTTCTTTGCGAAGACAAAGATTTTGAGGCGATTATCATCGCTACAGGTTCAGAGGTGGAATTGGCTGTAGAAGCAAAAACTAAACTTAATGGACAAGGCGTAAAAGTAAGAATAGTTTCTATGCCGAGTACCAACATTTTTGATGAGCAGTCACAAGAATACAAAGAGTCTGTCTTGCCTAAAAACATTCTGAAAAGAGTGGCTGTAGAGGCAGGTGTTACCTTGGGTTGGTATAAATATGTGGGCTTAGAAGGACGAGTGATAGGCTTGGACAGATTTGGAGCTTCAGCACCATATAAAACACTTTATAAAGAATTCGGAATTACAACTGATACTATCGTAGAGGCTGTAAATTCATTAAAATAGAAAAATAACCAATAAAAATAAAAGAAATGATAGTTACTACCGATCAATTATTCAAGGCTGCATACGGGAAATTTGCAGTAGGAGCGTATAATATTAACAACATGGAGCAGGCTTTAGGGCTTTTCGAAGGACATGCTAAAGCACAGGCGCCGTTCATCGTTCAATTATCAAAAGGGGCGAGAAACTACGCTAATCCTAAAATGATAGAAGGCATCATCCGTGCTGCTGAAGAAATCTATCCAGACCTTATTTTCGCGGTGCATCTAGACCACGGAGATGAGCAAACATGCTACAATTGTATAGATTCAGGATTTTACAGCTCAGTGATGATTGATGCATCTCACGAGTCTTTTGAGAAAAATGTAGAAATCACGAAAAGAGTAGTGGAAAGAGCTCACGCTAAAGGAATCAGCGTAGAGTCTGAATTAGGAATGCTAGGAGGTGTGGAAGAAGATATCCAAGTTGATGAAAAACACGCGATGCTTACAGACCCACTAGAAGCTAAGAAATTCGTAGAGCTTACAGGTTGTGACTCTTTAGCTGTTGCTATCGGAACCAGCCACGGAGCTTATAAGTTTTCAGGAAAGCAAGGGCTTCACTTTGACAGAATTGAAGAAATCCAAAGACAGCTTCCAGGTTTTCCTTTGGTAATGCACGGTTCTAGTTCTGTTCCAAGAGCGGAAGTAGAAAGAATCAATGCAGCTGGTGGTGCTATGGACCCTTCTGCACAAGGTGTGAATGCTGATGAATTTGCAAGAGCTGTGAAATTAGGTGTTACGAAAGTAAATATCGATACTGATGGTAGATTGGTTTGGACAAGAGTTCACAGAGAATTTTTCAAAGAAAAACCAGAACAGTTTGATTTCAGAGCTCCAGGGAAAGTTTTCGTGAAAGAATATGCTGATTTTATCGTAGATAAATCTAATAAACTATTGTCTGCTAATCAGTTAGAATATGTTAGACAAAGCTTGAAATAATGGCTTGGATGTATTTGATTTTAGCAGGACTTTTCGAAATCGGCTGGCCTATCGGTCTAAAACTGGCTGGAAATGAAAACTTCCGCTGGCAGGGAATGACCATAGCGGTAGTATGTATGGGAGTGAGTAGTGCTCTACTTTGGGTGGCACAGAAAACAATTCCTATGGGTACAGCCTATGGTGTTTGGACTGGCATAGGAGCAGTAGGAGCGTTCGTAGTGGGAGTAGTGTTTTATAATGATGCTCTTACATTCATGCGAACACTAGGCATATTGCTCATCATAGGCGGAGTTATCGTGCTAAAATTAGCTTCATCCTAAGAAAATAATAAATCTGGCTGTAAACTTTTTTGCAGCCAGATATTTTTTGTATTTTTAACACCAAAACTAATAACAATGTCAAAATTAGATTATAACATCGCGATGGAACTCGTGAGAGTTACCGAGTCTGCGGCTCTTTCTGCGGCAGCTTTTATAGGAACAGGAGACAAGAATGGAGGAGACAAAGCGGCAGTGGATGGGATGCGTGAATCTCTTCGGTATATTGATGTTCATGGAACTATCATCATTGGCGAGGGAGAAAAAGATGATGCGCCCATGCTCTACAACGGCGAAACGGTGGGAAATGGAAATGGCCCTCGTGTGGATATCGCTGTAGATCCAGTGGAGGGGACTAATCTTCTTGCCCTTGGAAGACCTAATGCCATTGCTACAATAGCCGCTTCTGACCAAGGAAGTATGTGGAATCCAGGGAGTTCCTTTTATATGAATAAACTGGTGGTAGGAGAGAAGGCTAAAGATGCTATAGATATTACCCTGTCTGTTACAGAAAACCTTAATAGAATAGCCGAAGCAGAAGGCAAAAAAGTAAATGATCTGATGGTTTATATCTTGGATAAACCTCGGCACAAGGCTATGATAGAGGAGATTAGAAAAGCAGGTGCAAGGATTACACTGCATACAGATGGAGATGTTTTAGGGGCGCTTTTAGCGGCAATGCCAGACACAGGTGTGGATGTATTGATGGGAATAGGCGGAACGCCAGAGGGAGTTTTGGCGGCGTGTGCAGTGAAAGCCCTTAACGGCGGAATGCAGGGAATGAGAGCACCACAGCTGGAATCTGAAATAGCCAATTTGAAAAAGGAAAATATTGACATCAGTGAAGTCATACATTTAGAAACATTGATAAAGTCTGAAAATGCTGTCTTTTCCGCAACAGGAATCACAACTGGAGGTTATCTGGACGGAGTTAAATTCCATGAAAACGGAACTATTACTACTAAAAGTGTAGTTATCAGCGCTAAATCTGGCTCTATAAGATTCATAGAAGGAATTCATAAAGGAATAAATCACTAAAAAAATAAACCATGAAAAAAGAGAAAAAAATATCGCCATCTCTGCTGTCTGCAGATTTTTGTAATCTGAGCAGAGATATCCATATGCTGGAAAGTGCTGGTGCAGACCTTCTGCATATAGATGTGATGGATGGACATTTTGTCCCAAATATTACCATAGGAATTCCCGTAGTGGAAGTGATTAAGAAAAATTCTTCTATTCCCTGTGATGTTCATCTTATGATAGAAAAACCAGAGCGATATGTGGATGATTTTGTAAAGGCGGGAGCGGATTATCTCACCGTTCATGCTGAGGTCTGTACGCATCTTCACCGAACATTACAGCATATCAGAAGCTTAGGTTGTAAAAGTGGTGTGGCTCTAAATCCTCACACGAGTTTAAGCGTTATAGAAGAAGTATTGGAAGAAATTGATTTGGTGTTGATAATGTCTGTAAACCCAGGGTTTGGTGGGCAGTCTTTTATCCCTAATGCATTAAGTAAAATAAAAAGACTAAAACGAATGATTATGGAAAAAGGCTATAATCATATAGAGATAGAAGTAGATGGCGGAATAAAACTTAATAATATTCAGGAAGTTGCCGAGGCTGGAGCGGATATTATAGTTTCTGGGTCTGGGATTTTTAATGGAAAACCAGCAGAAACCATCGCTGAAATGAAAAAAATAATAAACGGATAAGAGTTTAAAAGTGTCTTTTTTCCTTTATTTAAGGGCTTTTTCCTTTAAAAAAGGAGTTTGGCATTTGTTTTGTATAGAATAAAACATCAATAACTAATTAAATATTGTAAAAATGAAAAAGTTGTTTTTAACAGGTGCTTTAGCACTTTTTGGATTAATGAATGCTCAAAAAACTGAATCTGGAATTAGATTAGGTGTAAATGCAGGTATACCAGTTGGAGATTTTGGTAAATTTACTACTTTTACAGCAGGTGTAGATTTAGCATACCTTTATCCATTGGCGGAGAACTTCAGATTAGGGGTTGCTACAGGATATTCTCACTATTTTGGTAAAAAGACAACATATGACCTTGGGATACTTGGTAAAAGAGATGTTAAGGTGCCTGATGTTGGAGTAATTCCAGTGGCTGCTACAGCAGAATTTATTTTAGGTGATTCTAATGTTTTCTTAGGAGCAGATTTAGGTTATGCATTTTTTACTGAAAAAGATTTAAAAAATGAAAATGGTTCTTTCTATTACCAGCCTAAGTTAGGGTATTCTTTTGATAAGAGACATGACTTATATTTCTCTTACAAAGGATTTACTAGAAATAATGCAAATGCTGGCTCTATCAATTTAGGATACGCATATAATTTTTAAAACAATTTCATAGTTAAACAAGAGAGACCGAAATATTTTTCGGTCTTTTTTTGTTATTTTTTAGATAAATTGACAATCAAATACTTCGCAGAAATGTTTTTTTATTTTATCTTTCACTTCATCTATATTGACTTTTTGTCCTAGTTCTTGCTCTAGGGAAGCGACTTGTTTGCCCTTTATTCCACAGGGGATAATGTAGTCAAAATATTTCATGTCGGTATTGACATTAAAAGCGAAGCCATGCATGGTTACCCATCGGGAAGCCTTTACACCCATGGCGCAGATTTTCCTAGCATAGGGCTTTCCTACATCCAGCCAAACGCCAGTTTCGCCTTTTGAGCGGTCGCCATGGAGCCCATAGTCAGCCATAGTTCTTATAATTACTTCCTCTAAGTTTCTCATATACAGGTGAATATCCGTTACGAAATTTTCTAAATCCAAAATAGGATAGCCTACTATCTGCCCAAATCCGTGGTAAGTAATATCTCCGCCACGATTGGTTTTCACAAAATCGGCGTTTATCTGTTTTAGTTTTTCTGTGTTGATGAGCATATTGCTTTCATCGCCGCTTTTGCCCAAAGTGTAGATGTGAGGATGCTCTACAAATAAAAAGAAATTGGGTGTAATGATTTGGTTTTCAGTGGGGAGTTCTCGGTTTTTTAGTTTGATATCAATGATTTTTTGCATTAGTTCTCCCTGATAATCCCACGCTTTTTGGTAGTCTATCAGCCCTAAATCTTCAAATTTTACCTGTTTATTCATGCTTCAAAAATATAAAAAATAAGGCAAATGAGAAACTTTAAATTTAGCACGGATGATAAATTAAAAATCATATTTTTGTAGAAAATAAAATAAAAAAATGTTTACAAAAATATCTATCCATAGAGTAGGGAATAAAATCAATCAAGAGGGGCTTTTTCTTTCGGAGGGCGAACTGATTTTGGAGGAGGATATGAGAGAATTTTTATCAGATTTTTTCATAAAATCCTTTAAATCAGAAGAAAAATTTCAGTTTTATCATGAATCTAATATAGAAAACAATGAGCTTTACACCTATGTTTTGGAGATTTTTGAGGATAAAGACTGGTTTCATGAACATTCCCGAAAAATAGCTAAGTATCTCTACGAAATCACTGATAATCCGAGAGTTTTGTCTGGGGAGTGCTGTGTGGTTTATTTTGAAGATGATTCGGAAAACGGCGATAAAATGGACTCTTTGGGGATTTTTAAAATGGAGAAAAAAGATACTTTTTTGAAAGTGCTGGCAGAAGATGAAAATTTCCAAGTGAATAAGGATTTTGGGTTTAATCTTAGTAAAATAGACAAAGGTTGTATGATTTACAACATTCAGAAGGAAGAGGGCTTTGTGGTGAAGGCTTTTGATAATAATAAAAATGGAGATTCTGAATATTGGTTTGATAAGTTCCTGCACATCCGCCAGAGAAATGATGAGTATTTCAGCACGGAGAGCACGCTGAGCCTTTATAAAAACTATATAACGAATCAGCTTCCGCAGGAATTCGAGGTTTCGAAGGCTGACCAAGCCGATTTCTTGAACAAAACAATCAATTTTTTCAAAGAAAAAGAGCGATTTGATTTTGATGAATTTACTAGTGAGGTTTTGCAGGATAAGAATGTAATAGAGAGTTTTTCTAATTATAAAACCGAATATGAGCAGGAATTTCAGGTGGATATCGCAGAGGAATTTCCTATTTCTGAAGCGGCCGTAAAGAAGCAAGCTAGAAACTATAAATCTGTAATAAAACTGGATAAAAATTTCCATATCTATGTGCATGGTGACCGTAGAAAAATAGAGCAGGGCGAGGATGAAAAAGGGAAATTCTATAAGGTTTATTATCAGGAAGAAAATTAAATTTATTTTGTAACTTTGTAGGAATTTTAAAAAAAATACAAATGATTTTTTATCTTAGAGGTGTTGTCAGTGAACTAACTCCTACTTATGCCGTAATGGATGTTGGCGGTGTGGGCTATTATGTGGGGATTAGTGTGCAGACATCACAAAAACTGCATTTAGGAAAAGAATCTACAATATACACTCAGCAGATTATCCGTGAAGATGCCCATTTGCTTTTTGGTTTTTTTGATAAAGAGGAGAGAGAGATGTTTAATCTTCTCATTAGTGTAAATGGCGTGGGGGCAGTGTCGGCGATGATTTTGCTTTCGTCATTAGAGCTTTCGGATATTGCCCAAGCTATTTTGTCTGGCAACAGCGGAATTCTTCAAAAAGTTAAAGGAATAGGCGCAAAGACCGCAGAGAGAATCATCATAGATTTGAGAGATAAAGTTCAGAAATTTGATGGTTTAGGAGCGGGCAGCACAGCGATTCTTGATAATAAAATAAAAGAAGAAGCGTTATCAGCATTAGAGGTGTTAGGTATTCCAAGAAAAACCAGTGAGAAAATAGCGGACAAGATTTTGAAACAAAATCCAGAAGCGAGTGTAGAAGAGTTGGTAAAACAAGTTTTAAAAAATATATAAGGCAGATTTCGTGAAAAAAGCTACTATACTAAAGGCAGCTCCTTTATTTTTCCTTTCATTATTCAGTGATAATGTATGGGCTCAAACAGAAAAAGAAACCATAGAGAATAAGGAATTTACAATTCCTAATCCCACTCGTTATGAGGCGTTTTATGACATTAAAACAGGGATGTATTATCTATATCCCAAGATTGGGAATCTGGTGGTAGGAGAGCCGCTTACGATGACGCCTTTGCAGTATTCACAATATTTACAGAATAAAAATATCCGTGAATTTTTTCGTCAGAAGGCTGGCGAAGGGACATATGCGCAGATAGGCGACAAGGAGGAAGAAGCGAAGAAAAAATCGCTTTTGCCGAATATTACGATTAGAAACCGAATTTTTGAAACTATTTTTGGAGGGAACAAGATAGAGCTTATTCCACAGGGGTATGCTACTTTTGACCTTGGTATTTTACATCAAAAAATAGATAATCCGCTTATACTTCCCAATAACAGAAAATCCTTTACGATAGATGTTCAGCAGAGGATAAATGTAGGAATAGTAGGGAAAGTAGGGGAAAACTTACAGCTGAGAGCCAACTATGATACCCAGAGTGGTTTTGCTTTTGAAAATAAAGTAAATCTTGTCTGGACAGGAACGGGAAGTTCTTGGAAAGATGCCCAAGATAAACTATCTAAAAAGCTAAATGACAGAAGCAGAGATGATGGCGAGGATAGAATCATCAAAAAAGTGGAGGTTGGGAATATCAACATGCCGCTTTCCACGAGTTTGATTAGAGGTTCAGAGTCTCTTTTTGGGATAAAAACAGAGTTTCAGCTAGGAAAAACTACAGGGACACTTGTATTTTCACAACAGCAGGGCGAGGTGCAGACCGTAGTTGCACAAAATGGAGGCGCTTCTAAGAGCTTTAAAATCAATGCTGTAGATTATGAGGATAATCAGCACTTTTTCATTGGGCAGTATTTTAATAACCACTATGATGGAGCATTGTTACAATATCCTCTTATCAATTCTAAAATAGCAATTAACAGGATAGAAGTATGGGTGCTGGACCAAGGGTCTGGTGACCTTCAGTCGCAGAAAACCATAGTGGGAGTCAGAGACTTAGGGGAAGGAGCGCCTACGGTTTATCCTGATAACTCGGTGAATAGTGTTTATCGTGATGTTTCTAATTTGACAGGAATCCGTGATGTAACCACAGCGTATAATGCCATTAAAAACCAATCTCTATATGATGCTTCTACTGGAACCAACCAGCCATATCAGGAGGGGGAGAATTTTATTTTTAATAGAAGAGCCAGAAAACTTAGCGAAAGCGAGTTTAGGTATCATCCACAGCTGGGATATATTTCCCTAAATCAAAGGCTAAATGATAATCAACTCCTTGCGGTATCTTTCTCATATACCATAAATGGAGATGACTCTAAAGTATATAAAGTAGGGGAGTTTTCAGAGGATAATTCCTCTGTATTGATAACGAAATTGCTTAAACCCAATACCGTTACCAAAACCACATCGCCTATGTGGGATCTCATGATGAAGAACATTTATCCTCTGGATGGAACGCAGATTTCTTCTCAGGATTTCTTTATGAATGTTTACTATCGTGACCCATCAAATGGTAAGGTCAGCTATCTACCAGGAACGGGCGTTCAGGATATTAACTTGCTGAAATTGTTCAACTGGGATAGACTAAATTCTAATGGAGACTTACAGCAGGATGGGGATGGACAGTTTGACTTTGTTCCAGGGCTGACCATTGATGAGAATAATGGTAAACTGATATTTACTAAAACACAGCCGTTTGGTAAGTATATAGAAAATGTTTTGGGGGGACACGACCCTAAATTTGTCTTTTCTGACTTATATACACAGCTGAAATCTGTCGCTACACAGGCTAATTTGGCTCAGAGATATACATTAGAAGGGAGATTCAAAGGCTCTGGAGCTCAGGGAATAGCACTCGGTGCGGTGAATATTCCGAAAGGCTCGGTGAAAGTAACTTCTAACGGCGTAGAACTTGTGGAAGGAGTGGACTATACGGTGGACTATTTGCTGGGAACGGTCACGATTATCAATGAAATGATTAAACAATCTGGGCAGGCTATCAGTGTGAGCCTGGAAAACCAGTTGGCATTTAATACACAGAAAAAAAGGTTCATTGGGCTTAATTTAGAAAGGAAAATCAGTGATAATTTCCTCATCGGAGCCACGATGGTTAATTACAGAGAAACACCTTTGACCCATAAAGTCCAGCTCGGGCAGGAAGCAGTGAATAACACCATGCTCGGGATGAATATAGCCTATAATAACGAGGCTCCGTTCCTTACGAGATTGACAAACAAAATCCCGCTCATTAGCACAGATACAAAATCTAATATCAGTTTCCGAGCAGAGGCGGCTTACCTTATCCCAGGTGAAAACAGCAATATGCAAAATCAATCTTATATAGATGATTTTGAGCAGGCTACTTCTCGTATTTCTTTGAAAGAGCCTTCTATGTGGAGTTTGGCTTCTAAACCAGAGCAAAATACCAGCGACCCTGTATTTAATACAGCTGGTTTAAGTAATAACTTGACCTATGGCTACGGAAGGGGGCTTATTTCTTGGTATAATATAGACCCTAGGTTCTATGGAGTAGGCGGGTCTGCACCTAATGGAGTAAGTGCACAGAGCTTGTCCAACCACGCCTCACGAAGAGTGCATCAGGGAGAATTATACACCATAAAAGACTATGTAGCAGGAGAAGAAAGTTTCCTGAATACTTTTGATATTTCATACTATCCGACAGAAAGAGGGCCATATAACTTTAATCCATCAGAAACTACACAAGACAGATGGGGAGGACTTATGCGGTCAATTTCTGTTTCTAACTTTGTAAATTCTAATATAGAATATGTAGAGTTCTGGATGATGGATCCGTATGCAGATGGTGGAACTTTGGGGACAAATCCTAAGTTATTATTACATCTTGGGAATGTTTCTGAGGATGTTCTAAAAGATGGAGTTCTACAATACGAAAACGGACTTCCTACCACCTCAGATCCAGCGAATGTTACAACTACCAACTGGGGAAATCAACCTAAACAAGCACCAGTGCTCTATGCATTCTCATCAGAGGGAGCGGAGCGGTCTACGCAGGATTTAGGGTATGATGGACTTGATAATCAGTCGGAAGCAGCGAAATTCGGGACTTCGTTTGTAAATCCTGTGACTAATGCTGTAGACCCTGCGTCTGATGACTTCGTATTTCCTTTGTCTAATAAATTCCAAGGCGCACAAGCAGGCTCGCTGGTGGAACGATACAGATATTTCCGAAATCCAGATGGAAACTCAGAAGCTAATTCATTAGAAGTTGCTACGCAAACTCCTGATGCAGAGGATGTAAATAGAGATTTTAACCTTGACCAAAACGAAAGCTATAACCAATATACAGTAAAGCTGGATAGAGCGAGTTTGGTTTTAGGGCAAAATAATATAGTGGATGTAAAGGAGGTTTCCACAAGATTCCAAGACGGAAGGTCTGGAACTAATAAATGGTATCTTTTCCGTATTCCAGTAAGCCAGTTTGATACCACAGCAGGAGAGCGCAGTACAGATGTGCTGAACAATGTTCGTTTCGTGAGAATGGTTCTTACAGGTTTTGATGAGACTACTACGCTTAGATTTGGTAGCTTGGATTTGGTTCGTTCTGATTGGAGAAGATATACCAAACCACTCGCTGTAGATGCTACCACCAATGAAGGTTTTGGAACGGTAAATACGGATAATCTAGAGATAGGAAGTGTAAACTTGGAAGAGAACGGACAGGGAACGCCTCCTTATGTACTGCCTCCAGGGATAGACCGAGAGGTTTTGAGCGGAACGGCTGGTACACAGAGACAAAATGAAGGCTCTCTCTACATGAAAGTAACAGGTCTGAGTAATGATGCTCGTGGGGTGTTTAAGAACACCACACTAGATTTGCGTAGGTATGAAAAGTTGGAAATGTTTGTTCATGCTCAAGACTTGAAAAATCTGACCTCTACGGCTCTGGATGATAAAACCAAGTTCTTTATCCGTTTCGGTAGTGATGCTACGGATAACTACTATGAATACGAGGCTTCCCTTAAATATACTTCTTCTAACAGCAGAACACCTTATGAAATCTGGCCTTCGGAAAATATGGTAAGTCTGGAATTAACGGAACTAACGGCTATTAAAGGAAGAAGAGATAAAAATGGAGCTCCTTCTGATACTAGATATACAGATGGAGGTTATGGTAATGCCAATAAAAAGATTTATGTAAAAGGTCGCCCAAGTATAGGGAATATTAGTACTATAGTATTGGGGGTAAGAAACCAAGATGCATCTAGCGTGTCCAAAGATATTTTACTTTGGATAAATGAAATCCGTGCTTCTGGAATTAAAAACCAAGGAGGGTATGCAGCAAATGCCAATTTGACTTTCAATTTGGGTGATTTTGCGACGGTTAATGCCAGTGGGTCTGTATCTACAGTTGGTTTTGGGAGTATTGTCCAAAAACCATCAGAAAGGTCACAGACAGAAAATTCTGCCTTACATATTAGTACGACGGTGAATTTGGACAAATTCTTACCAGAGAAAATAGGAATGAAAATTCCGTTTAACTACTCTTATACACAGAGCATAGAAGACCCTAAATATAATCCGCTGGATAATGATGTAGAGCTGAAAAACAGCCCGATAAGAGACCAGCTGAAAAAAATAGTGAGAACCTACTCTCAGCAGAGAAGTATAGGCGTGGTCAATATGCAAAAACAGAGAATGAACTCTGAGAAGAAATCCAAATTCTACGATGTAGAAAATCTTTCCCTTACGGCTGTTTATAATGATGATTTTTATAGAGATGTCTATACGACTAGAAATTATCGCCAGTATTTCAAGGGGTATTTGGATTATAATTTTAATTTTAAACCTTGGGTGATACGGCCGTTTAATAAGTTGATAAGCGACACATCCAAAGCAGCTAAATATTTAAACTGGATAAAAGAAGTTAATTTTAACCCAATTCCTACTCGATTGTCTTTCAGAGCGGAACTGGACAGAACATACAGTGAGCTTCAGTATAGAAACATAGATGCACTGTTGACAGGTACTCCAGGGGATGATTTCCAAATGATAAAGGGAAGAACCTTCTATTTCGGATGGCAGTATAATCTTGGATTTAATTTTACTAAATCCCTGAAATTGGATATCAATTCCTATACCCGAACGCTCAATGACCATATTTCTGTAAATGGAATGAATAACCGCTCTATTTTTAGGGATTTGTTCCGTGCGGGAAGACCTGTTTTGTATAATCACAAGGTGCAGCTTAACTATAAGTTGCCGTTTGAGCATTTCCCATATTTGGACTTCATCAATGCAGAGGTGGGATATGGTTTCCAGTATAACTGGTCAGCTCGTTCCACAGTTCTTTCTCAGCAGGATTTAGGGAATTTAGCCCAAAATAATAATAATACCGTGGTTGCGGCTTCTGTGGACATTCCGAGTTTATTCTCTAAGTTTAAGTATTTCCAAAAGCTAGAGAATACGATGCAGCTGAGAAGAGCAGAGTTAGAGGCAATGGATAAAACCAATGCAGAGACAGCCACTAGGAAAAATAGCGAAAATAGAGTCACTACACTGAAAAATAAGCTGACTCCATTACAGGCTGTTCTTTATGGAATCACTTCTTCGCTCAAGCAGGTGGATTTTAATTATAATGAAACCAATGGAACCTCTCTCCCAGGGATACTTTCGTCTCCTAATTTCTATGGATATGGACAGGGGATAGGAGGGCCTACATATGGATTCTTGCTAGGTTCTCAGGCCGATATTCGTAGGGTGATGATAGAGCGCGGCTGGGTGACAGGTTCGGATTTGATGACGGAATCCTATGTGCAGATGCAGACTAAGGCGATTACAGGAAGCATCCAAATCCAGCCGATGAATGATTTGAAGATAGACCTAAATTTCCTTAAAAATTATTCAAGTTCATTGACTCATAGTGGGTATAATGTATTGACAAACAATAGATTGTCTTTTGCGAACGAGATTATAGCTTTCTCTCATACGGATATATTGATGGGGACTTCTTTCAAAGATGGTGGACAGCTTTATATGAATATGGTAGAAAATGCACGAGTTTTGTCTAGAAGTATGCCTGGAATTTTGGGGGCTGATGGTTTTGTAGAAGGCTATGGTTTAGGAAATTCATACATCTTAATTCCTGCATTCAAGGCGGCGGTTGGAGGTAAAAATCTGAGCAAAGAAAACCCTACGAAATCCAAATTCCCGCTTCCTAACTGGCAGATTATTTATTCAGGATTGAAAAATATTCCATTCCTCAATAGACATTTCTCTAAAATAGATGTGTTACATGGCTATAAGGCTACATATACCGTGGCAGGGATACAGTCCAGCTCAGATTATTATAACTATGAAGTGAGCAAAAACACACCGCTGCCTTCGCCAGATAAGGATAGAAACGGCAACTTCCTAAATCCATATGTATTCTCTCAGGTGGGCTATGTGGAGGAGTTTTCGCCGCTTATTGGGGCTGATGTTACCATGAGGAATAATATGCAGTTCAGAGCGATGTATAACAAGAATAGAGCCTATGTACTGGGACTTCAGAATTATACGCTTTCGGAAGACTCTGGTTCTGAGTATATTGTAGGATTTGGGTATATTTTTAAAGATTTGAAATTTAAGATGAAGTTCAGAGGAAAACAAAGAACGATAAAGAGTGATTTGAATCTTAAATTTGATTTTTCATTAAGAGATAATAAAACCCGAATAACCAATATCTTAGCTCAAGATTCACAAGTGACTGGAGGGCAGAGAGTTTTGGGAATAAATTTCTCGGCAGATTATAGTTTTTCACAAAATTTCCAAGTAAAATTCTTCTATAACCAGCTGGTAACCAAGTATAAGATTTCTACCGCTTATCCATTATCCACTCTAAGGGCAGGGCTTAGTTTTAATTTTACTTTTGGAGGAAGTAATAATAACAATAACTAAATTTGGATATCAAAATTGAAAAATATGAAAAAAGCAGTAATTTTATCAGGAATAGTGTTGTCAATGCTTTCTTGCAACAGCCCAAAAAAGGAAGAAGTGAAAGAAGAAAAAGTAAATACAGAAGAAACTCAAGAGCCGTTGGTCGGTGCAGATAGAGATGAACATGGGTGCATCACTTCGGCAGGGTTTTCGTGGAGTGAGCTACAGCAGACTTGTGTGCAGCTTTGGGAGGCTGGTGTCAGACTAGATCCTATCGAAGTGAAACAAGGCGATGAAGTCATCAGTGCATTTGTTTTGTTTAATAAAGATGAATCCAAAGCTGAGGTTGTTCTTCCTAACAAAGAAGGTTCGGTTATTTTAGACAAAAAGTCAGAAAATCTCTACGAAAAAGGTGAATACTTGTATGATGACAAGGAAGGCACACTTTCTATCAATGGAAAAGTAGTGTATAAGGAAGAAAAAAATTAGATTAAATATACAAAAACATTAAACATACGAAAACATGGAGAAGCATTTTAACACCTTGGGATGGATGGCGGCAGCGGTTGTAATATTGACGGAAGTAATACTCATTTATTGGATGATATCTGATAATTATGAATTTATTTCATTGCTCCAAATAATCGTATTCATAGGTAATATATTGTGGGTAGGTTATGGTTTTTCTAAACCCCAAAAAGACTGGCCGCTTATTGTTGCGAATGGTTTTTTAATTGTTATTGCATTTGGGAAGTTTGTTTATTCTATTGTGGGAGGATTTTAAATTTTTTTGTATTCTCATATCGATAAATATTTTCGTGACTGTATTTTTGGAATTAATAGTTTAAAATAGCGGAGGCTATAAATCTCCGCTTTTTTCATCATTTGCCCAGAAAAATTTTTTTATAATTTTGGATAAATAAAAATCAACAATTAAATTTTAAATATTATGGAAAAATTCTTAAATATTTTAGGATGGGTAGCTACAGGAACAGCAATGCTTATGTATGTGTCTTATATTCCGCAGATTACATCCAATCTACAAGGAATGAAGGGAGATTTTATTCAGCCATTGGTGGCAGGGATTAACTGCACACTGTGGGTAGGTTATGGATTTCTGAAACCTAAAAAAGATTGGCCTATAATTGTGGCGAATACACCAGGTATTATTTTTGGATTTACAGCTGCTTTTACGGCTGTTATGTAAAAAAATAAAGATAGTTTAATTTTATGTTAAACTATCTTGTTTTTTATAATCCGTTTCGGTAGAAATCCAGCGCAGAAATAATATTTTCCAGCGGAACATTTTGGTTATAATTTCCCTTGCCGATGCCTTCTATCAGTGAGAAACTAATGTTTCCATGCTGATTTTTTTTGTCCTGATACATCAGCGTAATGATTTCCTCATCACTGAAATTAGAAATATCCACAGGCGGGAAAAATCGCACAAGATTTTCTATAATATGGTGCGCTGTGTCCAGAGAAATCAGTTGCTGCAAATAGGAAATATAAGTTTCGCAAATCATCCCGAGTGCGACAGCTTCGCCGTGCAGCAGAGGAGTTCCCTCTCTCAAAAAAAGGCTTTCTATGGAGTGTCCTACTGTATGCCCGAAGTTTAGAATTTTTCGGATATGCTTTTCATGGAAGTCTTCCTGCACGATTTTTTGTTTAATCTTGGCACTTTGTAATAGATATGGTGCGATTTTCTCTGCGGAAAGTTCATTTTCAATGGAAATCAGCTCAAGCCAATGCTCTCCATCAGCGATAAGGCCATGTTTCAGCATCTCCGCAAAGCCAGATTTCAGCTGCGGAAAGGGCAGTGTACGGAGATAATCAGCAAAAAGGAAAATTTGTTTTGGTTCTGCAAAAGTTCCTATTAGATTTTTAAAAAACAAATGGTCTATGCCAGTTTTTCCTCCCACAGCAGCATCTGCCATTGCCAGCAGAGTGGTAGGAAGGTAGATAAAAGGAATTCCTCTTTTGTAAGTGGAAGCCACAAAACCGCCAATATCCGTGACAACGCCACCACCAAGGCAGATGAGTAGACTATGCTTATCAGCGCTGAATTCCGTAAGGATTTCCCAAAGCTGCACGGCGGTGTTTATATTCTTGCTCTCTTCTCCTTCCTCTATCTCTATAATCTCAAAGGGTGCGGTGGTTTCTAAATTGCCCAAGAGGGTAGGGAGACAGCATTCATGCGTGTTTTCATCCACCAAGATGAAAATTTTGCTGGGATTTTGGTGTTTTATAAAAAAATTGAGTTCGGTGAAATCTTGGTCAAGGATTTTTATCATCTTCTGCTATCTGTATCCGAAATTCTTGAGGTCTTTTTCGTTTTTTCTCCAGTCTTTTTTTACTTTCACAAAGAGATTGAGATGGATTTTCTTTGCAAAGAATTTCTCCAAGTCAAGCCTTGCTTCTGTGCCGACTTTTTTAATCGCCTCACCTTTGTGGCCTATCAAAATTCCCTTTTGGGTTTCTCGCTCCACATAGATGATGCTGTCTATGAAGATAATTCCTTCCTTTTCTTTGAAAAGTTCAGTAACCACCTCTACGGAGTAAGGAATTTCCTTTTCATAGTTAAGCAAAATTTTCTCGCGCACCGTTTCATTGACAAAAAATCTTTCCGATTTGTCCGTAAACTGGTCTTTGTCATAGTATGGCGGGTTCTCTGGAAGTAAAGATTTTAGTTTCGGGAGGATATATTCCGTATTGTAAGCATTTAGCGCCGAAATCGGTAGGATTTCTGCCTTTGGAAGGAGATTGTGCCAGTGTTCCACAGCAGCCTCCATTTCCTTTTGGTTGCTTTTATCTATTTTGTTGATGAGCAGCAGCACAGGAATCGGAATTTTATTTAACTTCTCGATGAGAAACTCCGAAGGCTCGCTTTTGTCTGATATATCTACAATGAAAAGAAATACATCCGCATCTTGGAGGCTTTCTTTCACGAAGCCCATCATTTTTTCTTGTAGTTCATATTTAGGGTCAAGAACGCCAGGTGTGTCCGAAAAGACAATCTGGACATCATCCTCGTTATAAATCCCGAAAATACGGTGTCTGGTAGTCTGTGCCTTTTGGGTAACGATGGCTAATTTCTCTCCCATGAGCTGATTCAGAAGGGTAGACTTCCCAGCATTGGGTTTTCCTACTATATTGACAAAACCTGCTTTGTGCATTGCTTTTTTTGTTTTTAAATTTTCGCAAAGATATGAATAATTTGGCTTCGGTGGAGAGAAGTATAAATTCTTTAAGCCAATTCTAAGGATACAATCTCCGCCTTTTCTCCATTTTCAGTTTCACAGACAATAGAGATATAGTCAAAGCCATTTCTTTTCACTTCTTCCCAAGGGATATTTTCTCCATTGATAAGGGTTACTCTATCTTCTTCGTCTACTTCATAATCTTCTTTTTCTTCTTCGTAATCAATAGAATATCCAAAATCTATATGAATTTTGCAAGGAGCAATATCGTATTTTACCAAAGTTCGTTTTTCAACTTCTTCTGGGTCAAATTCCTCACAAAACATTGCATTATAGCCGTGTCGGTAGCCGTCAAAAAGCAATATTTCTTCGCCTGTTTCTGTATCTTTGGCTACTATTTTACAAGGAATTTCAGCCTCATTATCTACAATAAAAGGCAATTTTTTCCCTTTTACTTCAAATAAATCGCCATAATAATACACTTCAAAGAGTGAATTTCCATTTTTGGATTGGATATCTACTGAGAGATAATCGCCTGATTTTACATTACAAGCGTTTTTGCTTAGATAGGTAGGAACTTTTTGCATATACAAAATTATTTAGAATGTATGTTATATTTTTATTTAAAATCCCATTGTCTTTGGAAAGTTGCTTTTTCAATAAATTCGTCAAAGGTATCAGCTACCAATTCGGTATAAAGGTCATCATATATTACCCACACACTATGATTTTCG